>DATCKZ010000078.1:0-67431 GCA_036564175.1 Natronosporangium sp.
TCGGCGTACGCGCCGTGGACGAGGACGATGGCGCCCGCCGGCATCGCTCGGTCCGGACCCGCGTTCAGCGCAACCACGATCCCGGCGCTGGCGTCTGTAGGGTGAACCCAGCCCGCCTCGGGCGTGGCTGGAACCCATTGACCGCTATCTGCTCCGGAGAGGAGAGACGTGACAGTCGTGGAGAGGCGGGTGGCGCTCGGTGCGGCAGTGGGCGCGGGACTGGCAGCCGGACTGATCGGGACGCCGGCTCCGGCGGCCGCGGCGCCGGTACCGCCCGGTAGCCCGGCCCCAATTCGCCGGACCTACCTGCAGCAGAAGGCGCGGGCCGGCGGAGTCTGGTATTCGCATGTGGCGATCGTCGACCCGGCCGGCGTGCCACAACCGATCGTCGAGGACGACCCGGACCACGTGGTGCACGGGTACAGCGTGCAGAAGCTGGCGGTGGCGACCGCCGTGCTGGACAAGGTGGACCGTGGCGAGCTCGCGCTGGCGGATCGGGTCGAGCTGACCGGCGACATCATCCTGGGCGGCAGCGGCATCTACCACCTGCACGGCGTGTGGGGCGACCAGATCACCGTCGCCAACTTCCTCACCGCGATGCTGCTGGTCTCGGACAACACCGCGGTACGGCTGTGCGGGCTGGTCTGCCCGGCGCTGGAGATCAACGAGATCCTGGCGGCGAAAGGGTTCCAGCACACCCGGGTCGAACCGGTGGCCAACCCGAACCGGTTCTTCCTGGGCGTAACCACCCCTCGGGAGATGCACGACCTGCTGTGGCGGCTGGCCACCAAGACCCTGCTGTCGCCGTCCGCATGCGACTTCCTGCTCTCGATAACCCGGTGGGTCAACGGCTACCACGACGGGATCCGCCGCAACATGTCCTCGACCGAGCGCAGCCGGGTGGCCACCAAGTACGGCGCCGAGGAGGACGAGACCGGTGCCGCCCGGCACGAGGTCGGCATCATGTTCGGCACCGACGGCACACCCGTGCTGACCTACGCCTTCTTCGCCGACGGCCTCGGCGACCCGGGCAACTACGGCGCCACCCATCCGGCGGTGCAGGCGCACGCGGTGCTCGGGCGGACCATGCTCGACACGGTCGGTACCGTCACCAACCCCGGCGCGGCCCGCCACGTCGTCCCCGGGTACCACCCGGTCGACGGCGTCTGACCTGCTCATACCGGCGATACTGGACGGCCCGTGGCGGCTTGCCGCGGGCCGTCACCGTCCCGGGCGCGACGCCTGCGAGCTGCGGATATGAGCCCGGTGAGCCGGTGTGCGTGCCCCCGGTGGGACTCGAACCCACACTGTATGGTTTTTGAGACCATCCGCTCTGCCAATTGGCGTACGGGGGCCAGGGCCGGGACTAGCCTACCCAGTACCCTGTTCCACGACGAACATCGGCGCGGAATGAGGGTCGGCGTGAACGACACGCAACAGTCGGAGCCGGTACGCCGGCGGGTGCTGATCGCTGAGGACGAGGCACTCATTCGCCTCGACCTAGCCGAGATGCTGGCGGAGGAAGGCTACGAGGTCGTCGGTGAGGCCGGCGACGGCGAGACCGCGGTCCGGCTGGCCGAGGAGCTTCGTCCCGATCTGGTGATTCTCGACATCAAGATGCCGATCATGGACGGGCTGGCGGCGGCCGAGAAGATCGCCGAGGCGCAGATCGCGCCGGTGGTGATCCTGACCGCGTTCAGCCAGCGGGAGCTGGTCGAGCGGGCCAAGGCGGTCGGCGCGATGGCGTACCTGGTCAAGCCGTTCCAGAAGAGCGACCTGATGCCGGCGATCGAGATCGCAGTGTCCCGATTCGACCAGGTTTCGGCGCTGACGAAGGAGGTTGCCGGGCTCACCGAGCGGCTGGAGACCCGGAAGGTAGTCGAGCGGGCCAAGGGCCTGCTGATGACCAGGTTCGGGATGACCGAGCCGCAGGCGTTCAAGTGGATCCAGCGGACCGCGATGGATAACCGGATCGGCATGCGGGAGGTGGCCGAACGGATTATCGAGGAGACCGCGGACGGCGGCTCGAAACCGGCCTGACCAGCGGGTACCCCGTGGCCGTGTGACACCGGTTATGATCCTCCGATCCTGGGTTGAAATATTGGCACGGAAGCGGCGATCCGGATGTGGAGGAGCACCTCGTTGCGACGAGCGGTGATCATGCTGGCGGTCGTGCTGGGCGGCGTGATCGCGGCGGTGGGCCTAGGCGCCTCCAGCGCCTGGGCGCAGGAGGAGGGGATCCAGGGCCGGCTGAGCCACGACGGCGAGCCGGTCGAGGGCGTGACGATCAGCGTCTTCAACGAGTCCGGATCGCTGATCGAGTCGGTCGAAACCGGACCCGACGGCAGCTGGTCGGTGTCGGTCCCGGGGTCCGGCAACTACCGGGTCCAGCTCGACGAAAGTACCCTCCCGTCCGGTTTGGTGGTTTCCAACGGCCGGCCGACGCTGGACCTGTTCGTCCGGCCGGGCAGTGTCGGCAACGCGCTGTTCCCGCTCGGCGCCGGGGTGAGCCAGCCGGCGCCGCCGGCCAGCCCGACCGAGGAGCCGGGTGCCTCCCCACCGGCCGAGGGGGAGGAGGAGCCACCCGCCGGTGAGGAACCGCCGGCCGGGGAGCAGCCACCGGACGAGGAGGAGGAAGAGCCCACCGAGGTCGACCCGGAGGTAATCGCCGGACCCGGACGGCTCGACCGGGAGGTCACCGCCATCTACAGCGGGATCCATTTCGGCCTGATCATCGCGCTCGCCGCGCTCGGCCTGTCGCTGATCTTCGGGACGATGGGTCTGGTCAACTTCTCGCACGGCGAGCTGGTCTCGTTCGGCGCCCTGATGGCGTTGCTGTTCAACGTGATCGGCGTGTTCGGGCTCAAACTGCACCTGCTCTGGGCCGGGCTGATCGCGGTCGGGATCGGGATCCTGTTCGGCTACCTGCAGGACCGCTATTTCTGGGGCAAGCTACGCAAGCGCGGCACCAACCTGATCGTGATGATGATCATTTCGATCGGTGTGGCGCTGATCCTGCGCAACGCCTTCCTCTACTTCTTCGGCGGCGGCCGGCGGCAGTACGACGAGTACGCGGTCCAGGCACCGCTCAACATCGGCCCCCTGTTCGTCCAGCCGAAGACCCTCATCACCGACGCGATCGCGGTGGCGGCCCTGCTCGCGGTGACGCTGGCGCTGCTGCTGACCCGGCTCGGCAAGGCGGTCCGGGCGGTGGCCGACAACCCGTCGCTCGCCGCCGCGTCCGGCATCAACGTCGATCGGATCATCCGGTTGGTCTGGGGCGCCGGCGCCGGGCTGGCCGCGCTCGCCGGGGTGAACCTGGCGATCCACGAGTCGGCGAGCTACCAGATGGGCTTCCAGATGCTGCTGGTCATCTTCGCCGCGGTGGTGGCCGGCGGGCTCGGGACGGTGTTCGGCGCGGTGGCGGGTGCGCTGCTGGTGGGGCTGCTGGTGCAGGTCTCGACGTTGTGGATCCCCAGCGAGTTCAAGTATGTGGCCGCACTCGCCCTGCTCATCGTCGTACTACTGATCCGGCCGCAGGGACTGCTCGGCCGAGCGGAACGGGTCGGCTGAGGTCCGGGGGAGCGAGCGATGGACTGGTATCTCATCTTCAGCAACGCGTTGACCCAGGCGCTCGGGCCGGTGGCGGTGGTCTACGTGCTCGCCGCGATCGGGCTGAACGTCCAGTTCGGGTACACCGGCCTGCTCAACTTCGGCCAGGCGGCGTTCGCCGCGGCCGGTGCGTACGGGCTGGCGATCGGCGTCTCCTCGCTCGGCCTGAACTTCTGGGTGGCGATCGTGGTGGGGCTGACCCTGGCGATCGCGCTGGCACTGCTGCTCGGCATCCCGACCCTGCGGCTCCGGGCCGACTACCTGGCGATCGCCACGATCGCCGCCGCCGAGATCATCCGGCGGACGGTCCGGGCCTCGTCGCTGCGGGAGTGGACCGGTGGCTCGGACGGGGTACGGGAGTTCGCCAACACGTTCCGGGACTACGGCTGGCAGGTCGGCGACTGGCTGCTCAGCATCGGGATCGACCTCGGCCTGCAGCGGGGCGGCCGGTTCGAGTACGGCCCGTTCTTCTACCAGGCCAGCCACCTGTGGGTGATGCTGGTCGGGTGGGTGCTGGTCGCGATCTGCCTGCTGGTGGTCTGGCTGGCGATGCGGAGCCCGTGGGGCCGGGTGCTCAAGGGGATCCGGGAAGACGAGGACGCGGTCCGCAGCCTCGGGAAGAACGTCTTCTGGTACAAGATCCAGTCGCTGGTGCTGGGTGGTCTGATCGGGGCCCTGGCCGGCTTCATCCAGGCGTTGCGGTTCGGCAACGTGGCGCCCGACCAGTACCACACCACGTTCACGTTCTACCTCTACGCGGTGCTGATCCTCGGCGGCGCGGCTCGGGTGTTCGGCCCGGTGCTCGGCGCGGTGATCTTCTGGTTCCTGTTCAACTTCCTCACCACCCTGTTGTCGGAGATGACCAGGGTCGAGCTGCTCCCGCCAGACCTGGTGAGCAGCTTCGAGGTGGGGCCGCTGGTGTTCGTCCTGCTGGGCTTCGGCATCATCGCGATGCTGGTCTTCTGGCCGCAGGGGATCCTCGGCGACAAGCGGGAGATTTCGCTGCATGTACGGTAATGAGATGAGTGATCCGCAGGCCACGGACCTGGCCGCGGAGCCGTCCCCGGACCCGACCTTCGAGCTGGAGGTCCCCGGGCGCGAGGCGGCCCGGAAGGCGCTGCGCGGGGTGCCGGCGCAACCTGGCGCGCCCAAGCCGGACCCGATCCTGGTGGTCGACAACCTGGTCCGCCGGTTCGGCGGGTTGGTCGCCGTGCAGGTCGACCACCTGGAGATCCAGCGAGGCGCGATCACCGCCTTGATCGGCCCGAACGGGGCCGGCAAGACCACCCTGTTCAACTTGCTCACCGGGTTCGACCGGCCGGATTCGGGCAGCTGGAGCTTCAACGGACGGCCGATGCATGGCCTGCGGGCGCACCAGGTGGCCCGGCTCGGGATGGTCCGCACGTTCCAGCTCACCAAGGCGCTGTCCCGGCTGACCGTCATGGACAACATGCGGCTCGGTGCCGGCAACCAGGCCGGGGAGAACTTCTTCGTCTCGCTGCTGCCGTTCGCGTGGCGGCAGCAGGAGGACGACATCACCGCGCGGGCCGAGGCGCTGCTCGAGCAGTTCCGGCTCGCGTCCAAGCGGGACGACTACGCCGGCAGCCTTTCCGGCGGCCAGCGGAAGCTGCTGGAGATGGCCCGGGCGCTGATGACCCGCCCGCAGCTGATCCTGCTCGACGAGCCGATGGCCGGGGTCAACCCGGCGCTCGCCCAGTCGCTGCTCGCGCACGTGAAGCAGCTGCGGGAGGATGGGCTGACGGTGCTGTTCGTCGAGCATGACATGGACGCCGTCCACGACATCAGCGATTGGGTGGTGGTGATGGGCGAAGGCCGGGTCATCGCCGAGGGCACGCCGGACCAGGTGATGGCCGACCAGCGGGTGATCGACGCGTACCTCGGGGCCCACCACGACGGAGCGGTCAAGACGGTCGCCGGGCACGAGATCGCGGCCGAGGACGTGGCCCCGCCGAAGCTGGACCAGGAGGCGGGATGACCGGGGACCCGAAGGACACCTCGAAGGACCTGTCGATGGGCGAGTTCACCGTCGCGGCCGACCGCGACGACGAGCTGGTCGGCGAGCTGCCGCTGGAAGACGACACCGCCGGCGTCCCGGAGGTCGACCGCAGCGCCCACCTGGCCGGGGCCGAGGGCGCATTGCTGCGCGCCGACCAGGTCGTCGCCGGCTACCTGCCGGGGGTCAACATCCTCAACGGCACCGACCTGTACGCCGCCGAAGGGGAGCTGGTCGGCGTGATCGGGCCGAACGGTGCCGGCAAGTCCACCCTGGTCAAGGCGATCTTCGGCCTGGTCAGGATCCGGTCGGGGACGGTCACGCTCGCCGGCGAGGACATCACCAACGCCGGTACGCACGAGCTGGTGGCGCGCGGGCTCGGATACGTCCCGCAGACCAACAACGTCTTCCCGCGGCTGACCATCGAGGAGAACCTGCAGATGGGCGCGTTCCTGCGTCCGAAGCGGTTCCGGGAGCGGTTCGAGTTCGTGGCCGAGCTGTTCCCGACCCTGGCCAGCCGGCGCCGGCAGCGGGCCGGCTCGCTCTCCGGCGGTGAGCGGCAGATGGTGGCGATGGCCCGGGCGTTGATGATGGAGCCGCACGTGCTACTGCTCGACGAGCCGTCGGCCGGGTTGTCGCCGATGCTGCAGGACGAGGTGTTCTTCCAGACCAAGCAGATCAACGCCACCGGGGTCACCGTGATCATGGTGGAGCAGAACGCCCGCCGGTGCCTGCAGATCTGCGACCGGGGCTACGTGCTCGACCAGGGCCGCAACGCCCACACCGCGCGCGGCGAAGAGCTGATCAACGACCCGAAGGTGGTCGAGCTCTACCTCGGGACGCTCGCCCGCGCCCGCTGAGCCAACCACGCCAGCGGCGCGGACTACGGCCATCGGCCGGCACGGTCCGCCCGCGCCGCCCGCCATCGCCTGGCGCAGTCTGCCGTACGACGAACCGGCCCGCCCTCGATGCGGTGCGCATCGGGAGCGGGCCGGCGCGGTCGTTGGTGTCGGTTACGCCACGGTGGCCTTACTCCATGGTGGCCGGAACCGACTTGATCCGCTCGAAGGTGTTGTCCTCGCCGTACTCGTAGATACCGATGGTGGCCTCACCCGGGTCACCAGCGTCGGTCCACGAGATCACACCGGTGATGCCGTCATAGTCGATGTCGGAACCCTGCTCGAGCAGCTGCTTGCAGGAGGCGAAGTCGGTGCACTTCTCGCCGTCCTTGGTGATTCCGACCATCTCGTCCCGGATCGCGGTTGGATCGTCGCTGTTCGCCGCGATCGCCGCGAGCGCGATGATGACGGTCGCGTCGTAGGACTCCGGGACGTAGGCCCGCTCCGGCAGGTCCGGCCGGAACGCGTCGATCCGCGCGAAGAACTCGGTCGGCTCCTCCTCGGCACCCGGCTGCGAGGCCTTGGCGCCCGCCATCAGGCCCGGGTCGAAGTCCTCGCTGTAGTCGAGCCGGTTACCGTCGACCAGGTACAGCTGCTTGTCCTGCGGGCCGATGCCGCCTCCGACCATCGCCGGAATGATCTGCCGGGACTGCTCGTAGGAGATCAGCACCACCGCGTCCGGGTTCGCGTCCCGGACCGTCCCGATCTCGGACGCGAACTCGGTCGCCTCCGGGTCGAAGAACTCCTTGGCGACCACCTGGCCACCGCCGTTGGTGTAGACCTGCTCGATGTGGTCGGCCAGGCCCTCACCGTAGGAGTTCTGCATCGCGAGGATGCCGATGGTGGCGTGGCCGTCGGCGAGGATCTCCTCGGCCAGCGCGCTGCCCTGCAGGATGTCGGACGGCGCGGTCCGGAAGTAGAAGTCGCCGAACTCGTGGTCGGTGAAGTCCGGCGCGGTGTTCGCCGGGGACACCTGGATGATCTGGGCGCTGTTCAGGGTCTCGATGATGTTCAGCGAGGAGGTCGACGACGCTGCACCGACGATCGCGTGCGCGCCCTGCTCCACCATGAAGTCGGCGGCGGACTGGACGATGTCGGCCTGGGCGGACTCGCCCTCGTCCCGGTGGATCACCTCGACATCGTTGCCCCAGACCCCACCGGCCTCGTTGATGTCCTGGACCGCCAGATCCACGGCGGCGAACATGCCTTCGCCGTACGCAGCGAGGCTGCCGGTCTCGGGCAGGATCGCGCCGATCGTCAGCGTGCCCGAGAACGTCTCCTCACCGGAGTCCTGGCCATCGTCCCCGCCGTCGTCGTCGGCGCATGCGGTGAGCGCAAGGGTGGCGACGCCGAGCACGGCGACGCTCCGCCATACGTATTTGCGGCGAAACATGCTTTCTCCTTTGGGTCAGCGTTGCGAGCGCGGGCAGCGCCGGCAAACAGTGGCTGCACGCAAAACCTAGTGATCTGGGTGGCCCGCACACCAGCGTTTGCCTGGGCTGCAGCACGGATGTTGTAGAGTCGTAACCTTCCGTGCCCGTATTACGACATCATGGCCGATCGGTCCGCGCGCTGTTACGTCATACCCCAAGACTAGAGTCCGGTGGTGTGACGGCAACCAACCCACCGCGACTGCTGCTGGTCGACGGGCACTCGCTGGCCTACCGGGCGTTCTATGCCCTGAAGGAGGCAAACCTGGTCACCACGACCGGGCAGCACACCGAGGGCGTCTACGGGTTCACCTCAATGTTGATCAACACGCTGCGGGACGAGCAGCCGACCCACATCGCGGTCGCCTTCGACGTCTCCCGCCGGTCGTTCCGCAGCGAGCAGTACGTCGACTACAAGGCCGGCCGGGCGGAGAGTCCGGCCGACTTCGCCGGCCAGATCGACTTGATCAAGGAGGTGCTCGCGGCGCTCCGGATCGCGGTGGTGGAGAAGCCGGGCTACGAGGCCGACGACGTGATCGCCACGTTGGCACGGCAGGGCCGCGCCGCCGGCATGGAGGTGCTGGTCACCACCGGCGACCGGGACACGTTCCAGCTGGTGGGCGACGGGGTCACCGTGCTGTACGCGATCCGCGGCGTGTCTGAGCTGGCGAGGATGGACCCGGCGGCGGTGACCGCGAAGTACGGGGTCGGCCCGGAGCGCTACCGGGACCTCGCCGCGCTGGTGGGGGAGCCGAGCGACAACCTGTCCGGGGTGCCCGGGGTGGGGCCGAAGACCGCCGCGAAGTGGATCACGCAGTACGGCTCGCTGGACGGGATCGTCGAGCACGTCGACGAGATCAAGGGCAAGGCCGGCGAGAGCCTCCGTGCCCACCTCGCCGACGTGCTCCGCAACCACCAGCTCAACAAGCTCGTGGACGACCTGGAGCTGCCGCTGACCGTCGAGGACACCCGCTGGCAGGGCTGGGACCGGGAGGCTGCCCACCGGGTCTTCGACACCCTCGAGTTCCGCGGTGAGCTGCGCGAGCGCGCCCTGAAGGTGCTCTCGCCGAGTGAGCTGACCGCCGAGTCCGGGTTCGAGCTCGCCGGCGAGCTGCTCGGCACCGGCGAGGTGGCCGGCTGGTTGGCCCGCCACGCGACCCCCGGCCGGCCGGTCGGGGTGGCGGTGACCGGCAGCTTCGGCCGGGGCACCGGGACGGTCACCGGGATCGCGGTGGCGGTGGCGGACGGGCCGGCCGCCTGGTTCGACCCGGCCGCGCTCGACCAGGCCGACGAGGCGGCGGTCGCGGCCTGGCTCGCGGATGAGGCCCGTCCCAAGATCATCCACGACGCGAAGCCGGCGCTGCTCGCGTTCGAGGCGCACGGCTGGCAGCTGGCCGGGCTCGCCGCTGACACCGCGCTCTCGGCCTACCTGGCCCGGCCCGACCAGCGCGCCTACGACCTCGCCGATCTCGCGCTTCGCTACCTGCACCGGGAGCTGCGGGTGGACGGCGCCGAGGCGGGGGAGCAGCCGACGCTGGCAGGGCTCGGCCCGACCGGCGAGGAGGAGCAGGCGCTGATGCTGCGCGCCCGGGCCACCCTCGACCTGGCCGACGCGCTCGCCACCGAGCTCGGCGAGACTGGCCAGCGGCTGCTGCACGAGGTCGAGCTGCCGCTGGTGCGGGTGCTCGCCGGCATGGAGCGGGCCGGGATCGCCGCCGACACCGAATACCTCTCCGAGCTGGAGGCCCACTTCGCGGCCGAGGTGAAGGCCGCCGAGCAGGCCGCGCACGACGTGGTCGGCCGGCCGTTCAACCTGGGCTCGCCGAAGCAGCTCCAGGAGATCCTGTTCGTCGAGTTGGGCCTGCCGAAGACCAAGCGGATCAAGACCGGCTACACCACCGACGCGGACGCGCTGCAGGGGCTGTACGCGCAGACCGGCCACCCGCTGCTGGAGCACCTACTGCGCCACCGCGACGTCGCCCGGCTGAAGTCCACAGTTGACGGGCTGCTCAAGTCGATCAGCGCGGACGGCCGGATCCACACCACGTTCTTCCAGACCGTCGCGGCGACCGGCCGGCTCTCCTCCACCGATCCAAACCTGCAGAACGTGCCGATCCGCACCGAGGAGGGGCGCCGGATCCGGCGCGCGTTCGTCGTCGGCGATGGCTACGAGGCGCTGCTCACCGCCGACTACAGCCAGATCGAGATGCGGATCATGGCGCACCTGTCCGGCGACCAGACCCTGGTGGAGGCGTTCCGCTCGGGCGCCGACTTCCACGCGGTCACCGCCGCCTCGGTGTTCGGCGTGAAGCCGGAGGAGGTCACCCCGGACCAGCGTCGCAAGATCAAGGCGATGAACTTCGGGCTCGCGTACGGTCTGTCCGCCTACGGCCTGTCCCAGCAGCTGCAGATCCCGACCGCCGAGGCCCGCGAGTTGATGGACGAGTACTTCGAGCGGTTCGGGCGGGTCCGCGACTACCTGCAGCAGGTGGTGCAGGTAGCCCGGCGTGACGGCTACACCGAGACCATGCTCGGCCGCCGCCGATACCTACCGGACCTCACCAGCGACAACCGGATGCGGCGGGAGATGGCCGAGCGGATGGCGCTGAACGCCCCGATCCAGGGCTCGGCGGCCGACATCATCAAGGTCGCGATGCTGCGGGTGGACGAGGCGATCCGGGCCGCCGGACTGCGCTCGCGGATGCTGCTGCAGGTCCACGACGAGTTGGTGTTCGAGGTGGCGCCGGGGGAGCAGGCCACCCTGGAGGAGCTGGTGCGCCGGGAGATGAGCGGCGCGTACGAGCTGTCGGTCCCGCTGGACGTGTCGACCGGGATCGGCAAGGACTGGCACAGCGCCAGCCACTGACCGCGGTCGAAAGCCGGGGCAGCGGCGATATCCAGCATTCAGTGATCGACTGGTTACAGAAACCACTGTGGATCATGCATGATTTGGGTATACCTGTGCGCCGCACCGGGGTGGCGCCGTCCCGACGAGTCGCTGGCGGGAGGGAACCTCGATGCGGAGAGCGGGTGGCAGATCCGGATGGCGGTACCGGCCGCCCCGGCACGATCTCCCCACCCAGCGAGCGATCAACACGCTCCGGGCCTCGTTCGGGCTGATCCTGGTCGTCGCGCTGATCCTCGGTTTCGTCGGGTTCGGACAGGCGCTGCACTGGTCACCGGCAATGCTCGACCTGCTCTACTACGACCTGCAGCTGTTCGTGCTCGGCGCCGAACCGCTCGCCCAGCTGCCGGACCTGCCGCTGGCACTGCAGATCGCCAGGTTCGCGGCGCCGTCGGTGACGGTGTACGCGTTCGTCGAAGCCGGCCGGTTGCTGTTCGCGGAGGAGTGGCGGCGGATCCGCGCCCACCGCGCCCATCACCACGCGGTGGTCTGCGGCGACGGCGCGGTGGCGGCGGTGCTGGCCCGCCGCCTGCTGGCCAGCCGGCAGCGGGTGGTCTCGGTCCGCTCGATGGTGGGAACGCCGTTCGACTGGTCGGTGCCGTTGACCGTGTACGGCGACCCGCGTGACCCGGAGATCCTGCGGGCCGCCGGGGTCCGGCGGGCCACCGCGGTCTACGCCTGCACCGACGACAGCACGGTCAACACCGCGATCGCGATGGCGGTCGACCGGCTCCGCCGGCCGGGGTCGACGAGCGTCTCGGTCTACGTCTATGTCCGGGATCCCGATCTGTGCCTCACGCTTCAGGCGCGCTACCTCGGCGGCGCGCCATCGGGCGGGATGCGGCTCGACTTCTTCCACCTGGACGACCTCGCCGCCCGCAAGCTGTTCGCGGTCGAGCGGCTGGCCCCGGTCGGCGGCCGCCCGCCCCGGCTGCTGGTCGGCGGGGCGGGCGGGTTCGGCCGGGCGGTGATCGTCGAGGCGGCCCGGCGGTGGCGGATGCGGGAACTCGGCGTACCGCCGCCATTGCCGGTGGCGGTGGTGGACCCGGCGGCGACCGCGGCGGTGGCTGAGCTGACCCACCGGTATCCGTTCCTCAGCGCGACCTGCCGGTTCACGCCGTACGACGACGACCTGATCCGGCTGCTCGCCACCGGTAACCTCCGGGACCCGCCGGACCTGGCGGTGATCTGCTACGACGACGAGGAGCAGGCGCTGAAGACCGCGATCACCGCGGAACGGCTGTGGCGAGCCGGCGACTGCTCGGTGGTGATCCGGCTGGACCGGCTCACCGCGTTCCGGGCCGCGCCGGATGGGGACGGGACCGGCGCCGGTGGCCTCGACGGCGCCGGGGACCCGCTGTTCGACGAGCTGTCCGGGCGGCTACGCGCGTTCGGGGTGGTCCACGCGGCGTGCGACCCGTGGCTGATCGGTGAGGACCTGGTCGAGCGGCTGGCCCGGGTGCTGCACGACCGGTACCGGCTGGCGCTGATCCAGGCAGGACAGACCGCCACCAGCGCCGAAGCGATGCGCCGGTGGGAAGAGCTGCCACCGGACCTGCGGGAGAGCAACCGGCAACAAGCTCGCGACATCGGCCGCAAGCTGCGGGCGATCGGCTGTGTGCTGGTACCGCGGGTCGGCCACGACGACACCCTGCTGCTCGACGACGACCACATCGAACGGTTGGCGAGGATGGAGCACGAGCGCTGGCGCGCCGAGCGTTTGGCGGCCGGCTGGCGGTACGGCGACCGGCACGACCCGAGCCGGCGGCTGCATCCGCTGCTGCGGGATTGGGAGGAGCTCCCGGAGCCGATCCGGCGGCGCAACCACCAAGCGCTACCGGAGATCCTCGCCGACGCCGGCTTCCAGGTCGTCCGCGCCGGATCCGCGATCCCGGCGCAGGTGGCCCGAGGCTGACCGGGGAGGGCGGGGTGCCGCGAATCGGGATCACCGGCCACACCCGGCTCAGCCGCGAGGCAGCGACGTTCACATTGGAGACGCTGACCGCGGTGCTACGCGAGCGCGCCGACCCGGATCTGCACGGCGTCACTTGCCTGGCGCGCGGCGCCGACCAGCTGTTCGCCCGGGCGGTGTTGGCCGCGCGCGGCACCTACGAGGTGGTGCTGCCGGCCGAGGACTACCAGGAGCGGATCGTCGACCGGGCCGACCGGCGGACGTTCGACGAGCTGCTCGGGAAGGCGACCGCGGTCCGGACGATGCCGTTCCGGCGATCGAGCCGGACCGCCTACCTCGCCGCAAGCACCGACATGCTGGACCGGTGCGAGGTGCTGTTCGCGGTCTGGGACGGCGGGCCGTCCCTGGGGGTCGGCGATACCGCGCACGTGGTGAGTATGGCCCGGGCGCGGCGGATCCCGGTCGAGGTGTTCTGGCCGGGGTGACCCTGCCGGCCGGCCCAGGTGGCGGCGCGGGCTATTGGCGGGCGGCGCGGACGCCGTTCTCGAACAGGGCGAGCCGAGTGTCGCGGTCGGCGGCGCGTTCCGGGTGGTTCATCAGCCCGAGCACGAGACCGTCGGCGGTGGTGATGCCGGCGATGTGGTCGGTCGAGCCGTCCGGGTTGGCGGATTCCGGGTAGCGCAAGGCGGTTCGCCAGCCGGTCCGGCCATTGTGGGGCTGGTAGTGGAACCGACCTTCGCCGTGGGCGCACGGGAAGCGGAGGGTGGCGCCGGCGAGGCCGGCCAGCCACGGGCTGGGGTTGCCGGCGACCACCTGGTGCGGTTGGTCGGGTCGATTGTGGAAGGTGCCGGTGTGGTTGGGCTGGAGCGCCACTCCGGGCCCGAACACCCCGGCCCGGAGTGCGATCTGGAAGCCGTTGCAGATGCAGATCATCGGCCGGGTGCGGCAGTTCTGGAGCTGCCGGTGGAGCTTGGTACGCAGGATCAGACCCCCGATCGCGCCGGCGGCGATGTGGTCGCCGAACGAGAAACCGCCGGGCAGGCAGAGCAGGTCGGCGCTGTCGAGCCGGTCGTGCCCGGCGAGCAGGTCGTTGAGGAAGACCAGCCGGGGATCGGCGCCGGCGTGCCGGAACGCGCGGGCGGTCTCGGCCTGGCAGTTGGTGCCCGGTAGGTAGAGCAGGTTGACGGTCGGTTTCCGGATGCTCATGCGATCGCCTCGGCGAATGAGTTGGTCCAGTGGTCGATGACGTGGTCGGTCAGCAGGTCTTCCTCGCCGAGTCGGAGGCCGGGTCGGCTGGAGAGGATGGCGACCTGGGTCGGGCGGAGTTCGGCGGGCAGGTGTGGCAGCTGGTCCGGTGAGATCTCGACGACGGCGCCGCACCGGTGCTCGGCGAACAGGTTCTCCAGTGGGTAGGCGGCCGGCGTGAGGTCGGCGCCGAGGCCGCTGGCGAGCGCGCCGTGCAGCAGTTGCCCGGCGAGCCCACCCGGGCCCGGGGTGGTGCCGCTGACGAACCGGTGCCGGTGCTCGGCGAGCAGCCGCAGGTAGCGGCGGTAGTCGTCGAGGTCGACCGGGTCGAGGTAGCTGCCGGTGAGGTCGAGGGCCCGGGCGGCGGCGGTGCCGACCGGCGAGCCGGTGGCCGGTCCGATCTGGACCAGCAGGTTGCCGGGGCGGGTCCACTGCTCGGGCAGCAGCCGCCGGTGGTCGGGGACCTTGCCGAGCCCGGACAGGAACACCGCCGGCGGGACGTGCTGGAGCCCGTGGTCGGTGTGGGTGGAGCCGGCCGAGGAGTCCTTGCCGGAGATGACCGGGGTGCCGAACTGGCGGACCAGGCCGGCCAGCTCGTCGACCATCGCCACCAGCCAGGCGTCGGCGTGCTCGGCCAGGTGGGGGGTGTAGAAGTTGTCGCACAGGCAGATGTCGGGCAGCGCGACCCCGGCCAGCACCAGCCGGCCGAGCAGCCCGCAGCCCAGCTGCCGGACCGCCCGGGCCGGGTCGGCGTCGAACAGCCACGGATTGAACGCGGTGGCGAACACAGCGGCGGCCGGCAGATCGTCGACCGGGGTGGCGGCCCAGTAGCCGGCGGGCACCGGCCGGTCGCTGCCGTAGTGCGGCCCGTAGACGGTGTTGCCCTGGACGGTCGAGTCGTACTGCACGTCGGCGGCGGCCTGGCAGGCGATGTCCGGGTCGCCGGCGAGCTGCTCGAGCAGCTTGACGATGCCGGCCGGGTCCAGCCGCGGCCAGCGCGGCGGCGCCGGGTCGCGGGCCGGTGGCGGCCCGACCGAACGGTCCGGCGGGTGGTAGCCGAGCAGCCGGTACGGGATGTCGAACCCTGGGTCGCCGGCGTCGGCGGAGGGCGGCTGGTCGGCGGCGACCACGTCCGCCTCGGTGAGCTGCGGGTCGTGGAAGACCCGGTACCGGCCGGTGCCGGCGAACCGGCCGATCACGGTGGTGCGGACCTGGTGCCGGGCGGTGATCGCCCGGGCCTGGTCGAGCCGGTCCGGCGGTACGGCGAGGATCATGCGCTCCTGCGACTCGGACAGCAGGATCCGCCACATCGGCAGCGCCGAGGTCTTCAGCGGCACCAGCGCGGTGTTGATCCAGACCCCGCACGCCTCACCGATCTCGCCGACCGCGCTGTTGAGCCCGGCCCCACCGACGTCGGTCAGCGCCCGCAGGCAACCGGCGTCCCGCAGGTCGATGATCGCCTTGCGGAACTTGACCTGCTCCAGCGGGGCGCCGATCTGCACCGCCGCCTCGTCCATGGTCGCCCCAGCCGAGCTGGCCGAGGCGCCGTGCATGCCCTCGTTGCCGGTCAGCCCGCCGATCAGCACCACCAGGTCGCCCGGCTGCGGCACCCCGCGCCGCGCCTGGTCGGTGGGGATCAGCCCGATGCTGCCGCCGAGCGCGAACGGCTTCGCGGCGTACCCGGGGTGGAACGCCATCCGGGAGCGCATCATCGGCACCCCGAACGTGTTCCCGTACTCCTTGATGGCGCGGATCGTGTCCCGGGCGATCTGGGCCGGCGCCGGCCGGCCGGCGATCGGCGCCTGGCTGCCGGCCGGCCCGGTGGCGGTGTACTCGAAGCAGCCGATCGGGTCGGCCCCCAGCCCGGTGCCGAGAATGTCCCGCAGCACCCCGCCCAGCTTGGTCAGCTGCCCGAAATAGGCCGACACCGCGGACGGGCCGTTGTGGGTCTCGGCCTTGATCGCCAATGACCAGCCGCCGTAGAACTCCCAGACCCCGGCGTTGTCGGCGAACATCGACACGATGTTCGGGTTGCCGGTCGCCTCGGTGGCCGCCATCAGCCGGCCGAGCAGACCCCCCGCCAGCGACTTCCAGGTGGTGTGCAGGCAGTGGTCGCTCCACCGGGCATCCAGCGCCTCCAGCAGCACATCGGTGACGCCCTCCGCGCCGATCGCCAGCTGGATGTCGCGGATCCGGCGCATCTGGTCGGCTGACAGGTTCCGGCCGCCGGCCCGCCCCACGGCCGCCAGCTCCTCATCGGACAGCTGGCGCAGGTCGAAGTGCTCCGCTGGGGCGTACCCGCCGGCCGGCACCAGCGTCCGGTACGCCGGCTCCCGGACATGCAGCTCCTCGATGCTGGCGTTGCGGCAGGCCTGGTCGATGATCTCCGCCAACGCCGGGTCGGCCGACCGGTAGCTGGTGGCCACCTTGCCGGCCCGCACCGGCACCCCGAGCAGCTCGCCCACCGCCACCAGCGACGGGCTCTCGTTGTCGACCACGCCGCGCTTGTGCGCCACCTGCACGGTGGTCGCCGGGTCCAGCGGCTGGTCCAGCGTCACCCGGCTGGGATCGCCGTCGCCGAGCACCTCGGCGATCGCCGAGAGGTCCGCATCGGACGGTGGTGCGGCGAACTCCAGGTAGTAGTCCCGCCATACCTCCAGATCGGGCAGGCCGAGGGAGCTGCGAAGGTGGTCGATGCTGAGGTCCACCGCACCGACGGGACGGACCGAGAACTTATGGATCATTTGCTCTACCTATCCCGTGGGATGGATCGATCTTCAGTGCTCGGACGCCATTTGCTCCCGCACCATGCGGCGGAGCCGCCAGAACGCCGTGTCGATCCGGTTCCGGGGGAACGCGACGGTGAACGGGTCGGCGGTCCGGGGAACGGTGCGGATCCCCTCCTCGACGAGCAGGATCACCCGGTCGAACCCGTACCGGCCCTGGAACAGCCCGACCTCGTGGATCACGTTCTGCCGAGCCCGCCACTCGCCGTCCGGCGCGAGGTCCTCGGCGGTGAGCACGCAGACCGCGAACCCGCACCGCTCCAGCAGGTCGTCGAGCGCGTCGGTGACCTGAGTCCCGCCCCAGACCCCGCTTTCGAAGCTGTACACCGGCAACCGCAGGTCGTCCTCGATGAACGCCTTGACCGCTCGCCACTGCGGGTTCCCGCCGTGTGCGACGAACACGCCGCGCGGGATCGCACCGCCGCGCCGCGCCACCTCCCGGCGGCCGATGAACTGGCGAGCGATCGTGGCGAAGCCGCCGTGGCCGTGGGTGCCGACGAACCTCAGCTTGTGCCGGGCGAGCGCCATCCCGAGCGCCGAACCGAGCTCGATCGACTGCCGGTCGGAGACGGTGGCCGCGAGCAGACCGGCGGCGAACACGTCACCGGCACCGGTGGCGTCCTTGATTTCGTCCTGGGAGAGGGTGGCGTGCTGGTAGGCGTCCCGGCGGACCGAGCCATCCTCGAGCTCGAACGACACCACGCCTTCCGGCCGTTTCAGGATCACCGTCATCCGTTCGCCGGACTTGCGCAGCAGCCGGCCGGCGATCGCCTCGTCGGTATCGCCCGGCTGGTAGTTGCCGAGATCGCGAAACTCGCGGGAGTTGACCAGCAGGAAATCGGTGACCCCGAGAATCCCGTCGATCTCCGGCGCCTTCGCCTGGCTCCAGACGTGACCCGGGTCAAAACTGATCAATGTGTCGGGGCTGTTGGATTTGACCTTGCGAAGCAGTATCTCCAACCGGCCAGCGGTGCGGTCGTCAAGAAACGACGTCACATGGACGACCCTAGTCGCGGACAGATAATCGACGATGTCGTCGAATGCGTCGTCCAGGTAGTCGGCGAAGTAGGAATTGGCGCCGGCATGGGTCAGCAACGTCCGCTCACCGTCGACTTGCAACGCGAAGCAGATGCCGCACAACCGGGACGGGTCGTAACGGACGAATTGATGATCGACACCGAGCGCCGCCAATTCGGCGACGCCGGACTGCCCGGGGATCGGCACCCGCCCGGCGAGCCCGAGGAAGCCGAGCCGGAGATCCAGGTTCAGGTGCGCCAGCGTGTAGATCGCATTGAACGCCGACCCGCCGAGGCTGTCCTTCAGCGCGGCTCGGTCGACCTCCGCGAGTGCGGCGTAGATCGTCCGCTCGTCGACCGCGTGCTCGGTGCCCCACTCTAGCTGGATGCCGGCGG
Source organism: Natronosporangium sp. (assembly GCA_036564175.1). Taxonomy (GTDB): domain Bacteria; phylum Actinomycetota; class Actinomycetes; order Mycobacteriales; family Micromonosporaceae; genus Natronosporangium. Next base: position 18,216 of record DATCKZ010000078.1, read on the forward strand.
CGGCGAGCACCCGCTCGATTCGGGAACCGAGCGAATTAGGCTGATCATTGCCGGCGGATCCGGAGCCGGCGGTGAGGTAGTCGATATTGAACGCACCCACGCCCACGACGTCGCGCGAGAATCCGTCCTGCCCCATCGGCCCTCCCGGTCGTAGGTGCAGTTCAACCCATAGTAACGAGCGGTCCGTGCAGCGGGTGCTAGGTCTCGCCCGATAGAGTGGCGGTTACGGAATACCCTTGGGGGAGCAGCCACATTTTCATGATCCTAAGGTTGGGATCATCTTGCGCCGCGGATCATTGCCGATTAGCAACGGGGAAGCGGGCAATGCTGCGCCGGATGTGATCGGCTTCGGTGCCCTCAACATCGACTACATCGCGAGCGCCTCGAGCTTATCCCGGGCCCGGGCGGAGAAAGTCGCGGAGTGGACCGGCCGGTTCGACTGGAATGAGGAGCGGCGGGTGGACGCGGAGACCATCCACGGCGTCACCCGGGCGATCGGCCGGAACGCGCTCGAAATCGCGGCCGGTGGCTCCGCCTGGAACACCATCTTCGTGCTGGCGCAGCTGCGGCTCGACCTCCGGCTGGGCTACGTCGGCGTGTTGGGGCGCGAGGAGACGCCGGGGCTGTCGTTCCTCAAGCTGATGGACAGCCACGGCGTCGACCATCGGTTCGTGCTGGAGGATCCGGCCGCCCCGTGTGGGATGTGTCTGTCCTTTATCGAGGATGGTGCCGGCCGGGTGATGCTGACCTGCCCGGGCGCCAACCTGCGGATGGCGCAGTTCATCCGGGATCGGTTCGACGCCCTCGCCGGATACCTCGCTTCGGCGCGGCACGTCCACGTCACCTCGTTCCTCGATCCGGAGACGCCGGTGGAGATGGAGCGGGTGTTGCGGGCCGCCCGCGCGGCGAACCCACGGTTGCGGATCAGCTTCGACCCCGGGTACGACTGGGCGGCCAACCCGACCCCGGCGATCCGGGGCCTGCTCCGGCTCGCCGACTACCTGTTGCTGTCCCGGCGCGAGTTCAAGGAGCTCGGCGGCTACACGCATGGCGACTCCGACCCGGCGCTCGCCGGACGGGTGCTGGCGTTCACTCGGGCCGGGGCCACGGTGGTCCTGCCGAACCGGTACGACAGCGTGGACACGTTCCGGGCCGGGCGGCACGGGGTGGTCCGGCGGCGGTTCGCCGCCCCGGTATTCGCATCCGATGAGGACATCGAGGACACCACCGGCACCGGCGACGTGTTCGCGGCCGGGCTGCTGGCGGCGCTCACCTCCCGCCGGTTGCAGGTCGAGCACGGCGCCTACCTCGGCCTGAGCCTGATGCGCGAGCAGCTGGCCCAGCCGTCGCGGCGGGGCGTGTTCATCGCCCACGGCGCCGACCCGCAGTGGCGGCAGGTGCAGCAGTTCCTGGAGGACTACGGCGGGCTGCGGGTGTACACACTGAGCACCGAGGCGCACGGTGCCGACCTCGGCAACCAGCTCCGTGCCCATCTCGCCGACTGCGGGTTCGGGGTCTGCGTGCTCACCGCCGAGACCGCTGGTCCCGGCGGGCTCGGGTACGCCGACCAGAGCGTGGTCCACCAGGCCGGGCTGTTGCAGGGACGGTACGGGTTCCGCCGGGTCGCGATCCTGGTCGAGCAGGGGTGCGAGGCGTTCTCCAACGTCGCTGGCCTGATCCGGCTGGACTTCCCGCGTGGCCACATCGAGACCACGTTCTGGCAACTCGAGCAGATGCTGCGCCGCGAAGGGCTGCTCAGCTGACTGCGCGGCGGCTGGGTCGACCTCAGTCGGCCGGCTTGTGGGAGACGAAAATCGCGGTGCCCGGGAACAGCCGGCCGCGCAACGGGCTCCACTGTTGCCACGATTGGTCGTGGTCCTCCGGCCACTCCGGTTCGATCAGGTCGGTGACCACGAACCCGGCCGCGACCAGCTCCCGGATCCGGTCGCCGAGGGTGCGGTGCTGTTCCACATAGCGCGGTTGGCCGTCGCCGTCGAACTCGACGTACGGGCGGCGGTCGAAGTAGGAGTGGACCGCGACCAGCCCGCGCTCGGTCGGGTCGTCGAGGAAGATCCACCGCATCGGGTGGGTCACCGAGAACACCCACCGGCCGCCCGGGCGCAGCACCCGAGCCACCTCCCGCATCAGCGCCGCCGAGTCGGCCACGAACGGGACCGCCCCGAACGCGGTGGTGACCACGTCGAAGCAGCCGTCCCGGAACGGCAACGCCAGCCCGTCCGCCTGCACCAGCGGCACCCGTACCCCGGATCGCCGGTTGCCGGCGGTCGCGTGCCGCAGCATCCCCGCGGACAGGTCGAGCCCGATCGCGATCGCCCCGGCCTGCCGCAGCCACCGGGCTCCGGCGGCGGCGCCGCAGCCCAGTTCCAGCACCCGAGCCCCGGCGACCGGACCGAGCAGCCCGGCATCGGCCTCCCGCAACCCCTCCGGACACCAGACGAAATCCACGTCGCCGAGGAACTGGCCGTGCTCGGCGTGGTACCGGTCGGCGTCCGAGTCCCACCACCGGCGGCTGGCCAGCCGGGCCTGCTCGTTGCTGATTGGTTGCCTGGTTACGGTAACCTCGCCAGGGCTCACCTCGCCGGTGTCCATCGGTTCACGGTAACGGTGGCGCGCCGGTTGGACATCGCCGACCGGACCAGGACACCGAGCCGAAACTCCCGGTTCGCCAACGCGACAGTGGCGACATACCGAGCAAGTGTGGCATCTTACGCCGGAGGGCTTGCACGGTGTGGCATCGCACACGGTAAGCTGTTCGATGCGTTCGCGAGTTGCGGGCCTCAGCAGGGAGTAGGTCCGCAGCCGCGGGGAGACAGCCAGGTACCACAGCAGTGGTCGTGCACTGTGCCCAGCGGCAGGCTGGTGAGCGTGCCGCTGGCGGACAGGTTACCGCCGGCGGGACCACAAGTCACTACGACACCATAATCCGTTCGGAGCAACAAACCACATGACGAGCAGCATCGAGGCCACCTCGAGCGCCAACGCCGGCAACGCGACCGGCGCCGCCACCAACCAGGTCAGCGTCGACGACCTCGGCACCGAGGAGGCCTTCCTCGCAGCGATCGACGAGACCATCAAGTACTTCAACGACGGCGACATCGTCGAAGGCACCGTCGTTAAGGTCGATCGGGACGAGGTCCTGCTCGACATCGGCTACAAGACCGAGGGCGTGATCCCCTCCCGTGAGCTGTCGATCAAGCACGACATCGACCCGTCGGAGGTCGTGAAGGTCGGCGACCGGGTGGAAGCCCTGGTCCTCCAGAAGGAGGACAAGGAGGGCCGGCTGATCCTCTCCAAGAAGCGTGCCCAGTACGAGCGGGCGTGGGGCACGATCGAGGAGATCAAGGAGAAGGACGGGGTGGTCCGCGGTCAGGTCATCGAGGTGGTCAAGGGTGGCCTGATCCTCGACATCGGGCTGCGTGGCTTCCTGCCCGCCTCGCTGGTGGAGATGCGCCGGGTCCGTGACCTCCAGCCGTATGTCGGCCGCGAGCTCGAGGCGAAGATCATCGAGCTCGACAAGAACCGCAACAACGTCGTGCTCTCCCGCCGTGCCTGGCTGGAGCAGACCCAGTCCGAGGTGCGCACCGAGTTCCTCAACAAGCTCGCCAAGGGACAGGTACGCAAGGGCGTGGTCTCCTCGATCGTCAACTTCGGCGCGTTCGTGGACCTGGGCGGCGTGGACGGCCTGGTGCACGTCTCGGAGCTGTCCTGGAAGCACATCGACCACCCGTCCGAGGTGGTCGAGGTCGGCCAGGAGGTCGAGGTCGAGGTGCTCGACGTCGACCTGGACCGGGAGCGGGTCTCGCTGTCGCTGAAGGCGACCCAGGAGGACCCGTGGCGGCAGTTCGCCCGGACCCACGCGATCCAGCAGATCGTGCCCGGCAAGGTCACCAAGCTGGTGCCGTTCGGCGCGTTCGTGCGGGTCGAGGACGGCATCGAGGGCCTGGTGCACATCTCCGAGCTGGCCGAGAAGCATGTGGAGATCCCGGAGCAGGTGGTGCAGGTCGGCTCCGACGTGATGGTGAAGGTCATCGACATCGACCTGGAGCGCCGCCGGATCTCGCTGTCGCTCAAGCAGGCCAACGAGGGGTTCGTCGAGGGCGAGGAGCACTTCGACCCGACCCTCTACGGGATGGCCGCCGAGTACGACGAGCACGGCAACTACAAGTACCCGGAGGGCTTCGACCCGGAGACCGGCGAGTGGCTGCCGGGCTACGAGAAGGAGCGCGAGGAGTGGGAGCGGCAGTACGCCGAGGCCCGCGCCCGCTGGGAGGCGCACACCAAGCAGGTGCAGTCGGCCCGGGCGGCCTCCGAGGAGGCGGCCGCCGCTGCCGGCGACTCCGGTGCCGACTCCGGCGGCCGGGGCGGTGGGTCGCGGGGTTCGGCCGAGCCGTCCGGCACCCTCGCCACCGACGAGGCGCTCGCGGCGCTCAAGGAGAAGCTCGCGGGCAACTGAGCCGCTGCTGACAGACGACGGCGCCGGGGCTGGGATGCCTAGCCCCGGCGCCGTCGTCTGTCAGCGCCGAACTCAGGGCGCGATCATCTGGGCCACCGCGGTGGCGCCGGTGGCGGTGAACCAGCCGCTGACCGCGAGTGCGCCGAGCAGCACCAGCATCGTGGCGTAGCGGACCGCGAAGGCGCTCGGCGGCGCGGTGCGGCGGTGCCGGGCCCGGTGGCGATGGAACGGCCGGGCCGGTCCGGCCGGGGAGCGCCGGACGGTGCCGGGTGCGCCGAGCCGGTGCCGGCCGGCCATCGGCGTGATCCGCCCACCGGGTAGGAGCAGCCGCCGGCGGGTAGCGGGCGGGACAGCGACGTAGGAACGGTGCAGTGACATGTGGGACCCCCGGTGACAGGCTGCGGTACCAGAATCTTATGTCCAGATTTAGTAGGTAATGCGCGGTTTAGCGGTACCCGGCGTGTCGACCGGCCGGCCGGTGCGGTTGACTAAGCCCGTGCTGAGGGTGGGGCTGACCGGCGGGATCGGGGCCGGCAAGAGCGAGGTGGCGCGCCGGCTGGCCGGCCACGGGGCAGTCGTGATCGACGCCGACCGGCTGGCCCGGGAGGTGGTGGCGCCGGGCACCGACGGGCTCCGCGAGGTGGTCGAGGCGTTCGGCGAGCGGGTGCTCGATCCGGCCGGTGGGCTGGACCGGGCCGCGCTGGCGAAGGTGGTGTTCGACGACGAGCCGGCCCGGCGCCGGCTGGAGGCGATCATCCACCCCCGGGTGCGGGCCCGCACCGCCGAGCTGATCGCGGCCGCCCCGCCCGACGCGGTGGTCGTCAACGACGTCCCGCTGCTGGTCGAGGTCGGGCTGGCGCCGAGCTACCACCTGGTCGTGGTGGTGGAGGCCGCTGAGTCGACCCGGGTGGCCCGGCTGGTCGCCGACCGCGGGATGGCCGAGCCGGAGGCGCGGGCCCGGATCCGCAGCCAGGCCAGCGATCAGGCGCGGCGAGCCGCCGCCGACGTGGTCCTCGACAACGACGGCTCGCGGGAGGCGCTGCACGCCGCGGTGGACGCGCTGTGGCGGCAGCGGCTGCTGCCGTTCGAGCGGCAGTTGCGGCTGCGTCGGCCCAGCCCGCGCGGCCAGCTCCAGCCGGTGCCGTATGACCCGAGCTGGCCGGCGCAGGCCGAGCGGCTGGCCGCCCGGCTGCGGCACGCGCTGGGGGAGCGGGCGCCCCGAATCGACCACATCGGACCGACCGCGGTGCCGGGGCTGCCGGCCCGGGACGTGCTCGACCTGCAGCTGACGGTCGAGTCGCTGGCGGCCGCGGACGAGCTGGCCGAGCCGTTGGCCGAGGCCGGGTTCCCGGCGGTGGCTGGCGCCGACCGGGATGAGCCGGTGCCGGCGCTGGACCCGGACCCGGCCGGCTGGGGCAAGCGGCTGCACGCGAACGCGGACCCGGGCCGACCGGCGGAGCTGCACCTACGGGTCGCCGGCTCGCCCGGCTGGTGGCTCGGGCTGCTGCTCCCGGCCTGGCTGCGGGCGGACCAGCAGGCGCGGCAGCACTACCACCGGCTCGACTCGCGGCAGGCGGCCGACCGGGCGGCCCGGTGGGCGGCGGCGACCGGCTGGCAACCGGCCTAGCCGGTCACCGCCGTGGCGTCGGGCGGATCACCGCCTCGGCGCCGGCCCAGGGGGCGGTCACAGCCACGGCACCTGGCCGGGGGAGAGGTCGAGCTGGCCGAACCCGCCGGACCGGGTGCGGATCTCGAGCCGGCGCAGCACTCCGGACTCGTCGTCCACCCAGTACCGCATCCGCGCCCCGCCGGGCTCTACTTCGGACTCGATCGGGCGCGGGATCTCGTACACGCTGACCGCCACCCCGTCGAGCCGGTCGCCGCGCAGCCGGTGGGCGGTCTGTCGCAGGTGGTCGGCGTCGTCCAGCTCCCAGCCGCTGAGCGAGAGCGCCTCGTTGAGCAGCAGGTCCAGGTCGTAGCCGCCCTGGTCGTCGCCGCGCCCCTCCCAGGGGGTGCGTGACCAGCCGTCGGTCGGCGCCGGCAGCGGTGGCTCGGTCAGGTCGTCGAGCGAGCCGGCGCTGCGGGTGCTCACCCCGGAGCCGTCGGCCCAGACCAGCGAGCTGCCGTTGGGCCGGTGCACCACCAGGTAGGCGACCGTCCGCTGCCAGTCCAGGTAGCCGGTGGCGGTGATGGTGTCGTCGCCCTGCTCGGTCGGTACGGTGATCCGCACCTCGCCGCCACCGGCGCCGCGGTTGCGTTGCCGGAGCTGGGCGAGCTGCTCGGCCTGCTGGTCGGTCACCGGCGCCGGGTCGATCGCGGCGCCGCCGAGCAGGTCGAGCACGGCCGGGGTGGTCTGGTCGGCCCGGTCCAGGTCGACCCGGACCGGGGTGTCGGTGGCGAGCAGCGCGTCCAGCCGGTGCAGCCGAGCGTCCCGGTCCAGCCAGTACTGGACCGCGCCGCCCAGCGCGGCGAGCGTCTCCGGCGGCTGGCTGCCCGGTGCCGGCGGCCCGGGCAGCGGCGCGCCGGGCAGGATCGCCGGGCCGAGCAACACGTCCACTTCGTACCCGGCGGTCCGGTCCTCGCGCAGCCACTGCGACTCGGTCTCGGCGAGCAGCTCGGCCGCGTCCGGTTCCTCGGCGGCGATCGTGAGCAGCAGGACGGCGAGCGCGTCGATGGTGCCGGCGGCGGCCGGCGCGCCCGGCGCGCCGTCGGCGCCGGGCTGGCGCAGCCGCCAGCCGTCCGCCGGTGGGGTGGCCGGCGGCTTCGGGTACGGGTCGATCAGCTCCGGCCCGGCGCTCGGGTCAGTCCCGGCGCCCGGCGAACCGGTCGGCTCCGGCTCGGGGGTCGGCTCGGCCGGTGCCGGCTCGCCCGGCCGGACCGCGATCAGTCCCGGCACCGCCTGGATCAGCTCGGCGATCTCACCGGGGGTGGGGCCGGACCGGGCCAGGTAGACCATCGGCCGCCGCCAGTCCACCCAGCCGGCGAGGTGCACCTGCTCGGCGCCGGTGCCGATGGTGGCGCGCACCCCCGCCCGGGCGTCCTGCCAGTTGTGCTGGCGCATGGTGGCGAGCCGGGTCGCTTCCTCGGCCGACAGTGGCCGGGCCGGGTCGGCGTCGTCGCCCCGCCGCAGCAGCAGGTCCTGGCCGAGTAGCACGCTGCCGGCGAGCGCGAGGCAGACGGCGACGAGCAGAGCCGTGATCCAACGATTGCCAGCCGGAGGCTCCGCGGGTTCCTCCCCGGGCGCGGTGACCCTCATGCGGGGTTGAACGCCCTCGGCGCGCCGGAGGTGACGGCACGCCGGGCATTCCGGTTTCAAAGCGACGAATGACCGCTCGACGACGAACGACCGCTCCACGACGGGCGACCGCTCGACGACGGACGATGCTCGGCGATGGATGGCCGCGACGATGAAAGACCGCTCGCGGCTGGCCGGTCGCGCATGACGCGACCACACTGGTGCGCACGCCAGCGGTGCGATCGCAAGCCCATGCGGGCGCCAGGCGATCGGAGCGCCGGGGCAGCTACCGGTGCACCGGGAGACCGGCCGGTGTGGAGGCCAGGTCAAGTGCCGGTGGGCCGCCGCGAGCGGCCTACACCCAGACCGTAGCGCGGTGAGCTGATTCACACAACTGGCCAACCGGTGGAACGGGCCCGGCTCGGCTGTCGGACCGGCCGCGTAGCGTAGAGATATGACTCAGCTCGCTGCCGTTCGGGGTGACGTATGACCTTGACCATCCCGCGGGTGGAGGGCCGGTTCCAGGTGGTCAGCGACTACCAGCCCGCCGGCGATCAGCCCGCCGCCATCGACGGTCTGGAGAAGCGGATCCGGGCCGGGCAGCGGCATGTGGTGTTGCTCGGCGCCACCGGCACCGGCAAGAGCGCCACCACCGCGTGGCTGATCGAGCGACTGCAGCGCCCGACCCTGGTGCTGGCTCCCAACAAGACCCTCGCCGCCCAGCTCGCGAAGGAGTTCCGCGAGCTGCTGCCGCACAACGCGGTCGAGTACTTCGTCTCCTACTACGACTACTACCAGCCCGAGGCCTACATCCCGCAGACCGACACCTACATCGAGAAGGACTCCTCGCTCAACGAAGAGGTGGAGCGGCTGCGGCATTCGGCGACGATGTCGCTGCTTACCCGCCGCGACGTGGTGGTGGTGGCGACCGTCTCCGCGATCTACGGCCTGGGCACGCCGCAGGAATACCTCGACCAGTCGGTGCGGGTGCAGGTCGGCCAGGAGATCGATCGCGACCAGCTGCTGCGGCGGCTGGTGGACATCCAGTACACCCGCAACGACATGGCGTTCAACCGGGGCACGTTCCGGGTCCGCGGTGACACGCTCGAGATCATCCCGGCGTACGAGGAGCTGGCGGTCCGGATCGAGCTGTTCGGCGACGAGGTGGAGAAGCTCTACTACCTACACCCGCTCACCGGCGAGGTGATGCGGGAGGTCGACCAGCTGCTGATCTTCCCGGCCAGCCACTACTCCACCGGCGCCGAGCGGATGCAGCGGGCGATCGCCGGGATCGAGGCGGAGCTGGCGGAGCGGCTCGCCGAGCTGGAGAGCCAGGGCAAGCTGCTGGAGGCGCAGCGGCTGCGGATGCGCACCACCTACGACATCGAGATGATGCGGCAGGTCGGGTTCTGCTCCGGGATCGAAAACTACTCGATGCACATCGACGGTCGGCAGCGCGGCGAGCCGCCGTACTGTCTGCTCGACTACTTCCCGGACGACTTCCTCACGGTGATCGACGAGTCGCACGTGACCGTGCAGCAGATCGGCGGGATGTACGAGGGCGACGCCTCCCGGAAGCGGGTGCTGGTCGAGCACGGGTTCCGGCTGCCGTCGGCGCAGGACAACCGGCCGCTGCGGTTCGACGAGTTCCTGGAGCGGGTCGGGCAGATGGTGTTCCTGTCCGCCACCCCCGGCCCGTGGGAGCTGGAGCAGACCGGCGGCGACGTGGTCGAGCAGGTGATCCGGCCGACCGGGCTGGTCGACCCCGAGGTGGTGGTGAAGCCGACCAAGGGCCAGATCGACGACCTGATGCACGAGATCCGGGTCCGGACCGAGCGCGACGAGCGGGTGCTGGTCACCACGCTGACCAAGAAGATGGCCGAGGACCTCACCGACTACCTGCTCGAACACGGCATCCGGGTGCGCTACCTGCACTCCGAGGTGGACACCCTGCGCCGGGTGGAGCTGCTGCGGGAGCTGCGGCAGGGCGAGTTCGACGTGCTGGTCGGGATCAACCTGCTCCGGGAGGGGCTGGACCTGCCAGAGGTCTCGCTGGTGTCCATCCTGGACGCCGACAAGGAGGGCTTCCTGCGCAGTGAGCGGTCGCTGATCCAGACCATCGGCCGGGCCGCCCGGAACGTGTCCGGCCAGGTCCACATGTACGCCGACACGATCACCCCGTCGATGCAGCAGGCGATCGACGAGACCAACCGGCGCCGGGCCAAGCAGGTGGCGCACAACGAAGCGATGGGGATCGACCCGAAGCCGCTCCGCAAGAAGATCCACGACATCCTGGACGACATCTACCGGGAGGCGGACGACACCGAAGGGGCGCTGGCCGGGCACGGTCCGGGCGGGGCGATCGTCGGTGGCAGCGGCCGGCAGATGTCCCGCGGCAAGGCGCCGGTGCCGGAGACCCGGTCGCGCAGCCGGGCGGTGGTGGCGAAGACCGAAGGGATGGCCCGGGCCGAGCTCGCCCAGCTGGTGCTGGACCTCAACGAGCAGATGCTGGCGGCCGCCCGGGAGCTGCAGTTCGAGGTGGCGGCGCGGATCCGCGACGAGATCGCCGAGCTGAAGAAGGAGCTGCGGGCGATGGACGCCGCCGGCGCCCGGTAGCGGCCCCGGTCCGGCTGACGGCCCCGCCCCGACGACACCGCTCCGGCTGCTAGCCAGGCCGGTCCGGCTGGACGCTGGACCGGCCTGGCTAGGTACGGCCGGGTTGGACCGAGCCGGCTAGACCGAGGCGGTGCCCCGCGCCGGCGGTGGTGGCGGGACCCCCGGCCCGGTGGCGCCGGGCTGCTGCTGGGCGAGCGGCGGCAGCGGGCAGTGCAGCATCGCGCAGATGGTCCGCAATAGCTCCAGCTCGGTGACGGTGAGCTGGCCGTCGTTGCCGATCACCGCCACCATCGCCTGGACCAGCCGCTCCTTGTCCGCCGGCTGGAGCCCGTCCAGCTGAGCCCACACCTGCTCCAGCGCGGTGACCCCCTCGGCCGGCGGTGCGTACGGCAGCCGCTGCTGCGGGAACAGCGCCGCCACCCCGGCGTGGAAGGCCTGCTCGGCCGCGGCCGGCTGCTGGTTGCCCACCGCCGCCAGGGTCGCGAGCAGCGTCGCCGCCGCGTCCCGGCTGGCGTGCAGGGTGTAGCGCCGCTGACCCCAGGACGGAGTGTGGTGCACCGCCTCGTACAGCTCCTCATGCAGCAGCCGGGACAGGCAGTACTCGGAGACGGTGAGCCGGCCGTCGGCCCGGATCAGCGCGTGCACGGTCGTCATGATCGCGTCCTGCTCCGGGCGGGGCCGGTTGCGCAGCGCCGGGAACGCGAGCTCGGCCAGCGGCAGCCGCAGCATCGGGTGCAGCGACGCCAGGGTGTTGCCCTCGTGCCAGGCGGCGTCCGCGAGCGGCTTGCCGTGCCGGCTGGCCAGCACCTGGTGCTGCGCCTGCCGGACCTCCGGGTGCTCGGACAGCAGCAGGCCGAACACCAGCGGCAGCGCGGCCTGCGGGTCGCGGGCCCGGGCGCGGACCGGGTCCGGGATCTGCCCAAGCAGGTTGCCGGCCTGCTGGAACGACGCGTCGGTGGGGGAGCCGACCGCGGCGGCGACCGCGGCCGGCGCCGCCGGCACCGCCGACTGGGCCGGTGGCAGCGTCCGCATTTGCGGCGCCAGTCCCATCGCCATGTCCTCCTGCAGGCCGGACGGCGGCGCGGCCGCCCATTGCCGTTGCAGCTGCTCCAGCTCGGCCTCGTTGAAGGTCGGGTCGAGCGCCTTGATCCGCTTGGCCAGCGGCGGGTGGGTGGCGTACAGGCCCGAGAACCCCTTGCCCGAGCCGAACAGCATGTGGCTGACGTCCTCGGCCTTCGGGCTGTTCAGCGTGGAGCCGACTGGCAGCCCGGCGATCTTCTTCAGCGCGCCCACCAGGCCGTTGGTCTGCCGGGTGAACTGCACCGCCGAGGTGTCGGCGAGGTACTCCCGTTGTCGGGACACCGCCGCCTTGATGATCCGCCCGATGAACAGCCCGGCGAACCCGGCCAGCAGGACCACCAGCCCGATCAGCGGCAGCGGGTTGTTCTTGCCGCCGCGGGCGGCCAGCAGGATCCGGCCGATGAACGCGAGCACCAGGATCCCGAACAGCAGCCCCATCAGCTTGATGTTGAGCCGCATGTCGCCGTTGACGACGTGGCTGAACTCGTGCGCGATCACACCCTGCAGCTCGTCCCGGTTGAGCCGCTGCAGGGCACCGCGGGTGACCGCGATCGCCGCGTCGGAGGGGGACCAGCCGGCGGCGAACGCGTTGATGCCCGGCTCGTTCTCCATCACATACAGGTCCGGCACCGGGGTGCCAGAGGCGATCGCGATCTCCTCCACCACGTTGCGCAGCCGGCGCAGATCCGGGTCCTGCGGGTCGGCCGGCACCGGCACCGCGCCGAGCGCCAGCGCGACCTTGCTACCGCCGCCGGCGCGCAGGCTCAGCGACCGGAACAGCGACGACAGCCCGATCACCGCGAGCACGACCACGCTGACCACCAGCGCGATCCCGATCAGGTTCTCCACCGGCTGGTCGAAGCCGCCGAACGCAATGATCGCGATCAGGTCGACGGTGGCGACGATCGCCACCACCGCGATCGCGAACAGCAGCACCAGCCGCAACGACATCCGCTTCACCTGGCGCTGCCGCTCGAAGAAGTTCATCGGGATGGCTCCTGCGGGATCAGAAGTGGCCTAGCGATCGGACTGGCCGGCCGGCGGGTCAGAACGAGACCCGCGGCGCTTCGCGCTGGCCCGGGTCCTCGATCTCGAACAGCGCCGCCGGCCCGAACCCGAACATGCCCGCGATCAGGCTGGACGGGAACGACTCGCGCTTGTTGTTGTAGTTCATCACCGCGTCGTTGAAGGCCTGCCGGGCGAACGCGACCCGGTTCTCGGTGGAGGTGAGCTCCTCCGACAGCTGCATCATGTTCTGGTTGGCCTTCAGGTCCGGGTAGGCCTCGGAGAGCGCGAACAGCCGGCCGAGGGTCTGGGTCAGCATGTTCTCCGCGCCGGCGAGCTGCTGCATGGCGGCCGCGTCGCCCGGGTTGGCGTTGGCCTGGGCCTGGGCGTTGACCGCGCCGCTCCGAGCGGCGACCACCGCTTCCAGCGCCTCCCGCTCGTGCTTCATGTAGCCCTTGGCGACCTCGACCAGATTCGGAATCAGGTCGTGCCGGCGGGTCAGCTGCACGTCGATCTGGGCAAAGGCATTTTTGTACGCATTGCGCAGCCGGACCAGGCTGTTGTAGGCCGTCATCAGCCACAGCCCGATCACCGCGATCACGACGAGCGCAGCGCACCCGACCAGCCAGACTTCCACGATTTCCGCCCCCTTGATTCGGTCGACGATGCGGCAACCAGGGTACGTGAGTACCGCAACCTGGTACGCCCGCCAAGGTTAGTAGATCATGGGTGATCCGGCGGCCCTTGCCTGATCTGCTGGCGCAGGTCGGCCACCCAGTCCCCGGCCGGCCAGGCGCCCTCCACCAGCCAGCTGGCGCCGGCGTCAGCGTATTCGGCGGCCGGCACTCCGGGCGCCCAGAACGCCACCACCTCCCAGCTCGCTGGCCGCTCCAGGCCGGCCAGGTAATCGGCGAGCTGCGCCGGCGTGAGCAGGGCCGACTCGCCGATCGGCACCACCCCGTCCCACCGGACCGCCCGGGCCAACGGGCGCCGGTTCGGCGCGACCGCCGCCACCCAGATCGGCGGCCGCGGCTGCTGCACCGGCCGGGGCCGCAGCTCGGTCCGCACCCGGTAGTGGGCGCCCTGGTGGTCGACCGGCCCGCGGAGCAACCCGTCGAGCAGGGCGAGCCCCTCGTCGAGCCGGGCCGCCCGCTCGGACCGGCCGGCCGGCTCGCCGAAGTCGGCGAAGTCGTTGCCGCTCGGCTCACCCAGCCCGACCCCGAGCACGACTCGACCGGCGCTCAGGTGGTCCAGGGTGATGAGGTGCCGCGCGACCATCCAGGGCCGGCGCCTGGCCAGCGGGGTGATCAGCGTGCCGAGCCGGATCCGCTCGGTGCGGGCGGCGACCGCCCCGAGCATCGTCCACGGATCCTGGACCGGCAGCTCCAGCCGGGCGTCCCAAACCAGGTGGTCCCAGAAGAAGACGCCATCCCAGCCGGCCTGCTCGGCCTCGACCGCGAGCTCGACCAGGGTGGCGGGGTCGGTGAAGATCGGGATACTCACAGCCGTACGCATGGCCGCCACGCTACGAGCACGGTACGACAGTGCCGGCGGCTCAGCCGCCGGTGGCGGTCTCGGCCAACCAGTCGCCGATCCGGCGGATCAGTGCCGGGTCAGCGGCGTTCTCGGCGTGGCCGAACCCGGCCTCGATCCACAGCTGCTTGGGCTCGCCGGCCGCCGCGTAGAGCGCGTGCGCGTGCTCGACCGGGAACAGCTGGTCGCGGTCGCCGTGCACGATCAGCAGCGGGGTCGGGGCGATCTTCGCGGCCGCGACGTCCGGCGGCTCCGGCACCGGGTCCCAGCCGGTCGCCGCGATCCGGGTCCGCCGCAGCACCCGGCCGGTGAGCCGGCCCAGCCGCTTCTCGATCACCCAGTGCACCCGCCGCATCCCGGGGGTGCCGCGGTAGTACCACCGGGCCGGACCGCTGATCGCCACCACCGCGGCCAGCCCGCGGTGGCTGGCGGCGTGGCGGATCGCGACCGCGGCGCCCATCGAGAAGCCGACCGTGGCGACCCGGGGGTAGCCCAGCCGGCGGGCCCAGTCCACCGCCGCGGCGAGGTCGAGCACCTCCAGGTCGCCGACCGTGGACCGGCCGCCGGACCGGCCGTGGCCGCGGAAGTCGAAGCTGACCACCCCGCCAACCCGGCTCAGCGCCAGCGCGGCGCGCCGGACCGCCGGCCGCCGCCAGGACCCGGTGAACCCGTGCGCGAGCACCACGCCGAGCCCGGCCGGACCAGGGTCGTGGTGGGCGTCGATCCTTACCCCATCATCGGTGAGCAGCGAGGTCGCCACGCACCGCAGCGTGCCACAGGGGCCGCGTCACAGCCATCCGGGGCGAGTTGACCCGCGCGATTGGGGTAAGGGATCATACTGCTCGACGGGAGGGGAGTATTCCCTCGCGGCGGCGTCGTCAACACGGCTACTGGCGGGAATTGCCAGGCCCGGCGCCGCCGGTCGCCCAGGTCGGCCAGACATCGGCGGCGGGAGAGACCTCCGAAGCCGAATGCTGCGCTCGGAAGGTTCTGCTACCGCATGTCTGTGTCGTACCTGGTGTGGACGGTGACCCTGATCGGCCTGGTCGGGATGCTGATCACCGACCTGTTGATCATCGGCCGCCGGCCCCACGAACCGTCCCTCCGAGAGTCGACCGCCTGGGTCATCTGTTACGTCTCGTTAGCGGCCGCGTTCGGGCTGTTCGTGTGGGCGAAGTACGGCGCTACCTACGGCGGTGAGTTCTACACCGGCTGGTTGGTGGAGTACAGCCTGTCGGTGGACAACCTGTTCGTATTCATGATCATCATGAGCAGGTTCGCGGTGCCCCGGCAGTACCAGCAGAAGGTGCTGATGATCGGCATCATCCTGGCGCTGGCGATGCGGGCGATCTTCATCGCCACCGGCGCGGTGCTGATCTCCAACTTCCGGTGGGTCTTCTACATCTTCGGGCTGTTCCTGCTCTTCACCGGCGTCCGGATGGCGTTCCACAAGGAGGACGACGATCCGGCCCAGTTCAAGGAGAACGCGCTGGTCCGGCTGAGCCGGCGAGTGCTGCCGATCAGCAAGGGGTACGTCGAGTCCCGGCTGACCACGGTGGAGGCCGGCCGGCGGTTGTTCACCCCGATGCTGATCGTGATGATCGCGATCGGTACGACCGACGTGGTGTTCGCGGTCGACTCGATCCCGGCCATCTTCGGGATTACCGAGGAGCCATACCTGGTCTTCACCGCGAACGTGTTCGCGTTGATGGGGCTGCGGCAGCTCTACTTCCTGATCGGTGGCCTGGTCAGCCGGCTGATCCACCTGTCGGCCGGGCTGGCGTTCGTGCTCGGCTTCATCGGGATCAAGATGATCGTGGAGGCGCTGGCCGAGAACAACCTGCCGTTCATCAACGGCGGCGAGCCGGTCGAGTGGGCGCCGCACTTCCCGATCTGGATCTCGCTGCCGGTGATCCTGGTGATCCTCGGGATCACCACCGCCACCAGCCTGATCAGCGCCTCCCGGCAGCGCCGGCTGGCCTCGGACACGCCGGAGACCAGGCCGGCCGTACCGGCGGAAGAGCGGTAGGTCCGCTTAGGTCCGCCGTACCACGGCTGGTCTAGATTTCTGAGCCACAAGCGGAAGTGGTCTAGACGTACTCCACCCGCCGGGCTTATCTTCCTGAGAAGGTCTAGCCCATCCCCGCGGGAGGATTCCGTGACCAGACGACTCCTGACGACCGTCGCCGCGCTCTGCGGTCTCATGCTCGCCTCACTCGGCGCCGCGCCGTCACCGGCCGGCGCCGAGCCGCTTCCGGAGCAGCCGCTTCCGGAACAGTGGCGCAGCTACTGGGTCGACGCGTTCAACCAGGGCATCTACACCCCCGAGGAGGTCAGCAAGCTGGTCCAGGACGCGGTGGCGCTGAACGCCAACGCGCTAGTGGTCCAGACCGCCCGCCGCTACGACTGCTTCTGCAACCGAGCCCTCTACCCGCGCACCGATGCCGCGATCGCACCGCTGCCGTACGACCCGCTGGCCGAGGTGATCGAGCAGGCACACGCCGCCGGGCTGGAGGTGCACGCCTGGGTCAACGTCAGTACGCTGTGGAACTCCGCCACCCCGCCGAGCTCCCCGGACCACGTCTACAACCAGCACGGGCCGTCCGCGACCGGTGCCGACCGGTGGCTCAACCAGCGAGTCGACGGAGCGGAGCAGATCGGCAACAACACCTACCTCGACCCGGCCAACCCGGCCGCGGTCAACTACATCGTCCGGGCGATCCAGAGCATCGTCCGTGAGTACGATGTGGACGGTATCAACCTCGACTACATCCGGTACCCGGACTTCAACTCCACCACCGCCACCAGCGACTGGGGCTACAGCGAGGTCTCGCTGGCCCGGTTCCAGGCGGCCACCGGCCGCACCGACCGGCCGGACCCGGCCGACCCGCAGTTCAGCGACTGGCGGCGGGCGCAGATCACCAACCTGGTCCGCAAGATCTACCTGGGCATGTGGGAGGTCAACCCACAGGTGCGGCTGTCGATGGACGCGATCACGTACGGGTTCGGCCCGCAGTCGGTCGGCGGCTGGCAGCAGACCCGCACCTACGCCGAGGTGATGCAGGACTGGAAGGGCTGGCTGGAAGGCGGGTTCATGGACACCGTGATCGCCATGAACTACAAGCGGAACTGGCTGCCGGACCAGGCGCAGATGTTCTCGGAGTGGACCGAGGTGATCGCGGACTGGCAGGGGGAGCGGCAGGCGGTGAACGGCCCGGCCCTCTACCTGAACTCCATCGAAGACAGCGTCGCGCAGGTGAACGAGGTGCTCGCCTCTGGCGCCGCCGGCTGGAGCGGCTACTCGTACGCCAACCCGAGCAACGCCCACGTCGACGGGCCGATCGAGTTGCGGGACGCGGAGCGGGCGGCGTTGACCGCGGCGCTCACCGGCGAGGGTGGCCCGTTCGCTGAACCGGCGGCGGTGCCGGCGATGCCGTGGAAGGCCAACCCGGCCGAGGGGCACGTGGCCGGCCGGCTGGTGCTCACCGACGGCACCCCGCTCGATCAGGCGCAGGTGTCGATCCGGCCGCTGACCGGCGGGCCGACCCAGACGCTGCGGACCGACGGGGACGGCTGGTTCGGGTTTGTCCACCTGGACCCGGGTCGATACCTGGTCCGGGCACACCTGCCGGCCGGGGTGGTCGGCAAGCCGGTGGCGGTGGTCCAGGTCTCGGCCGGCGAGATCGCCGCGCCGGACCTGTCGCCGCTGATCCCGATCCGCTGAGGCGGACCGCGCCAGCCGCCGACCCCGATCCTTGGGCTGAGCTGAGAAGCATGGGGTGGCGGCTGGCGCGGCCTGGCATGCTTGCCGCGTGGACCGGGTCGTCGGGGTGCTGGAGGCGTTGCCGCCACCGGTGGTCCTGGCGCTCGCCGCGCTGCTGGTGATGGGCGAGACCGGCGTCCTGGTCGGGCTGTTCTTCCCGGTCGAGATCACGCTGTTGTTCGTCGGCTTCCTCGCGTACCTGGGGGAGGTGCCGTTCGCCCCCGCGTTCCTGCTGATGACCGGGGCGGCGCTGGTCGGCGACGCGCTGGCGCTGCGCAGCGGCCGCAAGTACGGACCGCGGCTGCGAGCCAGCCGGTTCGGAGCCCGGATCGGGGCCGAGCGGTGGGCCCGGGCGGACCGGATCCTGCACCGGCTCGGCGGGCGGGGCGCGTTCATCGCCCGCTGGGTGCCGTTCGTGCGGACCCTGCTGCCGCGGCTGGCCGGGATGGCCGGCATGCCGTACCGGCGATACGTCGGCTGGGACGTCGCCGGGGTGCTGACCGCGGTCGGCGGCTCGGTGGTGCTCGGCTACCTCGCCGGCGCCTCCTACGAGCGGGCGGCGGCCCGGTTCGGCAACGCCACCAGCGCGGTGCTGCTGCTGGCGTGTGTGATCGTCGTGATCGTGCTGATCGGACGGTGGTTGGGCCGCAACCCTTACCCGGTGCGGGCGCTGGCCGGCTGGGTCGCCAGCCGGCCGCCGCTGCGCTGGCACGAGGAGTTGGTCCGGCGGGTGCAGTCGCGGGTCGGCGGTGGCTGGGCGCTCACGATCGACCTCACGGTCGGGCTGGCGCTACTGGTGATGCTCGGACTGGGATTGTCCTACCTGATCCAGCTGGCGGTCGACCACAGCGGACTGTCTGGTGTGGATGACG
Organism: Natronosporangium sp.; assembly: GCA_036564175.1. Taxonomy (GTDB): domain Bacteria; phylum Actinomycetota; class Actinomycetes; order Mycobacteriales; family Micromonosporaceae; genus Natronosporangium. The sequence continues at coordinate 36,794 of DATCKZ010000078.1, forward strand.
CGGTGGCGGGGTGGTTCACCGAGCGCCGGACCGAGCCGGTGGCCGGGGTGGCGGAGGCGACCGCCACCCTGCTCGGCGGCTGGGTGCTGATCGCGGCGGTAGCGGTGGTGGCGGTGGTCCGGGCGGCCCGGTCCCGGGCCTGGCACGGCGACCTGGTCGGGCTGGTCGGCACGGTCGGGGCGGCGCTGCCGCTGGTGATCCTGGTCGCGGTCGCCGGGTTCGCCGCCACGGTTGCGGTCGCCGGGCTCGGCACGCTCGGCTGGTTGCTCACCCGCGGTGCCCGCTGGCCGCACGCGGTGGCCGGCTGGACGCTGGCGGCGATCGGGGTGGTGGTGGTGACCGCCGCCCGGCTCTATCTCGGCTACGACCGCGCCAGCGAGGCGGCGACCGCACTGCTGATCGGTACACTGTGGATATCGGTCTACATGATCGCGTGGGCGAGCCGGGTCGGGCGTACCCGGAAGCGTGAACCGGATCTCGCGCTGCCGCAGTCACAATAGCCACGAAGTACGCTAAACGGACATCTATCCCTTACCGGGGAGGTAACAGATGATCTGGCGTACAGTGGCGATAATGCTCGCGGCCACGGTGGCGGTGACCCAGCAGCCGGTGCCGGCCGCGGCCGCTGGCGGGGTGGTGGCCTCGGTGCGGACCCAGGGCGGACCGCTCAACATCCGCGGCAACGCCTCCACCTGGCACGCGCCGGTCGGCGAGCTCGCGAACGGATCGGTGGTCCGGGCCGACTGCCAGCTCGCCGGCGAGCGGATCGTCGGCGATGCCCGCACCACCACCCTCTGGCTGCGGCTGGCCGACCAGCGGTTCATCTCCGACGCGTTCGTGGCCTGGCGGCCGAAGCGGCCGGCCCTGCCCTGGTGCGACCAGCCGGCCGACCCGGCCCCCGGCACCCGCGCCGGGTTCATCGACTGGGCGGCCGAGTACGCCCAGGCCAGCCAGCGCGAGTTCCGGGTGCCGGCGTCGGTCTCGATCGCCCAGTCGATCAACGAGTCCGGCTGGGGCCGCAGCAGCCTCTCCGCCCAAGGGAACTCGTTCTTCGGGATCAAGTGCTTCGGCACCCCCGGGCCGATCGCGGCCGGCTGCCGGCCGTACGACACCCGGGAGTGCGATGCCGATGACTGCTTCCCGACCACCGGCACGTTCCGGGTCTACCGGTCGGCCGCCGACTCGTTCCAGGATCACGGCCGGTTCCTCACCGTCAACGACCGGTACCGGCCGGCGTTCCGGTACACCGACGACCCGGACCGGTTCGCCCGCGAGATCCACAAGGCCGGGTACGCCACCGATCCGGCGTACAGCGACAAGCTGATCGCGCTGATGCGGCAGTACGACTTGTACCGGTTCGACCGGTGACCCGGCGACCACCCGCGGGCCGGCTACGATAATTCGCGGGGAATCAAGGGGGCAGCGTGGCCGAAGAACCGGTCGCCGAACCGCGCGCCGGAGCGCCCGCGCCGGTGGCGCCAACCGAGTCGCCGGCAGCGAGCGAGCCGCCGGCGCCGGCGGAGTCGCCGACCGAGTCGGCGCAGGCAGCGGAATCAACCGTGCCAGCCGAGGCGGAATCAGCCGACGCCACCGAGCCGGCCGAGTCGGCAGTCGCGCCGACCACCGAGCTGGTGGTGGTCACCGGTCTGTCCGGCGGCGGCCGCAGTACGGTCGCCCGGGCGCTCGAGAACGTCGGCTTCTACGTGGTCGACAACCTGCCGCAGGCGTTGCTGCTGGACATGGCCGAGCTCGCCAGCCGGGCCGGGCAGGCGGTCCGGCGTACCGCGGTGGTGCTGGACGTCCGCAGCCGCGCGTTCTCGGTCGACCTGGCCGGCGCGATGCGAGCGCTCGCCGATCGCGGCTTCCCGGCCCAGCTGGTGTTCGTCGACGCCGACGACGAGGTGCTGATCCGGCGGTTCGAGAGCGTCCGGCGGCAGCACCCGCTGCAGGGGGAGGGCCGGCTCGCCGACGGCATCGCCACCGAGCGGAAGCTGCTGCAGGAGGCGCGCGACCAGGCCGACGTCGTCATCGACACCACCCATCTCAACGTCAACCAGCTGCGGGCGCGGGTGGAGGAGCTGTTCGGCGAGGCGGACACCCGGCGGCTGCGGGTGACCGTGCTGTCGTTCGGGTTCAAGTACGGGCTGCCGCCGGACGCGGACTTCGTGCTGGACACCCGGTTCCTGCCCAACCCGCACTGGGTGCCGTCGCTGCGCGACCACACCGGCCGGGAACCCGAGGTCAGCGCGTACGTGCTGGGCCGGCGCGGCGCCCGTACGTTCGTTGAGACCTGCGCCCGGCTGGTGAACGCGACCGCTCCCGGGTTCGAGCGGGAGGGCAAGCGCTACCTGACGGTGGCGATCGGCTGCACCGGTGGCAAGCACCGCAGCGTGGCGATCGCCGAGGAGGTGGCGCGGCGGTTGCGGCAGCTCCGGATCGGCGCCCACGCACATCACCGGGACCTCGGGCGTGAATGACGCATTAGGGTACGGAGTGATGGGCGTGCGCAAACGCGGGGTGGTCGCGTTCGGAGGTGGGCACGGGCTCGGGGCGTCGCTGCGGGCACTCCGGCGCTGCCAGGACGCGCTCGATCTGGAGCTCACCGCGGTGGTGACGGTCGGCGACGACGGCGGTTCGAGCGGCCGGCTGCGCGCCCATCGCGGCGGCCTGCCCCAGGGTGACCTGCGGCAGGCGCTGGCGGCGCTCGCCGGCGACGACCCGTACAGCCGGGTCACCGCCGACCTGTTCCAGCACCGGTTCCAGCCGATCCCCGACCCGGCCGACACGCTCGGCGGGCACCCGGTCGGCAACCTGGTGCTGTTCGGCCTCACCGAGCTGCTCGGTGACCCGGTGACCGCGCTGGACCACGCGGCGGCGATGGTCCGGGCGGCCGGCCGGGTGCTGCCGATGTCCCGGGAGCCGGTGAAGATCGAGGCGCTGATCCGGGGCGCCGATCCGAGCCGCCCCGACGAGCTGGTGACCGTCCGCGGCCAGCACGAGGTCGCGATCAGTCCCGGCCGGGTCGAGCTGGTCCGGCTCGACCCGCCCAAGCCGACCGCCTGCCGGGAGGCGGTTGCCGCGATCGGTGCGGCCGACTGGCTGGTGTTCGGCCCCGGCAGCTGGTACACCAGCGTGATCCCGCACCTGCTGGTGCCGGACCTGGCGGCGGCGATCGTCACCAGTCCGGCCCGGCGGCTGGTGATTCTCAACCTGACCATCGAACCCGAGACCGCGGGTCTCACCCTGCCCGAGCATTTGACGGCGCTCAAGGCGTACGCTGCGGATCTGACCGCCGATGTGGTGCTCGGGGACGCGAGCTGGGTGACCGATCCGGAACCGGTGCGGCGGGCGGCCGAATCGCTCAACGCCGAGCTGGTGCTCGCCCGGGTCGCGGTGGCCGGTGGCGAACCCCGGCATGATCCGGCGGCGCTGGCCGAGGCCCTGTTGCCGGTGCTGGCCGCCGCTCGTTAAGCCCATACCCCGTTAAGCCCATAGCTATAGCTACAGACGCGCGAGGTGACACGATGGCGATGACGGCAGCCGTCAAGGACGAGCTGAGCCGCGTCGAGGTGACCAAGCCATGCTGCCGGCGGGCGGAGATGACCGCGGTGCTCCGGTTCGCCGGTGGCCTGCACATCGTCGCCGGCAAGGTGGTGGTGGAGGCCGAGCTGGACACCGGCGCGGTGGCCCGCCGGCTGCGCCGGGAGATCGCCGAGGTCTACGGCCACCCCAGTGAGATCCACCTGCTCGCCTCCGGCGGGCTCCGGAAGGCGAGCCACTACATCGTCCGGGTGGTGCGCGATGGTGAGGCGCTGGCTCGCCAGACCGGGCTGCTGGACGTGCGCGGCCGGCCGGTGCGCGGGCTACCGCCGCACGTGGTGGCCGGCGGGGTCTGCTGCGCGGTCGCCGCCTGGCGGGGCGCGTTCATGGCCCACGGCTCGCTCACCGAGCCCGGTCGGTCCTGCGCGCTGGAGATCACCTGCCCCGGCCCGGAGTCGGCGCTGGCGCTGGTGGGCGCCGCCCGCCGGATCGGGATCACCGCCAAGGCCCGGGAGGTCCGCTCGGTGGAGCGGGTGGTGGTCAAGGACGGCGACGCGATCGCCGCGCTGCTGACCCGGCTGGGTGCCCACAGCAGCGTGCTCACCTGGGAGGAGCGGCGGGTCCGGCGGGAGGTGCGGGCGACCGCGAACCGGCTGGCCAACTTCGACGACGCCAACCTGCGCCGGTCGGCCCGGGCCGCGGTGGCCGCCGCCGCCCGGGTCACCCGGGCACTGGAGATCCTCGGCGACGACGCGCCGCCTCACCTGACCGACGCCGGGAAGCTGCGGCTGGCCAACCGGCAGGCCTCGCTGGAGGAGCTGGGGGCGCTGGCCGACCCGCCGCTCACCAAGGACGCGATCGCCGGACGGATCCGGCGGCTGCTGGCGCTCGCCGACAAGCGGGCCCGCGAGCTCGGGATTCCAGATACTGACTCGTCGGTCACCCCGGAGATGATGATGAGCTGACTCCGGATAGGCTCGACGGGTACGGCGACGAGGCCGAGGACCCGATTTCTTCAGACCGGACTTCGTTGAAGTTCCTGACTCTTTCTTCGAGGAGACGACAGCCGTGACCATCCGGGTTGGCATTAACGGATTTGGCCGGATCGGCCGCAATTTCTACCGGGCGGTGCTCGCCACCGGCGCCGACGTGGAGCTGGTCGCGTTCAACGACCTCGGTGACGCGGCCACGATCGGGCACCTGCTCAAGTACGACAGCATCCTCGGCCGGCTGCCGGTCGAGGTGAAGGTCTCCGGCAACGAGCTGACCGTCGGCGGCAAGACGGTCAAGGCGTTCGCTGAGCGCGACCCGGCGAAGTTGCCGTGGGGCGAGGTCGGCGCGGACATCGTGATCGAGTCGACCGGCTTCTTCACCGACGGGAACAAGGCCAAGGCGCACCTCGAGGGCGGCGCCAAGAAGGTGATCATCTCAGCGCCGGCGAAGAACGAGGACGTGACGCTGGTGCTCGGCGTCAACGAGAACACGTACGACCCGGCCAAGCACTCGATCGTCTCGATGGCCTCCTGCACCACCAACTGCCTGGCGCCGATGGCGAAGGTGCTCAACGACGCGCTCGGCATCGAGCGGGGTCTGATGACCACCATCCATGCGTACACACAGGACCAGAACCTGCAGGACGGCCCGCACAAGGACCTGCGCCGGGCCCGGGCGGCGGCGCTGAACATCGTGCCGACCACCACCGGTGCCGCCAAGGCGATCGGGGTGGTGCTGCCGGAGCTCAACGGCAAGCTGGACGGCTACGCGCTGCGGGTGCCGGTGCCGACCGGCTCGGTGACCGACCTCACCGCCACCGTCAGCCGTGAGACCACTGTGGACGAAGTGAACGCGGCGATGAAGGCGGCCGCGGACGGCCCGCTGGCCGGCATCCTCAGCTACACCGAGGACCCGATCGTCTCGGCCGACATCGTCACCGACCCGGCCTCCTGCATCTTCGACGCCGGCATGACCCGCGTGATCGGTAACCAGGTGAAGGTGATCGGCTGGTACGACAACGAGTGGGGCTTCTCGAACCGGCTGGTCGACCTGGTCAAGCTGCTCGGGTCCTCGCTGTGATGAAGTCCCTCGACGAGTTGCTCGCCGAGGGGGTACGGGGTCGGCGCGTGTTGCTGCGCGCCGACCTGAACGTGCCGCTCGATGGCGAGCGGATCACCGATGACGGCCGGATCCGGGCGGTGCTGCCGACCCTGACCGCGCTCCGGGACGCGGGTGCGGCGGTGATCGTCTGCTCACACCTGGGCCGGCCGAAGGGCGCCCCGGACCCGAAGTACAGCCTGGCGCCGGTGGCGGCCCGGCTCGGCGAGCTGCTCGGCGCGCCGGTCGCGTTCGCCACCGACACGGTCGGCGAGTCCGCCTCGCAGACTGTGGCCGGGCTGTCCGGCGGGCAGGTGGCGCTGCTGGAGAACCTCCGGTTCAACCCCGGCGAGACCAGCAAGGACCCGGCCGAGCGCGGCGCGTTCGCCGACCAGCTGGCCGGGTTCGCCGACGCCTATGTGGACGACGCGTTCGGCGCGGTGCACCGCGCCCACGCCAGCGTGGTGGACGTGGCGCAGCGGCTGCCGGCCTACGCCGGTGGCCTGGTGCAACGCGAGGTGGCGGTGCTGCGCAAGCTCACCGACTCGCCCGCGAAACCGTACGTGGTGGTGCTCGGTGGGGCCAAGGTCTCCGACAAGCTGGCGGTGATCGACGCGCTGCTGCCCAAGGTGGACCGGCTGCTGATCGGCGGCGGGATGTGCTTCACGTTCCTGGCCGCGCAGGGCCACCAGGTCGGCCGCTCACTGCTGGAGCAGGAAATGCTCGACACCTGCCGGAAGCTGCTGGCGGAGGCTGGCGACCGGATCGTGCTGCCGGTCGACGTGGTGGCGGCGACCGAGTTCTCGGCCGACGCCGAGCACGCGGTGGTGGCCGCCTCGGAGATCCCGGCCGACCGGCTCGGACTCGACATCGGACCGGCCAGTGTGGCCAAGTTCACCGAGGCGCTGGCCGGCGCGGCGACCGTGTTCTGGAACGGCCCGATGGGGGTCTTCGAGCTGGCGCCGTTCGCCGCCGGCACCCGTGGGGTGGCGGAGGCGATCGCCGGCCTCGAGGGCTTCACGGTGGTGGGCGGTGGCGACTCGGCCGCCGCGGTCCGCTCGCTCGGGATCCCCGAGTCGAAGTTCGACCACATCTCGACCGGCGGCGGCGCTTCGCTGGAATACCTCGAGGGCAAGACCCTGCCCGGGCTCGCGGCACTGGAGAAGGACTGACATGGCGGCGGCTGCCTCCCGCCGGCCGCTGATGGCCGGCAACTGGAAGATGAACCTCAACCACCTCGAGGCGATCGCGCTGGTGCAGAAGCTGGCGTTCAGCCTCACCGAAAAGGAGCTCGAGGACGTCGAGGTGGTGGTGCTGCCGCCATTCACCGACCTGCGCAGCGTGCAGACCCTGATCGACGGGGACAAGCTGCTGATCGGGTACGGGGCACAGGACCTGTCGCCGCACCCGCCCGGCGCCTACACCGGCGACATCGCCGGCAGCATGCTCGCCAAGCTGGGCTGCCAGTACGTGGTGGTCGGCCACTCCGAGCGGCGCGCCTACCACCATGAGGACGACGAGCTGGTGGCGGCGAAGGTGAAGGCCGCGCTCAGCAACGACCTGGCGCCGATCCTGTGCGTCGGCGAGGGGCTGCCGGTCCGGGAGGCCGGCGAGCACGTCCAGTTCACGCTGGCGCAGCTGGACGCGGCGCTGGCCGGCCGGTCGGCCGCCGAGGCGGCCCGGATCGTGGTCGCTTACGAGCCGGTCTGGGCGATCGGCACCGGCAAGACCGCCACCCCGGAGGACGCCCAGGAGGTGATCGGGGCGATCCGGCAACGGCTCGCCGAGCGGTTCGACGCGGCCACCGCCGAGACGGTCCGGATCCTCTACGGCGGCTCGGTGAAGGCGAACAACATCGCCGGGATCATGGCGCAGCCGGACATCGACGGGGCGCTGGTCGGGGGTGCGAGCCTGATCGCCGAGGAGTTTGTCCGGATCTGTCGGCTTGGTGAGCGGTAGTCCCGCCGATGGTTGCGCCGGCCCCCGGCCGGTGGTTGCGGCGGCGGCGGTCGGCCTTAAAGTGGGCGGTTGTGAACCCCCGACTGTCCCGCATCCCTCGCGTTGTGACCGCCGCCGTCGCGGCGTTCGTCCTGCTGGTCACGGCTGCCGCCTGCGACAGCGGTGACGGTGGCGACGGGGACGCTCCCGCCCGCGGCGGCACCCTGCGGGTGTCGATGCTGGCCTGGGTGAGCCACCTCGACCCGCAGCTGGTGCAGACCGCCTGGGAGGTCAACGTCAGCCACCTGGTGACCCGGACCCTGACCACGTTCCGGTCGGAGCCCGGGGAGGCCGGCAGCGAGCTGGTCCCGGACCTCGCCACCGACACCGGCCGCCCCAGCCAGAACAACAGCGTCTGGGAGTTCACCCTCCGGGAAGGGGTCCGGTGGGAGGATGGTGAGCCGGTCACCTGCCAGGACCTCAAGTACGGGGTGGAACGCCGGTTCTCGACCCTGGAGGACCGGCAGAGCGGCCCGACCTACCCGATGGAGTACCTGGTCGACAACGACCCGCCCTACCAGGGGCCGTGGGTGGCCGGCAACAACGACGGCGCCGGCTTGGAGTCGGTCGAGTGCGTGGACCAGCGGGTGATCCGCTACCACCTCAACCAGCCCCGGAGCGACTTCAACTACACCGTCTCGCTGCCGGTGTTCGCGCCGGTCCGGCCGGGTGCCGACGACGATCGGGACGCCTACGACCAGCGGCCGCTGGCGAACGGGCCGTACCGGGTGGCGGAGTACCGGTACGAGGATGACGGCTCCGCGGACAACCTGCTGGTGCTGGAACGCAACCCGCACTGGGACGCCGCCACCGACCCGAACCGGCCGGCCTACCCGGACCGGATCGAGATCATGCAGACCAACGACGTCGCCGTCACCACCCAGCAGCTCATCAACGACCAGGGTGACGACCGCTCCCGGATCCTGCTCGACTGGGACATCGCCCCGACCTTCGTGCAGCAGGTGATGACCGAGCCCGACCTGGCCCGGCGGGTCGCCGACGGGCCCAACGGCGCGGTCCGCTACCTGGCGGTGAACAGCCAGAAGATCTCGGACCAGCGGTGCCGGCAGGCGCTGGCGTTCGCGATGAACAAGCGCAAGTTCCGGTCGGTGTTCGGCGGCTCGCTGCTCGGCGAGTTGGCGACGGTCATGATCCCGCCGAACCTGCCGGCGCACGGCGACGCCGACCCGTACGGCACCCGCCAGTTCCCGGACGGCCAGCCGGACCGGGCACAGCAGATCCTGGATCAGGTCGAGGCGGACGGCGCCGCCTGCTTCGAGGACCCGATCACGTTCGCGTTCCCGGACGACCCGCAGATCACCCGGCTCGCGAACGTGGTGATCGAGTCGTTCCAGCGGATCGGGGTGCAGGTCGAGCCGGTGCCGATCGACCCGGGTCCGTACTTCGGCCAGGTGCTCGGCCCGCGGCACGGCGAGTTCCACCTGACCTGGATCGGCTGGGTGCCGGACTGGCCGAGCGGGTCGGCGGTGATCCCGCCGCTGTTCGACGGCTGCGACCCGTGCACCGGGACCTACAACCTCTCGTACCTGAACGACGAGCGGGTCAACGACCTGATCGACGCCGCGTTCGCGGAGCCGGACGAGGACCGGGCGGACGTGCTCTGGGCCGAGCTGGACGCGCTGATCCAGGACCTCGCGGTGACCATCCCGCTGATGTACAACAACGGCCTGCGGATGCACGGCTCGAACGTCAAGGGGGCGTTCATGCACCCGCAGTACGGGATGCCGGACCTCTCGGCGATCGGGCTGGTCGACCCGGCGCTGTCCGAGCCCGAGCAACCGGAGTAACCGCCGGCGGCGCCGGGCGGTCAGCGGGGGAGGTTCATCTCCCGGGCCAGCCGGCGCAGCCGCTCGTCGACCTGCCGGCACCGGTGCAGCAGGTCGTGCACCAGCCCGCGGGCGGTGGTGTGGTAGCGGACCACCTGCGGTGCCGCCTCCAGCCCGGCGAGCAGGGTGGCCAGCGCGCGGTCGTCGTCGCCCCGCCGGACGTGGGCCGAGGCCAGGTGGGTGCAGTGATGCCCGATCCGCATCTTGGAGCCCAGCCGGTGGAGGTCGACCCGCTCGGCCGCCTCGATCGCCCGGTCCGGCCGGTTCAGGAAGGCCATCGCGGCGAGTTCCTTACTGGCGAGGTTGTGCGGCCCGAAGTGGGCGACGTACGCCTTGCGCTCGCAGCCGAGCCGCTCGGCCGCCTCGCCGGCCGCCTTCAGCAGCCGGAGCGTCTCGGACCGGTCGCCGTGCCGGGCGGCCGCGATCGCGCCGTAGCCGTACAGCGCGCCGAGCACCACGGTGCCCGCCGGAGTCTCCGCCTGGTGGTGCCGGGCGACCAGGTCGGCGATCTCCACCGCCACCGCCACCGCTTCGGCGCTGTCCCCGCCGGTCGCCAGCCGGACCGTGTGGAAGGCGGCGATCGCCCCGATCCGGAGCGGGTCGTCCGACTGCTCAGCCGCGGTCAGCGCCCGGTCGCTGGCCAGCTGCGCCCGGGGCAGGTCGCCGGAATGGGCCAGCACGTTCGCGGCCAGCCAGTAGAGGTTGGCCAGCGCGGCGTAGGCGCGGGGTCGATCGGCCGTGGCGGTGGTCCGGACCGCGACCTGGGCGGCCTGCAGCGGGCCTGGCAGCCGGGGGAGCACCGCTGAGACGTGGTGGGTGGCGGTGTCATACAGCCGGACCAGCGCCGCCACCTTCCGCTCCAGCTCCGTGATCGGCACCGGTGCCGGCTCGCCCGGCTGGACCACGATCGGCAGCGACAACAACCGTCGTAACTCCGGCAGGCCTGCCGGACAGTCGCGAATCGTGTCGTTCGGCGGGGCGGTGAAGTATCCGGTCAGCTCGTAGATCGGCACGGCCAGCGCGCGGGCGAGTTCGGCGAGGACAGAGACCGAGTCGACTCGCCGTTCCCCGCGCTCCACTTTGGTAACCCAACTTTCTGAGCGGTGCAGCCGCGCGGCCAGCCCGGACTGAGTGAGCCCACGCAGCTTGCGGATCGTCGCCACCTGGCGACCGATCGAAGGCGGGGCCAGGTCGTCCATCGTCCCCCTCCGTGCACCCCGATGGTCCGTGCCTCACTGACTCCATCGGCCAGCATTGGTCAAGGTACCGGTCGGCTGAAAAGTTCGCATGCCGGCAACTGACACAGTTTGTGTCGGCTGACCCCGTGACCCGCAGATCACCAGCCATGTCTAAAGATCAATTCCGCTGACACAGGCTGTGCCATTTGTCCACGCGATTTCTCGCTAGCGTGACCGGCGCGATCAACAAACGCCTGAGTTGATTTTGGATCTCGCTGGATCGATGCGAGATCGGGGCGGGAGATCAGAAAGGATGATCGAAATGGAACTGTCGGACGTGCAGTCCGGATTACTGCGGGGGCGCCGATCAACTCGCGGGCGCCAGGCCGGCCGGCACCGGTTGCGGCACCACCTGCACCTGCTGGTCAGCGAGCGGGCGGCTCGGGACTTCCCGGCCGGGCGGGCGCGGATCCTGGTCACCGGCGGCCGGCTGGTCGGCAAGACCAGCTTCGTCGGCGCCGCCGCGGTGGCGGTGCCGGCCACGCTGCCGGCGCAGTTGCTGAGCCCACTGCTCGGGGCGGCGGCGCCGGACGCCCCGCTGGACATCGGCCGACTCCCGGTGGACCACGACTCGCAGGTCGAGCTGTGGCTGGTCGGTACGCCCGGCGGCGAGGACTGCTGGCCGGTGTGGGACGTGCTGCGCCGCGACCCGGGGACCCTGATCGGCGCGGTGGTGCTGGTCGACCCTCGCCGGCCGGTGGACTGCCGGCCGGCGCTGGCCTACTTCCGCCGCTACCGGGTGCCGTACCTGCTCGCGGTGAACGAGTTCGACGGGGCGATGCGGACCACCGCGACCTGGGTCCGGGCGGCGCTGGGGGAGCCGGCGGCGCCGGTCTGCTTCGGGGATGCCCGCCGCCGGGCCGACGCCCGCCGGACCCTCACCGCGCTGGTCGAGCACAGCCTCGGCCTGCCCGGTCCGCGCTCGTGGGACGGCTGACCGCCGGGGCCGGCCGGGTCGTCGGGGCCGGAAACCGGCATTGGTGTGCCAATCCGGCCCCCGCGGTGCCCACACCGGCGGTGCACTCGCTATCCTTGACCGGCGAACCCCGACCGTGAAGGACTTGCCTCGCCATGGAAAGTATGCCCAGCTGGTTCCCGTACCTGCTGATCTTGCTGCTGGTCCTGACCAGCGTGCTGCTCACCGCGCTGGTGCTGCTGCACAAGGGCAAGGGCGGCGGGCTGTCGAGCATGTTCGGCGGTGGGGTCAGCTCCAACCTGGCCGGCTCGTCGGTCGCCGAGAAGAACCTGGACCGCTACACCATCCTGGTCGGTGTGATCTGGTTCGCGTGCATCGTCGCGTTCGGGCTCTGGTTGCGTACGGTCGTCACGGTCTAGCCGGCGCCGGCTCAGCCGGCTTGCCGCAGCGAGCGCCGGGCGGATGGCCGACGCCCTACCGGAGGGCCCGCAGCCGGGGGAGGACGTGCGCGGCCGCGGCCCGGTCCAGCAGCCACAACGTACGGTCGACCCCGCGCACCCCGGCGGCGGGCACCTGCACCGGCCCGGCCCCGGACAGCGCCATCTCGACCGCGTCCGCCTTACCCGACCCGGAGGCGATCAGCCAGACCTGCTCGGCGGTGTTGATGGTCGGCAGAGTCAGCGTGATCCGGGTCGGCGGCGGCTTCGGCGCGCCCCGGACCGCGCAGACCGGTCGCTGCTCGTAGGCGGCCGGCTGCTCCGGAAAGATCGAGGCGACGTGCCCGTCCTCGCCGATCCCGAGCAGCAGCAGATCGAGGTGCGGGAGCCGGGCCGGGTGCCCGGCGTCCGCCAGTTGCTCGGCGTACAGCGCCGCCGCCGCCTCCGGATCGTCGCCGACCGGGCCGTCCGAGGCCGGCATCGGGTGCACGTCAGCGGCCGTCAGCACGTTCCCGAACGCCTCCCGGGCCTGGGTCTCGTTGCGCTCCGGGTGGCCGCTGGGCAGGAACCGCTCGTCGCCCCACCACACCGAGACCCGGGACCAGTCGACCGCGTGCCGGGCCGGGCTCGCCGCCACCGCCCGGTAGACGGTGGCCGCTACCCGGCCGCCGGTCAGCACCAGGCTCGCCTCGCCGCGCTTGGCCTGCGCGTCGACCAGGCTGACCAGTAACCGGGCGGCCACCGTCTGCGCGAGTACCTCCGGGTCCGCGTGGACCACGACGTCCGTACTCATGCCGCGGTCACCGCCGGGTCCACCCAGGTGTGGACGCGGCCGGCCGGCCGGCGCTGCAGCCCCGGCACCCCGGTGGCGGCCGACAGGGCCGCGGCGTAGGTCTGGTCCGGGTCGAGCCGGCGCAACTCCTCGGCGAGCTCCTCGCCGAGCGTTCGGGTGAGCAGCGGCAGTCGGCGGTCCTGCTGGCCGGGCCGATGCATCAGGGCCGCCCCGTCCTGCCGGGTGATCGTGATCTCCTGGCCGGTGGTGAGCTGGAGCCGGACCGCGCTGATGGCATCCGGGCCGGGCCCGGCCGGCGCGTCCTCGCGGACCGGATCGATCCCGAGCCGGGCGGCGAGCCAGCCACTGAGCAGCGCCGCGCTGGCATCCGAGGCCGGTGCCACCACGGTCGCCCCGACCACCTCCGGGACGGTATCGCCGGTCGGGTCCAGCGCGCCGGCGACCAGCGTCCGCCAGCCGGTGATCCGGGTCCAGGACAGGTCGGTGTCACCGGCGGCGTAGTCGACCGCCCGCTGGTGCAGCGCGGCGACCGGATCGTCGGCCTGCGCGACGTCGGTGATCCGCCGCTCGGCGACCACGCCGAGCGGGTCGGTGCTGATCTGCTCCGGCGGCGGGCCGTGCCACCAGGTGACCACCGGTACGTCCGGGGCGAGCAGCGGCATCACCACCGACTCGGCGTGCAACGCCAGCCGCCCCTGCATCCGCATGATCACCGCCTCGCACGGGCCGAGCCGGCCACCGACCACGATCTCGGCGTCCAGCCGATCCGGTGCGCTGGTCGTGCCGACCGGCGACCGGGTGACCACCAGGATCCGGCACGGGTGGGCGGCGGCGGCGATGGTCGCCGCGTCCTCCACCGCCTTCACCGGGGTGCTCCGGGCCTCCGGCCGCTCGTCCACCACCGCCACCAGGGTCAGCGCCAGCCCGCTGGTGACCCCGTCGTTGCGCCGGGCCGCCGCGAGCTCGCGGACCACCTCGGTCCCGGTCGTGTCCCACAGCGCCGTCATGAGCCGCCTCCCGCTACCGGTCCGAAGTCGACATTTGCCGGCCGCCCGGTCATGCCCGCCTCCAGGCCCGGCCGTCCCGGGCGAGCAGCTCGTCGGCGGCCCGCGGCCCCCACTCGCCGGCCCGGTACGGCTCCGGCTTGGTGCCCTGCCACGCCTCCTCCAGCGGGTCGATCACCCGCCAGCTCTGCTCCACCTCGTCGGCGTGCGGGAACAGCGTGCTGTCGCCGATCAGCACGTCCAGCACCAGCCGCTCGTACGCCTCCGGGCTGGACTCGGTGAACGCCTCGCCGTACTGGAAGTCCATCGCGATGTCCCGCAGCTCCATGGTGGTCCCCGGCACCTTGGAGCCGAACTTGAGCACCACGCCCTCCTCCGGCTGGACCCGGATCACCAGCTGGTTCTGGCCCAGCATCTCCACATCGGTGGCTTGGAATGGCAGGTGCGGTGCCCGCTTGAACATCACCGCGAGCTCGGTGACCCGGCGCGGCAGCCGCTTGCCGGCCCGGACATAGAACGGCACCCCGGCCCAGCGCCGGTTCTGCACCCCGAGCCGGACCGCCACGTAGGTCTCGGTGGTCGAGTCCGGCGGCACGTCCTTCTCGTCCAGGTAGCCGACCACCCGCTGGCCGCCGACCCAGCCCTGCCGGTACTGCCCGCGGACGGTGCCGGTGGCGATGTCCTCCGGTAGCGAGATCGCCTTCAGCACTCGGAGCTTCTCGTACCGGATCTCGTCGGCGTCGAAGCTGGTCGGCTCCTCCATCGCGACCAGCGTCAGCAGCTGCAGCAGGTGGTTCTGCAGGACGTCGCGGGCGGCGCCGGCGGCGTCGTAGAACCCGGCCCGGCTGCCGATCCCGACGTCCTCGGCCATCGTGATCTGCACCGAGTCGACGTACCGGTTGTTCCACACCGGATAGAACAGGGTGTTCGCGAACCGCAGCGCGAGCAGGTTCTGGACCGTCTCCTTGCCGAGGTAGTGGTCGATCCGGAACACGTCCGGCGGGGTGAACACCTCGTCGACCAGCGAGTTCAGCTCGCGGGCCGAGGCCAGGTCGTGGCCGAACGGCTTCTCCACCACCACCCGGCGCCAGCCGCCGCACCGGTTGTTGTCGGCCATCCCGGTCCGGCCGAGCTGCTTGAGCACCACCGGGTAGGTGGCCGGCGGGATCGACAGGTAGAACGCCACGTTCCCGCCGATCCCGTGGCTGCTGCGCAGCTCGTTGAGGGTCTCGTCGAGCTTGTCGAAGGCGGCGTCGTCGTCGAACGAGCCACCCACGAACCGGGTGCTGCTCTCCAGCCGGGCCCAGACCTCCTCCCGCCACGGGGTCCGGGCGTGCTGCTGTGCGGACTCCTTGGCGATCCGGGCGAACGTGCCGTGGTCCCAGTCCCGCCGGGCGAACCCGAGCATCACGAACGCCGGCGGCAACAGGCCCCGGTTCGCCAGGTCGTAGACGGCCGGGATCAGCTTCTTCCGGGCCAGGTCGCCGGTCACCCCGAAGATCACCAAGGCGCACGGTTCCGGGATCCGCGGCAACCGGCGGTCCTTCGGGTCCCGCAATGGGTTCACAAGGTCAACCCGTGGGTTCATGAGGTCAACCCTTCCGCTGCCTCGAGTAGCTGAGCGATCCCGGCCGCCCGGTCGGTGAGGTGGAGCCGGAGCACCGGCCGGCCCCGGCTGGCCAGCGCCTGCCGGTCGCCGGCGGCCTGCGCCGCCTGCAACTGGCCGAACGTGTACGGCTTGCCGGGCACCTCGAGGTCGTCGGTGACCTCGCCGGTGATCTGCAGGAACGAGCCGTCCTGCGGGCCGCCTTTGTGGTATTGCCCGGTCGAGTGCAGGAACCGGGGTCCCCACCCGAAGGTGACCGGCCGGTCGGTGGCCCGGGCCAGCCGGGCCCGCAGGCCGGCGGCGGCCGCGTCGGCCTGCCGGTCGAGGTAGGCCATCACCGCCAGGTAGCCCTGGGTGTCGCGAACGAGCTCGCGAAGCGCGTCGGAGACGGTGCTGGCCGGCGTGCCGTAGAGCTGGACGGCGCCGTCCACCGCGGCCGGCTGCTCCGGCGGCAGCCCGCTGGCCAGGATCGCGTTGGTGTTGTCCTTGGATTCGGTCACGTTCGGCTGGTCGAACGGGTTGATCCCGATGATCCGGCCGGCCAGCGCGGTGGCGAACTCCCAGGCCAGGAACTGCGCCCCGAGCGGCCCGTTGACCGCGAGGTGCGGGCGCACCCCGCCGCCCGGCACCGCGCCCGGCGGCAGCGACCCGCCGACCGTGACCGTGAGTACGTCCTCGCCGGTGACGCCGGGCGCGTCCGGCGCCTCGACCACCACCGGCAGCAAGCCGCGGCCCTGTTTGCCGGTCGACTCGGCGAGCAGCTGCTCGGCCCAGTCGCCGAGCCCGACGATGCCGGTGCCGTCGTCGACCAGCACCACCTTGTCCCGGCCGTGCAGGGCGGCGGCGCCGAGCGCGGCGCCGAGCGCCAGCGCCGGGTTGTCCTCGGCGCCGGCCAGCGTGCCGGCCAGCGCCTCGGCCTGGTCGAGCAGCTCCACCACGTCCACCCCGGCCAGCGCCGCCGGCACCAGCCCGAACGCGGTGAGCGCCGAGTACCGGCCGCCGACGTCCGGGTCGGCGAGCACCACCGTGGCGCCCATCTGCCGGCCGGTCTCGGCCAGCGGCGAGCCCGGGTCGGTGACGATCACGAACCGCCGGCCAGCCTCCGCCTCCGACAGCCCGGCGTCGAGGAACGCCTGCCAGTACGCCCGGCGGTGGCTGTCGGTCTCCACGGTGGTACCCGACTTGCTGGACACCACCACCACGGTCCGGTCCAGCCGGTCCGCCAGTGCCGCCCGGACCTGCCCGGGGTCGGTGGTGTCGAGCACGGTCAGCGGCTTGTCCAGGGTGCGGGTGATCACCTCCGGCGCGAGCGACGAGCCGCCCATCCCGGCCAGCACCACGTGGTCCAGGTCGGGCAGCTCGGCGGTGAGCTCGGCGAGCTGGTTGAGCAGCTGCCGGCTGCGCCGCGTCGTGTCCACCCAGCCGAGCCGGATCTTCGCCTCGGAGTCGGCGGCCGGCCCCCACAGGGTCGGGTCCTTCGCCACCAGCAGCCCGGGCACCCCGTCGGCGACCAGCTTCGACCGCACCGAGCCATAGCCCGGCAGCGCGCCGGCGCCGGTCACCGCGAGGCCAGCGGCGGCTTCGGTCCCGGCCGGCGCCTCCTCGGTGGTCACTTCGCCGCCCCCAGCTGGGTCTCCACCGTCTTGAGCAGCTCCTGCCAGCTCGCCTCGAACTTCTCGACGCCTTCCCGCTCCAGCACCGCCACCACGTCGTCGTAGTCGATGCCGAGGCTCGCCAGGTCGTCGAGCACCTGCTGGGCGGCGGCGAACTGGCCGGTGACCGTGTCCGGCTGGGTCTCGCCGTGGTCGGCGTAGGCCCGCAGCGTCGCCTCCGGCATGGTGTTCACCACCCCCGGCGCGATCAGCTGCTCGACGTACATCACATCCCGGTAGTCCGGGTTCTTGGTGGACGTCGATGCCCACAGTGGCCGCTGTGGCCGGGCGCCGGCGTCGGCGAGTGCCCGCCACCGGTCCGACGTGAACACCTTCTGATAGCGCTGGTAGGCCAGCTGCGCGTTGGCGATCGCCGCCTTGCCCCGCAGCTCGCCGCCGGTGCCCAGCTTGTCCAGCCGCTTGTCCACCTCGGTGTCCACCCTGGACACGAAGAACGAGGCGACCGAGGCGATCTGGGACAGGTCGTGGCCGTTCGCCTTGGCCCGCTCCAGGCCGGTCAGGAACGCGTCCATCACCTGCTCGTACCGCTGCAACGAGAAGATCAGCGTGACGTTGACGCTGATCCCGGCCGCCAGCGTCTCGGTGATCGCCGGCAGCCCCGGCTCGGTCGCCGGGATCTTGATGAACAGGTTCGGCCGGTCCACCATCCACCACAGCAGCTTCGCCTCGGCGACGGTCGCCTCGGTCTGGTACGCCCGGCGCGGGTCGACCTCGATCGAGACCCGACCGTCCACCCCGTTGGAGGCGTCGTACGCCGGCCGCATCACGTCGCACGCCCACCGGACGTCGAAGGTGGTGATCAGCCGGGCCGCCTCGTCGGCGCCCACCCCCTGCACCGCCAGATCGCGCAGCGGCTCGTCATACACATCGGATTTCGCGAGGGCGGTGGCGAAAATGGTCGGGTTGGACGTGATCCCGACCACGTGGTGCTCCCGCCGCAGCTGGTCCAGGTTCCCGGTCACGAGCCGTTCCCGGGACAAGTCGTCCAGCCAGACCGAAACCCCGGCCGCCGAGAGCTCGCCGAGCCGGTCAGTCATGGTGCGTCGCCTCCTTCTGCACACGCTCGAGCGTCTTGCGGGCGGCCGCCACCACCCGTTCCGGAGTGAACCCGAACTGCTCGAATATCACCTGGAACGGCGCGCTGGCACCGAAATGTTCCAGACTCACGCACTCGCCGGCGTCACCGACCAGGTCGTGCCAGGACATCGCCACCGCGGCCTCCACGCTTACCCGTGCCCGTACCCCGCTGGGCAGGACTGATTCGCGATACGCCGGGTCTTGTGCCCGGAACCACTCCTGGCACGGCATCGCCACCACCCGGGTCGGCACCCCGTCGGCCTCCAGCCGCTCCCGGGCGGCGAGGCACAGCTGCACCTCCGAGCCGGTCCCGATCAGGATCACCGACGGCGACCCGCCGCTCGCCTCGGCGAGCACGTAGCCGCCGCGCAGCATCTGCTCGGCCGGCGCCAGGT
Organism: Natronosporangium sp.; assembly: GCA_036564175.1. Taxonomy (GTDB): domain Bacteria; phylum Actinomycetota; class Actinomycetes; order Mycobacteriales; family Micromonosporaceae; genus Natronosporangium. Next base: position 55,409 of record DATCKZ010000078.1, read on the forward strand.
TGCTGCGGTCCAGCACCGGGATCGCCTGCCGGGTCAGGCACAGCGCGGTCGGCCGGTCGGTGTGCTCCAGCGCCGCCCGCCAGGCCCAGGCGACCTCGTTGGCGTCGCTGGGCCGGACCACGTCCAGCCCGGGGATCGCGCGCAGCGCGCTGAGGTGCTCCACCGGCTGGTGGGTCGGCCCGTCCTCACCCAGCCCGACCGAGTCGTGCGTCCATACGTACACCACCGGCAGCTTCATCAGCGCGGCCAGCCGGACCGCCGGTCGCATGTAGTCGCTGAAGATCAGGAAGGTGCCGCCGTACGGGCGGGTGCCGCCGTGCAGCGCGATCCCGTTGAGGATCGCGCCCATCGCGTGCTCGCGCACCCCGAAGTGGAGAGTCCGGCCGTACGGATGGCCCTGGAACTCCTTGGTGGAGAACTCGGCCGGGATGAACGACGGCTCGCCGGCCATGGTGGTGTTGTTGCTCTCGGCCAGGTCGGCCGAGCCACCCCACAGCTCCGGCAGCACCCCGGCGAGCGCGTTCAGCACCTTGCCGGAGGCCGCCCGGGTGGCCATTCCCTTCGGGTCGGCGTCGAAGGTCGGCAGCGCGTCGGCCCAGCCGGCCGGCAGGCTCCGGGTGGCCAGCCGGTCGTACAGCGCCTTCCGCTCCGGGTTGGCCTGCGCCCACCGGTCGAACTGCTCCTGCCAGGCCGCCCGGGCCTGCTTGGCCCGGTCAGCCACCTGCCGGGCGTGGGCGAGCACCTCCGGCTCGACCGGGAAGTCCACCGCCGGGTCGAACCCGAGCACCCGCTTGGTCGCCGCCACCTCCTCGGCGCCCAGCGCGGAGCCGTGCGCCTTGCCGGTGTTCTGCTTGTTCGGGGCCGGCCAGGCGATGATCGTCCGGAGCGCGATGAACGACGGCCGGCCGGTCTCCGCCTTCGCCGCCAGTAGCGCCTGGTAGAGGGCCTCGATGTCCTCGTGGTACGTGCCACTGTCGGCCGGTCCGCGCCGCCAGTCGACCGTCTGCACGTGCCATCCGTACGCCCGGTAGCGGGCCGGCACGTCCTCGCTGAGCGCGACCCGGGTGTCGTCCTCGATCGAAATCTGGTTGTCGTCGTAGATCACGATCAGGTTGCCGAGCTGCTGATGGCCGGCGAGCGCGCTCGCCTCGTGACTGATCCCTTCCTCGATGTCCCCGTCCGAGGCGATCACCCAGATGTGGTGGTCGAACGGGCTCTCACCGGCCGCCGCGTCCGGGTCGAACAGGCCGCGCTCGCGCCGGGCGGCCATCGCCATCCCGACCGCGTTCGCGATCCCTTGCCCGAGCGGGCCGGTGGTGGTCTCCACCCCCGGGGTGTGCCCGTGCTCGGGGTGGCCCGGTGTCTGCGACCCCCACTGCCGCAGTGACTTCAGGTCATCCAGTTCCAGCCCGTAACCGGACAGGAAGAGCTGGATGTAGAGGGTCAGGCTGGAGTGCCCGGCGGACAGCACGAACCGGTCCCGGCCGGCCCAGTTCGGATCGCTCGGGTCGTGCCGCATCAGCCGCTGGAAGAGTAGGTAGGCGGCGGGGGCGAGGCTCATCGCCGTACCCGGATGACCGTTGCCAGCGCGTTGCACGGCGTCCATCGCCAACACCCGTACGGTGTCGACGGCGCGACGGTCCAGGTCGGTCCAGGACAGTGGGGAAGAGTTGGTCACGTGTCAGGCTCCCGGCTCGATCGTGATGATGGTTCTCGCGTATGGGTACGTATCATCGCCGCCCCGAGCCTATCGCCGTGCGCGGAAGTCTGACCCCCGATACCAACAGGTGGGTCGCCCAAATGGGCAGGGCTGGCGGGGTCGCCGGGCCCGTACCGCAGCGAGCGCGGGGCGCGCGGCGGTCGTCGCCAATGCCGAGGTAATGACCTTGCCGGGGGAGCCACCGGACGCGGGCGTGCTCGGGGGTGGTATCCGCGCCGAGCGGCCCCGCCCACAGCGGCGTGGGGTTCGCGCTGGTGGCCGATCTCACTCGCGTACCCTGACCCGGTGAGCACGGTCGCAGCCCCGCCGGATGTTGTCAGGGTCCCGCCTCGCCCGGTACCGATTCCGGCGCCGGTCCGGCGCTCCCGGCGCGCGACCGTCCGGGCGTACATCTCACTCACCAAGCCCCGGATCGTCGAGCTGCTGCTGATCACGGCGGTGCCGACCATGCTGCTCGCCGCGCGTGGCGTGCCGCCGCTGGGGACGGCGGTGGCGGTGCTGGTCGGTGGCGCGCTCGCGGCCGGCGCGGCGAACACCATCAACTGCTTCATCGACCGCGACATCGACAAGGTGATGCGGCGCACCGCCCGGCGCCCGCTGCCGAGTCACGAGCTGACTCCGCGGAACGTGCTGTTCTTCGGGCTGATCCTCGGGGTGGTCTCGGTCGGCCTGATGCTCGCGCTGACCAACCTGCTGGCGGCCGCGCTGACGCTCGGGGCGATCCTGTACTACGACCTGGTCTACACGCTCTGGCTGAAGCGGAGTACCCCGTACAACACCGTGCTCGGCGGGGCGTGCGGGTCGGCGCCGGTGCTGATCGCCTGGGCGGCGGTCACCGGCGGGCTGTCGATCGAGGCGTGGCTGCTGTTCGCGATCGTCTTCTTCTGGCAACCGCCCCACTTCTACGCGCTGGCGCTGCGGTTCCGGGACGACTACGCCCGGGCCGGGGTGCCGATGCTGCCGGTGGTCGCCGCCACCCGCCGGGTCACCGGCGAGAGCGTGGCCTACAGCTGGTTGACGGTCGCCGCCTCGCTGGCCTTGTGGCCGGTGGCGATGAGCCCGCTCTACGGGGCGGTCGCGGTGATCGCCGGTGGGCTGCTGATTTTGGAGGCGCACCGGCTGCACCGGCGCGCCGCCGGCCCCGGCAGACTGCGCGAAATGCGGCTTTTCCACTGGTCCACCAGCTACCTGACGCTGGTGTTCGTTGCGGTAGGGGTCGATGCGCTGATCGTCCGATGACCAATCCACATTTAAACCGAAAAATCGGGCGAAAGCCGGCGCGATTCCAGGTCTCCAGCCAGGTAATTGGAATCACAAAACACACGCAGAATGCCGCGTCGTCCCCGGCTGTCTGCTTACTCTGCGGGCATGACAGATGGTGATACCACGCTCCTCGCGGAGCGTCCCGAAGCCGGTGAGGCCCCACCCAGTGGCCTCGTCGCCGGCTTGAAGGCATTCGCCGCCGGACACGAAGGGGCGAAGGCGATCATCGAATATGTCGGCCGTCGAGGAGCACGGATCGTGCTCGTCGGCAATGACGGAGCCTGGGGAGACCAATTTGCGCCCGGGACGGACGTGGCGCGGCAGGCCTGCGCCACGGCGGGCATACCGGTAGAGAATGCATGGGAGCGTGAACTGATTTCGCAGATGCGGCCCAGCAACGACCTGTGGCGGTCGATGTCCCGCCGCCGGCTCGCGCGGTGACGCGCTGGACCAGCTGAAGATGATGTCCGACCATCGTGGGGCGACCCGGGAGCACCGCTTCCGGGTCGCCCTCGTCACTTGTGCGCAGTTCCCCGACCTGCACGAAGACGACCGCCGGCTGCTGGCTCCGCTGCGGGAGCGCGGCGTCGAGGCGGTACCCGCGGTCTGGGACGATCCGTCGGTCGACTGGTCGAGCTTCGACCTCGCGGTGCTCCGGTCGACCTGGGACTACCCGGAACGCCGCAAGGAGTTCCTGGCCTGGGCGGCGACCGTGCCCAGGTTGGCGAACCCGGCGAGCGTGGTGACCTGGAACACCGACAAGCGCTACCTGGTGGAGCTGTCGCTGGCCGACCTGCCGGTGGTACCCACCAGCTGGCTCGCCCCGGACGACAGCTGGACTCCGCCGGCGTCCGGCGAGTGGGTGGTCAAGCCGGCGGTCGGTGCCGGCAGCCGGGACTGTGGCCGCTACCGGCTCGACGACCCGGGACACCGGCGGCTCGCCAGCGCCCACGTGGCCCGGCTGCAGAGCGAGGGCCGGCTGGTGATGGTCCAGCCGTACCTGCCAGCGGTCGACACGTACGGCGAGACGGCGGTGCTGTTCTTCGCCGACCCGCAGCGCGGTGGGCTCAGCTACAGCCACGCGGTCCGGAAGGGTCCGCTGCTGACCGGGCCGGCGGCCGAAGTGGCCGGGCTCTACATCGAGGAGGAGATCACCGAGCGGGTGCCGTCGGCGGCCGAGCTGGCGGTCGCCCGCCGGGTGGTGGCCGAGGTGCCGGGCGGGCCGGAGCAGCTGCTCTACGCCCGGGTGGACCTGATCCCGGGCCCGGACGGCCGGCCGCTGCTGGTCGAGCTGGAGCTGGCCGAACCGTCGATGTTCCTCGAGTTCGACCCTGGCGCGGTGGACCGGTTCGTCGCCGCGATCGCGGCCCGGCTCGGCGCCTGATTTCCAGCCGTTTTCGACCGGGAGTTCTGGCCGGTTTAGGACCGAAGCGGACCTGCCATAGTGTCAGTACGGGGGATCCTCAAGTGTGCCCGGGGCACGCGCGCGATGGTCCCCTGGTGCGGACTAGCTGGGCTTTCGCCATGACTCACGCACGTGGTCGGGCTTGTCATGGCTGGCTGAAGATCCAGTCACTCAAGGTCATCATTTGTTGACAGTCTGAGCAGGGTGTCATTACCCTCGGCATGCGCCTGAGTTTCGAGCGAAAGATGCGCATCTCTTGATGACCTTGGCAGTTTCTGGGAATCAGGCAAAAGGGGGGATGATGGCCGACCCCCAGTTTGCTGGGCCGGATCACGGCGAGATAGTCGCCGAGGCACTGAGGGAGTTTCGTGAGGCGCTGACCCGGCGTTGGCGGGAGAAGGTCTGCGACGAGGTCGTTCGCGGCCACCACGATTTCCCCATCGTCATCCGGCGGGAGGTCTCGCCCCACACCTATCGACCGGTGTGGGCATACTGGTCCAGCCCTGCTCGTGAGCATCTCCGGTTTCCTGGCCAGTGCAAGTATGTCGAGTGGGCGGAGAGCGGTCAGAACGGTTCGTTGGAGTCGGTGGACTGCGATGGGGCGACTGGGATGCCGGAGGACGTCCCGGTGCCCGGACCACACGGCGAGCTGGTGGTCGTGCCGCCGTACATCGAGTGCGGTATGGGTAGTGTCCTTGCGCAGGTGGAGGAGTGGGCACGGGGCGAATGCGATCACCTTCTCGATCGCCTGCCGATGTTCGACCACCACGACGTCCGGCGCTTGATGAGGGCCCATGATGCGCTTGTCGACGTCGGCTGCAAGTTGGTGCTGAAGCCGGCGGATGGTTCCGACACAAGTGGCGTCGACTTCAGTCCCTCTTCCGCAGATGACCTGGAGAACATCGTCGGAGAAATTGCCACCGGGAGAGGCGCGGACTCGCACTGGTGGGCTGGTTGGACGGGGCTGGCGGCAGATCGCGCGAGGTCGAACTTCTTCGACTCTGTAGGCCCGACAATCGAGAACCAGTCCGGGCTCGCCGGCTCGCTGGCAAACCTCTACTCGGATCGGGCGGCGATCATCATAGAAGCGCGCAACAACACGATCCGTTCGATCCAGACGGCGACCGAGGCGCTTGGTGGGAAGGTCACCACGCCGCGCGCCAACGACTGGAAGATCGTGCAGGACATCGGCGCCGGCATCACGAGCGGCTTCGGCTGGAACGTCAAGGGCGCGGCGCTGGGTGCGGTGGTGTTTCTGGTTGGGTTTCTTGGCAGAAACCTCGACACAGGAACCCGGACGGTCGGCTACGCGCAGGACTTTGCTGAGGTCGTCGCGCAGCTCAACGATGAGATCGACGAGGTGAGCGCCAAGGTTGATAGCAACGAGTGGGACTATCTGATCGCGGCGTCCAGGTTGCGCCGGAACCTGTTCGAAATCCACAGCTTCGAGCTGGAGCTTTACGACCTCACCCAGAATGACGCCGACGGAGACCGGGACGAGTTGGGGCTCTCGGACGATGGATTCTCCGCCGAGATTGGCCACGTGCTTGAGATCGCCGCCGGCTGCTACAGGGCCGGCAAGCGATACGGTGACCTGCTGCCGACCATTGCGGTCACGTCGGAGGCTGACCGGCACTTGGCGGGCAAGGACGGCACCGCGACCGATGCCGACCGGATCGTGCTGGAGCTACGCGACCAGCTCGCAGGGTTCCTCGAGACCACCTGCGGCCGCTACCTGGTCGCCGGTGAGCAGGTCCGGCAGGCAGCCGAAGCCTACGTAGCGGTCGACGAATCGCAGGCCGAGGCATTTGAACAATTCATGGAGGAGTGGGACTGGCCGGGTGGGGGTGTCGCTGCCTACGACCCCAGCATCGACCCGGAGGAATACGCGGCGGAGACCGACCGGGGCGACTACGACCCCTACGAGGGCCACCCGGCGCTCGGTGGCGGTAGCCGGCCGGGTGCGAACTCCGACGTGGCGCCGGGCTCGGGCACTGACGTGGAGTACGTGATTGAGGGCAACGATGAGCCGCGACGGTAAGCCGGCGATGCACAGCACTCCGGGGCGCTCGCCACGACCGGTGCGGGTAGCCGCGGTGGTGGCCACCAGCGCCCTGCTGGTAATGGTGGGGTGCACATCACCAGAGGAGCCACCGGATCCGGCGGCCTCGCCCGAAACCCAGGCACCGTCGCCAACCGAATCGCCGACGCCAACAGCCGCACCAACGCCGATTGAGTTCGTGTACGCGATGCCGGAGGAACCCTGCCCGCCGGTGTCGTCATTGGACACGTTCCCGATGGTGGACGAGCATCCTTACGCCTTGGTCAACGCGGGAGCCTGGGACCGGGGCGACCACATACTGCACGTGTGTACGTACGTACGGGCGGATCAAGAGGATCCGGATGACGTGATCTTTGAGGATTCGGCAGTCCTGGGCGGAACCATCCGGCTCTATCGAGACATCGCTGATGCGTGGCCCAGTACCGACTATGAGCTGCCGATCGAGTCGGCGGACCTGAACGATTGGCTACCGGCGACCGGCTATCACGAGGAGTTCGTCTGGTACGAGGGCTGCGGTCCGGACACAACGTGTGATGACGGCGAGCTGCCGACGGTTCTCGCCTGGCAGAGCGAGCTCCGCGGCAGGGTAGGCAACCTTGAGTTCCGCCTCCGCGCCACCTACCGCTCCACGGACCTTCCCGCCGACGTGGAGATGCGCAACGCCGCGATGCTGCGGGACCTGGTGCTGGCCGCGTTGGAGGGCCGGGAGCGGGTCGAGTAGCCCGGTCAACGCGATCGTGGGGCGGCGGCTTTGAGGTCAGCTTCGATCTTGGCGGTGGTGGCGAGCAGCGGCGGGAGCAGGTCCCGCCGCATCGACTCGAGCGTACGGGTGGCGTGGGCCGAGATGTTGACCGCGGCGACCACCCGGCCGGCCGGGTCGCGGACCGGTGCGGCGATCGCCCGCAGCCCCTCCTCCAGCTCCTGGTTGACCAGCGCCCAGCCCTGTGCCCGGACCCGCGCCAGCTCGGCCCGCAGCGAATCGAGCGAGTCGATGGTGCGGCTGGTGAGCCGGCTGAGCGCGCCGTTCGGCAGGTGCGCGGCCAGCTCGTCGTCCGGCAGGCCGGCGAGCAGTACCCGGCCCATCGAGGTGGCGTACGCGGGGAACCGGGTGCCGACGCTGATCGCCACGGTCATGATCCGGCTGACCGGGACCCGGGCGACATAGACGATGTCCGGGCCGTCCAGCACCGACATCGACGAGGACTCGTGCACCTCGGCGACCAGTGCCTCCAGGTGCGGCTCGGCGACCTGCGGCAGCGAGAGGCTGGACAGGTACGCGTACCCGAGCTCCAGCACCCTAGCGGTGAGCGAGAAGTAGCGCCCGTCGGTACGCACGTAGCCCAGCTCGGCGAGGGTGAGCAGGAACCGGCGAGCGGTGGCCCGGGTGACCCCGGTGCGCGCGGCCACCTCGCTGAGCGTCAGCTCCGGATGGTCGGCGTCGAAGGCACGGATCACCGCCAGCCCGCGCTGGAGCGACTGCACGAAGTCCGGATTGCGGGTCATGACACCTCGATGCCCAGTTCGGCGAGGGTACGGGCGGCGACCGCGAACGCCGCGTTGCCGGCCGGGGCGCCGGCGTAGGCGGTCGCGTGCAGCAGCACCTCGCGGATCTCGACCGGCGTGACCCCGAGCCCGATCGCCGCCTCGACGTGCATCGCGAGCTCCTGCTCGCACCGCAGCGCGGCCAGGATCGCCAGCGTCAGGCAGCTACGGGTACGCAGGTCGAGGCCGGGCCGGGCCCACACCCCGCCCCACGCGGACCGGGTCACGTAATCGTAGAACGGGGCGGTGAACTCGGTCGCCGCGGCCTGCGACTGGTCGACGTGCGCGTCGCCGAGCACCCGGCGGCGGATCGCCTCGCCGGCTTGAGTGAGGTCGTCGGTCTGCGGCTTATCCATCAGCGGCTCCGAAGAAGTCGAGGAGGGCGGTGGTGACCCGGTCGGGTTGCTCGACATTGAGCAGGTGGGCGGCGTCCGGCACCACCTCGACCCGGGCGCCCGGGATCGCCGCCCCGATCGCCCGGGCGTGCTCGGGCGGCGAGACCGGGTCGTCGGCGCCGGCCAGCACCAGCGTCGGGGCGGTGACCGCGGGGAACACGGGGGAGAGGTCCAGGGTCTCCAGGGCGGCGCAGCAGGCGGCGTACGGTTCCGGCGGGGTGGTGACCAGCTGCTGGCGGACCCAGCCGACCACCCCGGCGTGCCGGGTGGCGAAGCCGTCGGTGAACCAGCGGCCGATCACGGTGTCGGCGATCGCGGCCATCCCGGCGGCGCGGACCGTGGCGGCCCGCTCGACCCACGCCTCCGGGGTGCCGAACCGGGGCGAGGTGGCGAGCATCGCCAGCCGGTCGACCCGGTCCGGCGCGGTGCCGGCGAGCCAGCCGGCGACCGCCCCGCCGAGCGAGATGCCGGCGAGCCGGACCCGCTCGGCCCCCAGCCGGTCGAGCAGCCTGAGCAGGTCACCGCCGAGGTCGTCGATCCGGTACGGGCCGGGCGGGCCCGGCGACCGGCCGTGACCGCGGTGGTCGTACCGCACCACCCGGAACCGCTGCACCAGCGCCGGCAGCTGCGGCTGCCAGATCGCGGTGGTGGTGCCGAGCGACGGGCCGAGCACCAGGATCGGCGCGTCGGCCGGGCCGTCGACGGTGTGGCGCAGTTCGACAGTCACCGTTGCTCCCAGGTGGCGAGGGCGCGGTCGACCAGCACGCCGGCCGCGCCGAGGTCCGGTTCGGCGAGGCCGGCGGTGGCCAACAGCTGGTTGAGGTTTCGGCTGAGCGCTGCCTGGTCGATGGTCAGGCCGGTCAGGCTGGCGGCCAGCCAGGCGGCGGCCGAGCCGGTGCTGACCAGCAGCTCCCGCAGCGGCCGCCACTCGGCGTGCCAGGCGCCGGCCGCCCGCTGGTGCTCGTGGACCATCGCGGCGTAGAGGGTGGCGGCCAGCCCCGGTGCCTGGGCCGCGCACCCCACCGCGCAGATCGCGGCGATCGGGTTGCGCTTGTGCGGCATCGCCGAGGAGCCGCCGGGCGCTGCCTCGGCGACCTCGCCGACCTCGGACTGGGCCAGCAGGGTGAGGTCGCGGGCCACCTTGCCGACCGCGCCGGCGGCGGTCGCGAGCGCGCCGGCGAGCTCGGCGATCCGGGTCCGGTCGGTGTGCCAGGGCAACAGCGGTGCGGCCAGCCCGAGCTCCGCGGCGTACACCTCGATCAGCTCGACCGGTCCGAGCCCGGCCAGCGTACCGGTGGCGCCACCGAGCTGGACCGCCAGCCGGGTGTCGCGGACCCGCCGCAGGCCGGCGGCGGCCTCGGCGAGCGCGGCCAGCCAGCCGGCGGCCACCCGGCCCAGGGTGGTCGGCAGCGCCTGCTGCAGCAGGGTCCGGCCGGCCATCGGGGTGTCGCGGTGGGTACGGGCGAGCGTGGCGGCCGCGGTCGCCGCGGTGTCGAGGTCGTCCAGCAGCGGCCCGAGTGCCCGGTGTGCCACCAGCATCGCGGCGGTGTCGAGGATGTCCTGGCTGGTCGCTCCGGAGTGGACATACTCGGCGGTGGCCGGCCCGACCGCCTCGCGCAGCGCGCGCACCAGCGGCAGTACCGGGTTGCCGGGGCCGGCGGCGGCGGCCGCGAGCGCGCCGATGTCGTACCGGTCCGGGGTGGCGGCGGCGGTGATCGCCTCCCCGGCGGTGGCCGGGATCAGCCCGAGCCGGGCCTGCGCCCGCGCCAACCCGGCCTCGGCGTCGAGCAGGGCGGCGAGCCAGGCCTGGTCGGCGACCGCGGCCCGGACCTCGCCCCGCGCGACGATCTCATCGAACAGCGAAGAAGACGGTCTCATGCTCCCCCTGCAGCCGGATGTCGAACCGGTAGCCGTCGCCGGCCGGCTCGGCGATCAGCGTGGCCCGGTCCGCTTCAGGCAGCTTAGACAGGACCGGATCGGCGTCGTTCGGCTCGTCGGCGAAGTAGACCCGGGTGATGACCCGGTTGAGCAGGCCGCGGGCGAACACGGAGAGCACGAGGTGCGGGGCCTGGTTGCCGCCGTCCGGCCACGGCACCGGGCCGGGCTTGACGGTGTGGATCGCCCAGTTGCCGGCCTCGTCGGTGGGGCAGCGGCCGAACCCGCGGAACCCGTCCGGGTGGTCGTACCGGCCGGCCGGGTCGGCCTGCCAGGTCTCGATCAGCGCGTCCGGCACCGGTTCACCGGCGCCGTCGAGCACCCGGCCGCGTACCCAGATCCCGCCCGGGGTGCCCTCCGGGACCACCAGCGGTCCGCGCGGCCACGGCAGGGCCTGGCTGAAGAACGGGCCGACGGTCTGCGACGGGGTGAGCATCAGGCGCCCTCCTCGAACGGGGTCTCGCCGAGCACGATGTCGAACCGGTACCCGAGCGCCCACTCCGGTACCGTCGCCGACAGGTCGAACTGCGAGATCAGGGCCGGCCGGGCGGGCTCCGGCACCGAGTTGAAGATCGGGTCCTGGTCGAACAGCGGGTCGCCGGGGAAGTACATCTGGGTGACCAGCCGCTGGGTGAACGCCCGGCCGAACAGCGAGAAGTGGATGTGCGCCGGCCGCCAGGCGTTGTCGTGGTTGCGCCACGGGTACGCCCCCGGCTTGATGGTGATGAACCGGTAGCGTCCCTCGGCGTCGGTGAGGCAGCGCCCGACCCCGGTGAAGTTCGGGTCCAGCGGGGCGGGGTGCCGGTCGGCGTGGTGCGGGTAGCGGCCGGCGGCGTTCGCCTGCCAGACCTCCACCAGGCTGTTCGGGATCGGCCGGCCGGAGGCGTCCCGGACCTGGCCGTGCACGATGATCCGCTCGCCGAGCGGCTCACCGTCGTGCTGCCGGGTGAGGTCGTGGTCGTACGGCCCGAGCTCGTGGTCACCGAGGAGCGCCTCGGTGACCGGTCCGGTGCCTTCGCTGATGGTGCGCGGGATGGTCACCAGCCGCCGCTTCGGCGCGCGTAGCACAGTGGACTTGTACGCTGGCCAGGCCAGCGGCGGATGCACGTCACTGTCTACAGAGGTCATGTCGGCAACCCCTTCTTCAGGTTCCGGAGCAGGGTCAGCTCCTGCCCGGTGGGTGGTTCGGTGACCTGCAGCGGGTCGGCGATCCGCAGCTCCCAGCCGGTGGCGGCGCGGACGTCGGCCACGTCCACTCCGGGGTGGATCCGGGTCAGCGTCAGCTCGCAGGTCTTTGGGTCGGGCTCGAGCACGCCGAGGTCGGTGATGACCAGCACCGGCCCGCGGCCTCGGAGGCCGAGCCGCTGCCGGGCGCCGGGTCCGTCGCCATGGCCGACCGAGGTGACGAAGTCCACCCGTTCCACGAAGGTGCGCCGGCGGTGGCCGGCCATGATGAACACCTCCTGGCAGGAGGCGGCGATCTCCGGGGCGCCGCCGGCACCGGGGAGCCGGACATCCGGGTGCCGGTAGTCGGAACCGATCACGGTGGTGTTGATGTTGGCGAACCGGTCCAGCTGGGCGGCGGCGAGGAACCCGACGTCGATCCGGCCCGCCTGCAGCCAGTAGTTGAAGATCTCCGGCACGCTCACCACCGTGGTCGCGGTCGTCGCCAGCTCACCGTCCCCGATGGACAGCGGGAGC
>DATCKZ010000079.1:0-18054 GCA_036564175.1 Natronosporangium sp.
ACAGCTGCACATCACGATCGGCACCGTCAAGACCTACATCGGCAACCTGCTGTCCAAACTCGATGCCCGCGACCGGGCCCAGCTGGTGATCGCCGCCTACGAAGCCGGCCTCGCCGGCCGGTCCGGCGGCTAGTCCAGGCCAGCCCCACCGTAGCTACGGGCGGTTTCGAGCTGGTTGAGGAGCGCCGTGAACCGGGCGGCGCCGTTGACCGGGGATGCCCACTGGGCGGACAGCTCGACCAGCCGGGTTTCGGGCCGGTCCAACCAGTCCAGAACCCGTTCGGTCTCCTCCACAGTGGCCGGACTGTCGGCGTCGAGCACGGTCTCGGCGGTGGCCCGGACCGCGTCCAGCACCCGGCGCGGGTGGACCCCGGGCTTGGCGTAGCCGGCGCCGGCGAGCCGGCCGTGCCGGATCACCGCCAGCTCCCAGCCGCCGCCGGCCGGCCGGGCCGCGCACACCTCCTCGATGCCGGCGAACCCGAGCAGCCGCTGCCGCCGAATGCTCGCCCGCAGCAGCATCGCCAGCCGTTCCCGCACCTGGGCCGCGTCCTCATACCGGGCGGCGGCGGCCAGCCGCTCGATCCGGGTCTGCAGCGCGGCCACCACCGGGCCCGGGTCACCGACGAACGCCGCCCGGACCGGCTCGGCCGCCCGCTGCCCGTACTCCTCGACGGTGACCGCGAGCTGGCACGGGGCCAGGCAGCGACCCAGCTCGGCGAGCGCGCACGCCGGCGTCGGCTTCCGCGGCGACAGCCGCGGCGTGCACCGGCGCAGCGGCACCGCGTCGTACACGCCGGCGGCGGCGGTCTCGGCGGCCTGCCGGGACCGGAACGGACCGAGGTAGGTCGAGCCGTCCGGGCGGGCCGCCCGGACCAGCGACAGCCGCGGGTACGGCTCGGCGGTGAGCTTCAGCCACCAGACCGGCCGCCGCCGGGAGCGCCGGTTGTACGGCGGCGACCAGGCGTGGATCAGCCGGATCTCCCGGACCTGCGCCTCCAGCGCGTGCGCGCACTCGACCGCCTCCACCCGGTCGGCGGCGGCGAGCATCTCTTTGATCCGGCCGCGTTTCTCGGCGGCGGTGAAGTAGCTGCGGACCCGGGTCGCGATGTCGCCGGAGGTGCCGACGTAGAGCACCTTCCCGTCAACCCCCCGGAACAGGTAGACGCCGGGCGCGTGCGGCAGCCCGTCGGCGAGGTTGCGCTTGCGCCGCTGCTGCGGGCTGATCGCCTTCACGAACTCCACCGTGTCCCGCAGCGTGAACACCCCGTACCCGCCGAGCCGGGCGATCAGCCCGTGCAGGACGTCCACAGTGGCCCGGGCGTCGGCGAGCGCCCGGTGGATCGGCTCGGTGGTGGCGTGGAAGTGCTTGGCGAGGGTGGCGAGCCGCCGGTTGTGCACCTCGTCGGCCATCAGCACCCGCCGGGCCAGCGCCGCGGTGTCCAGCACCACCGGCTTCGGCCACTCGTAGCCGTGCGCCTCGCAGGCCGCCTTGAGGAACCCGACGTCGTACGGCGCGTTGTGGGCGACCAGCACCGCGTCGCCGAGGAACTCCAGCAGGGTCGGCAGCACCGCGGTGATCGGCGGCGCCCCGGCCAGCCGGCGCGAGGTGAGCCCGGTCAGCGCCGACACGAACGCCGGCAGCGGCGCGTCCGGGTCGACCAGCGTCGCCAGCTCGCCGAGCACCTCGCCGCCGCGCACCTTGACCGCTCCAACCTCGACGATCCCGTTGCCGTCCGGCGCGCCGCCGGTGGTCTCCAGGTCGAGCACGACGAACGTGACCTCCGCCAGGTTGACCATCAGCGGGTCGTCGAGCTGGGCGAGCAGGCTCGGTTGCCACGCTTGTTCGGATCGAGCCACGGCCGGCAGGCTAACCGCCCGGTCCGACACCGTCCAGCCGAGCCACCAGCTTGGCCGGTGCGACCGTCCGGTACGCGTCCTGGCAAAGCTCGGCGAGCTCGTCCCAATCCAGCTCGCCGTCCAACCGGACCCCGAGCCAGCCGCGATGGCCGACGTACGGCGGCCGGAAGAACCGGTCCGGCGCGACCGCGATCAGCTCCTGCTGCGCACCGGCCGGCGCCGCGCACCACAGGTGCGGGAACTCGTCCCGGTGGTGGCCGTGCTCCCACAGCATCACGAAGGTCTTCTTGTCCCGGACGAACCAGGTCGGCGCGCCGTGGCTGAGCCGCTCGGTCACCTCCGGCAACGCCAGGCAGATCGCGCGCAGCCGCGGCAGCAAGTCGATCATGCGCGGAGGCTACCGTAGAGGTCGGACAATCCGGGAGGATCGCAGTCATGGGAGTCACCCGCCTCAACCACGCCGTCCTGTTCGTCAGCGACCTCGACCGCAGTGTCGCGTTCTACCGCGAGGTGCTCGGGTTCGAGCCGGTGCCGATCGCGCCACCCGGGTTGCGGGCGGCGTTCCTGCGGGCGCCGGACTCCACCAACGACCATGACCTCGGCCTGTTCGAGCTGGGGCAGCCGGCCCCGCCCGCCGGCCCGAGGCCGGGGCTCTACCACCTGGCCTGGGAGGTGGACACGCTGACCACCCTGGAGCAGATCGCCCAGCGGCTCACCGAGGCGGGCGCGCTGGTCGGCAGCACCGACCACGGCACCACCAAGAGCCTGTACGGCAAGGACCCGGACGGGATCGAGTTCGAGGTGGTCTGGCTGGTCCCGGCCGACCTGCTCGACGAGCAGGCGATCGCGGCCCGGTCCACGCTCCGGCCGCTGGACCTGGCCGCTGAGAAGCAACGGTACGGCGCCGACACCCGGGGCGGGGTCGGCGTCTCGGTTCCGGCGTGACCGGCGGAACCGACGAGCCGGCGATCGCCGAGCCGATCGTCCTGGTCGGCCTGATGGGGTCGGGCAAGACCAGCGTCGGCACCCGGCTGGCGGCGGCGCTGGGCCGGCAGTTCCGGGACAGCGACTGGGGCCTGGAGGCCGAGTACGGGCAGACCGCCGCGGAACAGGTCGCGCGCTACGGCGCCGACGTCCTGCACGAGCGCGAGGCAGCGGTGGTACGGAAAGGGCTGGCGGCCCGGCCGCCGGCGGTGATCGCGGCCGCCGCGAGCGTGGTCGAGGACCCGGCCACCCGGGCGGCGCTCGGCAACGCCTACGTGATCTGGCTGGACGCGCCACCGGCGGTGCTCGCGGCCCGGATCGGGCCCGGCGGCGACCACCGGCCGCACTACCACCCGGACCCGGTGGTGATGCTGACCCGGCAGCGGGAGCAGCGGGCCCGCTGGTTCCAGCAGGTCGCCGACCTGGTGGTGGACGTCAGCGAGATCGACCCGGACGCGGTCACCGAGCGGATCCTGGCGGCGCTCCGGCGGACCGCGGCGGACCGGTAAGGACGAGCATGGCGGAACCGTCGGGCGTGGTGTTCCCGGTCAGCGGCGAGGACGGCCGGCGCAGCAGCTCGGCGCTGGGCCGGGCGGTGGTGGCCGACGCGCTGCGGGCGGCCGACCCGGTCGGGGCCCGGGCGGCCGAGCACGAGACCAGCTGGCGCACCAACTACCTGCTGCACTTCCGGCGGCTGGTGGAGGCCGGGTTGCAGTCCCCGGACGCGGCCCGCCGGATCGCCACCGACGGGCTCGGCTCGCTGTTCGAACGGCTGCGGGTGCGGCTGCCCGACGGCAAGGAGCTGGCGCTGGCCGAGGCGTTCCCCGAGGGCTGGCCGGCCGGCGAGCCGCTGGCCACCGCCACGGTCACCGGCGAGGCCCCGCCCGAGCGGGAGCTGTCGCTGCCGTACCGGGGCCAGCGGCTGCGCGGTGAGGCGCTGCTCCGGCAGCTCGACGCCTGGGTCGAGGCCGGGGTGATCGAGCCGTCCTGCGCCGAGGCGGTCGGCCGGGTGGTCGACAACCCGGCCTGGCTGGACCTGTCCGACCTGCGGGTGGTGGTGCTCGGCGCCGGCGCCGAGATGGGGCCGGTCCACTCGCTGCTGCGGTGGGGCGGCGAGGTGGTCGCGGTCGACCTGCCCCGGCCGGCGATCTGGAGCCGGCTGCGGGAGCTGGCGAGCCGGTACGCCGGCCGGCTGCACGTGCCGGTGCGGGGCGACCAGCCCGGCGCCGACCTGCTGCACGACGCGCCGGCGGTCGCCGACTGGCTGCTCGGGTTCGGCCCCGACCGGCGGCTGGTGCTCGGCAACTACGCCTACGCCGACGGCGCCACCCACGTCCGGGTGGTCGCCGCCTGCGACGCGCTCAGCCGGCACCTGCTGGGGCAGCGGCCGGACACCGCGCTGTCGTTCCTGGCCACCCCGACCGACGTGTACGCGGTGCCGGCCGCGGCGGTCGAGCACGCCAACCGGGCATTCCGGGGCCGGTCGCTGCTCGGCCGGTCGGCCCGCTGGCTGTCGGCCGGCCGGCTGCTGCGCCGCAACTATCCGCCCGGCGCCGATCCGGGGATCATCGACTGCCTGGTCCGGCAGCAGGGGCCGAACTACGCGCTCGCCAAGCGGATCCAACGGTGGCGGGCGACCGCGACCCGGGCGGCCGGCGGCACGGTCAGCCTCACCGTCGCGCCGATGACCCGGACCCGGTCGGTGCTACGCAACCGGGTGCTCGCCGCCGCCTACGCCGGCGCGCACCTGTTCGGGGTTGAGGTGTTCGACCCGCCGACCAGCAACACGCTGATGGCCGCGCTGCTCGTGCACGACCTGCGGAACCCGGCGCCGCCCCGGGAACACCCGTGGCGGGACGAGGCGGCGAACGCCGCCCACGGCGGGGTCTGGCGGGTGGCGTACGCCCCGCGCAGCGCGCTCGGGCTGGCCGCGGCGCTCGGGTTCGGTGGCGCCCGTCACTAACGGCAGTCCCTGGTCACGCTGTGTGAGATCATGAAACCTCTTGACCGCACGGCGAAACGGGGGGCGCCGGATGACGGAACCGGACAAGGATCGATTACGAGCTGGCGTGGGGACCAGCGAGGCGGCCAGTTCCAACGCCGCCGGCCGGGCGGCGGCGGCCGCTGCGGTCGCCGAGCTGGCCGGGGAACCGCCGGCGCTGGTGATCGTGTACGGGTCGGTGCGCTACCACCTGCCGGACCTGCTGGCCGGGGTCCGGGAGATCACCGGCGAGGTGCCGCTGGTCGGCGCGAGCAGCTCCGGGCACTTCCACAACGGCAGCGTCACCATGCCCGGCCGGGGGGTGGCGGTGCTGGCGCTTTCGGCCGGGCCGTACCGGTTCGGGGTCGGCTCGGTGGCCGGGCTGCGGGACGACCCGCTCGGCGCCGGCCAGGCGCTGGCCCGAGCCGCCAAGCGGGCGGCCGGTCCGGAGCTCGGCCCGCACGCGGCGATGCTGGTGCTCGCCGACGGGTTGATCGGCAGCCAGCAGCAGCTGCTGACCGGGATCTACAAGGTCGCTGGCGCGGCGGTGCCGGTGGTGGGTGGGTCGGCCGGCGATGACCGGTGGCTGCGCCGTACCAGCGTCTTCCACGACGACCTGGTGCTGACCGGCGGGGCGGTCGGGGTGTGGATCAGCTCCCCGTGGCCGCTGCCGGTGGCCGTCGGCCACGGCTGGCGGCCGGTCGGGCTGCCGCTGCTGGTGACCGATGTGGATGGTCCGGTGGTGCACGAAATCGACGGCCGGCCGGCGCTGGAGGTGGTTCGCGAGCACCTCAGCGAGGCCGAGCGGGACCTGCCGCCGGGTTGGCTGCAGCGCTCGGGGATGCACCCGGCACAGGCGTTCGGGCTGATCGAGCCGGACGGCAGCCAGCTGGTCCGGGGCGCCTACGGGCGAGGACGGGTTGCTCCGGGCGCTGGTGCCGCTGCCGGTCTACACCCCGATCCAGATCATGACCTCCGAACCGGACGACCTGCTCTCGGTGGTCGACCCGCTGGTGGCGCACGCGACCGCCGGCCGGGACCCGGCCGCGGTGCTGGCGTTCAGCTGCGTGGCCCGGCTGGACCTGCTGCGGGAGCGGCCCGGCCGGGAGGCGGCCCGGCTGCACGCGGCCGCCGGCGGCGCGGCCACGTTCGGCTTCTACACCTACGGGGAGTTCGCGCGCACCTCCGGCGTCGGCGGTTACCACAACGCCACCCTGGCCGCGCTCGCGCTCTAGGACCCGCGCTCAGAAAGGCGAAGCGGTGGTGCACGACGAGCTAGCGCGAGCCACCGCGGCGGCGCGGGTCGCCTACCGGGACACCACCCGGTTGATCCGGCTGCTGTCGGTGCTGGGCGAGCCGGCCCGGCCCGAGCAGCTGCTGGACCGCACGCTGGCGGTGCTCTCCGAGGTGTTCTTCACCGAGATCGTGGTGGTGGCGCACCAGGCCGGCAACCGGCTGCTGGCGATCGGGTCGTTCGGGTTCGCCGAGGACGACCCGGTGCTGCGGGAGGGCTGGCCGGTCGGCCCGGCCGCCGCCGAGGCGCTCGGCACCGGCCAGCTGGTCACCCGGGCCGGCCTGCTCGACGGCGAGCTGCCCAGCTCGGCCGTACCGCTGGGGATCCACTCGGCCGCCTGGGTGCCGCTGGCGGCCGAGCTGGACAGCGAGGACCTGCTGATCCTGCTGCGCCGCAGCCGGACCGCGTTCACCCCCTCCGAGCAGCACATGCTCCGGTCGGTGGCGGCCCGGCTGCGGCTGGCGGTCGAGGAGCGGGAGCGGGCGATCGTGCTGGAGCAGCTGGCCCGGTACGGCCATCTGCTCGCCCGGCACCTGGAGCTGGCACCGCTGCTGGACGAGGCGGTGGAGATGCTGCGCCGGCTGACCGCCGCCGACCAGACCTGGGTGGTGACCATCGACCACGACCAGGCGGTGCTGCGCGCCCACCGTGGACTGTCCGACGCGGACGTCGCCGAGTGGCCGCGCCCGGCCGGCCGGGTGGACGACTGGCGGCCGGCGGCGATGGCCCGATCGGCGGCGACCGGCGCCGCGGTCGACGACCGGGTGGTGCTGCGGGTGCCGGTGCTGCGGGACGGCACGCTGGTAGCGGTGCTGTTCGCGGCCAGGCAGCGGCGCCGGCCGTTCGCGCCGGGTGCCGCTGAGCTGACCGCGATCTTCGCCAACCACCTGGCGGTGGCGATCGTCAACGCCGAGCTCTACCGCCGGCTGCAGCGGCGGGCCACCGAGGACCCGCTGACCGGCCTGGCCAACCGGGTGCTGGTCGGGCAGCGACTGGAGCGGGCGCTGGCCGGGCCCCCGACCGCCCCGGTCGGGCTGCTGTTCTGCGACCTTGACCGGTTCAAGGCGGTCAACGACCTGCTCGGCCACGAGGCCGGCGACGAGCTGCTGCAGCAGGTCGGGCAGCGGCTACGCCGCAGTGTCCGGCCGACCGACCTGCTGGCCCGGTTCGGCGGCGACGAGTTCGTGATCGTCCTCGACGCGGTCCGCGACCTCGGTGAGGTGGCCGAGGTCGGGCACCGGGTGAGCGGGGCGCTGGACCGGGAGTTCCGGCTGCGCGGGGAGCGGGTGCGGGTCTCGGCGAGCATCGGCGGGGTGCTCGGGATCCCGGGCCAGACCACCGCCAGCGCGATGCTGCGGGACGCGGACGCGGCCATGTACGTCGCCAAGGAACGCGGGCTGGGGCAGGTGGAGGTGTTCGACGAGGCCGCCTCGCACCAGGCGCTGGACCGGCTCGACCTGCGCTCGGAGCTGTCGCAGGCGCTCGACCGCGGCCAGCTGGAGGTCTACTACCAGCCGATCCACTCACTCGGCACCGGCCGGGTGGTGGCGCTGGAGGCGTTGCTGCGCTGGCACCACCCGCGGCACGGGCACGTCCCGCCGGAGGTGTTCATCCCGCTCGCCGAGGACACCGGCGCGATCATGCAGATCGGCGACTGGGTGCTCGGCCAGGCCTGCCGGCAGCTCGCCCGGTGGCAGGCCGAGCTGCCCGCCGACCCGCCGCTGGCGATCAGCGTCAACCTGGCCGGCGCCCAGCTGCGGCAGACCGGCGCGGCCGAGCGGATCCTGGACACGATCCGGGGCGCCGGGGTCGACCCGACCCACGTCTGGCTGGAGGTCACCGAGAACACCAACCTGTCCGACCGGGTCAGCAACGCCGCCGAGGCGCTCGCCGCCGCCGGCGTCCACTTCGCACTCGACGACTTCGGCACCGCCTACTCCAGCCTCAGCTACCTGCGGCGGTTCCCGATCGAACTGCTCAAGATAGACCTGACCTTCGTCGCCGGGATCACCGACCGGGAACGGGACCGGGGGGTGGTGCGGGCGATCCTGGCGATCGCCGAGTCGCTGGAGCTGACCGCGGTCGGCGAGGGGATCGAGGCCGAACCGCAGCGGGCCGCGCTCGCCGAACTGGGCTGCCAGCTCGGCCAGGGGCACCTGTTCTCGCCGCCGCTGCCGGCCGGCGCGGCCACCACGTACCTGCGCGGCAACGCACCCACCAAACCGCTGCCGACCGGCTAGGGTCTGCCCATGACCCTCCTCTCCTCCCTGGTCGACGCGATCCGGCGGGGCACCGTCGAGGTGATCGACCTGACCGCGCCGTTGAGCGCCCAGACTCCGATCCTCGCCCTTCCCGAGCAATTCGGACAGACCGCGCCGTTCGCGCTTTCCGAGATCAGCCGGTACGACGAGCGTGGCCCGGCCTGGTACTGGAACAACTTCACCACCGGCGAGCACACCGGCACCCACTTCGACGCGCCGATCCACTGGGTCACCGGCCGGGACGGCGACGACGTCTCGCAGGTGCCGGTCCGGCGGCTGGTGGCGCCGGCGGCGGTGCTCGACTTCACCGAGCAGGCCGCCGCCGACCCCGACTTCCTGCTCGAAGTGGACCATGTCCGCCAGTGGGAGCAGGCGCACGGCCCGCTGCCGGAGGGCGGCTGGCTGCTGTACCGGACCGGCTGGGACGCCCGGGGCGACGACCCGGCGGCGTTCCGCAACGAAGGCCGGACCCCGGGCGTCTCGGCCGAGTGCGCGAAGTGGCTCGCCACCGAGGCCCCGATCATCGGGATCGGGGTGGAGACGGTCGGCACCGACGCCGGTGCCGCGCACTCGTTCGACCCGGCGTTCCCGTGCCACGCGATGCTGCTCGGCAACGACAAGTACGGCCTGACCCAGCTGCGGAACCTTGCCCAGCTGCCACCGGCCGGCGCGGTGGTGATCGCCGCTCCGCTGCCGATCGTCGCCGGCTCCGGCAGCCCGGCCCGGGTGCTCGCGCTGGTGGAGCGCTGAGCCCGATGCTGGTCGCCGAGGCGGTCGGCCGGCTGCTCGCCTGCCACGGCGTCCGGCAGGTGTTCGGCGTGGTCGGTTCCGGCAACTTCCACCTCACCAACGCGCTGCTCGCCGCCGGTGCCGGGTTCGTCGCGGCCGCGCACGAAGCCGGCGCGGCGACGATGGCCGACGCCTACGCCCGGATCACCGGCCAGCCGACCGTGCTCTCCGTCCACCAGGGACCGGGGGTTACCAACGCGCTGACCGGGCTGACCGAGGCGGCGAAGAGCCGGACTCCGGTGCTGGTGCTGGCGCCGGAGGCGAACTCGCACCGGTCCAACTTCTACCTCGACCTGCCGGCGCTGGCCGCCGCGGTCGGTGCCGGCTTCCAGCGGATCCGCGCCGAGCACGTCTACGACGATCTGGCGGCCGGGCTGTCGATGCCCGGCACGGTGGTGCTCGGCCTGCCGCTGGCCGACCAGGCCGCCCCGGCCCCGCCGCTGCCGGACCCGCTGCCGGTCGCGGCCACGCCGCCCGCCGAGCCGGCCGCCGCGGACGTGCGGGCGCTCGCCGACCGGCTCCGGGCCGCCCGGCGGCCGGTGTTCATCGCCGGGCGGGGCGCGGCGGTCCAGCCCGACGCGGCCGCCCGAGCGGCGCTGACCACGCTCGCCGACCGGTGCGGCGCGCTGCTCGCGGTCTCCGCCGCGGCCAAAGGGTTGTTCGCCGGCGACCCGTGGGAGCTGGACGTCGCCGGCGGGTTTGCCACCCCGCTGGCGGTCGAGCTGATCGGCGGCGCGGACCTGGTGGTGGCCTGGGGGAGCACCCTGAACATGTGGACCACCCGGCACCAGCGGCTGATCCCGGCCTCGGCCGCGGTGGTCCAGGTCGACCGCGACCCGGCCGCGATCGGCCGGAACCGGCCGGTCGACCTCGGGGTGGTCGGGGACCTCACCGCGGTGGCCACCGCGGTCACCGCCGAGCTCGGCGACTGGCGGGCCGGCGGTTGGCGCACGCCGGAGCTGGCTGGCCGGCTCGCCGCCGGCCGCCGCTGGCGGGACGTGCCCTACCAGGACGAGTCGACCGATCGCCGGATCGATCCCCGGACGTTGACCATCGGCCTGGACGACCTGCTGCCGGCGGCCCGGACGGTCGCCGTGGACTCCGGCAACTTCATGGGCTACCCGTCGATGTACCTGTCGGTGCCGGACGCCGCCGGGTTCAGCTTCACGCAGGCGTTCCAGTCGATCGGGCTGGGGCTGGCCAGCGCGATCGGGGCGGCGGTGGCCCGGCCGGACCGGCTCACCGTGGCGGCGCTCGGCGACGGTGGGCTCCGGATGTCGGTCGCCGAGCTGGACACCGCGGTCCGGCTCGGCCGGCCGCTGCTGATCGTGGTCTACAACGACGCCGCCTACGGCGCCGAGGTCCACCACTTCGGCCCGGACCACCACCCACTGGAGACGGTGCGGTTCCCGGACACCGACTTCGCCGCGATCGCCTGCGGCTTCGGCTGCGCCGGGCTGACCGTCCGGACCGCCGCCGACCTGGCCGGGGTGGCCGAGTGGCTCGCCGACCCGGGCGACCGGCCGCTGCTCGTCGACGCCAAGATCACCTCGAACGCCGGCGCCTGGTGGCTCGAGGAGGCGTTCCGCGGCCACTAACTAGACTCGGCGGGGTGGCGGCGGTCGAGGTCTGGTGGGGGCGGCCGAGCGCCGAGCTGCCCTGGCACGCCGAGCTGCTCGACGCCGTGGAGCGGGAGCGCCGTTCGAGCTTCCGGCGGGCCGAGGACCAGGCCCGGTTCACGGTGGCGACCGCGGTGCTGAAGCTGGTCGCCGCCCGCCGGCTCGGGGCCGATCCCGGCGCGCTCACCATCGACCGCACCTGTGACGACTGTGGACGGCCGCACGGCCGCCCCCGGTTGCTGCCGGACACCGGGCTGGCAGTGTCCATATCGCACTCCGGCGACCGGGTGGCGGTCGCGCTCACCGAAGCCGGCGCGGTCGGGGTGGACGTCGAGGAGATCCGGCCGTTCCGGCTCGAGGAGATGGCCGGCCACGTGCTCGGCGACGGCGAGACCGCGGCCGACCTGCCGGCGTTCTTCGGCTACTGGACCCGCAAGGAGGCGGTGGTGAAGGCTACCGGCGACGGGCTGCGGATGCCGCTGTCCAAGGTGGTGGTCACCCACCCGGACACGCCGCCGGCGCTGCTGCGGTACGGCGAGCGCACCGACCTGCCGGCGCGGCTGGCCGACCTGGCCGCGGGCGACGGCTACCGGGCCGCGGTGGCGGTGCTGTCCCGCGACCCGGTGCGGGTCGAGCCGCGGGACGCGACCGGATTGCTCACCGCGGCCTGACTCACCACGGCTTGAGCACGATTTCCCGAGCGTGCGGCCCGGCTCGCCGAGCTGGTGCGCCTTGGCCGCCTCGGCAAGCGGGAACACCGCCTGCACCAGCACCCGCAGCTGGCCGGCGTCGGCCAGCTCGGCCAGCGCCGCCAGCCCGGCGTGGTCCGGCTCGACCAGCAGCGAGGCCACCCGTACCCCAGCCCGCTGCGCCGGCTCGGCGACCGCGGCCGAACCGGTGACCGGCACCAGCAGGCCGCCCGGCCGCGCCGGAACCGGGTCACGCCCGGACCGACCTCCTCGACCACGCCGGCGACGTCCCAGCCGACGGTCAACGGCAGCGGCAGCCGCAGCGCGCCGGCCCGGGCCTTCCAGTCGATCGGGTTCACGCCGGCGGCGAGCACCCGGACCAGCACCTCGGTCGGGCGCGGCCGGGGTCGCTCCACATCGACCAGTTCGAGCACCTCCGGCCCGCCGTACGCCTGCTGCCTGATCGCGAACATCCGGCTACTCCACCTTCTCCGCCTGCTCGCGCTGGTGGACCAGCACCCCGTCCTGGTAGACCGAGACGATCCGGTCGCCGAGCGTGGCTACGTCCAGCGGGTCGCCGTCCACGATCACGAGGTCGGCGCGCTTGCCGGGGGCGATCGAGCCGAGCTGATCGTCGAGCCCCATCAGCTGCGCCGCCGACAGGGTGGTGGCGTGCAGCGCCTGCGCCGGGGTCATCCCGGCGTCCACCAGCAATGGCAGCTCGCCCAGGTTTTGCCCGTGCGGGGTGACCCCGCTGTCGGTGCCCATCGCCACCCGGACCCCGGCGGCGATCGCCCGGCGGACCGAGTCGGTGTGCGCCTCGGCGACCATCCGGGCCTTGGCGAGCTGGTGCTCAGCTACCGGGACCCCGGCCTCGGCGGCGGCGAACACCCCGCGCGGGGCCATCAGGGTCGGCACCAGCCAGGTGCCGCGCTCCCGCATCAGCTCGATCGCCTCGTCGTCCAGATAGATCCCGTGCTCGATGGAGCGGACCCCGGCCCGGACCGCGGTCTTGATGCCGTCGGTGGCCTGCGCGTGCGCCATCACCGCGAGCCCGGCGGCCGCCGCCTCCTGCACCATCACCGTGACCTCGTCCGCCCGGAAATGGCCGTGCCGCGGGTTGCTGCGCGGCGAGAGCACGCCGCCGCTGGTCGCGCACTTGATCACGGTGGCACCCGCCCGGACCAGCTCGCGTACCTTGCGCCGGACCTCGTCCGGGCCGTCGACGGTGCCGGACGGCCGGCCGGGGTGGGGGACGAACAGCCCGCCCCGGGTGCCGGAGGCCTCCCACGGGTCGCCGTGGCCACCGGTCTGGTGGATCATGATGATCGCGATCTGCATCCGCGGCCCGGCGATCAGCCCGCGCCGCTGCGCCTCCATCACCCCGAGGTCGGCGCCGCCGGCCTCCCGGACGGTGGTGATCCCGGCCGCCAGGGTGGCCCGCATCGACGCCGCCGCCTCGTAGAAGGCGAGCGAGAACGGCCGGTGCCGGACCCCGATCGGGTCCAGCCCGTTCACCATCAGGTGCACGTGGCAGTCGAAGAAGCCGGGCAGCACCGCCCGGCCGGTGCAGTCCACCGCGTGGTCGCCGTCCAGGCCGGTGCCGATCTCGACGATCCGGCCGCCGGCGATCACGACGTCGGCCGGCTGCGGTTCGCTGCCGGTGCCGTCGAAGACCAGCCCGCCGGTGAACAGGGTCCGGGTTTCACTCATGCCGGCGAGCCTACGTGGCCCACCGAGAATCCGTAGGGTAGCTCCAACCGGTGCCGGGCCAGCAGTTCGGCGTCGGCGAGCAGCCGCCGGGTCGGGCCGTCGGCGACGATCCGGCCACCGTCCAGGATCACCGACCGCTCGCAGAGCTGGTATGCGTACGGCAGGTCGTGGGTGACCATCAGCAGGGTCACCGGCAACCGCTGCAGGATCTCGGCCAGCTCCCGCCGGGCCGCCGGGTCCAGATTAGACGATGGTTCGTCGAGCACCAGTAGCTCCGGGTCCATCGCGAGTACCCCGGCGACCGCGACCCGCCGCTTCTGCCCGTACGACAGATGGTGCGGCGCCCGGTCGGCCTGGTCGGCCATCCCGACCGCGGCGAGCGCCCGGTCCACCCGTTCCCGCAGCGCCTCGCCGCGCAGCCCGAGGTTCGCCGGGCCGAACGCCACGTCCTCGGCGACGGTCGGCAGGAACAGCTGGTCGTCCGGGTCCTGGAAGACCACCCCGACCCGGCGCCGGATCTCGGCGAGCGTGGCCCGGTCGCGCGGGTCGACGGTGAGCCCGCCAACCGTGACCGTGCCGGTGTCGCCGGCCAGGATCCCGTTCAGGTGCAGCACCAGCGTGGTCTTGCCGGCGCCGTTCGGGCCGAGCAGCGCCACCCGCTCGCCGGGCACCACGGTCAGGTCCACACCGGAGAGTGCCGGCTGGCCGTCCGGGTAGGTGTAGCTAAGCCCGCGGACCACCAGCGACCCCGACTCGTTCATCCGATCACCCCCGCGGTTATCGCCACCAGCGCCGCCACCGCCGGCAGGCTGATCGCCGCCGACCACTGGCCGGCGGTGGCGGCCCGGGCCGCCTGCCAGGTCTCCGGCAGCCGGCCCCGCCAGCCGCGGGAGCGCATCGCCAGCCAGACCCGCTCGCCCCGCTCGTACGCCCGCAGGAACAGCGCGCCGAGGGCGGTGGCGAACCCGCGCAGCTGCCACAGGAACCGCGGGTCGTCGCCGCGGGCCAGCCGGGCCACCCGCATCCGCCGCGCCTCGCCGACCAGCACGTCGAGGTAGCGGAGCATGAACGTGATGATCTGGGTGATCGCGGTGGGGCAGCGCAGCCGCTCCAGCCCGACGATCAGATCCCGGACCGTGGTGGTGCCGATCAGCAGCAGCGAGGCGAGCAGGCCGAGGGTGGCCTTGGCGAGGATGTTCCAGCCGCCGAGCAGCCCGTCCACCGACAGCGACCGGCCGGCGACCTCGACCCGCTCGCCGCCGGCGAGCAGCGGCAGCGCCAGCGCGAGCGCCACGAACGGCAGCTCGATGGTGGCCCGGCGAGCCAGCCAGCCGGCCGGGATCCGGGCCACCGCCGCCACCGCGGCGATCAGCACCGCGTACACCCCGAACGCCCAGAACGCTTCCCGCGGCGTGCTGACCACCGCGATCGTGAACCCGACCGCGGCCACCAGCTTGGCCTCCGGGGCGAGCCGGTGCACCGGTGAGTCGCCCGGCCGGTGCAGCAGGTGGGCGTCGTGGCCGGCGGCCATGCCGGCTACTCCGGCTTCTCGGCGGACGCCGGACGCCGCCTGCGCACCAGCCAGAACAGCCCGCCGCCGATCGCGAACGTGACCAGCACTCCGACCACTCCGGACAGTCCGGTCGCCAGCCGCTCGTTCTCGATCCCGCGGATCCCGTAGTCGGCGAACCAACTGTCGGCCAGGTCGTGCTCCTGCTCGGCCTGTGCCATGCAGCTGCCGTCGACGATCTCACCCTGATCGTCGACGGTGCACCCTTGCTGGGCGGCGTGCTCGAGCCCGTCCGGGTTGCTGGACGCGAACCCGCTGACGACGCCGGCGAGCACCAGCGAGACCAGCAACCCGCCGATCAGGAACCAGCCCCGCCGGCTCATGCCGCACCTCCGGTCGCCGGGACCCGGGGCGAGTCGGGGGTGACGAGCCGCTGGCCCCGCAACGCGTACACCAGGTCGGGCCGGACCCGGGCCACCGTCACCACCGTGACCGCGGTGATCAGGCCCTCGCCGATCCCGATCAACGTATGGACGCCGGCCATCGTGCCGGCGACCTCGCCGAGGCCGACGGTGAGCTCAACCCCGCCGCCGATCCAGTACTGCCCGACGAACGCGAGCGCGGCGACCACCACGCTCACCACCGAGGCGACGAAGCCGGTGATCGCGAGCCCGGCACGGGTGCGGGGGAGCACCTTCAGCAGGCCGGCGATCACCAGGTACGCCACCAGCGTGCTGACCAGCGCCATGTTGGTGATGTTGATGCCGAGCGCGGTCAGGCCGCCGTCGGCGAAGATCAGCGCCTGCACGATCAGCACCACCGACAGGCAGAGCGCGGCTACCCACGGGCCGACCAGCAGCGCGGCGAGCGCGCCGCCGACCAGGTGCCCGGAGACGCCGGGCAGCACCGGGAAGTTGAGCATCTGGGCGGCGAACACGAACGCGGCGACCAGCCCGGCCATCGGGGCGAGCCGGTCGTCGAGCTGCCGGCGGCCGCGAACGAGGCACACCGCCAGCACCCCGAGGGCGAGCGCGGCGAACGCGCTGGCCACCGGTAGCTCGATCACGCCATCGGCGGCGTGCAGAGCGAGTGGATCCACGGGCTACCTCCACGCGGAACGGGCGGACCACAACAATTGCAAGATACTTGCAACTGCCATCATTGTCGACATACGCCGAACGTGAGCAACGTCGTACGTCGAGCGTGATTCGGTCAGCCCGTCCGGGCGGATGGCCCCGGCCGGTCGATTTCGTCGCTTGCCGGGCTCGGATATGCGCTCGCTAGCTCAGGCTTCCTGCAGCAGCTCTTCGCGCAACCGGCCGAGCGCCGCCTTGAGCAGCCGGGACACGTGCATCTGCGAGACCCCGGTCCACTCGGCGATCTGCGACTGGGTCATGTTGCCGTAGAACCGCATGGTCAGGATCCGCTGCTCCCGCTCGGGCAGCTGGGCGATCAGCGTCGGCAGCGCCGCCCGGTCCTCGACCGCGTCCAGGTCCGGGTCGTTGCCGCCGACCATGTCCGCGAGCGTGATCCCGTCCTCGTCGCCGACCGGCGTGGACAGCGACACCGACTGGTACGCGTGCGCCGCCTCGATCGCCTCCAGCACCTCCTCGGTGCTCACCTGCAGCCGCTCGGCCAGTTCGGCCACGCTGGGGGAGCGGCCGAGCTGCTGGCCGAGCTCCTCCCGGACCGCGTTGAGCGCCAGCCGCATCTCCTTGTGCCGGCGCGGGACGGTCATCGACCAGGTCCGGTCCCGGAAGTGGCGCCGCAGCTCACCGAGGATGGTTGGCTTGGCGTAGGCGATGAACTCCCGGCCCCGGGACGGGTCGTAGCCGTCGACCGCCTTCAGCAGCCCGACCATCGCCACCTGGTTGAGGTCGTCGAACGGCTCGCCGCGGTGGGCGAACCGGCGGGCCAGCGTGGTCGCGAACGAGCTGCACGCCGCCACCACCCGGGTGCGGATCTGCGTGTGCTCCGGCGTACCCGGGCTGAGCTGGCTCATCGTGTCGAGCATCGACACCACCAGCTCGTCGGAGGCGGCCAGGTGCTCGCCGGTCTCGGAGGAGACGGTCTGGTCGTAGACGCCGAGCCGCTTGGCGACTCCGGCGGTCTCCAGCACCTCCAACGGGAGCCCGGAGGCGCCGGTGACCCGCAGCGTGCACCCCGCCTGGTCGGCCTGCCGGCGGACCGCCAGCAGCATCCCGACCGCCGTACAGTCCAGGAACCGCACCCGGGAGACGTCAACCACCAGGTCGAGGTCGGGACCGGTCAGCGCGTTGAGGACGGCCTCGCGAAGCTTCGGGGCGGATGCCAGGTCAAGTTCGCCGTGCACGACGAATCGATGTTCATTATTTTTCTTGCGTTCGTCGATGCGTAGGGAGTCCATGGCGCCCGCCCTTCGGGGTAGTGGCTGTCGGGCCTGTTCCCCTCAGGTTACCGGCCAGATCGCTAAAATAACCTGTTAGGTCAATTTTCCTCGCCCGCCTGGACGAGCTCGTGATTTCGCTCCGGCGGGACTCGCAATGACGCCCAGACTACCTTGCCGTCGCCAACCGTGACATTTCCCCAGGCAGAGGCGACCGCATCGACGATCAGGCGACCCCGACCATGGTCGTCGGACTCGGTCGGGGTCTGCATCCGGGCTGGTTGGTCTACGCCGTCTCGTACCGAAATGCGTAGTTGCTCGTCCCGGAGTGTGACCCGCAGCTCCATGCTCGTGCCGGCGTGCCGGACTGCGTTGGTCACCAGCTCGGACGCGATCACCTCGGCGGCGATCGCCCGGTCCGGCAGCCCCCAGGCGTGGCACGCCTCGGCGACCAGTTCGCGGGCGAGCCGCGGGGCGTGGACGGTCGGTCCCAGCCGCTCCTGCATCCGGCGTGGCACCGGATCGGCGGCCGCGATCGCGAGCGCGTCCGAGAACGCGTCGTGCACCGGCAGCTGCGAGCTGACCGAGCCGCGCGCGAGCGCCTCGGCGACCGCGTTCCGCGGCGCGCACAGCAGCACCGCCGCCCCCGGCCAGCCGGCCGCCTGCACCGCCGCGCCGGGGAACACCTGCACCGCCACGTCGTCGGCCGCGGTCACCCCGGCCAGATCGACGATCACCGAGGTCGGCTCCTCCACCAGCGACTCGAGCAGCGCGGTCCGCGCCACCGGGGCGGTGGACGGGGACAGGGTGCCGCACATTCTGACCACAGCGATGGGGAACCGGTAGTCGAGGCGGTACGTGAAAGGCTGGGTCATCGGAGCGGTTCGTTGGCCGTCTGCATGGGTCACGGTACATACCCACCCAGGACGCACGCTGAACCTGTCGCCCGGTCCAGCTGCTCAACCGCCACTAGTACGTACCCCTATTCAAAC
>DATCKZ010000080.1:0-1638 GCA_036564175.1 Natronosporangium sp.
CCCTGGTGCCGGCCGGACGCCTCGGCGACGCGCTCGGCCGGCGGCGGATGTACCTGATCGCGCTGGCGGCGTTCGGGTTGACCAGCGCGCTGAGCGGCGCCGCCCCCAACGCCACGCTGCTGATCGCCGCGCGGCTGCTCCAGGGCGCCGCCGGCGGCATGCTCACTCCGCAGAACACCGGGCTGATCCAGGAACTGTTCCGCGGCGGCGAGCGCGGCCGGGCGTTCGGCTTCATGGGCGCGGCGGTCGGCCTGTCCACCGCGGTCGGCCCGGTGATCGGCGGCCTGATCCTGACCGCGTTCGCCGGACCCGGGGGATGGCGCTGGGTGTTCTACGTGAACGTGCCGATCGGCCTGGTCGCGCTGCTGCTGGCCGTCCGGCTGGTGCCGCCGGCCGCGCCCGGCGGCGGGCTGCGCGGCGTACGTCCGGATCTGGTCGGCGCGCTGCTGCTGGCCGGCGGCGTGGTCTGTGTGCTGCTCCCGCTGGTGGAGGCCGAGACCGGTGGCCTGCGCCAGCTCTGGTGGCTGTTCCTGCTGGCGGCGCTGCTGCTGGTGGCGTTCGCCCGGTGGGAGGTGCGCACGGTACGCCGCCGCGCCCGGCCGGTGCTCGACCCCCGGCTGGCCCGCGCACCCGGTTACTCCGCGGGGGCGGCGATCGCGCTGACCTACTTCATGGGCTTCACCGGCGTCTGGTTGATCTTCGCGCTCTATTTCCAGCACGGCCTGGGGTACTCGCCGCTGCGGTCCGGAGTGGCGGTGACTCCGTTCGCGCTCGGCCTGGCGGTCTCCGCGGTGATCGCCGGCCGGCTGGTGCCCCGGCTCGGGCGCTGGCTGACCGTCACCGGCGTCGCCTCGGCCGCGGCCGGGCTGGCCGTCGCCGGGTTCGTGCTGAGCCGGGTGGCGGGCGCCGACCTGGCGGCCTGGGCGGTGGCCGGCCCGCTGCTGCTGGCCGGGTTGGGCGCCGGCATGGTCACCTCGCCGAACACCACGCTGACCCTGGCCGCGGTGCCGTCCCGGATGGCCGGCGCGGCCGGCGGTGCGCTACAGACCGTCCAGCGGATCGGCTCAGCGGTGGGCACCGCGGTCCTGGTCAGCGTCTTCTACCAGGTACTCGGGCACACCCGCGCCGACTACCGAACCGCGGTCTTCGGCACCCTGCTGAGCGCCAGCGGACTGATGCTGGTGGCGCTCGGGTTGGCGGTGTGGGACCTGTTCCGGCAGCGGCGCGCCCGCGCGCACCGGCCGAGCCCGGCCGCCCGGCACGAGCACCATCACCACTTCTGAGCGCCGTTGCTTCTGGGCACCGTTGCGCTTCGGTCGCCGCGAGAGGGCGTGCGGCAGGGCTGCGGGCGTGGCATGGAGCCCGTAGCATATCGACTGAAATCTATTGATCTTAGAGGAGGATGTCGATGCGCAGAAGAATTCTCATGTCTGCCGGGCTCGCCGTGCCGCTCGCCGCTCTCGGCCGGGCAGGAATGGCCTCCGCGGCGCAGCGTCGCGCCCTCCCGGAGGTCATCGACCTGCCGCCTGGTTCGCAGCCGGAGGGGATCGTGGTCGGACCGGGCCCGATGTTCTACGTGGGCTCCCTCGCCGACGGCACGATCTACCGCGGTGATCTGCGCACCGGCCGGGTCCGCAC
>DATCKZ010000081.1:0-17441 GCA_036564175.1 Natronosporangium sp.
GGCTCGGCAAGGGTTCGGTCACCCTCGATGACTTCCAGCACGCGGCGCTGATCGTGGTGATGGGCCAGAATCCCGGCAGCAACCACCCCCGGATGCTGACCGCGCTGGAGCAGGCGAAGCGGCGCGGCGCCAAGATCATGGCGATCAACCCGCTGCCGGAGGCGGGGCTGATCCGGTTCCGGAACCCGCAGCGCCCGTCCGGGCTGGTGGGGCGCGGCACCCCGCTGGCGGACCGGCTGCTGCAGATCCGGGTCGGCGGCGACGCCGCGCTGTTCCAGGCGATCGGCTCGCTGCTGCTGCCGTCCGCGGACCGGGCGTTCATCGAGGACAGCACCGAGGGATTCGAGCAGTACGCGGCGGCGCGCGCGACCGTCGACTGGCCGGCGGTGCTCGCCGCGACCGGGCTGGAGCGGTCGGAGATCGAAGCGGCCGCGGCGATGTTCGCCGAGTCACCGGCGACCATCGTCTGCTGGGCGATGGGGCTGACCCAGGCCCCGCACGCGGTCGCCACCATCCAGGAGATCGTCAACGTCCAGCTGCTGCGCGGGATGATCGGCCGGCCCGGCGCCGGCCTGTGCCCGGTGCGCGGACACTCGAATGTCCAGGGCGACCGGACGATGGGGATCTGGCACGAGCCGCCGCCGTGGCTGCCGAAGCTCGGCGAAGCGCTCGGCATCGACCTGCCCAGCAAGCGCGGCTACGACACCGTCGAGGCGATCCGGGCGATGCGGGACGGCCGGGTCCGGGTGTTCGCTTCGCTCGGCGGGAACTTCGCCGCCGCCACCCCGGACACTGAGGTCACCGAGGCTGGCCTGCGAAACTGCGCGCTCACCGTACAGATCTCGACCAAGCTGAACCGGTCGCACGCGGTGCCCGGCCGGACCGCGCTGATCCTGCCCTGTCTCGGCCGCACCGAGCGGGACCGGCAGGCCTCGGGTGAGCAGTTCGTGACGGTCGAGGACTCGATGTCGTTCGTGCACCCGTCCCGGGGCCGGCTCGAGCCGGCCGGGCCGGCGCTGCTGTCGGAGGTGGCGATCGTCTGCCGGCTCGGCGAGGCGCTCGGCCTGTCGCGGATCCCGTGGTCCCGCTACCGGGACGACTACCGCGCGATCCGGGAGCAGATCGCGGTGGTGGTGCCCGGGTTCGCCGGGTTCGAGGAGCGGCTGCGCCAGCGGCGCGGGTTCACGCTGCCGCACCCGCCGCGCGACTCCCGGACCTTCCCGACCCCGTCCGGCAAGGCCCGGTTCACCGTCCACGAGCTGGCGACCGTCACGGTGCCGCCCGGCCGGCTGTTGCTGCAGACGATCCGCAGCCACGACCAGTACAACACCACCGTGTACGGCCTGGACGATCGCTATCGGGGCGTCCACGGTGGCCGGCGGGTGGTGTTCGTGCACCCGGACGACCTGGCGGCGCTCGGCATCCCGGACGGATCCATGGTGGACCTGGTCTCAGAGTGGCGGGACGGCACCGAGCGCCGGGCGGCCGGCTTCCGGGTGGTCGGCTACCCGACCGCGCGCGGCTGCGCCGCCAGCTACTTCCCGGAGGCGAACGTGCTGGTGCCGCTGGACTCCACGGCCGCCGGCTCGAACACCCCGACCTCGAAGTCGATCATCGTCCGGCTGGAGCCGGCCTAGCTCGACCCGGCGTCGCCAGGCCAGCCCTGCGCCAGCTCGGTGAGGGTGGCGGCGGCCTGTGCCGGATCGGCGCCCCGGCCCACCGCGAGCCCGAGCAGGTAGGCGGTGAGCGGGGCGGCCGGCCGGGTCACCCCGTGCGCCACCTCCCGAGCGAGATCGAGCACCAGGGCCTGCTGCGCCGCCGCCGACTCGGCGTCCAGCCCGAGCGCCCGGCAGGCCGCCGCGTTCCAGTCAGCCAGGGTTGCCATCCACCCACTCCTCCGCACGTTGGATGTCCGCTCCAGTGTCGCAGTCCCACCACGGCGGCGGGCCGACCCCGCTCGCGCCGAGGAAACCGACCCGCAGGTCCCCCAGCAGCGCGTGCAGCGGTACGCCGCCCGGCTCGCCCAGCGCGGCGAGCCGGGCCCGCAGCGCGCTCGCCCGCCACACCCCGCACAGCCACTGTGGCCAGCCGTCGTTGTCCACGAACACCGCCCCGTCCAGCGCCGGCACCTCGGCGGCGCGGCGCAGCCGCCGGATCGCGTCCGCGGTGAGCAGCGGCAGGTCGGCGGCTAGCAGAGCGACGTGGCCCAGTTCGGCCGGCACCAGCGCCAGCCCAGCGGCCGTCGCCGCGACCGGGCCACCACCGGGCGGCACCTCCCGGGTCAGCAGCACCCGGGGTGGGATCGGCAGCTCCGGCGGTCCGACCACGATCCGGTGTGGCGTCTGCTCGACCGCGGCCAGCACCCGGTGCAGCATCGGCCGACCGGCAACCGGGAGGGTGGGCTTCCCGACGCCGCCCAGCCGTTTGCCGGCGCCGCCGGCGAGCACCACCGCGGCGTCCGGCATCTCAGCAACCACGCAGCGATGCTACGCCGGTGTCACGCGTCATCGGGTACCGTCTCGGGATGGGACAGATCAACGACCTCGCGGACCGGTACGTCGATGAGCTGGCCGAGCTGCACCCGCTCGTCGCCACCTACCTCGGTATCCCCGGTCATGACCATCGGCTGACCGATCTCAGCCCGGATGGCTATGCGGCATTGGCCGACCACGCCCGTCGTACCCTCGCCGAGCTTTCCGCCGCCGAGCCGACCTCCGAGGCCGAGCTGGTGGCGAAGGAGGCGATGACCGAGCGGCTGGAGCTGGAGCTGGAGCGGTACGACGCCGGCGAGGCGACCAGCGAGCTGAACGTGGTCACCAGCGGGCTGCACGACACCCGGTCGGCGTTCGATCTGATGCCGCTGGCGGGCGAGGAGGCCGCGACCAACCTGGCGGCCCGGCTGGCCGCGGTGCCGGCGGCGCTCCGCGACTACCAGCGGACGCTGCTGGAGGCGGCCCGGCAAGGGCACGTGGCCAGCAAGCACCAGATCGCCGAGGTCGCCAAGCAGTGTGACGTCTGGGCCGATCCGGACGGTGACGACTTCTGGCCCGGGCTGGCTGCCCGGGCGAAAGCGGCCGCGCCGCTGCCCGACGCGCTGGCGCGCCAGCTGGACGAGGGTGCCGCCGCGGCCCGGGCCGCCACCGTCGAGTTCGGCCAGTTCCTGCGGACCGAGCTGGCCCCGCTCGGCAACGAGAAGCAGGCGGTCGGCCGCGACCGCTACCAGCTCGCGTCCCGCTACTTTCTCGGCGCGGTGATCGATCCTATCGAGACCTACCACTGGGGATTCGCCGAGCTGCACCGGATCGAGTCGGAGATGCGGGCGGTCGCCGCCGAGATCGCCGGCCCGGGCGCGAGCGTCGACGACGCGGTGGCGGCGCTGGACGCCGACCCGGCCCGCAACATCCTCGGCAAGGAGGCGTTCCAGGGCTGGATGCAGAACCTCGCCGACAAGGCGATCGCCGACCTGCACGATGTCCACTTCGACATCCCGGAGCCGGTCCGGCGGATCGAGTGCTGCCTCGCGCCGACCAGCGACGGCGGGATCTACTACACCCCGCCGAGCGAGGACTTCACCCGGCCGGGCCGGATGTGGTGGGCGGTGCCGCAGGGCATCCTGTCGTTCTCCACCTGGCGGGAGGTGACCACCGTCTACCACGAGGGCGTGCCCGGCCACCACCTGCAGATCGCCCAGACCCAGTACCGCACCGACCTGCTCAACCGGTGGCAGCGGCTGCTCGGCGGCTGCTCCGGCCACGCCGAGGGGTGGGCGCTGTACGCGGAGCGGCTGATGGACGAGCTCGGCTACCTCGACGACCCTGGTGACAAGTTCGGGATGCTGGACGCGCACGCGTTCCGGGCCACCCGCGTGATCGTCGACATCGGAATGCACCTGGAGCTACCGATCCCGGCCGACAACCCGTTCGGCTTCCACCCGGGCGAGACCTGGACCCCGGAGCTGG
Organism: Natronosporangium sp.; assembly: GCA_036564175.1. Lineage (GTDB taxonomy): Bacteria > Actinomycetota > Actinomycetes > Mycobacteriales > Micromonosporaceae > Natronosporangium. The sequence goes on from DATCKZ010000081.1 coordinate 3,960, forward strand.
GCTGGGAGTTCCTGCGGGCGCACTGCCGGGTGCCGGAGGAGAACCTGCGCTACGAGCTCAACCGCTACCTCGGCTGGCCCGGCCAGGCCCCGGCGTACAAGGTGGGCGAACGGATCTGGCTGCAGGCCCGGGAGGACGCGCGGGCGCGGCAGGGCGCCAGCTTCGACCTGAAGGCGTTCCACCGGGCGGCACTGGACCTCGGTGGGCTCGGCCTGGACCCGCTCCGGGCGGCGCTCAGCCGGCTGTAGCCGGGCTGACCGGGGTTCAGGGGAGGCTCAGCAGGAACCCGGCGGCGGTGAGCTCAGCGCCTTCGGTGAAGACCAGGTTCAGGTTCACGTCGGTGAAGGCGATCCGCGGCACCGGGATCGGCACCAGCTCGAGCAGCCGCAGGAGCGCGGTCGCCGGTGAGTCCGGGGTCAACTCCAGTGGCACGGCACCGCCCAGCTTCCCGACGAACCGGTCGGTGTAGAAGGTCACGTCACCGGCGAGGATCAGCGGGTCGGCGGTCACCCGCGCCGGCTGGCCCTCGCCGGTGGTGGTGAGCGAGAAGTTGGTCGCGGTGGCCCGGCTGAACGTGAACTTCAGCACCCGGATCGGCCCGTCGGCGGTCTCCAACTGGGTGATCCCTTCGAACCGGAAGTTCTCCTGGATCAGCCGGTCCGCGGTCATCAGCGCCGGCTGGGCGGCGACTCGGAGCCCGGGCGGTGGCAGGGTCGGGATCGGGGTCGGCGAGAGGCTCGGGCTCGGGCTGGCCGACGGGGACGGGTCGGCCGGTTCCTGCTCGCCCGGGTCGGTCGGGTCCGGGGCCGGCGTCGGCGTGGGGTCGGGTTCCGGGCTCGGCTCGCCGGTCGGGTCCGGTTCCGGCTCCTCCGAAGGGGACGGAGTGGGGGACTCGGTGGGCGGGTCGGGGCAGAGCAGCGGCAGGCAGATCTGGGCGGCCGGCGGCGGCGCCGCCAGCGCGGCGGTGAGCAGGAACGGCAGCGCTGCTATCAGGTAGGTACGGGGCGGCTGCCGGGGCGCCTGCACCGGAGCGGTCTGGTCGGTGCCGGGCGGCTCGTCGACGAGCGGGCCGGTGAGCCGCTCGGTCGGCCGCTCGTCCGGCTGCTGCTCCGGTGGCTCCTCCGGCCCGGTCAGCGACTCCAGCAGTCCCGGCTCTGCCGGCTCCTCCGGCTCAGCCGCTGCTTCCGGCTCGGTGGCGTCGGGGGTTGGAAGCTCGGCGGTCGGGGTCGCCGGCTGCTTCGGGGTGATCGGGGTCCAGGCCATCCCCAGCCCGCCACCGATGACCCCGAACAGCATGCCCAGGAACCAACCACCGAGGTTGAGCCCGAGCAGCGAGTAGATCGCGGTGAGCGTACCGATGACACTGTAGAACCAGCGGTGCTGCGGCATGATCCAGATGAGCAGGCCGCACAGGATCAGCACCGCCGGGAGGAGCACCGCGAGGAACCCCTGCGGCCCGAAGCTCACCTCCAGGTTGCCCAGGTCGAGTTGGGTGCTGAGGAACAGCTGCACGCCGCCGATCAACAGGAACACCCCGGCCCAGAACGGGCGGCCGCGCCGCCACCGCCGGAACGCCCGCCGGCCCCGCTGCACGCCGTGCCAGAACCGGCGCACGGCACCAGCCCTCTCCGTGCTCACTTACCCTCCTACCTGGACAGTACGACGGACTCAGGCCCGCGGAGCGGCTACCGCTCCGCGGGCCTGAACCGGTGAACTCAGAAGCACTCGCCCCCGTCGTCCACTCGGACTTCGAGGTGGAGGCCGTTGAGGGTGAAGGTGCCCGCGCTGGTGGAGTAGGCGGTCTGCTGGAGGTCGGTGATGACCACCCGGTCGGCCCGCTGTCCGAACTGGCCGGTAAGCAGTGGCTGGCCGCTGATCGAGCCGGCGTCGTTGCCGATCTCGATGTTCGTAAAGGTGGCGTTGCCACTCAGCTCATCCATGCCGATCACCAGATCGCGGGCGGTGGCCGGCTCGCCGCCGCCACCGGCCTCGATCCGTAGCACGATCGTGTCGATGCCCGGGAACAGCAAACCGATGACGTTCTCCGGGATCGCCACCGACTGGCAGAGGTCATCCAGTTCGGCGCTGTCGATGACCGAGCGGGCGACCGGGATGTTCTCGCCCTGCGCGTTGGTGTCCCAGCCGGGGATCTGCATGAAGCCTTCGCCCCGAAGCTCGGAGGCGGAGACTTTGAACTGCTGGCCCGAAACCGTGAACTGGGACGGGAACGCGCCGGCCGCCATCCCCCACATCAGGCCGCCGATCGCCGCCACCGCCGGCACCATCACGATGGCGAATCGACGCCACCTGGTGCGGCCCTGAACTAGGGTTCCTCCCGAATCCTTCACAGACTCCTCCTTCGGGGGTCCGCCGCCACCGGGGGTCGGTGGCGCGAAGAGGTCTGAACGCAGGCCGCCGGGCTAGCTGCTCCGGCGTACGACAGATCCTCTCGCCGGGTGACTGGCGCCACAACCCGCTAGCTACCAGCGAGTAACTCGAAGTATCCGGGCGATGATTACGGTGCGTAGAACTGCTCGACAAACTGTCCACATATGTCAGGACAAACCGGCTGCAGATTCAGCAAGATCGTTACGATACGTAGATTTGTTACGGTTGGGTAACAAAACTCGGCCGACTCGCTGAAATGCGGGTCAGATCGGGCTGGCGTACTGGCGGATGCGACCCGATCGGTCGGCCGGGGCTGTCGGACCGGTCGCCTACCCTCAACCCTGTGACCGTCCATCAGCTCAGCCGGGCCGACGCCCGCCGGATCGCGGTGCGCGCCCAGCTGCTGGCCAAGCCGCGCCCGACCGACCTGCTCGCGGTGGTGCGGCAGCTGACCCTGCTGCAGATCGACCCGACCGCCGCGATCGCCCCGAACGTGCACCTGGTGGCCTGGAGTCGGCTCGGCTCGGCGTACGACCCGGCCGATCTCGACGCGGCGCTGGCCGCCCGGCAGCTGGTCGAGCTGCACGCGATGATCCGGCCGAGCGAGGATGTCGCGCTCTACCGGGCGGAGATGGCCGCCTGGGGCGAGGGCGACCCGGGTCCGCAGTCCGGCTGGCGGCAACGCAACCGCGAGTGGGTACGGGCGAACGACGCGTGCCGGCGGGACATCCTCGCCCGGCTCAAGGCCAACGGGCCGTTGCGCTCCCGCGACCTGCCGGACACCTGCGTGGTGCCGTGGCGGTCGACCGGCTGGACCGACAACCGCAACGTCACCCAGCTGCTGGAGTTCATGGTGGCGCGGGGCGAGGTCGCGGTCGCCGGTCGCAGCGGCGGCGATCGGTTGTGGGATCTGGCCGAGCGGGTCTACCCGGACGTCCCGGCGGTGCCGATCGAGGAAGCGCGGCGGATCCGCAACCAGCGCCGGCTCCGGTCGCTCGGGATCGCCCGCGCGAAGACCCAGGCCGCACCGCTCGAGCCGTGGGACGTTGGCGACGCCGGTGAGCCCGCGGTGGTGGAAGGGGTGAAGGGGACCTGGCGGGTCGACCCGGCCCAGCTCGGTCAACCGTTCGCGGGCCGGGCCGCCCTCCTGTCCCCATTCGACCGACTGATCCACGATCGCAAGCGGATGGTGGAGCTGTTCGAGTTCGACTACCAGCTGGAGATGTACAAGCCGGTGGCGAAGCGCCGGTGGGGATACTTCGCGCTCCCGATCCTGTACGGTGACCGGCTGGTCGGCAAGCTCGACGCGACCGCCGACCGGCGGGCCGGGGTGCTCCGGGTCAACGCCATCCACCAGGATGTCCCGTTCAGCAAGGCGATGACCACCGCCATCGATCGTGAGATCGAGGATCTGGCTCGCTGGCTCAGGCTGGAGCTGATCCCGACTCATACCGGTCGACGCCCGCCGGGTCGGCCGGGTGGAAATCGTTGAGCAGGTGGGCGTGACCCGGGTGCTCGCGGTGATGAACAGCACCTGGCCCGCCTTGGCGGTGAACGCGCCCTCCTCGGTGCGGAACGTGTAGTAACACTCGTAGACAGTCTCGATTGGTTACTTTTATTCGGGCATCGAGGAGGTGTGATGCGACGCACTGACCTGACCGGCCGTGACCCAGATCTCGGAGTGCTCGCCGCCCGGCTGCTGTTCGGCCTGCAGCAGGAGGTGTTCGCCCGGCTCGCCGAGCACGGCCACGACCAGGTCCGGCCCAGGCACGGCGCGGTGCTCGCCTATCTCGAGGCCGACGGGCTGCGGGCGACCGAGCTGGCGCGGCTGTCGGGGCGGCCGAAGCAGGTGATCGGCCGGCTGGTGGACGAGCTGGAGGCGCTGGGCTACGTCGAGCGCCGCACCGACCCGACCGACCGGCGCGGGAAGCTGGTCGCGCTCACCGACCGGGGTCGGGAGGAGCAGCGGCTGGCCGACGAGATCATCGCGGACATCGAGCGCCGGCACGCCCGCCGGGTCGGCAAGGCTGACTACGCCACGTTCCGCCGGGTCCTCCGTACCCTCACCGAGCCATGAGCCGCCGGGGTGGCCGATGGTCGCCTCCCGACGGCACCACAACTGGGCTAACCGACGTCGGTGATCACACGCGAACGCCGGGCCGGCCCTGGTGGGCTGGCCCGGCGTTCGCGCCGATCAGGTGTGCGGAGGATACGAGATTCGAACTCGTGAGGGGTTGCCCCCAACACGCTTTCCAAGCGTGCGCCCTAGGCCGCTAGGCGAATCCTCCGTCGGCCAGGATACCGAACCGGCCGGCGGATCGGCCGGCCCCTCGCCGGTCGAGTAGGGGTCCGGGCCGCGGTCGGGTAGAGTTGGCGTCTGCCCCTCGTGCGGCGTTATCTCGTGAACCTCCCCAGGGCCGGAAGGCAGCAAGGATAAGCGAGCTCTAGCGGGTGCGCGAGGGGTCTTCGCGTCTGCCGGACCACCACCCCCGAATCCGTCGGCCAGCGGAGGTACCGTGACCGGCGAGGAGGTGACCCCGTGGCGCTGGCGCTGTACCGGAAATATCGGCCGAGGACGTTCGCGGAGGTGATCGGGCAGGAGCACGTCACCGGGCCGCTCAGCCAGGCCCTGAAGAGCGGCCGGCTGCACCACGCGTACCTGTTCTCCGGTCCGCGCGGCTGCGGCAAGACCTCGTCGGCCCGGATCCTGGCCCGGTCGCTCAACTGCGCGCAGGGCCCGACCCCGGACCCGTGCGGGGAGTGCGAGTCCTGCCGGGCGATGAGCGAAGACGGCCCCGGCTCGATCGATGTGATCGAGATCGACGCGGCCTCGCACGGTGGCGTGGACGACGCCCGGGACCTGCGGGAGCGGGCGTTCTTCACACCGGTCGCCGGCCGTTTCAAGATCTACGTCATCGACGAGGCGCACATGGTCTCGTCGGCCGGCTTCAACGCGCTGCTCAAGCTGGTCGAGGAGCCGCCGGAGTACGTGAAGTTCGTGTTCGCCACCACCGAGCCGGAGAAGGTGCTGCCGACCATCAAGTCGCGCACCCACCACTACCCGTTCCGGCTGGTCCCGCCGAGCGTGCTCCGGCCGTACCTGGAGCGGCTCTGCGCCGCCGAGGGGGTGAGCGTGGAGCCGGCGGTGTTCCCGCTGGTGGTGCGGGCCGGTGGCGGCTCGGTGCGGGACAGCCTCTCGGTGCTGGACCAGCTGATCGGCGGCGCCGGCCCGGACGGGGTGACCTACGCGCAGGCGGTGGCGCTGCTCGGGGTGACCGACGCGGCGCTGCTGGACGAGCTGTGCGACGCGCTCGCCGCCGGTGACGGCGCGGCCACGTTCCAGGTGATCGACCGGGTGATCGAGGCCGGCCACGACCCGCGCCGGTTCGCCGCCGACCTGCTGGAGCGGCTGCGGGACCTGCTGGTCATGCAGCAGGTCCCGGACGCGGCCGCGAACGGGCTGCTGGACGCGCCGGCCGACCAGCTGGAGCGGATGGCGGCGCAGGCTGCGCGGCTCGGTCCGGCGACCCTCACCCGGTGCGCCGAGATCGTCCATACCGGGCTGGTGGAGATGCGCGGGACCGCGTCGCCGCGGCTGCTGCTGGAGCTGATCTGCGCCCGGATGCTGCTGCCGGCGGCGGACAGCTCGAGCGAGGCGCTGCTGCACCGGCTGGAGCGGATGGAGCGCCGGCTCGGCGCCGCCGAGGACAGCGGCCTGCCAGCGCCGGCCGGCTCGACCGCTGCCGCGGGCTCGACCGCTGCCGAAGGCTCAGCCGCTGGCGCCGGTCCGACCGCCGGTGCCGGCCGGGCCGCGTCGACCGCCGCACCGGGCCCGGCCCGGGCCGCCGCCGAGGCCAGGCCGGCCGCTCCGGCGCCCCCGGCGCGGCCGAGTGCCGCCGCCACGCCGGCGCCAGCGTCAGCGCCGCCGGCCGCGCCGACGCCGGCCCCGGACGCGGGGGCGAGGCCGCCGGCCGGCACCCTGGACGCGGCGGCGATCCGCCGGGTCTGGGACGAGGTGATCGCCACGGTCGGGCGGCGCAGCAAGCGAGCGGCGGCGGTCGTGCGGGAAGCCACCGTCCGGGACGTCGACGGCAACACGCTGGTGCTGCTGTTCCAGCACACCGTCCACGCCAACATGCTGTCGGCCGCGCCGCAGCCGTTGCTCGACGCCCTGCACGAGGTGCTCGGTGGCGGCTGGCAGATCCGGTGCGAGGCGAAGGACACACCCAGCGGCTCGGCGCCGCGGGGAAACCCGGCCGCGGCGCGACCGGCCGCGGCCGCGCCGGCCTCGGCCGGCGGCGACTGGCCAGAGCCGGTGCGGCCCGGCGGCGCCCGCCCCGACCCGGGACCGCCCCCGCCCGAACCGCCGCCGGCCGAGTACGACGACCTCGACGATGTGGACGAGCTCGCCGACCCGGTCGCGGACGCGCGCACCAGCGCGGCCAGCAGCGAGCAGCAGGCGCTGACTCTGCTCCAGCAGACCCTGGGCGCGGAGAAGATCGGCGAAGTCGCCCCGTAGGCTGGTGACGACCGAGAGCGAGGAGGTCGGATCGTGGGCCCGGGCGGACAGTTCGACCTGCAGGCGCTGATGCAGCAGGCAGCGCAGTTGCAGGAGCAGTTCACCAGCGCGCAGTCGGAGTTGGCAGACGCCGAGGTCACCGGCACCGCCGGCGGCGGGCTGGTGAAGGCGACGCTGGCCGGGACCGGTGAGGTCAAGGCCATCAAGATCGACCCCAGCGCCGTCGACCCGGACGACGTGGAGACGCTGGAGGACCTGATCGTGGCGGCGCTGCACGCCGCGACCGAGGAGCAGCAGCGGCTGGCGCAGCAGAAGCTGGGCCCGCTCGCCGGCGGGCTGGCCGGTGGGTCGCCCGGCGGCTTGCCGGGGTTGCCGGGGTTCTGACGCCGTGTACGAGGGTGCGATCCAGGATCTGATCGACGAGCTGGGCCGGCTGCCCGGGGTGGGTCCGAAAAGCGCCCAGCGGATCGCGTTCTACCTACTGTCGGCGGACGCCGCCGACGTCAACCGGCTGGCCACCGCGCTGCGCCGGGTCAAGGAGCTGGTCCGGTTCTGCGAGACCTGCTTCAACGTCGCCGAGTCGGAGCAGTGCCGGATCTGCCGGGATCCACGCCGCACCGACGAGGTGCTGTGCGTGGTCGAAGAGCCGAAGGACGTGGTTGCGATCGAGCGGACCGGCGAGTTCCGGGGCCGCTACCACGTGCTCGGCGGGGCGATCAACCCGCTCGCCGGGATCGGCCCGGACCAGCTGCGGATCCGGGAGCTGATGGGGCGGCTGTCCGCCGGCACGGTGAAGGAGCTGATCCTCGCCACCGACCCGAACACCGAGGGCGAGGCGACCGCCACCTACCTGGCGTTGATGGTCAAGCCGATGGGGCTGGCCGTCACCCGGCTGGCCAGCGGGCTGCCGGTCGGCGGCGACCTGGAGTACGCGGACGAGATCACCCTCGGCCGGGCGTTCGCCGGCCGCCGCGCGCTCTAAAACCGCCCGGTATCTGCCGCGTGAGCTGCGCCAACCCCCCTGCCGGGCCGGGGCGCTGTGCGCTTGAGCAGGGCCGATGGGTACGGTATTGGGCGTATTGAACAACTGATAAAGCCACCGTCGCCGCCCGCTCCGGCCGTCCGCCAGCGGGCAAGGCCTTCGATCCGGCATATAACGCGTGGGTCACGGCGGGGACTCAACCTTGTTGCACGGTCACGGTTCGGTTGACCGGGCCGACCGGGCTGGATAACAGTTGCCGCACCTGGGAAGAAAGGACTCGGTCAGAGATGACGATCGCGCCCGAGCCAGTCGCGGGCGACCTGCAGGCGCCGACCGGCGAGGAGTTGCCGGAGCCGGCTGGCGCCGCTCCGGCGAAGATCCAGGGCCGGTCGCTGTGGCAGATCGCCTGGCGGCGGTTGCGGCGAGATCGGGCCGCGATGGCCGGCGGGGTGACGATCATCCTGCTGATCCTGATGGCGATCTTCGCGCCGCTGATCGTCAATCTGCTGGGCCACCCGCCGAACGAGTTTCACCAGGACGCGATCGACCCGGCCACCCAGCTTCCGCGCTACCGGTTCCCGTTCGGCCCGTTCAGCACCGAGTACCTGATGGGCGTCGAGCCGCCGTTCGGCCGGGACATCTTCAGCCGGATCGTCTACGGGGCCCGGATCTCGCTGCTGATCGCGTTCTTCGCGACCATGCTGTCGGTACTGCTGGGCACCGCGCTCGGCGTGATCGCGGGCTACTTCGGCGGGTTCGTGGACACGCTGATCAGCCGGGCGATGGACATCTTCCTCGCGTTCCCGCTGCTGCTGTTCGCGATCGCGCTCGCCGGGGTGGTGCCGGACCGGGCGTTCGGGCTCTCCGGCGACACCCTCCGGATCGTCCTGCTGATCTTCATCATCGGGTTCTTCAACTGGGGCTACATCGGCCGGATCATCCGGGGGCAGGCGTTGTCGCTCCGGGAGCGGGAGTTCGTGGACGCCGCCCGCAGCCTCGGCGCCCGCGGTCCGTACATCATCTTCCGGGAGATGCTCCCGAACCTGATCGCGCCGATCCTGATCTACTCGACGCTGCTCATCCCCACCAACATCATCTTCGAGGCCGCGCTCTCGTTCCTCGGCGTGGGCGTCCGGCCGCCGACCGCCACCTGGGGCGGCATGCTCTCCGAGGCGGTCCGCTACTACACCATCCCGCACTTCGTGTTCTGGCCCGGCTTGGCGATCTTCATCACCGTGCTCTCGTTCAACCTGCTCGGTGACGGTCTCCGCGACGCGCTGGACCCGAAGACCAGATAGGTAGCTGGCGTGGATTCCATGACCCACTCCAATCAGGAAGGGAATTGAGATAGATGAAAACAAGATTGGTTACCGCGGTCGCGATGAGTACCGCGTTAGCCCTCAGCCTCGGTGCGTGTGGTGGTGGGAGCGAGGACGACGGTGACGGCAACGGCACCGTCCAGGCCGAGTTCGACGCCGCCAACCAGGGCGAGATCTTCAACCCGTCGGACGAGCAGGGCGGCACCCTCCGGTACGCGATCTCCGAGGACTGGGACTCCGTCGACCCGGGTGACACGTACTACGGCCTGTCCTGGAACCTGCTGCGGCTCTACGGCCGGACCCTCACCATGTTCAACCCGGTGCCGGGCGAGGGCAGCGCGGAGGTAGTCCCGGACCTGGCCGAGTCGCTCGGCGTCCCGAGCGACGACGGCCGGACCTGGACCTACACCCTCAAGGAGGGGCTGAAGTTCGAGGACGGCACGCCGATCACCTCGCGCGACATCAAGTACGCGATCATGCGGAGCATCCCGAAGGACGTGCTGGTCAACGGGCCGACCTACTTCGGTGACTACCTCGACATCGAAGAGGACTTCGAGTCGCCGTTCGACAACCCGAACACCGACACCCGGGCGATCGAGACCCCGGACGACCGGACCATCGTGTTCCACCTGAAGGAGCCGTTCGGTGGCTTCGACTACTTCGCGCAGCTGCCGGCGACCGTCCCGGTGCCGCAGGACAAGGACACCGGGATCAACTACAAGGAGCACGTGGTCTCCTCGGGTCCGTACATGTTCGAGGAGTACAACGAGGGCGTCGGGTTCACGCTGGTCCGCAACCCGAACTGGGACCCGGCCACCGACCCGAACCGGCCGGCGCTGCCGGACCGGATCGAGGTCACGCTCGGCGTGGAACAGAACGACCTGGACAACCGGATCATCTCCGGTGACCTGGACGTCGATCTCGCCGGCAACGGCGTGGGCGCGGCCGCCCGGACCCGGGTCATCAACGATCCGGAGCTGCTCGCGCGAGCGGACAACCCGGGCTCGCCGCGGCTGTGGTACGTCTCGGTCAACCCGCGGGTGGCGCCGCTGGACAACATCGAGTGCCGCAAGGCGGTGCTGTTCGCGGCGGACCGGACCGGCATCCAGACCGCGTTCGGCGGGCAGTACGGCGGTGACATCGCCACCCACATGCTGCCGCCGCAGATCCCGGGCTCGGAGGAGTTCGACCTGTACCCGTCCGAGGGGCACACCGGTGACCTGGACGCGGCGCAGGCGGCGCTGGAGGCGTGCGGCCAGCCGGACGGCTTCACCACCAAGATGGCGTTCCGGTCCGACCGGCCGGCCGAGCAGCAGAGCGCCGAGGCGCTGCAGCAGTCGCTGGCCCGGGTCGGGATCGAGCTGGAGCTGGTCGGCTACCCGACCGGTGACTACTTCTCCACCTACGCCGGCAACCCGGAGTTCCGGGACAGCGAAGGGCTGGGCCTGATGTTCAACGGCTGGCAGTCCGACTGGAACGACGGGTTCGGGTTCTTCTCGCAGATCGTCGACAGCCGGACGGTCCGGCCCGGCTCGTCCAACCTCAGCGTCTACATCGACGAGGTTGACCAGCTGCTGGACCAGGCGGTCGCGTCGACCGACCTGGAGGCGCAGCAGGCGATCTGGGCCCAGATCGACCGGCGGGTCATGGAGGAGGCGGTGATCCTGCCCGGCGTCTTCGCCAAGGCGCTGACCGTGCGTCCGTTGAACGCGACCAACGTGTTCGTGAATCAGGCGTACGGCCAGTACGACTACATGATGATGGGCGTCGACCAGAGTCAAGGCTGACCGCCAGCCGGATTGGTGGGTCCGGGCCCGCCCGGACCCACCACCCCGGCCGGACATCCGTGACGAGGCATCCGAGGACAGGACAGCATGGCCACATACATCGGCAGGCGGCTGATCGGTGCCGTGATCATGTTGCTGATCGTCAGCATGGTCACGTTTTCGATCTTCTTCCTGGTGCCGCGGCTCGCCGGCGCGTCGGCGGAGAACTTCGCCGCCCGGTACGTCGGCCGGACCGCCGGCCAGGAGGAGATCGCCGAGACCGCGGAACGGCTCGGGTTCAACGACCCGGTGCCGATCCAGTACTGGGAGTGGCTCAAGGCGCTGGTGGTCGGCACCGACTACGACACCGGCACCACCGTCGAGCACTGCCCGGCGCCCTGCTTCGGCTACTCGTTCATCACCCGCTCGGCGGTCTGGCCGCAGCTGCTGGACCGGCTGCCGGTGACCGCCTCACTGGTGGTCGGCGCGGCGGTGATCTGGCTGCTCGCCGGGGTGGGGACCGGCGTGCTCTCGGCGCTGCGCCGAGGCAGCATCTTCGACCGGGCGGCGATGGGGGTGGCGCTCGGCGGCGTCTCCCTGCCGATCTTCTTCACCGGGTTGTTGAGCCTGGTGATCTTCAGCTACCAGCTCGGCTGGACCGCGCCCGGCGGCAGTTACACCCCGATCGAGGAGAATCCGCTCGAATGGGCGTACAACCTGATCCTGCCGTGGGTGACGCTGGCGTTCCTGTTCGCGGCCGCGTACGCCCGGCTGACCCGGGCCGGCATGCTGGAGACCATGGGTGAGGACTACATCCGGACCGCGCGGGCGAAGGGGCTGCCGGAGCGGCAGGTGATCGTCAAGCACGGGATGCGCGGCGCCCTCACCCCGATCATCACCATCTTCGGCCTGGACGTCGCCTTGCTGATGGGCGGCGCGGTGCTCACCGAGACCGTGTTTTCGCTGCCCGGGCTGGGGAAGTACGCGATCGACGCGATCGTCGCCAACGATCTGCCGAAGGTGATGGGGGTGACCATGATGACCGCGTTCTTCGTGGTCATCGCCAACCTGCTGGTGGACATCGTCTACGGGGTGGTCGACCCGAGAGTGAGGCTGGGATGAGCGACGCCAAGCCGGCCGGGCTGGCGGTCGCGCCGAGCCAGCCGCCCGGGGCCTTCCTGGAAGTGCGCGACCTGCGGATCCACTTCCCGACCGACGACGGGCTGGTCAAGGCGGTGGACGGGCTGTCGTTCTCGCTGGAGCGCGGCCGGACGCTCGGGATCGTCGGCGAGTCCGGCTCCGGCAAGTCGGTGACCAGCCTCGGCATCCTCGGCCTGCACAACCGGCGCAACGCCCAGGTCTCCGGCGAGATCTGGCTGGACGGCCAGGAGCTGGTCGGCGCCTCGCCGGAGGCGGTGCGCAAGCTGCGCGGCAAGAAGCTGGCGATGATCTTCCAGGATCCGCTGTCCGCGCTCCACCCGTACTACACCGTCGGCAACCAGATCATCGAGGCCTACCGGCTGCACCATCCGGTCAGCAAGGCGCAGGCCCGGCGGCACGCGATCGAGCTGCTGGACCGGGTCGGCATTCCGCAGCCGCAGCGGCGGGTGGACGACTACCCGCACCAGTTCTCCGGCGGGATGCGGCAGCGGGCGATGATCGCGATGGCGCTCTCCTGCAACCCGGAGCTGCTGATCGCCGACGAGCCGACCACCGCGCTCGACGTCACCGTGCAGGCGCAGATCCTGGACCTGATGCGGGACCTGCAGGCGGAGTTCGACTCGGCGTTGATCATCATCACCCACGACCTCGGGGTGGTCGCCGAACTCGCGGACGACATCCTGGTGATGTACGGCGGGAAGTGCGTCGAGATGGGTTCGGCCAGGACCGTCTTCCACGCGCCGGAGCACCCGTACACCTGGGGGCTGCTGGGCTCGATGCCGCGGCTGGACCGGGACGTCCGGGAGCGGCTGACGCCGATCAAGGGGAGCCCACCCAGCCTGATCACGCCACCGCCGGGTTGCGTGTTCCACCCGCGCTGCCCGTACGCCGAGACCGACGGGATCCCGTGCACCACGGTGGTGCCGGAGCTGCTGCCGGGCGAGGACGGTCACCTGGTCGCGTGCCACCTGCCGGTGCCGAAACGGAAGCAGATCTTCGCGGAAGAGATCGGACCACACCTATGAGTGAGCCGCTGCTGCAGCTGACCGAGGTGCAGAAGCACTTCCCGATCACCCGTGGCCTGTTCCGGCGGAAGGTCGGGGCGGTGCGGGCGGTCGACGGGGTCGACCTCGAGGTCCAGCCGGGCGAGACGGTCGGGCTGGTCGGCGAGTCCGGCTGCGGGAAGACCACGCTCGGCCGGCTGATCACCCGGCTGCTGGAGCCGACCGGCGGGCGGATCGTGTTCGAGGGGCACGACATCACCCACCTGTCGCAGGGGCGGATGCGGGTGCTGCGCCGCGACATCCAGATGATCTTCCAGGACCCGTACTCGTCGCTGAACCCGCG
>DATCKZ010000082.1:0-17389 GCA_036564175.1 Natronosporangium sp.
AGCCGGTCCGGCCCCCGGGTGGAGTCCACCTGTGCCGGTGCAGACAGGCGCGGCTGTGACGTCCAGGCCATCGGGGCCACGATCACACCGCCGTCGGTGCCGGCCGCGAGCTTGAGGTGATCATCCGCCAATGGCACCGCGGCCAGCGAGAACACGCCGCGGCCGGAAGCCGGTTCGGGACGGCCAACCGGCTCACCGGTGCGAGCGTCCCAGCAGGACAGTCGCCCGTCGGTGCCGCCGCAGATCAACGCTGGCCCCCGGTCTCGCAGGTCCACGGTGACGACGGAGCTCAGCGATCCGGGCCCAACCACGATCGGGGGCCCCGCGAGTGCGCCGGACTCGTCCCACCGGGTCAGGACGCCGTTGTTGCCAGCGCTCACCACATTCGTCGCACCGGCTACCGGCTCCGCAACGGTCAGCGCCCACACCGCCCCACCCACGGATGGAAGCGTTGGCGCGGTCTGCCGACTCGTCTCGGCGTGGAAGCGCCGCACGGTGCCATCATCCCCGCCGGCGAGCAGTGTGGGCTCACCGTCGATCTGCGCGACCGCGATCATGGCCCGCACCGCGCCTTCGAAGTCGCCGAACGGTTCGCCGACCGGCTCCCCGGTCGTCAAGTCCCAGCGGTGGATCTGTCCGTCGTCCTCGCCAGTGAACAGCAGAGTCCTCGATTCCGATACGCGCAGCGCCGCCACGGACCATACACCGCTCTTGGACAGGAAGGTCCGGCCAGGCCTCACCGGACCGTCCTCGTCCCATTCCCACAGTTGCGCACCGAGACTGGTCGCGGTGACGAAGCCGATACGCGGACCGGGCAGCACGACCGTGATGATCGACCGCACGACGGACTTGTCGCGTGTCCGTGCGTCGCAAAGCAGTTCGCCACTCACCGCGTCCCACCAGGTGACGGTGCCCTTCGAGTCGCCAGCCGCGATGACCACCTGGCCGGCTGGCGACACAGCGGTGGTGACTGCCCAGACCGGTCCCCGTAGTGGCCCGGTCAATAGCAGCGAACCGTCAGCTTGTGGGCGCTCGGCCGATGGCTGGTCGTCCAGTGTGCTGGGACTGAGCATGGTGTTGAGATTTCTCCCATCCTCGACCGGGGGACGTCGATCGCTCAACGGCGCAGGCTACCGGTTCCCGAGCAAGATTCAGCGAGCCGACACGCGGGTCCGGCGGATCGACCACCGTACCCGGTCAGGCGGTCGCCGCCAGCCTGGCGAACAGCCGCCGGGGTGCCGGCAGCCGGCCGTCCGGCCCGGCGGTGCACTGGCCCTCGATCGCGCGCGCCGCGTCCGGCAGGAACGGCGCCAGCTCACCGGCGAGCGCCCGGCAGGCCGCGACCAGCCCGGCCAGCGCGGCATCGAGCCCGCGCCGGTCCCCGGTCTTCGCCAGCTCCCACGGCCGTTCCCGCTCGATGGTGCGGTTCGCCTCGGTCACGATCGTCCACACCGCCTCGCAGGCGCGCCGGAGATCGTAGTCGGCGAGCGCGGCATCGACCAGCTTCGGGGCGCTCTCGACCACCTCCGCCAGCGGCGTGGTCGTCGGCGGCCGATCCGGCACCCGGCCGTCCCGGTACCGGTGCACCATCGTCACCACCCGGTTGACCAGGTTGCCGATCCCGCCGGCGAGGTCCGCGTCGGCCCGCTCCACCAGCCGCTGTTCGGTGAAGTCCACATCGCCCACCCGGGGCACCTCCCGCAGCAGCCACCAGCGCACGGCGTCGGTGCCGTACCGGTCGACCAGCGCGACCGGGTCGGCGTTGCTCCCACCGGTCGACTTGCTGATCTTCTCGCCGTCGACGGTCAGGTAGTCGTGGACCAGGATGTCGGTCGGCAGCGGCAGCCCGGCCGAAAGCAGCATCGCCGGCCAGTAGACCGCGTGGAACCGCAGCACCCCCTTGCCGATCAGGTGCACCCGGCGGTCGCTGCCGGCCCACCAGCGCTGGTAGGCCTCGGGCGGGTCGAGGCTGGTCAGGTAGTTCCCGAGCGCGTCCCACCAGACGTAGATCACCTGGTCCGGGTCGTCGGGCACCGGAATCCCCCAGCCGCGCGCCCGCTCCCGGGATCGGGAGACCGAGAAGTCGGTCAGGCCGGCGTCGATCAGCGCCAAAACCTCGTTGCGCCGGGACCGCGGCTCGATCCGCAGCCGGCCGCTGGCGATCGCGTCCCGCAACGGCGCCTGGTAGCGGGAGAGCCGGAAGAACCAGTTCTCCTCGGACAGGCGCTGTGGCTCAGTGCCGTGCTCCGGGCACCGCCCGGCCACCAGCTCCGGCTCGGTGTAGTAGCTCTCGCAACCGACGCAGTACAGCCCGTCGTACCGTCCTTTGTAGAGATCGCCGGCGGCGGCGCAGGCCCGCCACAGCCGCGCCACGCCGGCGGCGTGGCGGCGGTCGGCGCTGGTCCGGATGAAGTCGTCGTACGAGAGCGCCAGCGGCTCGCGCAGCGCGGCGATCGCGGCGGCGTGGCGATCCACCCATTCCCGGACCGGTACGCCGGCCGCCTGCGCCGCGAGCACGTTCTTGAGCGAGTTCTCATCGGTGCCTGTGAGCAGGCGCACCTGGTCGCCGCGGCGCCGGTGGTGGCGGGCGAGCAGGTCGGCCTGCACCAGCTCCAGCGCGAACCCGAGGTGCGGCGGGGCGTTGACGTACGGGATCGCGGTGGTGAGAAAGACTGTGGTCATCGTGGTCTCCTCGGTCGATATCGGACCGGGGCCGACGAGCCGGAAACGAATCGAGGCCCCGGTCTCCGGGGCCTCGATCTGGCTATCGGTCCAGCGCGGTCAGCCCCGCGAGCGGGGCATCATCACCAGCGCCAGAGTCACGTTCACGGCTGTCATGATACTCGTGCCGGCCGGCTACCGGACTGGCCGGATGATGGTCTGGTCAACAGCCTCGAATGCCCGGCTGGCTAGCGGAAGTCGCGGGAGCGGGTGCGGGACGGGACGGTCACCGGGTCGACCCGGTCGGCCCGCAGGTTGATCACCCCTTCGGAGCGCTCCAGCCGGCCGCGTACCAGCAGCGCCGGCGAGCTGCGGGCGATCCGCCGGTACCGGCTCCACAGCCCGGCCGAGCAGGTCACGTTGACCATGCCGGTCTCGTCCTCCAGGTTCATGAACGTGATCCCGCCGGCGGTCGCCGGCCGCTGCCGGTGGGTGACGATCCCGCCGACCCGGATCCGGCGGCCGGGCTCCAACGTCGCCAGCCGGCCGACCGGCACCGCACCGAGCCGGTCCAGCTCGGCCCGGATGAACTGCACCGGATGGCTGTCCGGTGACAGCCCGGTCGCCCACACGTCCGAGCTGTGGCGGTCCACATCGTCCATTCCGGGCAGGGTCGGGGCGGTGGTGCCGGTCACCGTGCCGGGCAGCCGGTCACCGGCCTCCTGCGCCGCCGCACCCGCCGCCCACAGCGCCTCCCGCCGGCCCAGCCCCAGACCGGCGAACGCGTCCGCGGTCGCCAGCGCCTCCAGCTGGGCAGTGGTCAGCGGGGTGCCGGCCACCGCCATCCGGCGGGCCAGCTCCGCCATGCTCCGGTACGGGCCACCCCGGTCCCGCTCCGCCACGATCGCCTCGGCCAGCTGGTCACCGATGGTGCGCACGCTGGCGAGCCCGAGCCGGATCACCGGCCCACCCACGCCCCAGCCCGCCGGGTCGGCGCCCGGGCCGTTGCGCGGCCCACCGGGCACCACCGGCGGCTCCAGCGTCGCCTTCGCCCGGCTGGCGTTGATGTCCGGCCGCCGCGCCACCACCCCGTGCCGGCGCGCGTCGTCCACCAGCGTCTGTGGCGAGTAGAACCCCATCGGCTGGGCGTTCAGCAGCGCCGCGCAGAACGCCGCCGGGTGGTATCGCTTCAGCCACGAGGAAACGTACGCCAGGTACGCGAACGAATAGGCGTGGCTCTCCGGGAACCCGTAGTCGGCGAAGGCGAGCAGCTTCCGGTAGATGTCGTCGGCGACCTCCCCGTCGATCCCGTTCGCCGCCATCCCTTCGTACAGCCGGTCCCGCAGCTCGGCCATCTTCGCCGCCGACCGCTTGGCGCTCATCGCCCGGCGCAGCTGGTCGGCCTCGACCGGGGTGAACCCGGCCACGTCGATCGCCAGCTGCATCAGCTGCTCCTGGAACAGCGGCACGCCCCGGGTCCGCTCCAGCGAGTTGCGCATCAGCTCGTGCGGGATGACCACCTCTTCCTGCCCGTTCTTCCGGCGGATGAACGGGTGCACCGAGCCGCCCTGGATCGGTCCGGGCCGGATCAGCGCCACCTCCACCACCAGGTCGTAGAACTCGCGCGGTTTCAGCCGCGGCAGGGTGGCCATCTGCGCCCGACTCTCCACTTGGAACACCCCGACCGTGTCGGCCCGGCACAGCATCTCGTACACCTCCGGGTCCTCGGGCGGGACGGTGTGCAGCTCGAGCCGCTTCCCCTCGTGCTCGGCGATCAGCTCGAACGCGTACCGTAGCGCCGACAGCATCCCCAGCCCCAGCAGGTCGAACTTGACCAGGTCGATGGCGGCACAGTCGTCCTTGTCCCACTGCAGCACGGTGCGATCCGGCATCCGGGCGTGCTCCACCGGGCAGACCTCGACGATCGGCCGGTCGCAGATCACCATCCCGCCGGAGTGGATGCCCAGGTGCCGCGGGAAGGTCTGCAGCTGGTTGGCGAACTCCACCACCTGCGGCGGGATACCGTCCACATCGGCGGTCGCGCCGGTCGCCGATCCGTACCAGTGCTCGATCTGCTTGCTCCAGGCGTCCTGCTGGCCGGGCGAGAAGCCGAACGCCTTGGCGACGTCGCGCACCGCCGAGCGGGGCCGGTACGAGATGACGTTCGCCACCTGGGCGGTGTGCCGCCGGCCGTACTTGGCGTAGACGTGCTGGATGACCTTCTCCCGCTGGTCGGACTCGATGTCGATGTCGATGTCCGGCGGCCCGTCCCGTTCCGGGGCGAGAAACCGCTCGAACAGCAGGTGCCGGCCGATCGGGTCGACGTTGGTGATCCCCAGCGCGTAGCAGACCGCCGAGTTCGCCGCCGAGCCGCGGCCCTGGCAGTAGATCCCGTTCGCCTTGCAGAACTCCACGATGTCGAACACGACCAGGAAGTAGCCCGGAAACCCGAGCCGCTCGATCATCCCGAGCTCGTGCTCGATCTGCCGGATCGCCTCCGGGTTGTCGCCGTACCGCTGCCTCGCCCGCTCCATGGTGAGCTTGCGCAGCCAGCTCATCTCGGTGTGGCCGGGCTCGGGAATCGGGTAGTCCGGCAGCTTCGGCGCCACCAGCTTGAGGTCGAAGGCGAGCTGCCGGCCGAACTCGGCGGCCCGCGCCACCGACCCGGGCCAGGCGGCGAACCGCTCCGCCATCTCGGCACCGCTGCGCAGGTGGGCGGTGCCGGCCGCCGGCAGCCAGCCGGCCAGCTCGTCGAGGCTGCGCCGGGCCCGGACCGCCGCCACCACCGCGGCCAGCCGGTGCCGGGCCGGCACGTGATAGTGGACGTTGTTGGTGGCGACCGTGGGCAGCCGGAACTCGCCCGCCAGCTCGGCGAGCGCGTCGTTGCGCTCGTCGCCGAGCGGGTCGCCCCAGCAGGTGAGCTCCACCGCCACCCGGTCCCGGCCGAACAGCGCGACCAGCCGGTCCAGCTCGGCCCGGGCCGCCGCGGTGCCGCCGGCGGCCAGCGCCGCCGGCACGTGCCCCTTCCGGCAACCGGTGAGCACCAGCACGTCCCGCAGGGAGGCGGCCACCTGTTCCAGGCTCTGGTAGTCGGGCTTGCCCTTCTCCCCGCCGCGCAGCGCGGCCGCGGCGATCGTACGGGACAACTGGGCGTACCCGTGCTCGTCGGCGGCCAGCACCAGCAGGTGGGCACCGGCCGGGTCGGCTTCTCCGTTCTGCGGCCGCGGCAGGTCGAGCGAGAGCTCGGCACCGAACACGGTGGGCAGCCGGTTCGCCTTGGCCGCCTCGGAGAACCGGACCACCCCGTAGAACCCGTCGTGGTCGGTGAGCGCGAGCGCGGTCAGCCCCAGCCGGGCCGCCTCTTCGGCCAGCTCCTCCGGGTGGCTGGCGCCGTCCAGGAAGCTGAAGTTGGAGTGGCAGTGCAGCTCCGCGTATTCCACGGTGGACGGTTTCCGGACCAATGCGGGGGCGCGGTACGGCTGGCGTTTGCGGGTCCAGGCCGGCGAGTCACCACCGTCCGCGTCGAACGCGAGCGGGTCCACCACCCGGCCGGAGAGCACCTGCTCCAGCTTCGCCCACCGCACCGGCGGGTTGTTCCAGCCCATCTACCGGTCGCCCCTCGTCATAATCCGGTCCTAGTCATAGATCGCTTCCACCGTCCACTCGCCGGCCGACAGCGCCAGCAGCAGCGCCCGGCCGTCGGCGAGCTCCACCTGGAACCGGGCCTGCCGCCGCGCCTCGGCCGGCGCCCACCACCGCTCGTCGATCGGCCACGGCCCGGCCCAGCCGGTGATCGCCACCGGTGGAGCGCCGGCGATGGCGAGCCGGGCGGGGGCCGCGCTGATCGACAGCCGGGCGGTGACCGTCACCGGCCGGTCCTGTCCGTCGTAGACGGTCGCGGCCACCGGCTCGGGCGGCACGGTGGCCGGGGCGGGCGGCGGCAGCCGGCCCGGCCACGGCGCCGGCTCGTCGGCGATCCGCTCGTCTCCCCAGCGGACCAGCCGGACCTGGTCGGCCGGGGAGCGGCCGCCCCGCAGCACCGCGCCGACCACCGAGTCCGGCCCGAGCAGGCCCTGCACCCGGGCGAACGCCCGGTGTGCCCGCTCCCGACCCTCGCCGGACTCGCCCCACAGGCCGGGCTGCAGCCCCACCTGGGCGATCACCCCGTCCGGGACCAGCCGTAGCCACCGGATCCCGGCGGTCGGCCGGACCGGTGCGGTGGGGCGGTCCGGGGCGCCCCGGCGCACCCCGGACAGCCAGCCCTCCAGCTGCCAGCGCACCCGGTCGGTGATCGCCGCCGCGGTCAGCAACCCGTCGTGGCGCCAGCTCCGGCACAGCTCCTGCCCATCCGCGGTGACCGCCTCGATCGCCAACCGGGTGCAGGCCAGCCCGTGCCCGGCCAGCCGCTCGTGCAGCCGCTCGGCCAGCGCCCGCGCCGCGAACGCGGCCACGTCCACCCGGTCGATCGGTTCGTCGTACTCCTCGTGCACCGCCAGCTCCGGTGGCGGCCGGCGGACCACCAGCGGCCGCTCGTCCAGCCCGGCGGCGAGCCGGTGCGCCAGCGCGGCGTCGAACCCGAACCGGGTCAGCACGTCCCCGGCCGGCAGCGCGGCGAACTCGCCCAGCGTCCGGATCCCCAGCCGGCGCAGCAGGTCGGCGAGCTCGGGCCGGCCCAGCTTCCGCACGTCCTGCCCGGCCAGGAAAGCGCGGGTCTGCCCGGGCGGCACGATCCGGCCGGCCCGGGCGGCGAGCTCGGCGGCGAAGCTCCCGTCGGCGATGCCGACCCGCGCCTCCACCGCGCACTCCTGGCCGATCTGCTCCACGATCCGCTCGGCCGCCCGCTCCTCCGAGCCGAAGTACCGCGCCGGGCCGCGGACCGCCAGCGCGCAGGCACCCGGCCGGATCACCTCGACCCCGGCGACCACCTGCTCGACCGCGGCCACCACCGGTTCGAAGGCCCGGGCGTCCCGGGCCGGGTCGTGCTCCAACACCACCAGCTCGGGGCAGCGGCTCTGTGCCTCCCGCTTGCGCAGCCCCCAGGTCACCGCCTCCGCCCGGGCCGCCGGCGAGCAGGCCACCACCCGGCCGGCGTGCAGGATCGCCACCGGCGCCCGGGCCGGCACCCCGGTCGTGAGCTCGGCGGCGATCACCGACCAGTCCGGGCACCAGACCAGCAGCGTCCGCACCGGCCCGGTCATGCCGCGGCTCCGCTGAGCACCGTGAGCGCGGGCCGGCTGGTCGCTGGTGCCGGCGCGAGCCGACCGGTGTGGTCGGGCAGCTGGACCCGGACGCTGCGCGGCCGGCCGGCCGCTCCCCGACCGCGGGCGGTGATGGTCAGCTCCCGGCTGCGCAGCCGGCCCCGGCCGGCGCCCAGCCCGTGCCACACCCCGCCCTCGCCGGTCAGCGTGAGGTCGGCACCCTCCCATCGCCCGTACGGGATAAGCACGCTGCCCCGCTGCCTGGCCCGGGCGGACAGCCGGCTCGCCACCCGACCGGCGATCGGGCCGGGGACCGCGGCGACCACCACGTCGACCCCGTCCAGCAACGCGGCCACCACCATCGGCCAGTCCGGCCCCGGGTTGGGGACCAGCCCGAGCCGGTCCAGCGCGACACCGGCCTGGGCGGCGGCGAGCAGCCCGAGCCCGGGCATGCCCACCACCGCGGCCCACGCTCCCGACTCCGACGCCCCGGCCAGCAACGCCAACACCAGCGAGCTGGTGCCGGGAGTCACCGCCACGGTGCTGCCCCGGCGCAGCCCGCCAGCGGGGAACAAGGGTCGCAGCTCCGCCGCCACCGGCAGCAACCGGTCGACCCCACCGGTGGATGCCGCGACCGCCAGGTCGCTGGCGCGCTGGACCCCGGCCCACCTGCCCGGCAGGCTCGCCAACTCGGCTGGTTCAGCTGGGTGAGCTGGCTGAGCTGGGTGAGCTGTCGCTGGCTGCGACGCCACTGGCTTGACCGCCGCCGGCGCCGCTACTGGCTGGGCCGTCGCTGATCTGGTCGTCGCTGGCACAGGCTCGGCCACCGCCGGCACTGCCATCCCCCCGTCACCCCCGACCGCCCGCTCAGGCGGCGGCGCTCACCAGCGCAGGCTGGTGGGTCTGGCCGAGCGAAGCCTCCACCAGCGCGGTGAACTGCTCAGCGGCGCGCAGCAGGTCATCGGCGTCCCGGGCGCTGACCACCCGTGGAATGCCGGCCTCGGCGGCGGCCCGCTTGGCGGCACCGGCGGCGAAGAAGCCAGCCCACTCCCCCAGCTCGGGGGCGACCCGGATCAACAGTGCCCAGACACTGGTCACCCGGTTGCGGACGCCGGGCACCGGCTGGGCCCGGACCGCGAGCACCGCCGCCGCCGCGCGCAGCGCGGCCAGGTGCGCGGTGGCGTATCGCAGCCCGTCCTGGCTGGTCCTCGCCGCCTCGTCCAACCCTTGCCGGGCCAGCCTGAGCAGCTCGGAAGGGCTGCGGTGGGGCAGCACGTGAGCGGGAACGGCAACTGGGTTAGCTGGCATCGGGTCTCCTCCGTTGCGATCCACCCGGCACCCGGTGCCGGTGTCGTCTGAACTTGGGTCGCGCTGCGGAGGAAGGCGCAGCGATCTGGTGTCGGGTGGGGCGGTGCTTCCCCTCACCGCCCCACCCGATCGGCCGCCCGGTGCCCGCCGCCCGGGGGTCAGGGGCGGCGGACAGCGGTCCGGCCTGGTTCGGGCCCGCGAATGCCCGAACCGAGGGGATCAGTACTGCTGTTCGATCCTCTCGAACAATCGTACCAACCATGCCCGAAGACTACACACCCCTACCGACAAAAAACCCGGGTGTCGCAGGTCACCCTCGGCCGGCCGGGCGATCGGCCTTAGTCGATCATGAACCGCGGTCCGGCTCCGGCGCGGCGGCGGACTCGAGCCGGGCGAGCACCTTCCTGGCGCAGTCGGCCAGCGCCCGCTCCGAGTCGATGCCCAGACTCTCGATCGCCACCAGCGCGGTGAACGCGGTGTCGGCCAGCTCAGCGACGACATCCTCGACCGTGCCGGTGACGCCGCGGCGCGGGTTATGACCGGTCACGCCGATCCAGGCCCGGGCCGCCTCACCCGCCTCCTCCTGCAGCTTGAGGATCCGGATCGTCAGCTGCTCAGTGCCGGTGCCCTGGTGCTCGTCCAGCCAACGTACGGCGGCCCGAACCGCCCGCCCGGTCACCTCGTCCACGTCGCCGCCTCCGTCCCGGCCGCCGAGCCTACTCGCCGGCGGGGACGGTGGTGACCCGCCGAGACCCTCGCGAGCTGCTAGCACCGGTGCTAGCAGGTGCTTAGGAGCTCTGCGAGGCACCCTGACCAGCGACCTCAGGCCCGACCCGCGGTCTCAGCCCTGACCCACGATCTCGGCAGCGCCCAGTTGGGCCTGGAACTCGGCCAGCGGATACTCGCCGGCGCCGATCCCGTCCCGCACCGCCCGGCGTACCGCTCGCTGCACCGCCAGATTCAACGGCGTCGGCACGCCATGCTCGCGGCCCAGCCGGACGATCTCACCGTTGAGGTAGTCGACCTCGACCGACCCGGCGCCCCGGACCAGGCTCTGCCAGGTCGAGCCACCAGCCCGCCGCTGCCCAGCCACCGGCCGGAGCTTGACCAGGTCGCCGCGCTCGGCCACCTCCTCCTCCCGGGAGGTGTACGCGATCCCGGCCGCATCCAGCACCGCCATCCCCTCGGCGCGCAGCCGCCCAGCCAGCTCCTGGTCCGCCGAACCGAACAGCGCCTCCAGCCCGTTGCTGAGGTTGGCCAGCAGCTTCCCGTACTTCCAGCGCATCACGTCATCCCGGACCGGCGCCACGAACCGGCTGCCGGACAGGTCGGCGGCGACCCGCTTCGCCAGCTCGTCACTGCCGCGCGGATACCGACCAATGTGGAGCATGCCGGAGTTGGGGTGGCTTTCGGCCTGCACCGTGCCGGCGGTCAGGTAGGTGGCCGGCAACCAGACGCACACCCCGTAGACCCGCTCGAACAGCCGCAGCGCGAGCCGCTCGTTCGCCACGCCGTTCTGCACGCACAGCACCGGCAACCGGTCGCCGGCCACCCCGCCGCCGCGCACCGGTACGTCCGCCCAGGCCGCCACCGCCGCCGCGGTGTCCTGGGATTTCACCGCCAGCACCAGCACCGTGTCCGGCTCCAGCTCCAGCCCGTCCGGTCCGGGGATGACCGGTACATCCAGTTTGTACTCATCCTCCGGCGTGGCGAGCAGCAGGCCCCGCTGCTCGATCGCCTCATGGTGGGCGCCCCGGGCAACCAGCGTGACCCGGTGCCCATGCTGGTGGAGCCGCCCGCCGATGGTGCCGCCGACCGCGCCGGCGCCGATGATCACGTAGTGCATTCGCCAATTGTGCCCGCCGCCGCAACCGCCGCCCCGACCGTCTCGGCCGGCGCCGGCAGCAGCGGCAGCCGGACCGCCGCGGTCGGGATCCGCCCGGCCGCCCGCAGCACTCCCTTGAGGACGGTCGGGTTGGGCGCCGCGAACAGTGCCGCCACCAGCCCGGCGAGCCGGTTCCCGACCGCCCGGAGCTGGTCGACCCGGCCGCCCCGGGCGGCCTCGGCGAGCGCCACGAACTCACCGGTGCGCAGATGGGCGGAGGCGGTGATGCCACCGGCCGCACCGAGCGCCAGCATCGGCGTGAGAACCGCGTCGTCACCGGCGAGTACGGCGAACCGGGCCGGCGGATCGGCGAGCAGCGCGACCGTGTCCGGGCGGATCCCGCCGGCCGCGTACTTCATGCCCACGATCATCGGGTGCGCGGCGAGCCGCCGGACCGCCGCCTCGCTGAGGTCCTGCCCGGTCCGCTCCGGGATGTGGTAGACGACCAGCGGCAGCGGGCTCTCCGCTGCGAGCGCGGCGAAGTGCGCCAGCACGCCCGCCTCCGACGGCCGGAGGTGGTACGGCACCGACACCAGTGCGGCCGAGACCGCCGGCCGCTCGGCGAGCTCCCGGAGCGCCGCGAGCACCGGCTCGGGGTGGTTGCCGCCGACCCCGGCGATCAGGGTGGCGCCCCGCTCCCGGCAGACCCGGGCACAGACGTCGAGGACCGTCCGGCGTTCCCGGGCGTCGAGGCGGACGCCTCGGCGGTGGTGCCGAGCGCCACGATCCCGGCCGCGCCCTCGGCCAACACGGCGTGGGCCAACTCCGCGAGCGCGCGCTCGGCGACCGTACCGTCCTCGGCGAACGGGGTGACCAGCGGGACATAGATTCCGGACAGCTCCATGCCGACCAGCGTCACGCCGCCGACCGTACAGGTCCAGTTCACATTTCTTTCACTATCCGTAAGCTGAGCTGATGCTCGACGTACGACGGCTGCGGCTGCTCCGCGAGCTCGCCTACCGCGGCACGATCGCCGCGGTGGCCGAGGCGCTCGCGTACACCCCGTCCGCGGTGTCCCAGCAACTGTCGGCACTGGAGCGGGAAGCCGGGGTGCCGCTGCTGGCCCGCTCCGGCCGCCGGGTCACCCTCACCCCGGCCGGCCGGCTGCTGGTCGGCCACGCCGAAGCGGTGCTGGAGCGGCTCGAACGCGCCACCGCCGAGCTGGCCGCGACCCGGGCCGAACTCGCCGGCCCGCTACGGATCGGCGCGTTCCCGACCGCCGGCCGGCAGCTGCTGCCGGCGGCGCTGGCGATCCTGGCCCGGGACCATCCCCGGCTGGAGCCGATGGTCGACGAGGTGGACCCGGCCGACGTCCCGGATCGGCTGCGCGCCGGCGACCTGGACGTCGCGCTGATCCACGAGTACACGTTCGTGCCGGCCGAGCCCGACCGGGACCGCGCGGTGCCGGCCGAGCCGTTGCTGGAAGAGCCGATGTACCTGGCGGCGCCGGCCGGCCCGGCTGCCGACCCCGGCCCCGATCCACTGCGGTGGGCGGCGAGTGAGCCGTGGATCGTCAACCGGCCCGGAACACTCTGCTACGCGATGACGATCCGGGCGTGCCAGGCGGCCGGGTTCACCCCCCGGATCCGGCACCGGGTCGACGACTTCACCACCGTGCTGGCGCTGGTCGCGGCCGGGCAGGGGGTGGCGTTGGTGCCGCAGCTTGCGATCGCCGAGCCGCCCGCCGGGGTCAGCCTCACCGAGCTGCCGATGCGCCGGCGGACCTGCGCCGCCTACCGGCGCGGGGCCGGTCAGCATCCGGCGGTCGCCGCGCTGGTCAGCGCGCTGCGCACGGCGAGTCCGTATGCTGGAGCGGTTGCGGCGTAAGGGGGTCGGGTCGGCAAGTGTTGGTCGTGCACGCGCTCTGGCTGGCCGGATCGCTGGTGCTGTGGGCCGAGGACTCGACCCGGCCCGAGTACTCGTCCCGGCCGACCGCCGCGAGCCCCGGCCGCGGCCGGCCACCCCACCCGTACGCGGCCGGCACCGATCAGCTCGCCGCCGCGCTCGGGCCGTTCGCCGGCAAGGCCACCGCCACCAGCCGGGTGCTGCGGCTGCCGACCGCCGCCGGGGTGCCGGCGGCTTCGCCGGAGCTGGTACGGGATGAGCTCGGCGCGACCGGTCCGCTGGCGCTGCGCGAGTGGCTGGTGCCGACCGTCGAGTTTGATGTGGACGGTGCGGTGACCGTGCTCGGAGCGCTGGCCGGGGCGGACGCGACCCTCGGCGCGACCGCCCGGCACCTCGTGGAAGTAGCGGCGTTCGCGCGCGACCTGGTGGCGCGCGGTCGGCTGCTACCCACAGTGGATCCCGACGGGCCGGCGGCGTACTGGCGGCCGGTGCTCACCGGTGCCGACGCCGCCTGGGCGCAGGCGCTCTGCCTGGCGCTGCCGCCGGCCGGCTGGGCGCAACACCAGCCGGAGCTCACCCCGGCCGCGGTGGTCGCCGACGCGCTGGACGCCATGGTGGACGCCGCCGCCCGGGCCGCGCTCGCCGACCACCGGCTGGTCCGGGATCGGCGGCGGGGAGCGGCGAAGGAGTGGCTGCGGGCGCTCACCGGCCGGGAGCGGCGGTTCTCAGCCGACCCGGCGAGCGTGGCGGCATTGCGCAGGGAACTCGCGGTCTGGCAGCGCGACGCGGTCGGTGGCCCGGTCCGCGCCTGCTTCCGGCTGGTCGAGCCGACCGACGACGAGCCGGACCGGTGGCGTTTGCAGTTCGCGCTGCAGGCCGCCGAGGAGCCGAGCCTGGTGGTCGACGCCGACCGGGTCTGGCAGTCGACCGGTACGCTCACCGCGCTCGCCCGGCACGTCGATTCTCCACAGGAGACGTTGCTGGCCGAGCTCGGCCGGGCCAACCGGCTCTACCCGGCGCTGGAGCCGGCGCTGCGCACCGCCAAACCGGCCGTGCTCGAGCTGGACACCGAGGGCGCGCACGAGTTCCTCACCGCCGGAGCACCGCTGCTCGCGTCGGCCGGGTTCGGGGTGCTGCTGCCGTCCTGGTGGGCCAAGCCGTCGTCCCGGCTCGGGGTGCGGCTGACCGCCGCCACCCCGACCCAGCCGGGGATGGTGGCCGGCAAGGCCGGCATCGGTCAGGCCGGGCTGGTCGACTTCGAGTGGGAGCTGGCGCTCGGCGACCAGCCGCTCACCGCCGCCGAGCTGGAAGAGCTGACCGCGCTGAAGACCCCGCTGGTGCGGGTGCGCGGGCAGTGGGTGCAGGTGGACCCCAAGCGGCTGGCCGCCGGGCTCCGGCTGCTCAAGGACGACGGCCGGGGCCGGATCAGCGTCGCGGAGCTGCTGCAGTTGGCCGCCGGCGAGCAGGCCGGCCCGGGCGGGCTACCGGTGACCGGGGTGGCCGCCACCGGCTGGCTCGGCGATCTGCTCGCCGGCACCACCGACGAACGGCTCCGGCCGGCGGGCGAGCCCGACGGCTTCGAGGGCACGCTCCGTCCGTACCAGCGACGCGGGGTGGCCTGGCTGGATTTCCTGCAGCGGGCCGGACTCGGCGGGATCCTCGCCGACGACATGGGGCTGGGCAAGACCGTGCAGCTGCTGGCGCTGCTGGCCGCCGACCCGCCGGAGGCCGGCCCGACCCTGCTGGTCTGTCCGATGTCGCTGGTCGGGAACTGGCAGCGGGAGGCGGCGACGTTCGCGCCCCGGCTGCGGGTCCATATCCACCACGGCGCCGAGCGGGCGCGCGGCGAGGCGTTCACCACCGCGGTGGCGGACGCGGATCTGGTCATCACCACGTACTCGCTGGTGGCTCGGGACGCCGAGGCGCTGAAGGCGATCGACTGGCATCGGGTGGTCGTCGACGAGGCGCAGGCGATCAAGAACGCCGCCACCCGGCAGGCGGCGGCGGTCCGCAGCATCCCGGCCCGGCACCGGGTGGCGGTCACCGGCACCCCGGTCGAGAACCGGCTCGCCGACCTGTGGTCCATCATGGAGTTCGCGAACCCGGGGTTGCTCGGCCCGGCCGCCACGTTCAAGAAGCGGTACGCCGAGCCGGTGGAGCGGCACGGCGACAGCGAGGTGGCCGAGCGGCTCAAGCGGCTCACCCAACCGTTCATCCTGCGCCGGGTCAAGACCGACAAGTCAATCATCGCCGACCTGCCCGAGAAGCTGGAGATGGAGGTGGTCTGCAACCTGACCGCCGAGCAGGCCTCGCTCTACCAGGCGGTGGTGGACGACATGCTCGCGAAGATCGAGGCGAGCGACGGGATCGAGCGGCGCGGGCTGGTGCTCGCCACCATGACCAAGCTCAAGCAGGTCTGCAACCACCCGGCCCAGCTGCTCGGCGACGGCAGCCGGCTGGCCGGCCGGTCCGGCAAGCTGGCCCGGCTGGAGGAGATCCTGGAGGAGGTGCTCGCCGCCGGCGAGAAGGCGCTGCTGTTCACGCAGTACGCGAGCTTCGGCGGGATGCTCCGGGCGCATCTGTCGGCCCGGTTCGGCCGGGAGGTCGCGTTCCTGCACGGCGGGGTACGCAAGGCCGAGCGGGACGCGATGGTGGCCCGGTTCCAGTCCGGGGATCCCGCCACTCCCCCGCTGTTCGTACTGTCGCTCAAGGCCGGCGGGACCGGGCTGACCCTGACCGCCGCCAACCACGTGGTCCACGTTGACCGGTGGTGGAACCCGGCGGTCGAGGACCAGGCCACCGACCGGGCGTTCCGGATCGGGCAGCGGCGGGCGGTGCAGGTGCGGAAGCTGGTCTGCGCCGGCACCGTCGAGGAGAAGATCAGCGCGATGATCCGGGACAAGCGCGGCCTGGCCGCCCGGATCGTCGGCACCGGCGAGCAGTGGCTCACCGAGCTGTCCACCTCGGAGCTGCGCTCACTGCTGAAGCTGGAGCAGGGGGCGGTGGTGGAATGACCGACCAGTCTGGCCGCCCGTGGCCGCCGCGGGCGAAGCCGATCCGGGTGACCGGCGGCATCAAGGCCCGCACCACCCGCGGCGCGATCGGCAGGTCCTGGTGGTCGAAGCGGTTCCTGGCGGTGCTGGAGTCGTTCCCGTTCGCCGGCCGGCTGGCCCGCGGCCGCAGCTACGCCCGGGCCGGGCAGGTGATCGCGCTGACGGTCGGCCCGGGCGAGGTGACCTCGACGGTGCAGGGCTCCCGCACCGACCCGTACCAGGTCTCGATCAAGCTCGCGCCGATCCCGGCGCTGGCCTGGGCCCGGGTGGAGGTGGCGCTCGCCGAGCAGGCGATCTACAGTGCCCGGTTGCTCGCCGGCGAGATGCCGCCGGACATCGAGGATGTGTTCACCGCCGCCGGCGCACCACTGTTCCCGCAGCAGCAGCGGGACCTCCGGATGCGGTGCTCCTGCCCGGACTACGCGGTGCCGTGCAAGCACCTGGCCGCCACTTTCTACCTGCTCGCCGAGGCGTTCGACGACGACCCGTTCCAGATCCTGCACTGGCGTGGCCGGGACCGGGAGTCGCTGCTCGCCCGGCTCCGGGAACTCCGGGATCCGGGTGCGGCGAGCGCGGCGCCGGCCGCCGAGCCGGCCGGCCCGGTGGCCGGCGCCGCGCTCGCCCTCGCGGAGCTCACCACTCCCACCCTGGCCGAGTCGCTGGACCGGCTGGCGCTGGACCGGTTCTGGTTGCCGCCGGTGCCGCTGCCGGATCGGCCGCCCACCCTGGACACCGAGCCGGACCTGCTGCTGCGCCAGTTGCCGGTCCCCGGCGCCGCGATCGGCGGGACGGCGCTCCTCGACGCGCTCCGCCCGGCCTACCAGCGGTTCGCCGGCGCAGACGCCACCGACGAGTGACCCGCCCGCCGGTCAGTCGATCGCGAGCTTGTAGAGCCGGCCGTCGGTGACGATCACCGAGGTGGTCTCCGGCCGGCCGAGCAGCCCGATGTCGGCGATCGGGTCCCCGTCCACCACGATCAGGTCGGCCCGCTTGCCCGGCTCGATCGTGCCGATCTCGGCGTCGAGCCGGAGCAGCTCCGCGTTGGTCCGGGTGGCCGCGATGATCGCGCCCATCGGGCCGAGCTCCTGCGCTTTGATCGCCAGCTCCCGGCCGCGGTGCTGAGCCAGCGAGCCGAGCAGGTCGGAGCCGGAGGCGATCTTCACGCCGGCCGCCTGGGCGATCCGCAGGCTCTTCAGCCCGGCGTCGATCACCACCGCGAGCTTGTCCAGATTCGCCTTGGACAGGCCGATCCGCTCGCCACCCTCGTACAGCTTCTCGTAGGTCACCAAGGTCGGGACCAGGAACACCTCGCGCTCGGCCAGCAGCTTCGCGGTCGGCTCGTCGATCAGGTTGCCGTGTTCGATCGACCGGACCCCGGCTTCGACCGCGATCCGGATCGCCTCCGGGGTGTACGCGTGGGCGAGCACATAGCTGCCGGC
>DATCKZ010000083.1:0-4378 GCA_036564175.1 Natronosporangium sp.
CGCCGGTGCTGCCGCCGTTCGGGCTCGCCGACGGGATCGCGGCGCTCACCACCGCATTCGCGGTCATGACCGCGCTGCGGGAACGGGACCGGTCCGGCCGCGGCCAGGTCATCGACCTCGCCATCATCGAACCGATTCTCACCATCCTCGGACCGCAGCCGATCGTCTACGACCAGCTCGGGATCGTGCAACCGAGGACCGGCAACCGGTCCAGCAACAACGCGCCGCGCAACACCTACCGGACCCGGGACGGCCGCTGGCTGGCAGTCTCCACCAGCGCGCAGAGTGTCGCCGAGCGGGTGGTCCGGCTGGTCGGCCGGCCCGAGCTGATCGACGAGCCGTGGTTCGCCACCGGCGCCGGGCGAGCCGAGCACGCCGACACGCTCGACAAGGCGGTGGGCGACTGGATCGCGCAGCGGGACGCCGAGCAGGTGATCGCGGAGTTCGAGCGGGTGAACGCGGCGGTCGCGCCGATCTACGACGTCCGGGACGTGCTCGCCGACCCGCAGTACCAGGCCCTCCAGTCGGTTGTGGAGCTACCGGACCCGGAGCTCGGATCGGTGCGGATGCAGAACGTGCTGTTCCGGCTCTCCCGCACGCCCGGCGCGATCCGCTGGACCGGACCCCGGCTGGGCGAGCACAACGAGGAGGTCTTCGGCGCGCTCGGGGTCACTCCGGAGCGGCTGGCGGCTCTGCGCGACCAGGGAGTCGTCTAGGCATGCCGATCCGCAGCTACCTCTACGTCGCCGGGCATGACGAGCACCGGATCGGGAAGGCGTACGCGAGTGCGGCCGACGCGGTGGTGTTGGACCTGGAAGACGCGGTGCCGGTCGAGCACAAGGACCGGGCCCGACGGGTGGTCCGGGAACGGCTGTCGGAGCCGCCGGCCAAGCCGACCTGGGTACGGGTGAACGCGCCGGACAGTGCCTGGTGGACGGCCGATCTCGAGGCGGTGGCCGGGCTGCAACTGGCCGGGCTGCGGATCCCCAAGTGCGAGACGCCGGAGGCGATCGGGCAGGCCGCGGCGGCGCTGCCGGCCGACCCGGCCGCCGGCATCCAGCCACTGATCGAGTCGGCGCTCGGGCTGCGGCGGGCGTTCGAGCTGGCCGGCTGCCACGACCGGGTGCAGACGCTCAGCCTCGGCGAAGCGGACCTGCGGGCGGATCTGCGGGTCGATGACGAAGGGCTGGACTATGCCCGGGCCCACTGCGTGCTCGCGGCCCGGGCGGCCGGCCGGGCCTCCCCGGTGCAGAGTGTCTACATCACCGTGTCGGACCTGGCCGGGCTGCGGGCCAGCAGCCTGCGCGGCCGAGCGTACGGCTTCTTCGGCAGGTCGGCGGTCCATCCCCACCAGCTCGACGTCATCAACGAGGTGTTCGGGTCTCAAGAGGACCGGGACGCCGCGGCGCGACGCCTCATCGCCGAGGCGGAAGCGGCCGGTGGTCATCCGTTCATCGCCAGCGACGGCAGGTTCGTCGATCCGGCGGTGCTGCGGGCGGCCAGGGACCAGGTTGCCAACTCGGAAGGCAGGAACGCCGGGACATGAGTGCACTGCTCGACGCCGTCACGAGCGGCATCGCTATCCACGACCTGAGCCAACCGTTCGAGCCGGGGATGCCCTGTTCGCCCAACCATCCCGGGTTCCGGATGGCGTTGCAGCGCCGGCACGGCGACATGGTCCGGCCGGACGGCGGCAGCGCCGCCAACGAGCTCATCGTGACCGGCGGGCACGTCGGCACCCACATCGACGCGCTGTGCCACGTTTCGCACCAGGGCCGGCTGTTCGGCGGCCATGACGCACAGGCCGCTCAGGTCGGCGGCAGGTTCACCGTCCACGGTGCCGAGACCATCCCGCCGGTGCTGCGGCGCGGCGTGCTGCTCGACGTGGCCGGGCTGCACGGCGTGCCCAGCCTGCCCGGCGGGTACGGGATCGACGCCGACGACCTGCGCCGGGCGTTGAAGCAGACCGGCGCTGAGCTCAAGCCCGGTGACGTCGCGCTGGTGCGCACCGGCTGGGCCCGGCACTGGTCCGACCCGACCACCTACCTTGGACACGACACCGGGGTTCCCGGGGTGACCGAGTCCGGCGCCAGCTGGCTCGCAGAGCAGCGGATCAGCATCACCGGCGCCGACACCACCGCCTACGAGCGGATCCCACCCGGCCAAGGGCACCGGCTGCTGCCCGTGCACCGGATCCTGCTGGTGGAGGCCGGCATCTACATCGTCGAGCACATGCGGCTCGAACTGCTCGCCGAGCACCGGGTGAGCGAGTTCCTGTTCGTGCTGGCGCCGCTGCCGATCGTCGGCGGCACCGCCTCGCCGGTCCGGCCGCTCGCCGTGGTACCCGGATGACCGGGCTGATCGAGCAGGTGGCCGGGTTCGCGGCCGCCGCACGCGCCGACGGGGTCGGGGCCGAGCTGCGGCGGGACGCGGCCCGCCGGGTGCTGGACGCGATCGGCAACAGCCTCGCCGCGGTCCGGGAACCGGTCGCGGCCGCCGCTCGGGCGGTCGCCCGGGAATGGGGCGGAACCGGCCCGGCCACCGTGATCGGCGCCGCCGACCCGTTGCCCGCCGCCGGCGCCGGTTTCGTCAACGGCGTCCTCGCCCACGCCCTCGACTTCGACGACACCCACCTACCGTCGGTGTTGCACCCCAGCGCGTCGGTGGTGCCGGCCGCGCTCGCCGCCGCCGAGCGGTACGGCGCCACCGGCGGTCAGCTGCTGGACGCGGTCACCGTCGGGCTGGAGCTGTGCGTCCGGCTCGGGATGGCCGGCTACGACGAGCGGCTGGGCAACTCCATCTTCTTCGAGCGCGGCCAGCACGCCACCTCGATCTGCGGCGCGGTCGGTGGCTCGGTGGCGGTGGCGATGCTCGCCGGGCTGCCGGCGGCCGGGATCGCCGCGGCCGCCGGGATCGCCGCCAGCATGGGGTCCGGGCTGCTGGAGGCGAACCGGACCGGCGGCACGGTCAAGCGGATCCACTGCGGCTGGGCCGCCCACGCCGCGGTCAGCGCCGCCGCGCTCGCCAGCCACGGTGTCACCGGCCCACCGACCGTCCTGGAGGGACGGTTCGGGTTCTTCCAGGCGTGGTGCGGGGACGGCGCCGACCCGGAGTACGTGGTGCGCCGGCTCGGCGAGCACTGGCTGACTCCGGGCATCTTCTTCAAGCCGTACCCCTGCAACCATTTCACCCAGGCTGGCATTGACGCCGCGCTGGCGCTGCGGCAGCAGGGGGTCGACCCGCTCGCGGTGATCCGCGGTGAGCTCCGGGTGCCGGCGCCGGTGCTGCGGACCATCGCCGAACCGCGGGCGTTGAAAGTGTCGCCGCCGACCGGCTACGCGGCCGCGTTCTCCGGCCCGTACACCGTGGCCGCCGCGCTGCTCGGCGGTGGCGGACTGGGGGTCGGGTTCGAGGACTTCACCGACGCCGCCGCGCGCGATCCTCGCCGCCGCACGCTGGCCGAGCGGGTCGAATGCGTCGCCGAGCCGGCGTTCGACCGGATCTATCCGCACCAGTTCCCGGCCGAGCTACGGCTGTGGACCGCCGACGGTCGGGAGTGGTCCGCCCGGATCGAGGTGAACCGGGGTGGTCCCGGCCGGCCACTCACCGACGCCGAGCACGCGGTGAAGTTCGCGATGACCGCGGGCCGGGTGGCGACCGCCGACCGGGTGGCGCGGATCCGGGAGGCGGTGGCGGCGTTGCCGGACGGCGGCTCGGTTGCCGAGCTGATGTCGTTGCTGCGGATCGAGACCGAGGAGGAGCGATGACGAGCCTCGTCAAGGAGCTGTATACGGCGTCCGTGACAGTCACCGGCGGCCGGCGTGGCGGCACCGCCCGCTCGTCCGACGGCCTGCTCGACGTGAACCTGCAAGCGCCGCCGGAGACCGGCGGACCCGGTGGCGCCACCAACCCCGAGCAGCTGTTCGCCGCGGCGTACGCGGCGTGCTACCGCTCGGCGCTCGGGGTGGTCGCGCGGCGGCGCGGCGTCTCGGTCGACGACGTCCTGGTCACCGCCGATGTCACGCTCGGGATCGATGAAACCGAGCGGTACGGGTTGCGGGTCCGACTGGCACTGGCGAGCTCCACCATGGAGAGTGCCACGTTGCAGGAACTCGGTCAGGCGGCGCACGAGGTCTGCCCGTTCAGCCGCGCGATCGCCGGCAACGTTGAGGTCGCTACCCTGGCGCAATCGTCGTAGGTAGACAGTCCGGTTTTGCCCTTGGGGGAACGGGTCTCACGACTAGACTCGAACACGTGAGCGAGCAGCAGGTGCGGACCGGGTTGCCGGAAGACCTGGAGGTGATGCCACCAGGTGCCGACCTGGCCGCGCTGCTGGACTCGATCGACCGCACCCGCCTGTCGGGTGCCGACCGGCTGC
>DATCKZ010000084.1:0-96226 GCA_036564175.1 Natronosporangium sp.
GATCTCGACGGTGATCGGCGCCGCGCTGCCGTTCGTGGAGCTGGCGCTGGGTGGCCTGCTGCTGGTGGGGCTCGGGGTCCGGGTCGCCGCCGCGGTCTCGACCGGGCTGCTGGTGGTGTTCGCCGCCGCGGTGGCGTCGGCGTGGGCGCGCGGGCTGGTGATCGACTGCGGCTGCTTCGGCGGTGGCGGCGAGCTGGCCGCTGGTACCGATCCCGGCTACGGCCTGGAGATTGCCCGCGACGCCGCGCTCGCGCTGGTCTCGGCCGCGCTGTTCGCCTGGCCGCGCACGAAGCTGTCGGTCGACGCCTGGCTGGTGGCGTCGAGCGGGATCTCACGGAGGGGCGATGAGCAGGTCTCGTAGCCAGGCAGTGGCGGGCAGGCGGGCGGCGGCCACCCGCCGGCACGGCCGGCAAAAGTTCGGGTCGGCTGCCGCGGTGGTGGCGCTGGTGCTGGCCGGACTCCTCGGCTGGCTGGTCTACCAGAGCCAGCGGGGTGGTGACGTCCCCACCCCGGCGCACGCCAGCGCCGACGGCACCGGGCTGGTGGACGGTGCCGGGCCGGTGACCGTCGAGGTCTGGCTGGACCCGCATTGTCCACATTGCCGCACCTTCGAGGAGCAGGCGGGTCCCACATTGGACCAGCTGGTGACCGACGGCGCGATCACCCGGATCTACCACCCGGTGGCGTTCCTGGACCGGTTCTCCACCACCAAGTACTCCACCCGGGCAGCGGCGTCGATCGGCTGCGCCGCCGACGAGGGTGCCCACGTCCCGTACCTGGAGACATTGCTGGCCGCCCAGCCGCCGGCCGGCGGGCCCGGCCTGAGCGATGCCGAGCTGGTAGAGGTCGGTGTTTCAGCCGGGACGGCGGGGCCTGGGTTCGCCGGCTGCGTGACCGATGGCCGCTACCGCGACTGGATCGAGCGGGCAACCGCGGCAGCTGCCGAGGCGGACGTGACCGGCACCCCGACGGTGCGGGTAAACGGCACGGACGTGACGCCGGCTGGCGACGCGATCGTGGCCGCGGTGCGGGCGGCCGGCGCGGGCGCTGGCTGAGCCGACGCGCGGATCGCTGTCAACCGCGGTGGGCGGCGCGCAGCTCCCGCTTGAGGGTCTTGCCGGTCGCGCCCTTCGGCAGCGAGTCCACGAACTCGACGATGCGCGGCTTCTTGTAGCCGGCCAGGCTCTGCCGGCAGTGGGCGACCAGTTCATCGGCGGTCAGCGGGTGCCCGGCCCGGCGTACCACCAGCGCTTTGACGCTCTCGCCCCAGACCGGGTCCGGTACGCCGATCACCGCCACGTCCGCGACCGCCGGGTGCCGGAGAATGACATTCTCCACTTCGGCCGGATATACGTTCAGCCCGCCCGTGATGATCATGTCCCGGCTCCGGTCGACGATGTAGTGGAACCGGGCCTCGTCCCGCCAGGCGATGTCGCCGGTACGGTACCAGCCGTCCGGCCCCAGCACCGCCTCGGTCGCCGCCGGGTTCTGCCAGTAGCCGGCCATCAGGTTCGGTCCCCGGACCCACAGCTCGCCCGGCTCGCCATCGGCGGCGTCGCGGCCGTCGGTGGTAACCACCCGGATCTCGGTGTGCATGGTCTCCCGGCCGACCGGGGCGACGTCGCCCAGCCGGCGCTCGCCCGAGGCGAGCGCGAGGTGGTCGGCGCCGGTCAGCACGAACACCGGGTGCGGCGCCTCGCACGAGCCGTACACCTGCACCAGTGCCGGCCCGAACAGCTCGACCGCGGCCCGCAGCTGGGCCGGCGCGATCGGCGCCCCGCCGTAGCTCACCGACCGCAGCGAGGACAGGTCGTGGCGTCGGCGACCGGCCGCCTCCACCAGCATCGACAGCATGGTCGGGACCACGAACGTGCCGGTCACCCGCTCCCGCGCCACCAGGTCCAGGAACCGCTCCGGGTCCCACTTCGGAACCGGGATGTTGCGGGCGCCGCGTACCAGGTAGGCGAGCACTTTGGAGCCGCTGCCGTGGGCCATCGAGCCGACGTGGGCGACCGCCCCGCCGACCGGCACGTCCAGCTCCTCGGCGAGCATCGCGGTGGTGGCCGCGAGCCGGCTCCGGTTGGTCGCCAGCGCACCCTTCGGGTGGCCGGTGGTGCCCGAGGTGTAGAGGATGAAGCTGCCCGCCTCGGGCGGATGCGGCAGGTCCGGCGGCTCCGGCTTGCCGGCGGCGAGCAGCTCCTCGTACCGGTGCACACCGCCGGCCGTACCGTTGCCATGGTCGCCGGCGCTGGTGGCGGGCAGTGCGATCACCTGCCGGACGGCGCCGTCCCGGTCCGCGGCGATCGCCCGGGCCAGCTCCAGCCGCGGCGGGTCGGCGATGATGACGTCCGCGCCGGCGTCACCGACCACGTACCGGATCTCGGGCTCGGTGAGCCGGGTGTTGATCGGCACCCGGATCTTGCCGGCTTTGCTGATCCCGAAGTCGATCTCGACCAGCTCGGCACGGTTCGCCGACAGCACCGCCACCCGGCCGCCCGGCTCCGGGCTGATCGCGAGCAGCGCCTGCGCCAGCCGGTTCGACCGCTCGTTGACGTCCCGGAAGCTGCGGGTGCTGTGCTCGTCGGTGACCGCCGGCCGGTCGCCGTACCAGTCGGCCGCCCGGGCGACCAGCGTGGCGACGCTGGGCATCACGCCGCCCCGGCCCGGGGCCGGAACACCGCTACCGCGCCATCGCCGGCCGGCTCGAAGTCCACCTGCACCGGCAGGCCGGCTCGCAGCTGGGCCGGCGCGACGTCTCGGACCGTGCTCAGCACCCGCGGTCCCTCCTCAGTGGTCACCACCACACAGGGGTACGGACCGGCCGCGCTGAAGGCCGGATGGAACGGGTGATGGGTGACCGTCCACGTGAACACCTCACCCCGGCCGGACGCCGGCTGCCAGCTCAGCTGCTCGCTGCCGCAGGCCGGGCAGGTGAGCACCGGCGGATGGTGCCAGCGCTGGCAGCCGTCGCACCGTTGCAGCCGGAACTCACCCCGGGCGTGCCAGCCGAAGTACTCACCGGCCAGCCCTTCGGCCGGTGGCCCTGGTCGCTCCACAGTGGCGCTCACGAGTGCCGTCCTCCCTCCGTGTTGTGGTCGCGTTCGGTCATGGCCGCGCTCGGCTGGCGGCCGCCGGCGGATCGTTCCGGCTCATGGCCGCCGCAGGATGGCGATGCTGCCGTCGCCCATGTCGCCCCAGCCGGTGACTACTCCTACCCGGGCACCTTCCACCTGCGCCGGGCCGGCTGCCCAGCGCAGCTGCCGGACCGCCTCGACCACGTGGTTCATCCCCAGCGCGTGCGCCTGCGAGAGCAGGCCGCCGTGCGTGTTCACCGGCAACCGGCCGCCGAGCTCGATCGCGCCGTCCCGGACGAACTCGCCACCTTCGCCGCGCCGGCAGAAGCCGGCCTCCTCCAGCTGCTGGATCACCTCGAAC
The DNA here is from genome assembly GCA_036564175.1 of Natronosporangium sp. Taxonomy (GTDB): domain Bacteria; phylum Actinomycetota; class Actinomycetes; order Mycobacteriales; family Micromonosporaceae; genus Natronosporangium. Next base: position 3,436 of record DATCKZ010000084.1, read on the forward strand.
GTGAAGCAGTCGTAGATCTGCGCGAAGTCCATCTCCTCCGGACCGACCCCGGCCGCCTGGTAGGCGCGCGGGGCGGCGTCGGTGAGCCCGATCCGGAAGAAGTCGGCCCGGTTGACCACATCGGAGGCCGGCTCGGCCCGGCCCTCGGCGACCGCCGCGATCACTACCGGGGAGTCGATCCCGAGCCGGCGAGCGGTGGCGAGTGTGGACACTACCACCGCCGCGCCGCTGTCGGACTCCAGGCAGCAGTCGAACCGGCGGTACGGCTCAGTGATCCACGGCGACTGCTGATGGTCTTCGAGGGTCATCGGCCGGCCCCGCATCAGCGCCCGGTCGTTGAGCTGCGCGTGCTTGCGGCAGGCCACCGCGACTGCCCCGAACGCCTCGGTGGTGGTACCGAACTCGATCATGTGCCGCCGGGCCATCAACGCGTACACCTGCGGCGGCGCAACCGTCCCATATGGCCGGTAATAGTCCCGGACGGTGCGCCGGAACGTGGTGATCGCGTTGGTCGAGGCGGCATCGCGCGCGCGCAGCCCGGAGTAGCCGTTCCAGCCGACCGGTAGCACCACGAACCGGGCCGCCCCGCTGGTCACCGCCAGCGCCGCGTGCTGCAGCGAGGCGACCGGGCTGGCGCCACCCATGTTCACCTGGCCGGAGTAGCTGACCCGGCGCATTCCCAGGTTGTCCTGCAGCTCCTCGACCGAGGCGTTGATGTACGGGGCGATCGCGCCGTCCACCTCCTGCGGGGTGATCCCGGCGTCCGCGATCGCCCGGCGCGCCGCCTGCAGCACCACCCCGAGGTCGGTCAGGCCGGAGCCCGGTTTCCGGCAGTAGTCGGTCTCGCCGATCCCGATGATGCAGGCGATGTCGTCGCCGGTCACGGCTGCCCCCTCCGGCCGTCCCGATTGGCCAGCCGGGCCAGCATCGCGTCGATGCCCCGGCGGGCCCCGTCCGACACCCTGACCCGGGCGCTCTCGGCGGTGGCGAGCGCCACCGCGGCGTCCCGGCTGGGCGCGGCCAGCAGCAGCGGCAGCAGCCGCTTGATCGCCCGCTGGGCTTCGCCGTCGCCGGCGAGCAGCTCGTCGATCACCGCCGCGACCGCGTCATCGAGCCGCTCCGCGGGCACCACCTCGTGCACCAGCCCGTCCGCCCGGGCCTGCGCGGCGGTGAGCCGCTCGCCGGTGATGAGGTATCGGCGGGCGGCCGACGGGCCCAGCTTGTCGAGCAGGTAGGGCGCGATCACCGCTGGGATGATCCCGACCCGCACCTCGGTGCAGCCGAACCCCGCCTGCTCGCTGGCCACCACGATGTCCGCGCAGGCGGCCAGCCCGGTGCCGCCACCCAGGGCCGGCCCGTGCACCCGGGCGACCACCGGGCACGGGCACTCGTCCACGGTCCGGAACAGCCGGCTCAGCACCTGGCTGTCGGCGAGGTTCTGGTCATAGCTGGCGTCGGCCATCGCCCGCAGCGCCGACAGGTCGCCACCGGCCGAGAACGCCCGGCCGCGGCCGGCCAGCACCACCACCCGGGTGCGCGGGTCCTCGCCGGCCTGCGCCACCGCGTCGGTCAGCTCGGCCACCACATCGGGGGCGAGCGCGTTGCGGGTCTCCGGCCGGTTCAGCCACAGCCACACCACGTCCCGGTCGTCGCGCTCGATCGTCACCGCCGGTTCGGTCATCCGCCCTCGCCTCCGCTCGCCGGCTCGGATCCGGCGGTGACCACCCGGGCATCCACAGCCGACAGTGTGCCGCCGGTCAGGTCCACCACCACCGGGTTGAGGTCGATCGCGGTCACGCCACCGGCGTGCATCGCGGTGGCTACCACGGTCACCAGCGCCGCCAGCCGGTCCGCGAGCGCCGGGTCCCGGCCGGCGATGAACCCGCCGATCCGGGTCTGGCCGACCAGCCGGCGGGCGGCGGCGGGGGAGAGGCCGGCGGCCGGCGCGACTGCGGTGTCGCCGGCGAACTCGACTGCCGAGCCACCGGTGCCGAACAGCACCACCGGGCCGAACTCAGGGTCCCGCTTCCCGCCACAGTAGACCTGGAGCTCACCGAACGCGTACGCCTCGATCACCACTCGGGGCGGCCGGTGCCTACCGCCCCGAGTGGTGAGCTCGAGCAGCTCCCGGGTCGCCGCCACCACCGCGGCCCGGTCCCGCAACCCGAGCCGGACCAGCCCGGCCTTCGACTTGTGGACGGTGCTGGCGACGTCGCCCTTGGCGACCACCGGGAACCCGGTGGCGGCAGCGTACTCGGCCGCCGCCGCTGGGTCGGTGAACACGCCGGCCGGCGGGAACGGCACGCCCAGGTTGGCCAGCGTGTCGCGCACCTGCCAGTAGCCAGCGTCCGGGGGCAGCGCCCGGAGCCGGTCCACCGCGGCCGGGGCGGCCGCCTGCGGCGGGGCGGCCGGCCCAGCCGGCGGTGCGGTGAGGGCGACATAACGTTCGATGGCGGCGAGCGCCCGGTGGGAGGTGTCGAACAGCGGCACTCCGTCCGCCCGCAGGTCGGCGGCGACCCCGTCGCTCAGCCCCGGGACCGTCCACAGCGAAGCGGCGACCGGCCGGCCGGTCGCCCGGGCCGCTTGGCAGGCCCGCCGCATCGGCCCGCGCAGCAGCTCGCCCTGGATCGGCGCGGCCAGCAGGTACGCGTCGAAGTCGTTGTCAGCGACGAACGAGCGCACCGACTCCACGAACTGCTCCTCGCGGCCGATCACGTCGCCGGTCGGGTCGAACGGGTTGCCGGCCTCGGCCAGCGGCGAGCGTTCGCGGAGCGCGGCTTGGAACCGGTCCGACAGCGGCGGCAGCCGCAGCCCGGTCTCGGCGGCCTGGTCGGCGATCAGCGCCCCTTCGCCGCCGGAGAAGGCGAGCACACCGAGCCGCGGCGGCCCGGCGGTGGCGGCCGGCGGGCCCCAGGCGGTCAGCAGCATCGGGAGCTCCCAGAGCTGATCGAAGTCGGCGACCACGGTGGCGCCGGCCTCGGTCAGCACCGCCTCCTGCACCGCCCACTCCCCGGCCAGCGAGCCGCTGTGCGCCGCCACCGCCGCGGCCCCCCGGGCGGTCCGGCCGAGCTTGACTACCAGCACCGGCTTGCCGAGCTCGCGGGCGCGCCGGCAGACCCGGACCGCCTTCCCCGCCGGTCCGGCGTCCTCCAGCACCATTGCCACCACCCGGATCCGGTCGTCCTCGAGGACGAACCCGGCGACGTCCCAGACATCGCAGAACGCCTGCAGGCCGGTGGCGACCGCGTAGCCGACACCGACCCCGCGGGACTGGGCCCGGTTGTAGATGATGTTGTTGACCGCGCCGCTCTGCGACACCAGTGCCAGCGGCCCGCCGCGCACCGCGGTCGCGGGCAGCTGGTTGCCGGAGGCGCGGGGCAGGTAGCCGTCGAGCAGGTTGGACACGCCGGTGGTGCTCGGGCCGAGCACGGTGATCCCGGAGCCGGCCAGTACTTCCCGGAGCCGGGCCAGCCGGTCCCGGCCGGCCTGGCCCGAGCCGCCCTCCCCGAACCCGGAAGCGACGATCACCAGCGACCGCACCCCGGCCGCCCGGCAGTGCGCCGCCACCTCGATCGCGGCGTCAGCGGCGACCAGCAGCACCGCCGAGTCGACCGGTCCGGGCAGGTCGGCGACGCTGCGGTAGGCGGGCCGGCCGGCCACGTCGGACCTGGTCCGGGAGACGAAGTAGACCTCGCCGCGGTAGCCGTGCGAGAGCAAGTTGTGGACGGCCGCGCCGCCGAACCGAGTGACGTCGTCACTGGCGCCGACCAGCGCGACCGACCGCGGGGACAGCAGGCTGGCGAGCCCGGCCCGGGTCGGTCCTTCGTGGTCGGTGCCGGTGATGGTGGACAGTCCGGCGGTCACTGGGGCGGATCCTGGTTGGCCGCGGCCGGCTCGGGCTCGGCGGGTAGCCGCTGGTCGGCCGGCTTGAACACCCAGTGCTGCTCGCAGCCGGAGGCGCCTTGGAACCGGCACCGGATCACGTCGACCCGCTCGAGGTTGTCGTCGGCGGCGACGTACCCCTCGAAGCAGCCCGCCTCGAACGCCTCGGTGTACTTGCCGTTCTCCGGGTGCTCCTCGCTGTAGTAGATGCACTGGCGGCGCCGCACCACGCACTTGGTGTCGTCGTGCTCGGCGAACAGCGCGGCCGCGTGCTTCGGGCCCCGGATCGCGTGCACCAGATCCTGGTAGAGCGCCATCATCCGGGGATCACCGCGCCGCTCCCGACCGTATGCCTTCAGCAGGGTCGCGTAGCCGCGCCCGCCGTACCGCCGGCCGATCTCCCGGGCGATCCGCAGCGCCGCTTCCTCGCCCACGACCTCCTCGGCGACCGTGTAGAAGGTCTGGAAGTTCGCCTCGATCTGCCGGCCCATGCTGTAGACCAGGTGGTCGACGGTGAGCTCCTCGATCGGCACCTCGTAGCGGTCCATCCGCTGCTTCTCGGCCGGACTCAGGCCAGCGCCCGGGTAGAACAGCAAGTGGTCCTCGGAGTACCGTTCCCGCGCCATCGCTCGCTCCACCTGTCGCCGTCGCTCGCTACATGGTGGAACTTACTTCCATAGTTCGGTGGGAGTCAAGGCAGCCGCGGCGTGGGATACCGCACTGGCCTGGGAGTTGCGAGCTGGGCCGGACTGGCCGCCGGCGTTGCCGGCGGGGCAGGGTGGCTCAGGCGCGCTGGAAGCCGAGCTGCTCGTCGATCTGATGCACCTCGTCGATCAGGAACGGCAGCGCGTCCATCATCCGCTGCCGGGTCCACCGGGTGCTCGGGCCGGTGACGTTGATGCAGGCGTTCACCTCGCCGTGCGGGCCGAACAGCGGAAACGCGATCGCGGCGGCGCCCGGGATGGTTTCGCCGACGGTGATCGCGTATCCGGCCTTCCGGATCGCCTCGGCCGACCTGACCAGTTTCGGCTTGTTCATCCGGGTGGCCTGCTCGGACCCGTTGTCCAGCACCATCTGCAGCCGCTCCGGCGACCACGCCACCAGCACCCGGCCGCTGGCGCCGGCGGGCAGGTTGAACACCCGCCCGACCCCGGTGGCGGCCCGGATCGGCTCCCGGCTGACCAGCTCGGCCAGGCAGATCCGGCTGGTGCCCATCGCGACGTGCAGGCCGACCGTCTCGCCGGTGCCGGCCCGCATCCGTTCCAGGTGCGGCATCGCGGCCAGCACCAGCTCGTCCTGGTCGGCCCGCTGCAGCACCACCCGGGCCAGGCTCATGACGGTCGGACCCAGGCTGTAGCGGCCGGTTGCCTGGTCGTGCACCAGGAACTTGCTGCGCTGCAGGGCCTTCACCATCCGGTGGGCAGTGGACAGGCTCAGGCCGGTCCGCTGCGCGACCTCGGTGAGGGTCAGGGTCGGCTCGTTCTCGGTCCAGCACAACAGGACACTGAGGAGGCGGTTCACCGCCTGCGAACCCCGCTCGGTCATGTCCCTCCTCTGGTGCTCGGCGTGGGGGCGCGCCCGCTGTCCGGTCCGGCCGGGCGCCGGGGATGCCTAAGCCTGCCACGTCCGAGCGATCATCACGGTCCCGCCCGGCCTTGACCGGCGACCCGCGCAGCTTCTAGGCTCACTACCACTATGCAAAACCGATTGCCACATTCTAGGTGGTGAGAGTCAGCCCGCGACAGGGAGAGGTCCTGGGGCCACACGATCGGCCGCTGGACCACCCCGGGTCGCGCCGGGCCGGCGTGGTCGCCCCGGTCAGCGCGGCCGTGTTCGGGGTCACGTTGTACAGCCTGTCGCCGGTGCTGGTGCGGGCCAGCGACCTGTCCGGCCCGGTGTTCGCGTTCTGGCGGATGCTGCTGGCGACGCCGGTGCTGGCGATCGCGGTGGTCGCGACCCGGATCCGGGCCGGTCGGTCGCGGCCGGCGTTGGCTGACCAGGGCCAACCCCCGGCCGCCGGCGGCGGCTGGTGGTTGCCGGTGCTCGGCGGGGTCGGGCTGGGCGTCAACCAGTTGGCCACGATGAGCGCCTTGAAGCTCACCTCGGTGGCGAACGTCGCCCTGATCAGCACCCTGTCGCCGCTGATCATCGCCGGGCTCGGGGTGGCGTTGCTGGGGGAGCGGCAGCGCCGGATGTTCTGGGTCTGGACGCTGGTGGCGATGGCCGGCGCGGCGTACGTGGTGGTGGCCGAGGCGGGCGGGATCGACGCCGACGCCTGGGGGATGGGGCTGGCGCTGGTTGGCGTGCTCGCGTTCGCGGTGTTCATGCTCACCGGCCGGCACAGCAGCCGGTCGCTGTCGCAGTTCCTGTTCGCCAGCACCGCGGCCGGCACGGTGCTGCTCGCGGCGTTCGTGCTGATCACCCGGGCGGACCTGGCGATCACCGGCCGGACTGACCTGGTGCGGGTGCTGATCGTGGTGTTCGGTAGCGGCACCATCGGTCACTGGCTGTTCACCTGGTCGCTGCGGGCCACCTCGGCGGGATTCGGCGCGGTGATGCGGCTGCTGCAGCCGGTGCTGGCCGGCGTCTTCGCCTGGATCCTGCTGGCCGAGTCGGTCACCCCCGCCCAGCTGATCGGCGGCGCGGTCATCCTGGCCGGGGTCGCCGCGGTGGTGCTGGTGAGCCGGCGGCCACCGCCGCCGCCGTCCTGACCGGCAGCCGGACTATCAACCGGCGATCGAGATGTTCTGTCCCGTGAGGTTGGGTACGCGGTGTCGGATCGGTTCCGGGGGTCGTAGGCCCTTTTCGTGACCAGGGTGCGGTGGAAGCGTCCCCGGTTGGGTTGCATCGAGATCGTCATTGCACCGCGCCCGCTTTTGTCGTGTGTAGACTGTCCAGTTTCGCCTATGAGCCAGGCGTTACCACGACTAGACTCGAACACGCGAGCGAGCAGCGGGTGGAGTTGCCGGAGGACCCGGAACTGATGCCACCAGGTCCGGAGCTGGCCGCGCTGCTGGACTCGGTCGACCGCAACGCGCTGTCGGGTGCTGACCGGTTGCGGCTGACCCGGGCACGCAACCGGTTGGCGTCCTATGTGCGGGCCCGGCTGATCGAAGACCTCTATGCGGTGGGCTTGGAGGAGCCACCCCAGGAGGGGGTGGTGGACCCGGAGCAGGCCAGCCGATACCCGTGGGCCGAGATGGAGGTGGCGTTCGCGCTGCGGTGGACCCGGGTTGCTGCCGGTGGCCGGCTTGAGCAAGGCCAGGGAGCTGATCGAAGACCTCCCCGCCGTCCATGCCGCCCTGCTCGCCGGGCAGATCGACATGCCCAAGGCGCTGGTGATCGCAGAGCTGGTCGGCTGGCTACCGGCCGACCAACTGGCGACCCGGCGACAGCTGGTCGAGCGGGTCATCGACCGAGCCGCCGAGTGGACCACTGGGCAGTTGCGGGCGAAGCTGCGCAAGCTGATCCTGGCGATCGCGCCGGAGGCGGTCAAGGCCCGGTATCGGTCGGCGGTGAAGGCGCGTCGGGTGGAGTGGTTCGACAACCCCGACGGGACTGGTGAGTTGTGGGGGCGGAGTCTGCCGCCGCAGGATGCGGCGGCGGCGTGGGAGCGGTTGACCGCGATCGCCCGGGCGGCGAAGGCGGCTGGTGATTCGCGGTCGGTGCAGCAGCTGCGGGTGGACGCGTTCCTGGACCTGCTGATCGGCGAAGGCGTCGCGGTGGGGCAACCGTTGACCCACCGCACCGGCGGCCTACCCGACCCAGACACCCACCAGCCCGATGCTGACCGACCGGCGACCGCCGTTGGCGCTATGGAACCGTCGCCGGCCGTTGAACAGGTGCCATCGCCGGCTGGTGCGCAGGAGCCGTTGCCGATCGCCGCTGAACCAGCCGGGGCCTGTGAGCCGGCCGCAGCACCGGCCGCCGCTGCCGAGCCGGCTGCCAACCCTGAGGCTGAGCCGGGCGTCGAGGCTGAGGCTGGGTCCGAGTCGGTGGAGTGGGATCCGGCGTGGCCGAGCCAGCCGTGGGAGCCGATCGGTCCCCACGATGTCCACCCCGACCCCACTGGCCCCCAGCCGATCGGCACGACCTGGCGTGGCACGACTTTGACGGGCCGGATGAGTGGCCGGCTGACTGGCCCGGCCACTGGCAGACAGATCCCGCCGTGGCCGCTGCCGGGAACCAGCCAGCCCCATCCGCGCCAATACCGGCGCCCCGGCGTGGCGTCATCGAGCTCCAAGTACCACTGACCACCGCGCTCGGGCTGGACGAGCTGCCTGGTGAGCTCAACGGCTACCGTCCGATCCTCGGCGAGATCGCCCGCAACCTCATCGCCCAGATGCCGGATGCACAGTGGCGCTACTCGGTTTACACCAAGTTCCCCGAGCTGGTGGCCCATGGCATCCTGACCAGCCGCCCTGTCCCGGACCTTGACCGGCACCCGGGCAGGCGCAGACCCACCGCCGCCCAAGCCGCGTTCGTGCGGGCTCGGGACCGCACCTGCCGAGCACCCGGGTGCCGAAGACCCGCCCGCACCTGTGACTTGGACCATACCGAGCCGTGGGTGCAGGGTGGCATGACCACCACCTGCAACCTGGGCTGCCTGTGCCGCGCCCACCACCTGTTCCGGCACGCCACCGGTTGTGAGCTGATTCAGCTCTCGCCGGGTGCGTTCTCGTGGCAGACGCCCCGCGGCCTGCAGTACGTGGTCCGCCAGGACCCGCCCCTGCTCAGCCTCAACCAGCTTCAGGTTTAGCTCTAGTGGCCATGGTGTAGTGCCCACGGACGTTGGTGACGGACACGACAGGAAAGGATCTTGAAAGGGTGAAGACCTCCGGGTCTGGGTGTCAGACAAAGCCACACAGACATCGGCGGCTCGTGAGTGACCACCGGCCGGCGGTCACGCTGCGGAGCGGATCCGGGAGATCAGCTCCGGCACGATCGCGAACAGGTCGCCGACTACCCCGAGGTCGGCGATCGAGAAGATCGGAGCCTCTGGATCCTTGTTGATCGCGACGATCGTCCGGGATGACTGCATGCCGGCCCGGTGCTGGATCGCGCCGGAGATCCCGAGCGCCAGGTACAGCTGCGGCGACACGGTCTTGCCGGTCTGCCCGACCTGCAGGCTGCGGTCGCACCAGCCGGCGTCGACCGCCGCCCGGGAAGCGCCCACCGCCGCGCCGAGCGCGTCCGCCAGCTCGGCCACCAACCCGAACCGTTCCCCGTCGCCGAGCCCGCGGCCACCGGTCACCACCGCCGAGGCGGTCTGCAGATCCGGCCGGCCGGAGCGCTCCGGCTCGATCCGCTCCACGATCCGGGCCGCCGTGGCGAGCGCTTCGGTTGGCAGCTCGATCGGCTCGACCGGCACCGGCTCGCCGGCCGCCGGCGGCGATGGCGCGTCGACGACCGGATGCGGCGCGACGGCGATCACCGGCGTGCCCCGGGCGGTCCGGCCCCGGAGCTGGTAGCTGCCGGCGAACGCGGTCTGGCTGGTGACCAGGCCGCCGTCAGTGGCGCGCTCGACCGCGACCGCGTCAGTCACCAGCGCCGAGTCGAGCCGGACCGCCAGCCGGCCGGCGATTTCGCGACCGGTCGGGTACGCCGGCACCAGCACCGCGGCCGGCTGCTTGCGTTGCACCAGCGAATGCAGCGCGGCCACCTGCGGCACCACCAGGTACTCGGCGAACGCCGGCGCGTCCGCCGCGTAGACCCGGCGTGCGCCCAGCGCGGCCAGCGCCTCGACCGGCGGCGGCGTGCCGGCGGCCAGGAACACCGCGGCTGGCGTACCCAGACCGGCGGCGACCCGCAGCAGCTCCGCGGTGGCCGGCGCCAGCTGGCCGCCGGTGTGGTCGACCAGCACCAGGATTTCGTCTGCCATCTGCTTCCCCCTAATTCCGGCCGGAGCTTGGGAGTAGCCGGCGTTCCCGAAGGAACTCGGCGATCGTGGCGGCGGCCGTGCCGTCGTCGACCACCACCCGGCCCGGCTGCCGGGGCGGTTCCGGGGTGGCCGACTCGACCACGGCGGCCGCGTGGACCATCCCGACCGCGTCGACCGGGATGCCGAGCTCGGCCAGGTCCCAGGTCTGCAGCGGCAGCTTCCGGGCGGCCATGATGCCCTTGAACGACGGGTACCGGGCCTCTCCGATCTGGTCGGTCACCGACACCACCGCCGGCAACCCGGCCTCGGCGATCACAGTGTCGCGGCCGTCCTCGCGCCGGATCCGGACCCGCTGGCCGGCGAGGTCCACGGTCACTTCGGCGGCGAAGCTGAGCTGCGGCACCCCGAGCCGCTCGGCGAGCATTGCCGGCACCACCGACATCCCGGCGTCGGTCGAGGCCATGCCGCAGACGATCAGGTCGAACCCGACCCGCCGGGCGACCTCGGCAAGCACCAGCGAGGTGCCGAGCGCGTCGGTGCCGGCGAGCCGGTCGTCGCAGACGTGCACCGCCGCGTGGCCACCCATCGCGAGCGCCTTGCGCAGGGTCTCGGCGGCGGCCGGCGGGCCCATCGTGGCGATCGTGACCTCACCGGTCCCGGCCTGCTCGATCAACCGCAGCGCCTGCTCGACCGCGTGCTCATCCAACTCAGACAGTCGGCAGGGGAGGGTCCGGTCGACCGTGCCGGCCGGCGTGAACCCGCGTTCCCCGCTCGCGTCCGGCACGTGCTTCACGAACACCAGCACCCGCATCGAGTCACCTCCCCGGAAAGCGCGCGGCGGCATAGCCCGGTATGCCGCCGCGCTAGCTATCTGAACATATCTTTTATAAGATTGTCAAGATAGTGTGATCGGCAGCCCACGCCTGCCGGCGCCCGCGCCAGCCCCGTACGATCGGGCGAGTCGGGTGTGCCGAAACAGCGGACGACCGAGGGGACGCGGATGCAGTTGCAACAACCCAAGCTCGCCGATCTGGTGGCGCGTACCCTCCGGGAGCGGATCCTCTCCGGCGAGCTGCAGGACGGGGACGAGCTGCCGCGGCAGGACGAGCTGCTGCGGGAGTTCGGGGTGAGCCGGCCGTCGCTGCGGGAGGCGCTGCGGATCCTGGAGGCCGAAGGGCTGGCGACGGTGCGGCGCGGCAACCGGGGTGGCGTGATCGTGCACGTACCGAAGCCGCAGAACGCCGCTTTCATGATCGGGCTGACCCTGCAGCACCGCGGGGTGCCGCTCGCCGATGTCGGGCACGCACTGCGGGCGATCGAGCCGGTCTGCGCCGGTCTGTGCGCCGAGCGGGAAGACCGGCAGCGGGAAGTGATCCCGGCGCTGCGAGAGATCCAGGCGGCGACCGAGGCGGCGGTGGCCGACCCGGTGGCGTACGCTCGCCGCACCCGCCAGTTCCACCAGGAGATCGTCAACCGGTGCGGGAACGAGACCCTGATCCTGGTGGTCGGCGCGCTGGAGGCGATCTGGTCCACTCCGGAGCGGGACTGGGCCGACCAGGCGGCCCGGCAGGGCCGGTTCCCGGACCGGGCGCAGCGGCTGCGCGGGCTGCGGGCGCACGAGCGGCTGATCGCCCTGATCGAAGCCGGCGACGCGGAACGGGCGCGCCGGTACGCCGCCTCGCACCTGCGGGACAGCCTCTCGCACATGCTCGACGACACCGCCGGCGATCCGCTCCAGGTGGTCCGGGCCCCGGCACCGGCGCCCCGGCCGGCCAGCTCACCCAACCCGGACCACGACCGCTTCGGCCTCACCCACACCCCCGCAGATGGTGACCAGGCCGGTGCCGCCACCCCGGGCGGTCAGCTGTGAAATCAGGGTCATGACCAGCCGGCCGGCGGTGGCGCCGGTCGGGTGGCCGACCGCGATCGCACCGCCGCCGACGTTGGTCCGCTCGCGCAGCCGGTCCGCTGCCCGCCGGTCCCGGTCCGCCAGCTCCAGTGTGGTCACCAGCGGCACCGCGGCGAACGCCTCGTTCACCTCCAGCAAATCGACCTCGGACAGCTTGAGCCCGGCCTTGTGCAACGCCAGCCGGGCCGCCCGGGCCGGCATCGAGGCGATCTGCTGCGGGTCACCGGAGGCCATCGCGAACCCGGACAGCTCGGCGAGCACCGGGACGCCGTGCCGGCTCGCCGCGGCCCGGGTCATCAGCACCAGCGCCGAGGCCCCGCTGCTCAGGTCCGGCGCGTTGCCGGCGGTCACGGTCGCGCTGCCGTTGACCGTCGGCAGCGCCGCCAGCGCCGCCAGCGTCGTGTCCGGCCGGGGCACCTCGTCCCGATCCAGCCGGACCGGCCGGCCGTCCTCGCCCGGCTCATCCACCGGCACCAGCTCCGCGGCCAGCCGGCCGGCCGCGAGCGCCTGCTGGTAGCGCTGCTGGCTGCGGAGCGCCCACTCGTCCTGTTCGGCCCGGTCCACTCCGTACTGCTCGGCCTCCACCGCCGCTTGCACCGCCCGCGGTACGCCGGTGTGCGGGCAGGCCACCACCAGCTGGTCGGTCAGCTGCAGGTGGCCGAGCCGGTTGCCCCACCGGGGCAGGAAATACGGCACCCGGCTCAGGTTGTCCACCCCACCGGCCACCGCCACGTCGGTCTCGCCGAGCCGCAGTCCCCGGCTGGCCAGCGTCACCGCCGCCAGCGACGAGCAGCAGGCGCGGTCCACCGTGTACGCCGAGCGGTCCTCCGGAACACCGGCGCGCAGCTGCACCTGCCGCGCCACCGACCGCTCGGAGCCGGGGAAGTTGACCCCGATCGCCAGCTCCGCCACCGCCGCCGGCGCGATCCCGGCCCGGTCGATCGCGGCCCGCACCGCCACCGCGCCGAGCGCCGGCAGCCGCAGCCCGCGCAGCGCCCCGCCGAACTTGCCGAACGGGGTCCGGGCGTACCCGGCGACCACCACCGCACCAGCGTCACCGGCCATGCCGGCCCCAGACCTCGGCCAGCGCGTCACAGATCTCGCCCACGGTGGCGTACGTCCGGACCGCGGCGAGGATCGCCGGGATGGTGTTGGCACCGGACCGGGCGGCCTGCTCGACCCCGCGCAGCGCGGCCAGGCACTCCCGGGTGTGCCGCTGCCGCCGCACCTCCTTGAGCCGGGCCAGCTGAGTCGCCTCCAGCTCCGGATCGGCCTGCGCCGGCTTCACCTCGCGCTGCGGTGAGTCGGTGACGAACCGGTTCACCCCGACCACCGTGCGCTCGCCCTGGTCGATCGCGAGCTGCTGGCGGTACGCCTCCGCCTCCAGCTCGCTGGCGAGCCAACCGCTCTCCAGCGCGGCCAGCGCCCCGCCCCGCTCCTCGATCCGGCCGAGGTAGGCGGTGACCCGGGCGGCCAGCTCGTCGGTGAGGTGTTCCACAAAGTACGAACCACCGAGCGGGTCGGTGGTGCGGGTGACCCCGGTCTCGTAGGCGAGGATCTGCTGGGTCCGCAGCGCGATCTCGGCTGCCTCGTCGGAGGGCAGTCCGAGCGCCTCGTCGTAGGACGAGGTGGCCAGCGTCTGCACCCCGCCGAGCACCGCGGCGAGCGCCTGGTAGGCCACCCGGACCACATTGTTCAGTGGCTGCTGGGCGGTGAGCGGGCTGCCGAGCGTGTAGACGAACAGGTTGAGCCGGCGGGTCTCGTCCTTGGCGGCGCCGAACCGCTCGACCATCAGCTCCGACCACAGCCGGCGGGCCGCCCGGAACTTCGCCACCTCCTCGAACAGGTCCTGGTGGGCGGAGAGGAACATGTAGAGCGAGCCGCCGAAGTCGTCGACGTGCAGGCCGCGGTCGACTGCGCCGCGGATGTACTCTAGGCCGTTGGCGATCGCGATCGCCAGCTCCTGCACCGCGTCCGCGCCGCTGTCGCGGATGTGGTAGCCGCAGAACTCGATCGGCTCCCAGTGTGGTAGCTCCCGGCAGCAGTACTCGATGACGTCGACCGCGAACCGGAGCGCCGGCCTGGGTGGGAACACGAACGTGCCCCGGGCGACGTACTCCTTCAGCACGTCGTTCTGCAGCATCAGCCGGAGGTCGGTGGGGGCGTAGCCGTGCCGCTCGGCGGCGGCGATGAACATCGCGACCGCGATCGGGCCGATCGCGTTGGCGGTGGTGCGGATCTGTGACACCTCGGGAAGCGGGATCCCGTCGAGCAGGTCGACCATGTCCGCCAGCGAGTCGATCGGCACCCCGACCCGGCCGACCTCGCCGGCGGCGAGCGGATGGTCGGAGTCGAGCCCGTTCTGGGTCGGCAGGTCCAGCGCGACCGAGAAGCCGCGCTGGCCGCCGGCGAGCAGCTGCCGGATCCGCCGGTTGGTCTCCTGCGGCGAGGCCTGGCCGGAGTACATCCCCATCACCCACGGCCCGTCCCGGTAGAGGTTCGGCCGGACGCCGCGGGTGAACGGCGGTTCGCCGGGCCGGCCGACCAGCCGCCGGTGCACCTCCGGGTCCACGCTGGCCGGCGCGTCTTCGGGGGTGTAGAGCGGGCGGACCTCGATCCGGGACAGGGTCTGCGGCTGCTGCTCGGCGCGGTCGGTGCTCACCGGTGCCGCCTCACTGTCCAGTGTCCGCCGGCTCGGGGACATCCGGCCCGGCCGGTTCGAGCGCGGCTTGCAGGGCGGTCACCGCGTTCGCGAATCCCTCGACCAACTCGTACATCTGGGTGCGGACGTCGGTGATCCGGCGCATCATGCCGACCCCTTGGCCGACCGCCGTGCCCATCACCTCCTCGACCTCATGGTCGAAGATGGCGGTCATCGTGTCCCGGACCAGCATTCCCTGCAGCGGCGCAGGCAGTGGCGGTGGTGCGCCGGCGGACTCCCACGCCTCCACCCACGGGGTGCGCAGCATCCGGATCGGTTTGCCGGTCAGGCACCGGGACTGGATCGCGTCCCGCGAGCTCGCCGCGAGCAACTTGCGCTTCACCGGCTCTTCCACGTCACTCTCCACAGTGGTGAGCCAAATCGAGCCGGTCCAGACCCCCTGGGCGCCGAGCGCGAGCGCGGCGGCGATCTGCCGGCCGTCGGCGATCCCGCCGGCGGCCAGCACCGGGGTGCCGGGCACCTCGTCGACCACCTGCGGCACCAGCACCAGGGTCGAGATCCGGCCGGTGTGCCCGCCGGCCTCGGTGCCCTGCGCGACGATCACGTCCGCGCCGGCGGCGACGTGCGCTGCCGCCTGGCCGGGGGAGCCGACCATCCCGACCACGGTCGCCCCGTACCGGTGGCTCTCCTGCTCGACCGCCCGGGGCACCGGCCCGAGCGCGCTGGCCACCAGCGCCGGCTGGTGCGCCCGGGCGATCTCCCACTTCTCCTGCGCCCGCCGGTGGGTGGTGATGAGGTTGTCGCCGGCGTGTGAGTACTGGGCCCGGTCCTTCGGCTCGCCGATCCCGAACCGCCGGTTCAGCTCGGCGACGAACGCCCGGTGCTCGGCCGGGATCGCCGCTGCCAGCGCCGCTTCGTCCTCGCCGGCGGTGCGGGCGGGGAACAGCATGTCCACCCCGTAGGGCCGGCCGGCGCAGCGCTCGTCCAGCCACCGCAGGTCCAGCTCGAGTAGCTCCGGCGACTGGCGGGTGGTGCCGAGCACGCCCAGCCCACCGGCGAGGGTCACCGCGGCGGCGACGTCCCGGCAGTGGGTGAAGGCGAAGATCGGAAACTCGATGCCGAGCCGGCGGCACAGTTCGTTACGCACGTAATAGTTCTATCTTATATAAGATAGAACCGTCAACGGCGCGGCCAGGCTTGCCACCAAGCAAGCGCTAGGTTAGGCTCCGGGCATGGTAGGCGAGTCCGGCACCGGTTCCGAGGTGGTCCGGTACGAGCGGCGGGGCAACGTCGCGATCGTGACGATGAACCGGCCCCGCTACCGAAACGCCCAAAACTCGGCGATGACCTACCAGCTCGACGACGCGTTCTACCGCGCCTGCGAGGACGATCAGGTACGGGTGATCGTGCTGGCCGGCGCCGGTGACCACTTCTCGGCCGGGCACGACATCGGCAGCCCGGGCCGGGACGTCGACGTGCCATATCCGCGCCGGGCCACGCTGTTCCCGAGCCACGTCGGCCGAGCCGGTGGCGAGGCCCGGTTCGCCCGGGAGTCCGAGGTCTACCTCGGGATGTGCCGGCGGTGGCGGGCGCTGCCAAAGCCGACCATCGCGATGGTGCAGGGCGCGTGCGTGGCCGGCGGGCTGATGCTCGCCTGGTGCTGCGACCTGATCGTCGCCAGCGACGACGCGTTCTTCGCCGACCCGGTGGTCCGGATGGGCATCCCCGGGGTCGAGTTCTTTGCCCACCCGTGGGCGCTCGGCACCCGGCTGGCCAAGGAGATGCTGTTCACCGGCGACCGGATCAGCGCCGAGCGGGCGTACCAGGCCGGCATGGTCAACCAGGTGGTGCCGCGCGCCGAGCTGGAAGCCGCGACCATGCGGCTGGCCGAGCGGGTGGCGGCGATGCCGAGCTTCGGGCTGACCCTCGCCAAACAGGCGGTCAACCAGGCCGAGGACCTGATGGGCCTGCACGCCGGGCTGGACTCGGTGTTCGGCCTGCACCACTTCGCGCACGCCCACAACGCCGAGACCGCCGGTGACTCGTTGGCCGGGATGGACGCCCGGCGCATGCGCGACGCGGCGCCGGCCGACCGGGAGCGGTCGGGGAGCTGACCGTGGATCTCGAGCTCACCGCCGCTGAGCGGGCGTTCCAGGCCGAGGTGCGGGACTGGCTCGCCGGCAACGTCCCGGCCGAGCCACTGCCCTCGATGGACACCGAGGCCGGGTTCGAGGCGCACCGCCGGTGGGAGGCCAAGCTGTACTCGGCCCGACTGTCGGTCGTGGACTGGCCAGAGGCGTATGGTGGCCGGGGCGCCAGCCTGATCGAGTGGCTGCTGTTCGAAGAGGAGTACTACCGGGCCGGGGCGCCCGGCCGGGTCAGCCAGAACGGCATCTTCCTGCTCGGGCCGACCCTGCTGCGGTTCGGCACCGAGGCGCAGCGGGCCCGGGTGCTGCCGGCGATGGCCAGCGGCGAGCAGATCTGGGCGCAGGCCTGGTCCGAGCCGGAGGCCGGCAGCGACCTGGCGGCGGTCCGCAGCCGGGCCGACCGGGTGGCCGGCGGCTGGCGGCTGACCGGCCAGAAGACCTGGAGCTCCCGGGCGGCGTTCGCCGACCGCGGGTTCGGACTGTTCCGGTCCGACCCGGCCGAGCCGCGGCATCGCGGCCTCAGCTACCTGATGTTCCCGCTGCGCGACGACCGGATCACGGTCCGGCCGATCCGGCAGCTCGACGGCACCACCGGGTTCGCCGAGTTGTTCTTCGACGGCTTGTTCGTCCCGGACCAGGACGTGATCGGGGAGCCCGGCAACGGCTGGCGGGTGGCGATGAGCGCCACCGAACACGAACGCGGCCTCACCCTGCGCAGCCCGGGCCGGTTCCTCGCCACCGCCGGCCGGCTGGTCGAGGTGTGGCGGGCGGCCCCGGCCGAGCTGCGGGCCGCCACCCGCGACCGGGTGGTGGACGGCTGGCTGGCGGCCCAGGCCTACCGGCTGTTCACGTACGCGGCCGCGAGCCGGCTCGCCGCCGGCGGGCAGCTCGGCGCCGAGGCGAGCCTCAACAAGCTCTACTGGTCCAGGTTGGACCTAATGCTGCACGAAACCGCGCTGGCGCTGCTCGGCGAGCGGGCCGAGCTGCTGGAGTCGGGCGCGAGCTGGCCGGCGGGCTACCTGTTCGCGCTGGCCGGCCCGATCTACGCCGGCACCAACGAAATCCAGCGCGATCTGGTCGCCGAGCGGTTGCTCGGGTTGCCGAGGGGGCGGTGATGGATCTCCAACCCAGTCCGGAGCAGCAAGCGCTGGCCGAGACCACCCACCAGGCGCTCATCGATCAGGACGCGCCGGGCGCGGCCCGCCGGTGGGCAGCCGGCGACCTCGGCCCCGGCCAGAAACTATGGACGGTGCTCGCCGGCACCGGGCTGCCCGGGCTGCTGGTCCCGGACCGGTTCGGCGGGCTCGGGCTCGGGCTGCCGGAGCTGACCGCCTGCCTGACGGAGATCGGCCACCACGCCGCGCCCGGCCCGTGGGTGGAGAGCGTAGCGGTGGTGCCGGCGCTGCTCGGCCACCCGTCCACCGGCGACCGGTACGCGGAAATGCTTACCCGGCTGGCGGCCGGCGAGACGGTCGCCACCGCCGCGACCGCCGGCCCGGACCAGCCACCGCTGTTCCCGGACGCCGAGGCCGCCGATCTGCTGGTCGCGATCGAGCCGGACCGGGTCACCGGCTACCGGTCCCCGCCGGCCGGGTCGCTCACACCGGCCCGGTCGGTGGACCCGGTCCGCCGGCTGGCCCGGCTCTCCGACCGCGCGCCGGCGCCCGCCTGGCAGCACCCGGCCGAGCCGGCTGCGGTCGCCGCCGCCCGCGCCGCCGGCGCGCTCGGCACCGCCGCGGTCCTGCTCGGCTGCGGCCGGGCCGCGATCGAGGCGGCCACCGAGCACGCCAAGACCAGGCACCAGTTCGGCCGGCCGATCGGCGGGTTCCAGGCGGTGAAGCACCGGCTCGCCGACGCGCTCACCGAGCTGGCGTTCGCCGAGCCGGTGCTGCACGCGGCCGCGGTGGCGGCCGACCGCGCCTTGCCGGAGGCCGGCCGGGACGCGGCCGCCGCCAAGCTGGTCGCCGCGGACGCGGCGCGGGCCGCCGTCACCGCCGCGTTGCAGGTGCACGGGGCGATCGGCTACACCGACGAGCACCCGCTGAGCCTGTGGCTGCGCCGGGTGACCGCGCTGCGGACCGCCTGGGGTACCCCGGAGGCGCACCGCGAGCTGATCGGAGCCGCGCTCGCCGCCGGTTCATCGAGCCACATTGGACAGGGCCGATGAGCGCCCGGGACCGGCGGGCCGAGATCTTGGCGATCGCCGCCAAGCTGTTCGCCGAGAAGGGGGTGGCGACGACCACCGTCCGGGAGCTCGCCGACGCCGCCGGCATCCTCTCCGGCAGCCTCTACCACCACTTCGAGTCCAAGGACCACATCGTCGAGGAGATCGTCCTGAGCTATGTGGAGGACTTGAAGCGGGGGTACGACCAGGCGGTGGCGGGGGAGCCGGACCCGCGCCGCCGGCTGGTGAACCTGATCCGGGTGTCGCTGGAGGTCGCCGAGCGGCACCACGCGGCCACCGAGATCTACCTCAACGAGCTGCCGTCGCTGCGGACCCTGCCGCGGTACGGGACGATCCGGCGGGCCCGGTCGGCGATGCGGAAGGCGTGGATCGCCACCATCGAGGCCGGGATCGAGTCCGGCGCGTTCCGGTCCGATCTGGACCCGCAGGTGGTCTACCGGCTGATCCGGGAGGCGGTCTGGCGGTCGGTGCGGTGGTATCGCCCCACCCCGGCCTACCCGGTCGAACGGTTCGCCGAGGACTGCGCCTCGATCTTCCTGGACGGGCTGGCCGCCCGCGCAAAGCCGGACTAGCGGCGGGCGAGGCTGGCGCCGATCCGGTCGCAGGTGGCCCGCAGCGCCTCCCCGTACCGCCGGGTGGTGGCCTCGTCCATCGCGGCGGTGAACGATACCGCCGCCGCCACCAGCCGTAGCTCGTCGCCGGCGAGGATCGGCGCCGAGACCGTGCTCACCCCGAGCACGTAGCCCTCGTGGTCGACCGCCCAGCCCCGCTCTCGGGTCTCGGCCAGCTGCGCCCGGAACCGGTCCACACTGGTCTCGCTCTTCGGGGTGAACGTGCGCAGCCCCCGGGACAGCACCTCGTCGACCACCTCGGGTGGGTCGTAGGCGAGGAACACCCGGCCGAACGAGCCGGACTGCACCGGCAGGTGCACCCCCACCTGGAAGGTGATCCGGACCCGGCCGACCCGCTCCAGCTTGTCCAGGATCGACACCTGGTACTTGTCGTAGCGGCGGTAGAGCACCAGCGTGGCGTCGATCGTGGACAGCAGCTCGGTCAGGTAGCGCCGGGCCACCTGCAGGTCGTCGAGCTGGCCGGTGGCCGACAGCCCGAGCTCGACCAGCTCCGGCCCCAGCGCGTAGCCGCGGGTCGCCTCGTCGAACCGCACCCAGCCCACGTCCACCATCGCCTGCAGCAGGTAGTAGACCGTGCTCTTGTTGAGCTGCAGCGTGTCCACCAGCGCGGACAGGGTTTGGGTGCCGTCGGTGGCGAGCTGCCGTAGCACCAGGGCGGCGCGCTCGATCGCCGGCACCTTGCCGGCGCCGGTCTCGCTACCTGGGCCACGAGTCATATGCCGCCAATCCCTCCAGCGCCAGACCATACTCGACCGAGCCAGGCAGCAGCTCGCGCAGCCCTCGGGTCAGCGCGAGCCGGGAGTAGCGCAGCGCCAGCAGCGGCTTGTCCGCCAGCTGGCGAGCCACCTGCCAGGCCCGCTCGGACAGCTCCGGCCGGGGCACCACCTCGCTCACCACGCCCAGCCGCTCGGCCTCCTGGGCGCTGATCCGGCGGCCGGTGAGCAGGAACTCCCGGCCCCGGTTCATGCCCAGCAGCAGCGGCCAGACCGCGTGCGCGCCGTCGCCGGGCACGGTGCCGTACCGGAAGTGCGGGGCGTCCTGCAGGTAGGCGTCGTCGCTGGCGAGCACGATGTCGGCGAGCACCGCCAGCTCCGCGTGCACGCTCGCCGGGCCGTTGATCGCCGCCACCACCGGCACCTCGATCGACAGCAGCGCACTCAGCAGCAACCGGCCGTGCCGGTAGATCTTGTCCCATTTCGCCGGGGTCATTTCCCCGACCCAACTCTGGTCCAGCCGCCGGCAGAAGCTGTCGCCGGTGCCGGTCAGGATCACCACCCGGTTGTCCGGGTCGCGGGCGACATCGCCGAAGCAGTAGCCGAGCTCGGTGTGCGGGCCGTCGCCCCAGACCAGCGGACCACCACCGGTGTGCAACCGCAGCTCGATGATCCCGTCCAGCCGGCGGATCGCCACGTGCTGGTAGGCCGCCGCGTACTCGGCGAACGGCCGGAACGGTGCCGGGAAGGTCATTGCTCGGCGCTCCTCGCCCGCTCCCACTCCCGCAGCTCCCGCCGCAGCACCTTGCCGGTCGGGTTGCGCGGCAGCCGGTCCAGGAACCGGTAGCGCCGGGGCACCTTGAAGTCGGCCAGCCGCTCCCGGCAGAACGCCTGCAGCTCCTCGGCGGTGACCGAAGCGCCCTTGCGGAGCACCACGTGGGCGCTGGTGTCCTCACCGAGCCGCTTGTGCGGCACCCCGACCACCGCCGCCTCCAGCACCGCCGGGTGCTCGAACAGCACCCGCTCGATCTCGGCCGGCGCGATGTTGTAGCCGCCCCGGACGATCAGGTCCTTCTTCCGGTCCACGTGGTACTTGAAGCCGTCCTCGTCGATCCGGACGATGTCGCCGCTGTGCAGCCAGCCGTCCCGCAGCACCTCGGCGGTGGCCTCGGGATTCTTGTGGTACCCCTTCATGATGGTCGGCCCGCGGTAGCAGATCTCGCCGGTGCCGCCCGGTCCGACCTCGTTGCCTTCCTCATCGACCACTTTGCACTCGACCAGCGGGGACGGGTCCCGGCCGACCGAGCCGAGCTTGCTGAGCGCGAACTCGCTGGGCAGGTAGAGCCCGCTCGGGCCGGCCTCGGTGAGCCCGTAGGTCTGGTAGAGCTCGACGCCGGGCACCAGCTCGAACAGCCGGGAGATGATGACCGGCGGCATCACCGCCCCGCCGTAGTCCATCATCCGCAGCGAGCTCAGGTCGGCCTGCTCCATCAACCCCGAGTCGAGCAGCAGGATGTAGCAGGTCGGCACGTTCACGTACACAGTGGTCCGCTCGGACTGGAGCAGCTCCAGCGTGCTGGTGACGTCGAACGCCGGCTCGATCACGTTGCAGGCACCGGCCCACAACGCCGAGAAGTTGGCGAAGTGGCAGCCAGCGCTGGTGAACACCGGGAACGCGCTCTGCCACACGTCATCCGGCCGGACGTTCAGGGTGCGGGAGAGCGAGTACGCGTCCGCGACGCAGATCGAGTGGGTCTGCATCACGCACTTGGGCACCCCGGTGGTGCCGGAGGTGAACAGCCAGTCCGCGTCGTCGTGCTCGGTCAGCCCGTCCCCGGGTAGCGGGCCGTCCACATCGACGTCAGCGGCCAGCTGCTCCCACCCTGCCGCGTTCGCGATCGGTTGGTCGCCGCCCACCTGCACCAGCAACCGGACCGCCGGCACCTGGCCGGCGACCGACCCGGCGATCGCCGCCACCCCGGCCTCGAAGATGACTGCGGTGGCGTCGCACAGCTCCACCAGCTCCCGCACCTCCCGGGCGGTGAACCGGGTGTTGATCGGGCAGTTCACGCCGCCGGCCTTGTGGACGGCGTAGTAGGCGATGGTCGCCTCCAGTCCGCACTGGTTGGACAGCATCAACGCCACCCGCTCGCCCTTGCGTAGCCCGCGCGCGACCAGCCCGCGCGCGACCGCGTCGGAGGCGAGGTCAAGCTCCCGATAGGTGATCCGGCGCCAGTTGCCGCGGGCGTCCCGGGCCGCTACCGCCGGTGCGTCCGGCCGGTCGGCCGCCCGGGCCCGCAGCAGCGCCACGATCGTGCGTTCCCGGAACTCGTCCGGCAACCGGACCGGGCTGGTCGCCACCGCCTCAGTCATCGGTCAACCGCCGCAGCCGGGCGAGCGTCTCGACCGTACCGGCCATCAGGTCGTAGACCACGTCGCGGGCCGGCGCCTGCTTCTTCATCATCCCCACCACCTGACCCAGCGGGGTACCCATGGTCTCCTTGCGGGCCTCGAACATGCCGATCATCGCCTCCCGGACCAGCATTCCCTGCAGCGGCGCCGGCAGCGGCTTGGGCGCGCCCTCCTCCTCCCAGGCCGCCACCCACGGCGTGCGTAGCTGCCGGACCGGCTTGCCGGTCGAGCAGAGCGAGATGGTCGCGTCGGTGGATTGCGCCGCCAGCAGCTTCTCCTTCACCAGTGGGTCCAGGTCGCTCTCGGCGGTGGTGAGCCAGATCGAGCCGGTCCAGACCCCCTGCGCGCCGAGCGCCAGCGCCGCCGCCACCTGCCGGCCGTCGCCGACCCCGCCGGCGGCCAGCACCGGCAGGTCGACCGCGTCCACCACCTGTGGCACCAGTACGAAGGTGCTGATCGGTCCAGTGTGGCCGCCGGCCTCGTGGCCCTGCGCCACGATGATGTCGGTGCCGGCCTGCTGGTGCTTGACCGCGTGCCGGGGCGAGCCGACCAGCCCGGCCACCAGCATCCCGTCCGCGTGCGCTTCGGCCATGATGTCCGGCGGGGCCGGCCCGAGCGCGCTGGCGAGCAGCCGTACCCGGTGCCGGCGGGCCACCTCCCACTGCGCCCGGGCACGGGCGTGGGTGGCGATCTGTCCATCCCCGAACCGGGAGTGGGCGTCGGCCTGCTTCGGCGCCGGGATGTCGAACCTTTCCCGCAGCCGCTGTACGAATGCCCGGTGCTGTTCCGGGATGGCGGCGGCGAGCTGCTGCTCGTCGTCACCGAGGTACTTCTCCGGCAGCACCAGGTCCACTCCGTACGGTTTGCCGCCCAGCGCCGCGTCCAGCTGGGTCAGGTCGACTTCCAGCTCTTCCGGGGAGTGCCGGGCGGCGCCGAGCACGCCCACCCCGCCGGCCTCGCTGACCGCTTGCACCACGTCCCGGCAGTGGCTGAACGCGAAGATCGGCAGCTCGGCGCCGAGCATGTCGCAGACCTGGGTACGCATGGATCAACTCCTCTGGGTCTCGAACAGCCGGCCGGGTGCCCGCCCGGTCCGGCCCGCCACCTGGTAATCGACCAGGAACCCGGGCCCGCACAGGTCAGGGTCGGCCAGCACCTCGGTGAGCTGGTTGACCGGAGTGACCGGGGTGGACCGGCCCTGCCCGGTCAGGAACAAGGTCTGTTTCGGCAGCCGCCGGGTGAACCGCTCCACCGCCCGGTCCACCCGTTCCCGGGCCGGGCCGCTGCGGCGGTTCGGCCCGCCGGCCAGCGCCGGGTCGAGCACCTCCCGGTCGCCGGTGACCTCGACGATCCAGTCCCGCAGCGCGGTCCAGTGGCTGGGCATCAGGGTCACGATGGACACCAGCCCGTCGGCCGCCGGGTACATCCCGAGCGGCGCGGTGGAGGTGCGGCGGGCGCCGGCCCGGTGCCGGAGCTTGCCGTCGTCGAGCAGTCCACACAGGTCGAACTCGCCGGTGATCGCGACCGCGGTGTCCTGCAGCGAGATGTCCACCAGCTCGCCGGGATCGCCCGGGCGCCGGCCGCGGCTGGCGGCGAGCGCCGCGACCGCCGCGAACTCGCCGGCCAGCGCGCACACCAGGTGCCCGTCCGGGACCACCGGCGGCTGGTCCGGCTCGCCGGTGACGTACGCCAGCCCGCCGGCGGCCCAGGCGGTCGCCTCGCCGCCCGGCCAGTCCGCCCGCGGCCCGGTCAGCCCGTACGGGGTGATCGCCACCACCACCGGCCCACCGGCGGCGTCCGCCAGCTCGAGTAGGCCGGTCGCCCGGACCGCCGGTGCCGGGCCGCTGACCAGCACCAGGTCGGCTCCGGCGGCGAGCCGGCGGGCCTGCGCCGCATCGCATCGCCGGACCGGCCGGCTACCGGTGAAGTACGCGTGCGCGGCGGCGCGCCGCAGGTCGGGGTGGCCCGGGTCGCCGAGCAGCGGGTCGGTCTCACCCACCACCACCCGGATCACCTGGGCCCCGAGGTCGGCGAGCAGCTTCGCGGCCGGCGCGCCGAGCCGGTCGGTCAGGTCCAGTACCCGGAGTTCGCTGACCGGGGTGGCGGCCGGCCGGGTCCGCTCCCGGACCGGCCGCGGCCGCGGGAGCGGCCCGGCCGGCCGCCCCCAGGCCGGGTCCCGGAGCAGGTGCCGGGCGAGCGGGTAGCCGGGCCGGGGGAACGGCTCGCCGAGCTTGACCGGCGGGTGCACCACTCCGGCCGCGACCAGCTCGGCCCGGGCCGGCTGGTCGAGCCCGAGCAGCTCGCCGAGCACGTAGTCGTTGTCCTCGCCGAGCACCGGGCCGCCCCGGGCGAACCGGGCCGGCCGGTGCCGCAGCCGGGGTGGGTAGCCGAGCGCCACTCCGGTGCCGAAGCACGGGTCCGGGTGCACCAGCCACGGCCGGCGGTGGCCGAGCTGCGGGTCGGTGAGCCAGTCCGCCTGGTCGTTGACCGGCGCCGCGGCCACGCCGGCGGCGGCGAGCCGCTGGCACAGCTCGGTGCCGTCCTGCTCGGCGGTCCAGCCGGCGATCGCCCGCTCCAGGTCGGCCCAGTCGGGGTCCGGGTCGAGGGCGGCTACCGCCAGCAGCCGCTCGACCGCCGGCCGGTCCGGGCAGTCGATCAGCAGCCACCGGTCCTCGCCGCGCACCGGGTAGACCCCGCGCAGCGCGTCATCCGCCGGTTCGGCGGGTTCGTCAGGTTCGCCGGGTTGGTCGGGCTGCTCGGCCAACGAGGCGAGCAGCAGCTCCGGCCCGATCGCGCCGAGCGTCACCTGGGCCTGCGAGATGTCCAGCAGCCGCGGGCCGGCCGGGTCGGCGAGCGCCGCGAGTACCGCCACCGCCGCGTGGGCGCCGGCCAGGTAGTCCGAGTACGAGATCCAGGTCAGGCCGCATGGGGGCCGGCCCGGGCCGGCGGTGAGGCTGTCCAGCCCGGTCACCGCGCTCAGGTTCGGGCCCCAGATCCGGAACGTCCGGTAGCGGCCGGGCCGCTGGCCGAACGAGCTGAGCGCGCAGTAGATCAGCGCCGGGTTCCGGGCGGCCAGGTCGGCCGGGCCGACCCCGAGCCGCTCGCATACCCCGACTGCGAAGTTGGTGATCAGTACGTCGCTCACCTCGACCAGCCGCAGCAGCAGGTCGCGGCCGCGCGGGTCAGCGATGTCCAGCCCGACGCTGAGCTTGCCGGCGTTGTAGTTGGACCAGTGCGGGGCGGTTTCCAGCAGGAGGTCCGGGTCGGTGTCGGCGGGGACCGCGCGCGACCCGTACAGCCTGATCACGTCCGGCCGCCGCCGCGACTCCACCCGGATCACCTCCGCCCCGTGCCCGGCGAGATATTTCCCGCAGGTGGGGCCGGCGATGCCCTGGGTCAGCTCCAGCACCCGGATGTCTGCCAGCGGGCCTGGCCGGGCGGGTAGATTCACGCGTCATCCCGCCATCTCGCCGGCCGGCGCTCGGCGAACGCGGCCAGCCCTTCCTGCACGTCGGCGTGGCGCAGGTTCTGCTCGGCGATCAAATTCTCGATCGCGAACGGGGTCTCCAGCGACAGCGACCGGATCACCCCCTCCTTGACCGCCTGCACCGCCGCCGGTCCGTTCTCCAGCAGCGTGTTGGCCATCGCCTCGGCGGTGTCGAGCAGCTGATCCGACGGCACCACCCGGTTGATCAGGCCGATCTCGTACGCCCGCTGGGCGGTGATCGGCCGCCCTAGCAGCAGGATCTCCATCGCGATCGCCCACGGGATCTGCCGGGGGAGCCGGACGTGAGATCCGCCACCGGGCGTGAGCCCCCACCGCACTTCCGGTAGCCCGAACGTGGAGTGCGGGGATGCGATCCGCAGGTCGGTGCCTTGCAGGATCTCCATCCCGCCGGCCAGGCAGTAGCCGTCCACCACCGCGATGATCGGCTTGTAGATGTCGGAGAAAAACCGCTTGGTCCGGTCGGTGAAGTGGCCGCCGCGCTTGGTCATCGGCCCGACCGTGGTCTTCAGGTCGGCGCCGGTGCAGAACGCCTTGCCACCCTCGGCGCTCAGGATCGCGACCCGGAGCTTGTCGTCGCGCTGGAAGTCGTTGAACGCCTCGATCATCGCCTCGTACATCTCGGCGGTGTAGGCGTTCAGCTTCTCCGGCCGGTTGAACCGCATGTGCGCGATCCGGCCGTTGCGGTAGTAGAGGAACTCCGAGGTCATGCGTTTCCCTTCGGTGGTGCGGCGTCGGCGGAGATCCGGTCCCGCAGGGCCCGCTTGAGCACCTTGCCGGCGGTGTTACGGGGCAGCTCGTCGGTGAGCAGCACCCGGCGGGGCACCTGGTAGTCGGCGAGCCGGGCGGCGCAGTGGTCGATCAGGGCGGTGGCGGCCGGCCGGGCGCCGGCGACCGGCACCACGAACGCGGCGATCTCCTCGCCGAGCACCGGGTCGGGTACCCCGACCACGGCCGCGTCGGCGACCTGCGGGTGCTGCCGGAGCACCTCTTCGACCTGGATCGAGGAGACGTTGTACCCGCCCCGGATGATCAGGTCCTTGCGCCGATCGAGGTAGTAGAGGAAGCCGTCGGCGTCCCGCCGGACGATGTCGCCGGTTCGCAGCCAGCCGTCCCGGAGCACCTCGGCGGTGGCTTCCGGGTCCCGGTAGTAGCCGGCCATCACCGCCGGGCCGGAGATCAGCAGCTCGCCGGGGGTGCCGTGGGGCACGTCGCGGAGCTGCTCGTCGACCACCCGCAGCCGGGTGTGCTGTCCGGCCGGCCGCAGCCCGAGCGCGCCGAGCTTGGACAGCGCGTGCTCGGCCGGCAGGTAGGTGCCGCCCGGTCCGGCCTCGGTCAACCCGTACGTCTGCACCAGCGCCACCGCCGGGAACCGGGCCGCCAGCTCCCGGACCAGCCCGACCGGCATCGGCGCCCCGCCGTAGTCGAACAGCCGCAGCGCCGGCAGCCGCTCGCCGGTGAACGCCTCGCTGGCCCGGTCGACCAGCAGCTGGTAGACGGTCGGCACGGCGGCGAACACGGTTGCCCCGGACCGGGCCAGCCGGGCCACCGTGGCGCCGGCCTCGAACTCCTCCGGCAGGTAGGTGGTCCCGGCCAGCAGGCAGGCGAGCCCGCTGAAATGCAGCCCGGCCCCGGAGAAGATCGGGAACGGGGACTGGTAGCGGTCCTGTTCGGTGAGCCGGAAGCAGCCGGCCCAGCCGGCGCCGGCGGCGAGCGCCGAGCGGTGGGTGTGCACCACTCCCTTCGGCCGGCCGCTGGTGCCGGAGGTGAACAGCAGCACCACCGGGTCGTCGGCCCGGCCGGCCGGATCCGGCACCGGGTGGTCGCCGGCGATCGCCCCGGGGTCGGCGGCGCCGGCCGCCAGCAGCAGCTTCGGGATCCCGTTGCCGGGGAGCGCGGCGTCGACCAGCGCGGCGAGCCGGTCGGCGGCCAGGCACAGCCGGGGCTGGCAGGTCGCCACCACCGAGCCGAGCTCGGCCGGGCTGGTCCGGGGATTGACCGGCACGCTGATCGCGCCGAGCAGGCCGAGCGCGTGGTAGAGCAGCAGCGCCTGGCCGGCCTCCGGGTTGCCGAGCAGCCAGACCACGCGGTCGCCGGGCGCCACTCCGTACCGGTGTGCCAGCCCGCCGGCGAGCGCCCGGACCTGCTCGTGCCATTCCCGGTAGGTGACCGCCCGCTCCGTGTCGTCGCCGAACCGGGCCACGAACCCGACCGCTTCCGGGCGCTCGGCGGCCGCGGTCGCCAGCACCGACCAGGTGGTGGCGGCTGGCTCGAGCTGCGGCTCCCGGTGCGCGTTCTCCATACAGAACATAGTTCCTACAAGAGAATGATCACTCTGTCAACCGTCCCGGTCCGTCGCCGCGATCGCCTGGTCGAGCAGCCGGTACCACTCGTCCGGCGGCAGTGTTTCGGTCCGCCGCTGGCCGAGCAGGCACTGCGCGACCAGCACCTGGTGGATCTCGTTGGTGCCCTCGCCGATCAGGTACATCCGGGCATCCCGCACGTACCGCTCGATCTGGTACTCGTCCACGTAGCCGTAGCCGCCGTAGATCTGCAGCGCGTGGTTCGCCGCCTCCCACGCCACCTCCGAGGCGTGCAGCTTCGCCAGCGACGAGTAGTAGGTGAGCCGGGACATCCCCCGGTCGATCCCGGCGGCGAGCATCGCCACCAGCGCCCGGGCGGTCTCGATCCCGAGCGCGGTGCGGGCGAGCTTGGCCTGGATCAGCTGCCGGTCGCCGATCGCCACCCCGCCGACCCGCCGCTGGTTCGCGTACGCCGCCGCCCGGTCCAGGCAGTAGCTGGCCATCCCGACGCAGCGGGCGGCCACCGCCAACCGGCCCCGGTCCAGCGCCCGCTGCGCCACCGCCAGCCCTTCGCCAGGCGCGCCCAGCCGGGCGCCGGTCGGCAGCTCGCACTGATCAAAGTGGAGGAATCCGGTCTCGATGCTGTGCAGCCCCATGGTGCCGGGGATCGGCCTGGACGACAGCCCGGGGGTGTCCCGGTCGACCAGGAACGCGGTGATCCGGTCCGGCGCCGCGGCGTCCCGGGCCAGGGTCAGGAACACGTGGGCGTGGTCGCACAGGGTGATGAACACTTTGGACCCGGACAGCAGGTACCCGTCGCCGACCTCCTGGTAGCTGGTCTCGATCCCGGCCAGGTGGCTGCCGGACTGCGGCTCGGTGAACGCGCCGGCGGCGAACAGGGTGCCGGCGGCGAGCCCGGGCAGGTAGCGCCGCCGCTGCTCCTCGGTGCCGCTCAGCATGATCGACGCGCCGACGCTGCAGCTCGGTTGGGCCATCAGGATCGCCAGCACGTGGTCGATCCGGGACAGCTCCTCGACCAGCGGCGCCAGCTCGAGATAGCTCAGCCCCAGCCCGCCGTACTCGGGCGGGATGGTGCCGCCCATGAACCCGAGCTCGCCCATCTTGGCGATCAGGTCCCACGGCAGCTCCCGGTCCCGGTTGTATTCCAGCACCCGCGGCGCGACCTCCCGCTCGGCGAACTCGCGCACCGCCTGCCGCAGCGCCGACACCTCGCTCGCCGGGGCCATCAGCGCTCACCCGCCGGGACCGGGCCGAGCGCGAACTGCTCGGCGAACGCTCGCAGCTGGTCGCGGTAGTGGGCCAGCGAGGTGTGCCGGAAGTAGAGGCTGACCCGGCTGGCGCCCAGCTCCAGCACCTGATCGACGGCGGCCTGGCACCGGTCCGGGGCGCCGAGCGGGTCGAGCGGCTCGGGCACCCGGAGAATCAGCTCCAGTGGCTCTGGCCGGTCGGCCAGCCACGGCTGGGCCGCCCGCAGCAGGCTCCGGATCTCGGCGAGTGTGAGCTGGAACGGCACCCAGCCGTCGGCCAGCTGGCAGGCCCGGCGCAGCGATCGGCGGCTCTGGCCACCGACCCAGATCGGCACCCTCGGCTGGATCGCCACCGGCTCCACGTGCCAGCCCTCGAACGAGTAGTACCGGCCGTGGAAGGTCGGCCGGGTGTCAGATAGGCAGGCCCGCAGCGCCCGGAGCATCTCGTCGGCCCGGTCGCCCCGGCCGGCGAAGTCGTGGCCGAGCAGGGCGAACTCGGCGGCCAGCGAGCCGACCCCCACTCCCAGCACCAGCCGGCCACCGCTGAGCAGGTCCAGCGTCCCGTACCGCTTCGCCACCGCCAGCGGGTGGTGGTAGCCGAGCACGATCACCTGGGTGGCGAGCTTGATCCGCCGGGTGTGGGCGGCGAGAAAGGCGAGCGTGGCGAGCGGGTCCCAGAAGCACGGCCCGCGCCGGGCCACCTCCGGCTCCGGGATCGCCACGTGCTCGAACGCGGTGAGGTAGTCGAACCCGAGCGCGTCCGCGTCGGCGGCGAGCGTGGCGAGCTCGGCCGGGCCGGCCCGCTCCTCCCAGCCGGCCGGCGCCAGGTGCCGGATCCGCTGGACGATCGGCGTCAACAGGCCGAACCTGGGCCGGCCGTCCGGCCGATTCTGCATGGATTGTGCTGTCACATTGTGAAACTACGAACGCGATCTGGCCGCGTCAAGGCCCGTCCGGCTCGCGTTCCGGCCAGCCAAGACCGGCCTGCAGGAGCGTTGACGGGGCAAGTCGATCTCCCTATACTTCCTTCCACATTGCGAATAGGTTAACCACGAAGTGGTTGCGAGACGGTGCCAGACACGTCTGACCAGCCATTCCGGAGATCAAACCGGACGGCCAGGCAGCCAGGGAGCGGTTGCGGCGAGAGCGGACAGAACCCCCGCGCCACCGCCACCAGCAGCCCCGACCCGCTCGCCGAGGGGGCGGGCGTACCACTTGGACTACCAAAGCGTTAGCTTGCAAGCTTCAAGGAGGAAACGGCAGTGACTCCCACCCTATGGCGGCTGGTGGCGGGCGGAGCGGGCGTGGCGCTCGCCGTCGCGCTGACCGGCTGCAACGACCCGGGTGTCCGGGACGCCAGCAGTGGCGAAGACGGGACGCTGCGGATCTCCGCCGGGATCGCCAGCGTCAGTTCCCTCAACTCGATCAACGCGCAACTGTTGTGGGCCGACCCGAGCCTCGCCGAGGCGCACAACCTGGAGATCGACTGGATGGACTTCGGCGGCAGCTCACCGAACTGCTGGACCGCCGTGATCGCGGGCGAGGTCGACCTGTGTGTCGCCTCGCCGGCCGGGGCCACCGCCGCCATCGCCGAGGGGCAGGAGCTGGTGTTCGTCACCTCGCTCACCGACGTGATGAGCGAGCTGGTGGTCAGCCCGGAGCTGGCCGCCGCGGCCGGCGGGCCGGACGCGCCGGTGGAGGAACGGCTGGCCGCCCTGGCGGGCGCCACCATCGCCACCTCCAACCTGGGCACCAGCCACGCCGCCTACCTCGACCTGATGCTCGACCGGGTCGGGTTGCGCTTCGGTGAGGAGGTCAACGCGCTGACCCTCACCGACCCGGTGGCGATGATCGAAGGGATCAAGAACGGCCAGTTCGATGGCGCGATCTGGACGGTCGGGTCGTTCGAGACCGGGATCGCCGCCGGTGACGTGGTCCGGCTGATCTCCACGCCGGCCGGCGACGAGCCGCGGCTGCAGGGGGTGCCGTTCGTGATCGCCGCCGGCAACAAGGCCTGGGTGGACGCGAACACCGACGCGGTCGACGCGTTCCGGGCCGCCCTCAACGACGCCGCCGCGGCGATCGTGGAGAACCCGGACGACGCCGCCACCAAGCTCAAGGCGGAGTTCTTCCCGGACATGGAGGAGTCGCTGTTCCGAAGCGGGTTCGAGCAGGTCGTCCCACTCATCAACATGGACGGCAAGGTGACCGAGGAAGCTTGGCAGCTGAACCTGGACATCCTCCAGCAGTCCAACGAGAACAGCCTGGAGGGGAGTGGCTTCGACACCGAATCGATCTATCCGGCGATGCGCGGGTAGCGCCGCAGTCACGACCACGCCGAGGAGACAGCAGACATATGGTACGCCCGGACCATCTCACCAGCCAGATTGGACCGGCGACGGACGAGCGCTCCGGCGCCGAGGCCCCGCCGCTGGTGGAGCTGCAACAGGTGACCTTCGGCTACTCCGGTAGCGACACGGTTCTGGACAATCTCGAGTTGCAGGTGCGGCGCGGCGAGTTCCTCGCGCTCCTCGGCCCGAGCGGCTGCGGCAAGACCACCATCATGAACCTGGTGGCCGGGTTCGTCCGGCCACAGCGGGGCGTCGTCCGGTTCGACGGCGCCCCGCTGCAGGGCATCAACACCCGGGTCGGGTACATGACCCAGGGGGACACCCTGCTGCCGTGGCGGACGGTCGCCCGGAACGTGCAGCTGCCGTTGGAGATCCGGCGGGTCCCGCGCGCCCGCGCGAACCAGCTGATCGACTCGTACCTGCGGATGCTGCACCTCAGCGACGCCCGCGACCGGTATCCGAGCGAGCTGTCCGGCGGCATGAAGCGGCGGGCGCTGCTGGCCCGCAGCCTTATCTATGAGCCGGCGATGCTGCTGATGGACGAGCCGTTCGCGGCGCTCGACGCGCAGCTGCGGGAGACCCTGCACCGGGAGCTGCTGGCGACCGTCGCGCAGCTCCAGCAGACGGTGCTGTTCGTCACCCACGACATCACCGAGAGCATCCTGCTCGCGGACCGGGTGATCGTGCTCGGCACCCGGCCGGCCCGGATTCTCGACGAGGTGGTGATCCCGTTCGGGGACGACCGGGACCTGGCCGAGATCCGGCTCTCCAATGAGTACGTTGGCCTGGAACGCAAGATCCGTGACCTGCTGCGCCAATGAGCCGCCCCACTGACGCCACGAGCCCGCCCACTGACGCCCTGGAGCAACGCATGACCACCACCGACCGGATCGCCACCGCACCGAACCAGGTCAGCGCGACCGGACCTGAGCGGGCACCGCGGAAACGGCGGGAGTCCGGGCTCACCATTACCCAGCTGTGGCTGTGGCGGATCCTGCTGGCGGTCTCGTTCCTGGTCGCCTGGGAGCTCGCCTCCGGCCGGGTGGTGTCGGAGCTGATGGTCAGCCGGCCCACCGCGGTCGCCGAACGGCTCTGGATCTGGATCACCGACGGCACGCTGGCCGAGCACATCCTGGTGACCGCCCAGGCGACCGGGCTCGGGTTCCTGCTCGGCGCCGGCTCCGGCATGCTCGCCGGCTACATCACCGCCACCTTCCGGAAGTTCGGCGACGTGGTGGAGCCGGCGATGACCGCGCTCTACACGATGCCCCGGCTGGCGCTGGCGCCGCTGTTCATCCTGTGGTTCGGGCTCGGCATCCAGTTCCGGGTGATTTTCGCCAGCGTGATCGTGTTCTTCCTGGTCTACTTCAACACCCACTTCGGGGTGAAGGACGTGAAGAGCGAGCTGATCGCGACCGTCCGGCTGATGGGCGCCAACCGGTTCGCGGTCGCCACCAAGGTGGTGATCCCGTCGGCGCTGGTATGGGTGGCGGCCGGCTTCAAGCTGTCGGTGCCGTACGCGCTGATCGGCGTGGTGGTCGGCGAGATGCTCGCCTCCGACCAGGGGCTCGGTTACCTGCTGCAGCGCAGCGCCAACCAGTTCAACGCGGCCAGCACGTTCGCCACCATCGTCACCCTGCTGGTGATCGCGGTGCTGCTCGACTTCATCCTCAGCCGGCTCACCGGCCGGTTCCTCGGCTGGCGTACCAAGGGCGCGCTGAACCCGCTCTGAGCCGGCGGGAGTCCGGATTTCTGCCGGCGGGCGTCGGATCCGGCGCCTGCCCGCTCGTCTAAGGGGTAGAAGCCGACCCGTACCGATCGGACCGCCCACTGACGAGGAGAATGAGCAGAATGCCCGCCAAGCCCAACCCGATTCCGGACACGTACCGCCGGATCACCCCATGCCTGGTGGTACGGGACGCCGCGGCCGCGCTGTCCTGCTACGCCGAGGTGTTCGGCGCGACCGAGCGGATGCGGATCCCGGCCCCGGACGGGCCGATCTCCCACGCGGAGATCGAGATCGGCGACTCGGTCGTGATCGTGGAGGATGAGAACCCGGGCCGCGGAACCACCGCGCCGCCGGCCGAGGGGCTCGCCGGCACCCCGGTGTTCCAGTTCATCTATGTCGAGGATGTGGACGCGACCGTGGCCAAGGCGGTCGAGCGCGGCGCGCGGCTGGTGCGCGAACCGATGGACCAGTTCTACGGTGATCGGGATGCCTACATCGTCGACCCGTTCGGGCACGGCTGGGCGGTCGCCAGCCACATCGAGGACGTGACCGAGGAAGAGCTGGGGCGGCGGTTGGCCAAGCTGTACGAGCGGTTCAGCCCGGAAGGGGAGCGCCGGTGAAGTACGTGCTGATGTTCGTCGAGACCGAGCAGTTCGCGGCCGACCTCGCCGCGATGGACGACGCCGAGCGGGAGCGGGCGTACGCGCGGGTGCGGCAGTGGTTCGCCGACCACCACGACAAGATCACCCACCATTCGCACCTGCTGCCGGCGGACACCGCGACCACCATCCGGCTGGCGGGCGGTGAGCCGCTGATCACCGACGGGCCGTTCGTCGAGGGCAAGGAGGTGGTCAGCGGGTACGCCGAGATCGACGTCGCCGACCTGGACGAGGCGTTGAAGGTGGCCAAGGCCTGGCCGGGCTGCCCACTGGTGGAGATCCGCCCGATCGACCCATGACCGATCGCAGGCATGGCCCCCAGCCATCGCACGACCAGCTGGCCCGGGTGGTCCGCGACCATGCGGGCCGGCTGGCCGCCTCGCTCGTCCATCTGATCGGCGACTTCAGCACCGCCGAGGACCTGGTCGCCGACGCGGTCGAGGCGGCCCTCACCCACTGGCCGACCGAGGGCATCCCGGACCGGCCGGACGCCTGGCTCTACACGGTGGCTCGCCGGCGCGGCCTGGACGTGCTGCGCCGCGAACACCGCTACCGGGACAAGCTTCCACTGGTGCCGTGGCCGAGCGAGCCGGCACCGGACGACCGGCTCCGGCTGATCTTTACCTGCTGCCACCCGGCGCTGCCGCGGGCGGCGCAGGTCGCGCTCACCCTGCGGGTGGTGTGCGGGCTGACCACCACCCAGATCGCCAAGGCGTTCCTGGTGCCGGAGTCGACGGTCGGGCAGCGGATCACCCGCGCCAAACGGAAGATCAGCCAAGCTGGCATCCCGTACCGGATTCCCGACCCGGACGAGCTGGCGGACCGGCTCTCGGAGGTGCTGGCGGTGGTCTATCTGCTCGCCAACGAGGGCTACCTGACCAGCGGTGGCGACCAGCCGTACGCTCGGGACCTCGCCGAGGAGGCGGAGTTCCTCGCCACCGTGCTGCACCGGCTGATGCCGGCCGAGCCGGAGGTGGCCGGGCTGCTGGCGCTGATCCGGCTGCACCGGGCCCGGGTGGCGGCCCGGTTCGACCCGGCCGGCGACCTGATCCAGCTCCAGGACCAGGATCGGTCCAAATGGGACAAGGAGACCATCGCCGAGGCCGGCCGGCTGATCGCCCGCGCGGCGGCGCTGAAGCGACCTGGGCCGTATCAGCTGCAGGCGGCGATCGTCGCCTGCCACGCGGAGGCGGAGCGGTGGGAGGACACCGACTGGCCGCAGATCCTCCTGCTCTATGACCTGCTGCTGCACCTAGCCCCGTCGCCGGTGACCCGGCTGCACCGGGCGATCGCGCTGCGGTACGTGAGTGGAGCAGCGGCCGCACTCGCCGAAGTGGACTCGCTCGCCGACCAGCTCGACCGCTACCACCTGCTCCACGCCACCCGGGCCGAGCTGCTCCGGGAGCTCGGCCGGCCGGCGGAGGCGCGCGCCGCCGACGAGCGGGCGCTCGCGCTGACCGCCAACCCGGCCGAGCAGTCGCTGCTCCGTAAGCGTCTGCAGTGGACCTGACCAGTCGCGACTAGGTGACGGCCCGCCGGTAGGCCCGGACCGCGAGCGGCACGGCGACGGAGGTGATCGCGGCGGCCCACAGCAGCGTCAACCCGACCTGCCCGGCGACGCTCTGCCCGGCCGGCAGGGCGTCGTCGCCGAGCATCAAGCCGCGCACCGCATTGGCGGTCACGGTGACCGGCTGGTGAGTGGCGAATGGCTGCAACCAGTCGGGCATGCTCTGGGTGGGGACGAACACCGCGCTGGTGAACCCGAGCGGAAACACCACTGTGTATACGGCGGCCTGGACCGCCTCGGCGGTGCGTACCACCAGCCCGACCACCGCCATCAGCCACGACCAGGCGTAGCCGAACAGCAGCGCCACGCCGATCCCGCCGGCCAGCGCCGGTGGGCCAGCGGGCGGCCGGAACCCGATCAGGTACCCGACTCCGGTTATCAACAGCAGCGTCAGCAGCGCTCGGCACAGATCCGAGCCGGTCCGCCCGGCGAGCACCGCCACCTGCGCCATCGGCAACGACCGGAACCGGTCGATGCTGCCCGAGCCAGATCGTCGGCGAGCCCAGCCGCGGTGCCGGCGCCGGCGAACAGCGCGAACTGGGCCAGCAGCCCTGGCAGCAGCCAGTTGACGTACCGACCGCCGGCCGCCGGTGGCAACGCCGCTTCGACCGCGCCGCCGAACACGGCGGTGAACATCAGCACGAACACAACCGGCATGGTCAGGGAGACCAGCAGCACCCAGGGCAGCCGTACGGTTTGCAGCAGATTGCGCCGGGTCAGCACCGCGATATCCCGCAGGCTGCGGTCGAACCCGGGCCGGCTCGGCGTCGAGCCGGCTGCCGCCGTCATCGTCCCGACCTCCCGGCCGCCGCTGGCGTTCCGGAGTCTGGTCCGGTCAGCGCCAGGAACACCTCGTCCAATGTGGGCTTGCGGAGCCCGATCGGCTCCGCGGCTATCCCGGCGTCAGTTAGTTGCCGGTGGTGAGCGGCGTGACCGGAATTGCCCGGGCCACCCGGGTAGCGGGGCTACGGCTCGAAGACCTCGGCGACCGGCCGGCGCGGGGTCACCGACCCGGCGATGCCGTAGCCGACCCGCAGCACCATCTGCGGCGAGCCGGACCGGCGCAGCGCCAGCCGCACCTGTTCCCGGGCGCTGGCGACCTCGATCGGTTGCGACACCATCGAGACCGCCAGCCCGGCGTCGGTGGCGGTGAGCAGCACCCGCTGCAGGCCCTGCCCAGCCACCAGCTGGTCACCGGGGGTGTCCCCGGTGGTGCCGAGTACGGCCACCATCGGCTGCGGGTTGAACTCGTCGCCGGCGCCGCGGCCGGGTCGCCCGCCGAACGGGCGCAGCGGCAGCAGATCCGGCAGCACCAGATCGAGCCGGCCGGCGTCGGCCACCGCCCCGGCGTCCGCCGGCAGGCCGCGCTCGGCCGGCACCCCGTCGGTAGCCGGCCGGCCGGTCCGCAGCCAGGCCGCCAGCTCCGCCCGGTACGCCGGGTCGCGCATCAGCACCTGGTTGGCGGTCTGGGCGATCTGGGCCAGCGCGTTCGCCGGGCCGGCGCCGATCAGCGGCTCCAGCCAGCAGCCTTCGGCCTGGGCGGCGGTGACCAGCGCGGCCCGGGCGTCGGCGGGCACCGGGTCCGGCCAGAACGGCGACCGGTTGCTGTGCCGGCGCCAGATCGCTCGCCACAGCCGCTCCTCGGCCCGGGTCGGCCGTCGCCGCTGCTCCGGCCACAGCTCGGCGACCAGGTCCGGGTCGGCCGGGTCGGGCAGCAACTCGTACCCCGGCTGCCAACCCTGCATCGCCACCGCGATCCGCAGGTTGAACAGCGCGGCGCCGGCGGCGATCCGGGCTCCCCAGCCGGCCGGGTCGGAGGCGGGGAGCCGGCGCCGCGGGTCCAGCCGGACCGCCAGCCGGTCGCCCCGGACCTGGAACCGCCACGGCTGGCTGTTGTGCAGCGACGGGGCCCGGACCGCCGCGGCGACCGCGCGCCGGTAGTCGACAGTGGGCGACTCCGCCCGGGCCCCGTCCATGGCGCTCTCCGCCAGCCAGCCGAGCTCAGCTCGCAGTCAGGACGGTCTTGAGCGCGCCGGTGTGCACCGGGTCGCTGAACACGTCGTACGCGGACATGAACTCGTCCAGCGCGAACCGGTGCGTGACCAGCTGGCTCACGTCGAGCCGGCCGGCGGCGAGCATCGTCAGCAGGGTCGGCGTCGAGTACGTGTCGACCAGGCCGGTCGTGATGGTGATGTTCCGGATCCACAGCTCCTCCAGGTGGAGGGTGGCCGGCTTGCCGTGCACCCCGATGTTCGCGACCTGCCCACCGGGCCGGACCAGGCTCGTGCACAGCTCGAACGTGGCCGGCACACCGACCGCCTCCATCACCACGTCCGCGCCGAGCCCACCGGTCAGCTCCTTGACCGTCTGCAGTGGATTGTCGTCGGCTTTCACGGTGACGTCGGCACCGAGCTGCTTCGCCGCCTGCAACCGGCTCTCGGCCTTGTCGACCGCGACGATGTGGGATGGCGAGAACAGCCGGGCGGTCAGCACCGCCGCCAGCCCGATCGGGCCGACCCCGACCACCACCACGGTGTCGCCCGGCTTGACCCGGCCGTTCAGCACTCCGACCTCATAGGAGGTCGGCAGGATGTCGGCGAGCAGCACCGCCGCCTCGTCGCTGACCCCGGCCGGCAGCTTGTAGGTGGACAGATCGGCGAACGGAAGCCGCGCGTACTCCGCCTGCACGCCGTCGACCTTGTGGCCGAGGATCCAGCCGCCGCCCCCGAGGCACTGGCCGTAGCTGCCGCGCCGGCAGTACTCGCACACCCCGCAGGCGGAGATGCAGGAGGCGAGCACCCGGTCGCCCTTGGCCAGGCCGGTCACGCCGGAGCCGATCTCGACGACCGTGCCGACCGCCTCGTGACCCAGGATCCGCCCGGGCGTCACCGCTGGCACGTCCCCGGCCAGGATGTGCAGGTCTGTGCCGCAGATGGTGACCGTGTCCACTTTGATGATCGCGTCCCGCGGGTCGGTGATGGTCGGGTCGGGGACCTCGGTCCAGGACCGCTCACCGGGACCGCCGTACACCAGTGCCTTCATCGCAGCATCCCCCATTCGTCGTCGAACGCCGGTCCCTCTCAGCCTCCCCCGGGGACGCCGCTACCGGCAGGGCAATCCGCACACCAGCGGCGGGACCTAGGTCCCGACTACCGGGCGGGCCGGCCGTTCGGCGCGCCGGGCGGGGCGGTGCTGCCCCGCACCACCAGGGTGGTGGCAAGCTCCAGCCGGTCGGTCTCGAGTGGCCGGTTGCGGGCGAGCTCGACCACCATCGTCGCCGCCGCCACCGCCATCTCCTTGAGCGGCTGGCGGACGGTGGTCAGCGGCGGGATCATCCACTGTGCCGGTGGCAGGTCGTCGAAGCCGACCACGCTCAGGTCCTCCGGGATCCGCCGGCCCACCTCGGCGGCGGCCTGGTAGACCCCGATCGCCTCGCCGTCGTTGCAGGCGAAGATCGCGGTCGGCGGGTCGGCCAGCCGCAGCAGCTCGCGGGTGTGATGCCGGCCGTCCTCGATCTGGAAGTCACCGACCCGGATCAGCGCCGGGTCGACCGGCAACCCGGCGGTGTCCAGCGCGGTCCGGTAGCCGTCCAGCCGGGCCCGGCTGGAGAGCACGTCCGGCGGCCCGGTGATGATCGCGATCCGCCGGTGGCCGAGCTCGATCAGGTGCCGGGTGGCCGCCAGCCCGCCGTTCCAGTTGCCGGCGCCGACCGACGGCACGCTATGTCCAACCTCACCGGTCGGGTCGACCAGCACCAGCGGGATCTGCCGGCTCCGGAGCATCTGCCGCTGGTTGACGTCCGGGCCGGAGAAGACCGCGATCACCCCGGTCGGCCGGCGGGAGAGCACCTCCTCGATCCAGCCCCGGCCGGGGGTGTGTCGACCTTCCAGCTGGGAGAGCACCACCCCGAGCCGGTGCGCCCGGGCCACCTGCTCGACCCCGTTGATCAGCTCCAGCGGGTACGGCCCGGCGAGCTCGTGGAAGACCAGCTCCAGCAGCGCGGCCGGGGCGGGTTGCCGCCGGCGGCGCCGGTAGCCGTGCTGCTGAATGGCGTTCTCGATCAGGGCGCGGGTGGCCGGCGCGACCTCGGACCGGCCGTTGACCACCTTGGAGACGGTCGGGATCGAGACCCCGGTCAGCTCGGCGATCTCGGCAATGGTCAGTGGTTGCTGGCGGGCGGCGTCGGACACGGTTGGCTCCCGGCTCATGCGGCGCAGTCTAGCGCTTAGTTAGGCATTGACATGCCTCACAGTAAGGGATAGTTTCCGAACCAACTTCGAAACGAAGCGTCCGGGCCTGATCGGTTAAGGAGGCGACCCATGCTCGCCACACGCCACCGCTTCACCGTGGCCGCGGTCAGTGCGATCCTCACCCTGCTGGGCGCGGCACTCGTGTTCCCGATCACCGCGCAGGCGCAGGCCGCCGGTTGCCAGGTCAGCTACACCATCCTCAACCAGTGGCCCGGCGGATTCACCGCCGCAGTCGACATCACCAACCTCGGCAGCCAGCTCAGCTCGTGGAGCCTGCGCTGGAGCTTCGGCGCCGGCCAGACCATCGCCAACATCTGGAACGCGAACCGGACCCAGACCGGCGCCGAGGTCACCGCAACCAATGTCGACTACAACGGGACCGTCCCGGCGGGCGGCACCGTCTCATTCGGCTTCAACGGGACCTGGAGCGGCAGCAACCCGGTCCCGGACGCGTTCACCCTCAACGACGTCCCGTGCAACGGCACCCAGCAGCCGCCGACTTCGGCCCCGCCGACCACCTCACCGCCCCCGCAGCAGGGGAGCCTGCCGTCGAGCTTCCAGTGGACCTCCAGCGGCGTGCTGGCCGGCCCACGGCCGGACGCCCAGCACCCGGATGCGTTGGCGATCAAGGACTTCTCGGTGGTCCGGCACAACGGCCAGTGGCTGATCTACGCCACCACCGCCAGCCCGTCCGGCTGGGGGTTGGTCCACTTCGCCTTCGAGGACTGGCCACAGGCCGGCTCGGCGCCACACACCTACCTGGACACGGCCTCGGCGATCGGGCCGGGTTACCGGGCGGCGCCGCAGCTGTTCTACTTCGCCCCGCAGGACCTGTGGTACCTGGTCTACCAGACCGGCCCGCCGACCTACTCCACCTCCACCGACCCGGCCGACCCGACCTCCTGGTCGGCGCCGCAGACGTTCATCGCGGAAGAGCCGCCGATCGTGCGCGACAACAAGGGGCCCGGGCAGTGGATCGACTTCTGGGTGATCTGCGACTCGGCCAACTGCTACCTGTTCTTCAGCGACGACAACGGGCACATCTACCGGGCCGAGACCAGCCTGAGCAACTTCCCGAACGGGTTCGGCAACACCCAGATCGTGCTCTCCGACTCGCGGTTCGCGCTGTTCGAGGCGACCAACGTCTACCGGGTGCTGGGCACGGACCAGTACCTGCTGCTGCAGGAGGCGATCGGCTCGGACGGGCGCCGGTGGTTCCGGTCGTACACCGCCGACAGCCTCACCGGCACCTGGACCCCGCTTGCGGCGACCGAGAGCAACCCGTTCGCCCGGGCCAACAACGTCAGCTTCCCGATCAGCGCCTGGACCCGGGACATCAGCCATGGTGAGCTGGTGCGCGCCGGCAATGACCAGACCCTGCCGATCAACCCGTGCAACCTGCGGTTCGTCTACCAGGGCATGGACCCCAGCGCCGGCGGCGAGTACATCCTGCTGCCGTGGCGGATGGGCCTGCTCACGCAGACCAACTCGCCCTGCTGACCGCACGCCCGCTCGGCCGCCCGCCGGCCGTCCCCGGACCTGCGCCATCGCCAGTGGCGCAGGTCCGGCGCGGTCGGGACCTTTGGCCCTGTTAGCTGCGCCGCCCCCGGGGAGTAATGGACACTGGCAGGGTAGGGCTAGCGGATCACGGGGAGGTTGGGTGCCGGATTTGCGAGAGATGCGGGAACTGTCCAGGGAAGAGTCGCTCCGGCTCCTGGGCAGCGTTGCGTTCGGCCGGGTGGTCTTCACCGACCGGGCCCTGCCGGCGATCCGGCCCGTGAACCATCTGGTGGACGGCGACCGGGTGATCATCCGGAGCCATACCGGCGCGGCGCTGCTGGCCGCGGCGGAGCGGGGCGTGGTGGTCGCGTACGAGGCGGACATGATCGATCCGGAACAGCGGGTCGGCTGGACTGTGGTGGTGACCGGGGTCGCCCGGCCGGTCCGGGATCCGGCCCGGATCGCCGACTACCAGCACCGGCTCCAGCCGTGGGTCGATCGGCCGATGGACCAGGTGATCGCGATCAGCGCCGACCTGGTGACCGGGTTCGCGCTGGAGCCCGCGCCGGCGGCGCCGCAACCGAGCTGAACCCGTGTGCCAGCGGCCCACCAACCCGGCTGAACCCGTGTACCAGCGTCCGGCAAACCCAGCCGATCCGCGCGCCGGAGCCGCGCGACCAAGCCAACTGGCGGGCAAAGGAGTAGAAAGGGACCCATGATCCGGGTGTTCCTGCTCGACGACCACGAGGTGGTACGCCGAGGCGTGGCCGACCTGCTCATCGCGGAGGGCGACATCGAGGTGGTGGGGGAGTCCGGCTCGGCGGCCGAAGCCACCCGGCGGATCCCGGCGCTGCGACCCCACGTGGCGATCCTGGACGCGCGGCTGCCCGACGGCAGCGGGATCGACGTGTGCCGGGACGTGCGGGCAGTTGACCCCAGCATCCAGGGCCTGATCCTCACCTCGTACGAGGACGACGAGGCGCTGTTCTCGGCGATCATGGCCGGTGCCGCCGGCTACGTGCTCAAGCAGATCCGCGGCACCGACCTGGTGGACGCGGTCCGGCGGGTAGCGGCCGGGCAGTCGCTGCTCGACCCGGCGGTCACCCAGCGGGTGCTGGAGCGGATCCGGCACCCGGTGGAGGAGCCGGCCGAGCTGCGCTCGCTGACCGAGCAGGAGCGGCGGATCCTCGAGCACATCGCCGAGGGGCTGACCAACCGGGAGATCGCCGCCCGGATGTTCCTGGCCGAGAAGACCGTGAAGAACTACGTCTCCAGCCTGCTGGCCAAGCTC
The DNA here is from genome assembly GCA_036564175.1 of Natronosporangium sp. Lineage (GTDB taxonomy): Bacteria > Actinomycetota > Actinomycetes > Mycobacteriales > Micromonosporaceae > Natronosporangium. The sequence continues at coordinate 46,282 of DATCKZ010000084.1, forward strand.
GGGCTGGAACGGCGCACCCAGGCGGCGGTGCTCGCCTCCCGGCTGCTCGGCGACCGCGACCAGCGGCGCTGACGCGCTCGCCGGCCGCACGGCTACACCGGCACGGTCCAGGTGAGGATGGTGCCGGTGGGGTGGTTGGCGGCGACCGTGAACTCGCCGTTGTGGTTGTTGGCGCGCTGGCGCAGGTTGCGCAGCCCGCCGCGCTCCAGCCCGACCGGGTCCGGCACGCTGGGCAGGCCGATCCCGTTGTCGCTGATCTCGGCGACCAGCTCCCGAGCAGTCAAGCTGATCGTGACGTGCGCCTCGGTCGCCCTCGCGTGCTTGACGATATTGGACAGTGCCTCCCGGACCACCGCCAGCAGGTCGGCCCGCAGCGGCTCCGGGACCCCGTGGTCGATCGGCCCGGTCAGCTGCAGCTTCGGCTGGAACCCGAGTGGCCCGGCCGCCTGGTCGACCAGCTGGTGCAGCTCCGTGCGCAGTTCGGCCGCGACCGGCGTACGCAGCTTGAAGATCGCCGAACGGATGTCCCGGATGGTCATGTCGAGGTCATCGACGGTGGCGTGGATGCGTTGCACGACCTCCGGCCGGACCGCGAGCCGGGCGGCGGTCTGGAGCTGCAGGCCGGTCGCGAACAACCGCTGGATCACCACGTCGTGCAGGTCGCGGGCGATCCGTTCCCGATCTTCCATGACCGCCAGCAGCTCCCGCTCCTCCTGCGCCTGCGCCCGCTCCATGGCGAGTGCGGCCTGGCCGGCGAACGTATTGAGCATCGGCAGCCCGTCGTCGCTGGGTTCTGGCAGGCCACCGGGGTGGGCGATGACCAGGATCCCGTGCAGGGTCTGGCCGGCGGCGAGCGGCACCAGCACCGCCTGACCGGCCGGGACCGGCGCCGGCCACGGTACCGCGGCGGCGAGGTCGTCGAGCATCACCTGCCGGCGACGGGTGATGACGTCGCGGAAGCTGGTCCCGCCGGCCGGCAGGGTGGCGCCCCTGAGCTGGTCGGCGCCGGCACCGATCGCGACCTCGACGGTGAGCGTGTCGTTCTCCTCGCGGTAGAGCAGCACCAGCGTCAGCTCGGCCTCGGCGAGCTGGTGGGCGCGGTCCGCGACCAGCTGCAGCGCGTTGGTGCGCTGGACGGTACCCAGCAGCATGCTGGTGATCTCGGCGGTGGCGGCCAGCCAGCGATGCCGCCGGCTCGCCAGCTCGTAGAGCCGGGCGTTCTCGATCGCCACCCCGGCGGCCGCGGCGAGCGCGACCACCAGCTGCTCGTCGTCCTCACTGAACTCGTCCGCGCCCTGCTTCTCGGCCAGGTAGAGGTTCCCGTAGACCTGGTCCCGGATATGGATCGGGACGCCGAGGAAGCTGCGCATCCGCGGGTGGTTCGGCGGGAAGCCGTACGAGCGTGGGTGCCGGGTGATGTCGGGCATCCGCACCGGGCGGGGTTCCTCGATCAGCAGCCCGAGCACCCCCCGGCCGGTGGGAAGGTGCCCGATCGCCCGGTGCTGTTCGGCGCTGATCCCGTGGGTCACGAACTCGACCAGCCGCCGGTCCGGCCCGATCACGCCGAGTGCGGCGTACTTCGCGCCGGCCAGCCGGGCGGCGGCGGCCACGATCCGGTCCAGCGTGTTGCGCAGGTCCAGGTCGCTGCCGATCACTACGACCGCGTCGAGCAGCGCCCGCAGCCGTTCCCGGCTGTCGACCACCTCGCCGACCCGGTCCAGCAACTCGGCGAGCAGTTCGTCCAGCCGCACCCGAGGCAGCGGCCCGAGACCGAGTGAGGGTTGGTCGGCCACGCTCTGATCGTAGCCGCCGGCACACGTGGTGCTGCCGGCAATCCGGACGGTGAGACGGTGCCGACACCGGGATCGATGTGGGTTCGGGGTTCACCCGCGAACCGCGGGCGAACCCCGACCGCCCCCCATAACCCCCTCGCTCGTAGCCCCCCGTGCCCCGAGCGCTCCCGCAACGGAGGTTGAGACCCATGCTGCCGGCCGCGTTACCGCAGCTACCAGGGTCGAAGGTCCCGACCGGGCCGGGTCGGGCTACCCGCCGTCGGCCACCGCCAGCCGGTCGATGTGGTCCCGTAGCTCGGCGCCGCCGACCCCGGCCGGCCAGCCTCGCAGCAGCCGCCCGCCCTTGCTGATCAACGTCACCAGCGGCGGCTCCGCCACCGCGTACCGCACCGCGGTCCGCCCGCTGTCGTCGATCCCGACCGGGTAGTCGAGGCCATACTCCGCGATGTAATCCGCGACATCGGCCGGCTCGGACTCAGTGGCGATCCCGACAAACAGCACGATGTCCTCGTACTGTTCGGCCACCTCGTTGAGCTCCGGCTGCTGATCCCGGCAGACGCTGCAAAACGACTCGAAGAAGACCAGTACCACCGGTCGCTGCTGCCACTGCTCGGCGAGGTCGAGCGTCCGGCCGTCGAGCAGCTTCAGTGTGAACGCTGGTGCGGCCGGCGCGGCGGGCGGCGGCTCGTGGAAGGTCACCCCGGCCGGCACCGGGCCCGGCAGCTCCGGCGCGCGCGGTTCATCCGTACAGCCGCTGAGCAGGAGGGCGGCGGCCAAGGCCGCCGCCGGCACCGCCTTCACCGCAGTACGACCTCCGGGGCGCCGGCAAGCCGCGGGTTCGGTTCGATCGGTACGGGGGCCCGGTCATCGATGACCAGATCGTGACCGTCCAGCGTGGTCACGCCCGCGACCTCGACGGTGATTACGCAGACCGTCGGCTGCCGGCCCTCGCCGAGGTCGAGGTTGTACGCCTGCTCCGCGGTCCCCTCGGGCAGCACCCCGGTGGCGACCTCCCGGCCGCTGCCGTCCCGCACCGCGTACGGCGCCTCGGCGTGCGCGTACCGGAACCCGTGCGCCCCGGAGCACGGCGTCCCCGGCTCCCGGAGGTTCCCGTCCGGAATCACCACCCGCAGAGTCACCGGGTCCGGATCGGGCTGCGAGTCCCGGTCGGCGGCCGCCGCGTCGCCGCCGCAGCCGGCCAGCAGGCCGGCCGCGGCGGCGAGCGCGGCGACCGCGATCCGCCCGGTCATCGTCGGGCTGCCGGTCATAGTCCGGCTCGGAGCTCACCGGCCACCGAGATCAGCGCGGCACTGGCCAGGTTCCGGGCGCCGAGGTCGGCGATGTCCTGGGCCAGCGCCTCGAACCGGTCCAGCGCGAGCCGGGCGGCCCGGTCGCTGGCCCGCTCGACGATGTTCAGCTGGCTGAGCAGCCGGATCCGCTCGGATCGGGTGATCACCCCGGCGGCGTGGTAGTCGTCGACCAGCGCGGCGGCCGAATCCAGGGTCACCGTCAGGTCGGCGGCGGTCACCTGGATCGGGACGGTGAACGACACGTTCGGGTCCGCCTCGCTGGTCGCGGTGACCGTGACCGTCGCCGACCCGGCCGCCCCGGCGGCGGCGGTCGCGTACGCGGCTACCTCGATGGTCTCGCCGGCCCGGGCGGCCACCACCTCGTACGGCAGGTGGACCTGCCAGCCGGGAGCGTCCACGGTGGTCGACAGCCGGTACACATCGGAGTCGAACACGCCGGTGCCGGCCTGGCCGGTGTTGGTCAGCGGGAGCGTGACCAGCGCGGTCGAGCCGCCGACCGGCTGGGCGGTGCCGCTGCCCAGCGTCACGCCGCGGGCGAACGGGCCGGCGCCGTCGAGGTGCCGGACCGCCAGGTCGTAGAGCAGCGTGCCGTCGGCGTCGCGGTAGGCGTCGAGTACGTAGAAGTGCAGCCGGTTGAACTGCTCGACGTACTCGTACTGGCTGCCCGAGCCGACCCCGGCGTGGAAGGTGGCGTCGTCGAGCTGGCGCGGGTCGCCGCGCACCACCGGCACCGGCGTCCCGTCCGGCCGGAAGTAGTCGATCCGGCCGATGTCCTCGACGTTCGCGTCGATCAGCTGTACCCGGGGCGTGCCGACGTTGCGGGCCTGCGCGATCAGCACCCCGTGGCCGGGTACGAACGAGTCGTTGCCGACCCGGTCCACAACCTCCATCGTGAACCGCTGCCAGTTGGGCTCGTCGGTGTGGGTGCACCAGAACGGGTCGGTGGTACGGGTCTGGCAGTTGCCCGGCGTGTAGCCGGGGTCACCGAGATTGACCGTCACCCCGACCAGGTTGCCGTCCGGGATCGAGGAGCGGGCTTGCACGGTGACCACCGCGATGCCCTGGTCGACCAGCGCCGGCCGGTCGAGCACCAGCTGCTCGTCGTCGGCTATCACGCCCAGCCGGCCGTTGCCCTCGGTCTTGAAGTGCAGCATGTGGTGCGGGCCGAGCGCCGAGCCGCCGGCGTTCGGGACCTGCCAGCGGTTGTGGGTGCCGCCGGGGCCGTTGAAGGTGCCGCGGCTCATCATCTCCCAGTAGCCGGTGTAGTTGCGGTCGGTGTCGGCGAACGGGTTGTTGTAGTTGTCCGGCAGCCCGCGCAGGTGGCTGAACTCGTGCGCGAAAACGCTCTGCCCCGAGCTCTCGGCCTGCGTGGAGGTGCCGCCGCCGGCGTTCGGCCAGTGGTTGGCGGCCGCCCGCCAGGACGTCCACTCCACGTACCGGGTGTGCGCCCAGTTCGGCATCGGGTTGCCGTTCTGGTCCAGCGGCGGGTTGCCGTGCTCGTCCCGCGGCGGGCCGAACTCGTCCGGGATGTCCTCGGGGGACTCGAACAGCATGTCGCCGAACTCCTGCCAGGTCGACGACTCGTCGTGGCCGGCGGTGACGAAGAACGCGTTGTCGAACCCGCACAGCCCACCGTCGCAGCCGATGTCGGCGCGCCAGAGGGCACCGCCGTCGGCCCGGATGTTCTTGCCGCATGTGTCACCCAGCGGGCAGTACTCCTCGCGCGGGGCGTTGAACGAGCCGTCGTAGCCGTACTCGTGCAGCTTGCCGGGCAATGTGTACGGCCCGAACACCTCCACGTCGATGCCGATCCGGCCGTGGCTGTCTTCCATCCAGTAGCCGTGCATGGTCTGGAAGCCGTTGTACTCGTTCGGGACCGTGTAGTACTCGGTGAACCACTGGTTCACGTCCTCCGGAGCGACCGGCTCCCAACCACTCTGCGGGTTGCCGAACGGGTGGGATCCCGGGTCCTGGGTGATCAGGAACGGCTGGTCGATGAAGTCGAGCAGGATCACCGCGGTCTGGTACTGGTCTTCGCTGCCCTTGCTGGTCTCGGCGGAGTTCCACGCCTCGGGCCGGACCGGTACGTAGTCGTCCCAGGTCATCTCGGCCTGGTCCGTCCACAGTTGCGGGTCGACCGCTACGATCGGGCTCGGCCCGGCGAGCGTCAGCGGCGGCTGCGCCGTCGCGGTCCCGCCGTCAGCCAACGGCACCACCAGCGCGGCCACGCCGGCTACCGCGATCATCCGCCAGGTGACGCCCCACCGGCTCCGGTTGGTTGCCTTCGATGCCATCGTGCCTCCCAGGGCGCGCAGCTACCACGGCCGATCGGGCCGCCTGGAAGGTCACGATAGGAAGGCTCGCCGGAGCCAGTCACTGTGCAGCTGTACTAACTCGACCCGGCTGGGTTTGGACATCTGTCGAGACCGAGGTCCATGATCCGGCGTACCCAGATCATCCGCCGTACCGCCAGTTCGGGGTGATCGCCGAAGGCGGTGGCCACCCTGGCCGCACAGCCGGCGCTGCCGTACTTCGCGACGGTCGCGTCGATCGCGGCCCGGACCGCCTCGGCCGGCAGGGTGGGGGACGGCTGGAGGTCGGAGGCGAACAGTGCCTCGGCGACTTCGGCCCTGGTCCTCGGGGTCGTGATGGTCATCGTCCTGCCTCCTCCGGTGACAGTGACTGATCGATGACCTGAGTGTGTGCCCCTAGTCACCCCCACCGGATCGGGGAAATCCCGCAACCGAGCCCCCTAGCCGCCGGCGGCTGCCGTCACGGCCGGCGCGGCGGCGAGCCGAGCCGCGCGAACGCCGCGTCGACCGCCCCGGCCAGCAGCTCCGGGTGCTGCACGGCCAGCCGCTCGTGCACCCGGTCGTGCTCCGGCTGGCCGGTGATCTCCTCGACAATGGACAGCATCACCGCCCGGCGGCGTCGCCGTCCGGCCAGGCCCGGAGTGCCAGCTCGACCACCCGGTGGAGTTGCTCCGGGGTCGCGCCGGCGGCGGCCTGCACCGCGATCCCGTCGGTGAGCGTGGTCACGAACCGGGCTAGCTGGTCCGGGTCGCTGTCGGCGGGCAGGTCGCCGGTGGCCTTGGCCTCCTCCAGCCGCCGCCGCAACCCGGCCTGGTCCGCCAGCTTGCGAGCAACCACGCCCTGGCGTACCGATTCCGACTCCGGCCCGCACGCCTGGGCGTGCCGCACGTTGAGGCACCCGCGCGGCCGGCCGGGCGTGGTGGTGAGCGCGATCGCGCCGGTGAGCAGCTTTTCCACCACCTCCCGCGCTCGCGGCGCGGCGAGCGCTTCGGCGGCGAACCCGCCCGGCCCCTCGACGTAGCGGTCCAGCACCCGGCGGAACAGCTCCTCCTTGGTGCCGAACGCTGCGTACAGGCTCGGGCGGTTGATGCCCATCGCGGCGGTCAGGTCCGACAGGCTGGTGCCTTCGTACCCCTGCCGCCAGAAGACCTCCAGCGCCCGGTCCAGCGCGGCGTCGAGGTCGAAGGCGCGCGGGCGGCCCCCAGGCATGTGATCCTCCTCAAGTTTTGTACCTATCGGTATGGTACTTGTTGACGACCGGCTCGGCGATCGGGTAGTTGTGTACCGACGAGTACACAACTAGGGAGTGTCGGTATGAACGGAAGCAAGATCCGGGTCGGGATCGTCGGCGCGAACGCGGACCAGAGCTGGGCCGCCGCCGCGCACCTGCCGGCTCTGGCGCACCTGCCGGAGTTTCAACTGACGGCGGTCGCGACCACCCGGCAGGCGACAGCCGAGCGGGCCGCCGAGGCCTTCCAGGCTCGGCACGCGTTCGACAACGCGCACGCGCTCGCCACCCACCCGGACGTCGACCTCGTGGTGGTGACGGTGAAGGCCCCCGGCCACGCGGAAGCGGTCCGGGCGGCGGCGAGCGCCGGCAAGCACGTGCTGTGCGAGTGGCCGCTCGGGGTCGACCTGACTGAAGCGACCGAGCTGGCGGCCGCGGTCGGGGGGACCGGCGTGGTGCACGCGATCGGGTTGCAGGGCTACCATTCGCCGGCGGCCGCGTTCGTGCGGGACCTGCTCGCCGAGGGCCGGATCGGCCGGCTACAGGCGGCGAGCCTGGTCGCCGCTGGCGATCCGCTCGGCGGCGCGACCATCTCACCGTCGCTGGCGTGGAGCCTCGACCCGGCGGCCGGCAACACCCTGCTGACCATCATGGTCGGGCACTTTCTGTCCACGCTAGAGCACGTGACCGGACCGGTCACCGAGCTGTCCGCGACGGTCGCCAACCTGCACCCGCAGGTCACCGTCACCGGCACCGGCGAGCGCCTTGACAGCGGCGCGCCGACCCAGGTGGCGCTGCACGGCCGGCTCGCCGACAGCGCGGTGGTTTCGCTGACCGTCCAGGGCGGCAGCGGGCCGGGGGACGGCGGCTTCTTCCTCCGGCTCGCCGGCACCGATGGCGCGCTCACCATCACACCCAGCCCGTCCCCGGCCTTCCTCCATTGGACCGACTGGCGGATCCAGCTGACCAGCGGTGCCGGCCAACCGGCCGAGCTGCGGGTACCCGACCGATACCGGGTCGCGCCGCCCGGCGTTCCGCCCGGGCCACCGGCGAACGTCGCCGCGCTCTACCGCGAGGTCGCCGATGCGATCACCGCCCGTCGCCCCGCTCACCCCAGCTTCCACACCGCGCTTCGCCAGCACCGGCTGCTCGCCGCCATCGAGCAGGCCGCCGAGACCGGCGGCCGGCTCCGGATCGATACGGAAGGAGTTGTCCTCGCATGAACATCCTGGTTATCGGTGCCACCGGCTACATCGGGTCGCACGTCGCCGCCGCGCTCGCCGGCGCCGGGCACACGGTCGCCGCACTGCAGCGGCCGGGCGGCCAACCGGTGCCGACCGGGTACCGTCCGGTGGTCGGCGACCTCGCTGATCCGGCTACTCTGGTCAAGGCCGCGGCCGGCTTCGACCGGGTGATCCACGCCGGCCCGCTGCTCGACCACGACGCCGACCGGGCCGCCGTCGACGCGCTGCTAGCGGCCGGCAGCCCGCTGGTCTACACCACCGGCGCGTCCGTGCTCGGTGCCGGCAGGCAGGACGAGGACAGCCCGCCGGACTCGCACCCGACCACCGCCTGGCGACCCGCGGCCGAGCGCCGGGTGCTCGACACCGGCGGCTGGGTGGTCCGGCCCGGGCTGGTGTACGGCAACGGCGGCGGGCTGGTCCACGGGCTGCTGGCTCGCAAAGCCGCCGAACGGGGCACCGGGGTGTATATCGGTGAGCCCGGTGTCCGCTGGCCAGTCGTCCACGTCGAGGATCTGGCCCAGCTGTTCGTCGCGGTGGTCGAGCACGCCCCGCCCGGCACGATCTGGCACGGCATCGCCGAGACCGCGCGGCTCGACGCGATCGCGGCGGCGCTCGGGAACGGCTCCGCGACCTCCTGGCCGCTACCCGAGGCGATCGCCGAGCTCGGCCAGCTGGCCGACCTGTTCACCCGCGACCAGGTCGTGTCCGCCGCCAAGACCCGCCGTGAGCTTGGTTGGACCCCGCGGCACACCTCGATCGTCGAGCACCTTGCGGGGACCAGCGATAGTTGACAGATGAGTTCTACCAGTGATGGCATGCAGGCGTTGCTCGAGGAACAGGTCCGGTACTACCGGGCGGTCGCCGGCGAGTATGACAGCCACGCGCTGGCATTTCCGGGTGGCCAAGCGCTGGCCGACGCGCTGGACGCGTTCCGGCCGACCGGCAGCGTCCTCGAGCTCGCCTGCGGCCCGGGCCGGTGGACCGGCCAGCTGCTCCGGCACGCGACCGAGATCACTGCGGTGGACGCGTCGCCGGAGATGCTCGCGATCGCCTCGGCCCGGGTCGGGAACGACCCGCGGGTCCGGTTCATGCAGGCTGACCTGTTCCAATGGCGCCCGGATCGCCGTTATGACGTCGTCTTCTTCGGGTTCTGGCTGTCACACGTGCCGCCGGACCGGTTCGCGCCGTTCTGGACGCTGGTCGCGGACTGCCTAGCCCCGGGTGGGCGGGTGTTCTTCGTGGACGATGGTTATCGGTCCGCGGAGGAGCTGATCGAGGGGGAGGAGTCAGCGACCGTCCAGCGCCGGCTGAACGACGGCACTCCGTACCGGATCGTGAAGGTCCCGTACCGGCCCGAGGAGCTTGAGCAGCGGCTGGCGGAACTCGGCTGGCAGATCTCGGTCCACCCGACCGCCGGGCCGTTCTTCTGGGGATCCGGCCAGCCCCGGTCGGTCTAGAGTCATCCGGAGGGCACGCACCGCGCCCGCAACCGCCACGGTCGTCCGGCAGGAAACCGGAAGGAATTCTGGGCGGCCGTGCTCGGATACGAGTACGACCCGCGGCCGCTCGTGACCGACATCTACGACCCGCGCCGGCTCGATCCGGTCCTGATCTTCCAGCGTATGGACACTTCGGACACCAGCCGTCGGCGGCATCGCAACCGCCGCCGCCGCCGGCGGCATCGCAACCGCCGGCACTTCGAGCTGTTCGTTCCGTACGATCAGGTCAAAGCCCGCCTCGACGCGGCGGCGACCACTGGCGGGCGGGTCACCGAAGCCGGCCCGGGTCGTCACATCCTGGCCGACCCGGAAGGCAACGAGCTGCACCTCGTCACGGTTCAACAGGGGGAGCCGGCGATCGCCGGGCAGAGCTGGCCTGGCGCCACATGGCAACCGCGAGCCAGCCGAGGCCGACGCCGAGCAGCACACCGTGGGCGATCCGTACCGCCGCCGGGGTGAAGAACTGCGGCAGGAAGAGGACGAGACCGGCGGCGAAGAGCAGGCCGGCGGAGCGGGGCAGGATGCCCGACCGCCAGCCGCCGATCGCGGCAAGGACCCCGCTGACGGCGAGTGCGACCAGGCCGCCGCCGAAGAGGGTGGCGGCCACCGGATGAAGCCGGAACTCGTCCGCGATGGCCAGCAGATCGGACTGCTCCGCCGTCGTCGCGACCGCGTGCAAACCGAAGTCCTCGGCTCCGTAGTACGGCAGGGTCAGTCCCGCGCCGACCCAGCCGGTCACCACCGCCAGCAGGGCGAGCCGCTCGGCACGGGTGTCTTTCACCAGCCCCCACAGTGCCAGCAGGCCGAGCGGGACCAGGATGAAGCCGATGATCGCGAAGAGGTGGGACGCGACCCACGCGCCGGACGACATGGCCGCGTAGGCACCGGCCGCTGTGGACTCATCCTCCCACGGTCGGACCGCCGGATAGAGGACGAACATCACCCCCGCGAGGCCGAGACTGAGGGCTCCGAGGCGGGTGCGGATAGCGGTTGTGGTCATCGGTGCCTCCGTTTCAAGGCGACATCGCCGCGATGAGCGTCTGGATCATGCGCTCCGGTCGGGAACGGCCGAGCACCTGGCCGGCCATGATCTGCGTTCGGTGGTCGAAGAAGCCGCCTCGACGAGTCCTCGGCAAGGTCTCAGCGTAATCGTGATCGTGGGACGGTGGGTGAGGTAGCCGTGGGACGGCCGCGGTGGCAGCCGCCCTTCCCACTCACCTGACGGCCGGCGGCCCGCTCGCTCGGCGGCGGCACGCCGTTGGCGCGGCAAGGATGTCGGCGACCCGCTCGAGCAGCTGGAGGCGGTCGGGCGTCGCCCAGACCGGCTGGCAGGATGCGGGGATGGGTGACGGATCGAGTTGGCCGCAGCGGCAGCGGGAGGCGGTCACGGCACATGCCGCCGCGTTCGACCGGCAGCGGGCGGCCGAGACCGCGCAGGCCCGTGAGCTGATCGCCAGGTTCGTACGGGAGATGGTCGAGCGCGACGTTCCGCCGGCACGCCTGCGTGCTCGGGTTCCGGACAGTCGCACGACGTACCGGACTGACCTCACCGGATGGTATCTCCGCCGCAACCGCTCGTTGGCCGTGAGCGTGGACGGGGACCTGTACCTGCTCGATACCGCGCGGAGTCTGCGGGCGCGGTTGCTCGGGGCTCAGATAGCGCCGATCGACCCGCGGTTGCGGCTCGGCGTGGGTGCGCGTGACGGCGAGTCGATGCCCCTCGAGCAGCTGTTGCGCCAGCGCGTCCAGGCCGGCCGGCAATGGCCCTGACAGGTAACGGCCACGGAATCGACTCGCTGGGCAGAAAGGCCGACCGCACATTCGGCAGTGGGTATTCGGCGACAGTCTAGCCGGCACAGTCACCATGGTGGCTCATGGCGCGGGTAGCCACGAGGTGGAAGGCTGGTGTGGCGAACCGAGGGCCGGCGAGCATCGCGGTGCCGGCGGCCCGGTCGAGCGAAATGACGGTTAACCCCGCCTCGCCCGCTGCCTGCGCGAGTTGGTCCGGGTCGACGCCGGCGTGGGGCTCCGGCGGGCGGCCGCGTTCGACCAGATAGGCGTGGAGTTCGGCGGCTCGCTCGGGGGAGAGGGCAGTAGCGTCCCTGATCACGAGCACCCCACCGTCGGCAAGCACCCTGGCCAGCTCCCGCACCGCTACCGGCGGGTCAGGGACGTGGTGCAATGCTGCGCGGGCGGTCACCGCCGGAAGGCTCCGGTCGGGGAAGGGCAACGCTGTCGCGTCCGCGCGTACGAACCGGACCTGCTCGGGCGGCGGCTGTGCGGGCGCGGCGACGTCTACTGCCACCAGCAGCGTCGCCGCCGCGAACGACTCCACCAGCCAGCTGAGCGATCCGCCATGGCCCGCCCCGACGTCGAGCACGGTGTGGGGTTGGTACGGAGCCACCACTCGGCCGATCGGATCGTCCACTACGCCTATCGTGCCAGCCGCAACCGCGATCAGGCGGACAGCAGCCAGCGCGCGGTCGCGATGTGCTGGTCCATCCAGGCGTCATCCTGGAACGCCTGGACCAGCGTCCGGGCGAACGCCCAGCCGCGGGCCCGGTCACGGTCCAGCCCCAGCTCGGCGGTCAGCCGGGCGAATCGCCACTCGGTCTCGTCGCGGCCGTAGCCGAGCCCGTAGTCGTGCACGACCGAGGCGATCGCCAGCTCGCGCTCGCCGATCAGCGGCTTGGGGTCGATGACCAGCCACGGCTCGCGCCGCGATCGCAGCACGTTGCCGCCGTGAAGATCCTGGTTGAGCAGGACCTGCTCGCCCTGGCTGCCGCGCAGCTCCGACAGGGTGGCGACCGCGGCGTCCACCAACCGGCGCTCGCACGGCCGGCCCGCCCGCTCCCAGCGGGCCGGTAGCTCGGTGGTCCAGCGCGCCGCTTCCCGCTCGGCGGTGGTGAACGGGCCGGCCGGCGGCCGCCACAGCCGCGGCAGCAGCTCCAGGTATCTCGCCAGCGCGTACTCGGGCGGCATCGAGGACAGCGGCGTGCCGGGCTCGCACCGCTCCAGTAACAGCGCCAACCGACGCTCGTCGTGGGCGAGCAGCCGGACCGCCCCGCCGCCGTCCCAGGTCCGCAGCGCCGCCGCCTCGTACCTGCTGTCGGGTTCCGGGTATTGCAGCTTCAGCACGGCCGCCGTGCCGTCGGGCTGCGTGGCGGGCACCACCAGCGACACGTACGACCCTTGGTACGGCTGGCCCACCCGCAACGACCACTGTGCACTGACCTCGGCGAGCGTGTCCGGCAGCGTGGCGAGCCATTCCCGGCCGCCGGGCCGGTCCCGTAGCCAGTCCAGTGTGGTTGGCAGCGTCAGGCGCATCGATACATGATGTCACGCGACTGGGTACGGTCACGAGCGTCGCGCGATCACGAAGCCCGAAGTTGCCGGATGCGGATGGCGGCCAGGGTGCTCGGGGTGTCGGCTGCCGAGCTGGCCGGCGGCCACGCCCGACCCGGCCGTCACCTACTCTGACGGCTTACCCGCGGCGATCCGGGTGTGCGGCCGGCATCGGACTAGCCAGGCGCGGGCGGGAGCTCGGCGAGCGCGTCGAGGAGGCGCCGCACCTCTGCTTGGTCGTTGTAGTGCACCAGCCCGGCGCGGACCGCGCCGCCGGAGTCGCGGATGCCGAGGACACCGGTGATCTCCCAGGCGTAGTTGTGGCCGTGCCACACGTTGATCCGGCGATCGGCGAGGTACGCCGCCACCTCGCGGGGCGAGTACCCCGCCACCCGGAAGTAGGCGGTCGCCGTACGCCGCTTTGCCTTGCCATACAGCGTGACCCGGTCCAACGCCGCCAGGCCGGCCAGCAGCTCGGCGAACAGGCGTTGCTCGTACGCCTCGGCGGCGGCCATCGAGGTGAGCAGCCGCTCCCGCCGGGACCCGGTCGCGGCCGGGACCAGGCCCGCGAGGTGATCGACCGCGGCCACCACGCCGGCGAGGTCGGCGAACGGCAGGGTGCCCAGCTCAAATCGCTCAGGAACGGTGTCCGGCGAGGACGCGAGCTTGTCCGGTGCCAACCGCTCCAGCAGCGCCGGGTCGGCCACCACCGCGCCGATGTGCGGGCCACACCATTTGTACGCGCTGGTGGCGTAACAGTCCGCGCCGAGCTGGGCCAGATCGACCGGTCCGTGCGGAGTGGCGTGCACGCCGTCCACATAGACCACGGCACCGGCGGCGTGGGCGATCGCGGCGATCGCCGGCACATCCGGACGGGTACCGAGCACATTGCTCGCGGCGGTGACTGCGACCAGCCGGGTCCGCTCGGACACCAGCTGCTGGTATTGCGCCACCGGCAGCTCGCCGGTGGCCGGCTCCACTTCCGCCCACCGGACGATCGCGCCGGCCCGCTCGGCGGCCTGCAGCCACGGCCGGACGTTCGCATCGTGGTCCAACCTGGACACGACCAGCTCGTCGCCGGGCTGCCACTGCTTCGCCAGTGCGTAGGCGAGCCGGTAGGTGAGGGCGGTCATGCTCGGGCCGAGGATGACCTCGTCCGGTGAGCCACCGACGAGATCCGCTACCGCCCGGCGACACTCAGCGACGATCCCCGTGGAGCGTGCGCTCGCTGGGAACGTCCCGCCGACGTTGCCGATCCCAGTCCGGTACGCATCGGCGACCGCTTCGATCACCGCGGTGGGGACCTGCGTGCCGGCCGCACCGTCGAGGTACGCGTAACCGTCCGTGAGCGCGGGGTAAGCGGACCGGACACGGGCTGGATCGAACTCCATGCCACGACCCTAGTCAGCCGGCTGCCTGCCAGCCACCGGCGAGCGCCGCCGTGGCCACGCTCCCAAACGCGGTAGTGTGATAGGAACGCTCGACCCCTCAACTTCCCCAGCTTCCAGGAGCACCGAGCAATGGACGACGCCGCCGCCCCCACCGCCGCCGGCATGTACGACTACTACCTCGGCGGCACCGCCCACACCGCCGTCGACCGCGCCGCCGCCGAGCAGGTAGCGCAGCTACTTCCCGAGGTCGGCGACGCGGCCTGGGCCAACCGCGGGTTCCTGCAGCGGGCGGTGAAGCGGCTGGCCGGCGAGTTGGGCGTGCGGCAGTTCGTAGACATCGGTTCCGGTCTGCCTACGCAGCGCAACACTCACGACGTGGTCGCCGAGGCGGGCACGGGTGGCCGGGTGGTCTACGTCGACCGCGATCCGGTGGCGGTTGCGCGCGGTAAGGAACTGCTCACCGGCACCGACGGGGTGACCGTCATCCAGGCCGACCTGCGCGAGCCGGAGGTGATCTGGGACCACCCGGAGACCCAGCGGCTGATCGACCGGTCCCAACCGGTCGCGGTGCTGATGGTGGCGGTGCTGCACTTCATCCCCGATGCCGACGATCCGTGGGGGATCGTTCGCCGCTACGTCGACCTGATCCCATCCGGCTCGTTCCTGGCGATCTCGCACGGCACCGGCGACTACGCCTCCGAGCGGAACCGGGAGGCGATCCTCAAGGTGTACGCTTCCACCCCGACCCCGCCCACCGACCGCAGCAAGTCCGAGGTCGAGCGGTTCTTCGACGGGTTGGAGCTGCTGCCACCGTATCCGGGGGCGGCGCCCGGGGTGACCTTCGGCGGGCTGTGGGGCGCCGACAACCCGGACGACGCCGACAGCGACGGCAGCCGGCTGTTCTACGCCGGCGTCGGCCGAAAGCCGTAGCAGTACGCATTAGACGGTCCAGCCCCGACCGTGCGGGTGCTGTGGGCAGTTGTACCCCTGCCCGGCGCCGGTTCTGCTGGGTAGCATCGGCCTCGCCAAGCGCGTACGCCCAAGCCCGGGGACCAGATGACCCAGCCCACCCGCGACCCGTGGATGCCGCAGCCGGCCGACCCGCCGCCGGCCGTGCCGATGACGTTGCTCGCCGGCTACCACGACTTCGTCGCGATCGCACGCAGCGGGTCCAGCGACATCTACCGGGCGCGCCAGGACGGTCTGGATCGGCCGGTCGCGGTGAAGGTGTTGCTGCTCGACGACGCCGAGGCGATCGCCCGGTTTCAGCGGGAGATCGAGATCACCGTCCAGCTTGGTCGGCAGCATCCGCACATCGTGACCGTCATCGACACCGGCGTCACCGCCACCGGGCGACCGTGCATCGTGATGGAGTTCCACGACCTCGGATCGCTGCAGGACCGGTTGCGCAAGCACGGCCCGCTGCCGTGGGAGGAGGTGCTCTCGGTCGGCACGGTGGTGGCCGACGCGCTCTCGTTCGCGCACCGGCACGGCGTGCTGCACCGGGACGTCAAGCCGCAGAACATCCTGGTGCTGCCCACCTCGTACGTGGTCGCCGACTTCGGGATCGCCCGCCCGATCGACGCTGCCCGCACCACCTCGGTGGAGTGGTTCAGCTTCCGGCACGCCTCGCCGGAGGTGCTCGACGGCCAGCCGCCGGCGGTCGCCGACGACATCTGGTCGGTGGGCTCCACATTGTTCACGCTGCTCGACGGCGCGCCGCCGTTCGCCACCGGGGTCGAGGCCGAGGACACCGCCCTGGCGTACATGCGGCGGGTCCGGACCGAACCGCCGCGCCGGTTGCGGCGGCCGGACGTGCCGCCTGGGCTGGTCGCCATCATCGATCGCTGCCTCGCCCGGAGCCGGGCGCAGCGGTTCCCGAACGCGGCGGCGTTGCACCAGGCGCTGGTCCGGCTCGCCGCCGAGACTCGGGCGTGGGCGCCGGGCGAGCCGGCCGCGTCGCAAGCACCGGCGCAGCCGGCCGGGCCGCCGGGACCGGCGGAGCCGATGACGGCGCGCAGACCGGCGGAGTCGCGGCGCGCTCCGGCGCCGGAGGTCACCCAACCGGTGCCGCGGCCGGCGTCGCCGCGACCCGGGCCGGCTGCCACCCGGCCACCGCTGGATCCGGCAGCCACCGCCACGGTACGGGGAGCCGCGTCGCCGGCGGCGATGGCGCAGTTGCTCGCCTCGGCGGTGGCCGCGGGCGGGTATCCGGTCGAGGCCGACCCGACCGGCACCCACCCGACCGCCGACCCGGAACAGTCCAACGTGGTCACCGAACCGGCAGGCCCGCGGCCACTCCGGCGGATCCTGGTGGCGGCCGGTGCCGCACTGCTGATCGGCGGCCTGGTCGGGATCGGCGGGACCTGGGTCGCCCAATTGGCCCGCGGCGAGCCGGCCGGCCCGGCGCAGGCCCGGCCGACCCAGTCGATCGAGCAGCCGGGCGGCCAGCCGTCACCACCGACCACACCGGACCCTGCGACACCGGACCCGACCGGCTCGCCGACCGCCAGCCCACCGGCCAGCCCGGTCTCGGTGAACCCGGCGATCGCGCCGGTCATCACCCGGGTCACCGGCAGCCAGACCGGCGCCTCGCTCGTCTGGACCGACCCGACCGGCGGCCAGGCTCAGTTCGTGGTGGTGCAGGTTTTCGACGACCGGGATGCGGTGCTCCTGCGTACCGTCCCTGCCGGCACCACCGAGGTCGTCATCGACGGCCTCGACCCGGCGACCGCCCCGTACTGCTTCCAGGTGATCGCGTTGGTCGGCGGTGAGCAGGGGATCGATCGGGGGGCGTCGCAGCAGCGGTGCGCGGACACCGCGCCGTGACCGTCAGCCGATCACCTCGGGCACGACCGGGCTCTTCACGCCGAACTCTTCCACCTCGCTGACCAGCCACGCGACCGCGGCGCTGGCGGCACCGCCGCCCGCACCGCCGGCACCCATCATCCCCATCCCCATCGGCGGGATGAAGCCGCCGCCGATGAACGGTGCCCCGGCGGTGGCCGGCCCGGCGCCGCCGTCGGCGAGTCCGGCGGCGGTCTCCGGGCCGATCGATGGTGCGGCCGACGACATCCCGACCGCCCGGTCGGGGTCGAACGCGAGGTCGGCACCGGGCAGCGGGCCGAGCCCGCCGCCACCGGGCAGGCCGCCGTCGAGCCCGCCGCGCGGACCCAGCCCCGGCGCCGAGCCGGCCCCAGCAGCCCCGTCCATGCCGGGTACGGTCGCCCGGCCGGTCGGGAGCTCGCCGGGTAGCCGGCCCGGCGCCGGTCCATCCACACCGGACGGCGGTGAACCGGGCGCTGGCGGGGCGCCGGGCACCGGCAGGTATGGCTGGAGCAGCTGGGCCGGCGGTAGGCCGGCCGCCGCGGCGAGCCCGTTGGCCCAGACGCCGGTGAACAGCGGGGGAGGGCCGCCGGTGGCCGGCGGGAAGAGCGGGCTGCCGTCGGGGGCGATGGTCGGCGGTTCGGCCACCGCCGGGGCTGGCGGAATCTCGAGATTGAGGTACGTGTTGCGGAGCTCGTCGAGGATCGCTACGGCGGCACTGGTGGCGGCGGCTGCGGCGGCCTGCGCCCGCTGGTAGTCCCGCACCGCCCGGACCGCCGCGAGCTGCTGGGCGGCGGCATCGACCCGGGCCCGGCCGTAGGGGAGCGGAGCGGCGGCGGCGGCCAGCACCGCCTGATCTGGCGGGACCGGCGGCATCGGCGGCCCGAGCGCGGCCATCCGCTCCTGCGCCAGCCGCAGCGCCTCGGTAGCGGCGAACAGCTGGTCGCTGGTCCGGCGGGCGACCCAGGCCACCTGCCGCACCCCGTCGACCAGCGAAGTGATCATTGCCGAGTGGGCGTCCGCGGCCGCGCCTTCCCAGTAGTCTCGGAACTCGCGGTGCTCCCGTTCCAGCGCGAGCGCGGCGTCGTCGAGCAGGTTGGCGACCTGCCGCCAGCCGTCGGCGGTCGCGCTGATCTGCGCCGGCTGACCGGCCGCCAGCATCTCCGCGAGCTGGCTGTGGGGGTAGTCCTCGAACCGGGTCCGGCCGAACTGACCATCCATCGTAGACCCTACCCGCTAGGTCTGCCGGGGACCGGCACCGGTGGCGTAGTAGACGGTGCCGATGGCCGGCGGCACCGTAGCGGCGGTCAGTCCGGCCGCCGGTGGCGGCAGCCGGCTGCCCGCCGGTGGTGCCGCCGTGCCGGTAATGGGAGGCCCCGGCAGCGGCGGCACCGGCGGGATCGCAGCGCCCACCGAGCCGATAGCCTGTGCGCCGCCGCGGTTCAACGCCTCGTAGCGTTGCGCGACCAGCTCGGTGACACTGCGGGCGAAATCCAGGCTGCGGACCACCGTGGCCAGCACCGTCGCCAGCTGCTGGGCGGCGTCGCCGTGGCGGTCGCTGAGCGCGTACGCCTCGGCGAACCCGCCCAGCGACAGGCTCGGTGCCTGGTTGATGGCCTGGACCGCATCGGTGGACCGGTCCGCGAGCTGGACCTGGTCCCGCAGCCGGGCAGCGAATTCCTTGAGGGACTGCAGGTGGACCCGGAACGAACCGGCTTCACCGGCCATGGCGCACTCCCTCGTGGTCGAGATTGAATGGATAGGCAATCAGGTGGTGAACAGTCCGGTGTTGGTTCGCTCGACCGCCTGCGACTCCTCCAGGTGGGTGTTGAGCTCGGTGAGGAACCGCTGGACGATGTCGGCGGTGTGGAGCCCGAACCGGTCGAGCTGCTCACTGACCTGAACGGCACCTTCGGCCGCCGTGCCGCCCCAGTTGGCGGCGAGCCGGTTGTAGGTGGTCTTGAAATCGTCCAGGGTGGTCCGGAAGTCGGCGAGCCGCTGCCGGACCACCTCATTGGTCGCGGCGATCTCGCCGAACCGATAGTCGAGAAATTCCGCCATCTCCGCCACTCCTCTCAGCGGCCGCCGCCGCCGGTGAGCCGGTCGAAGGACGCCCCGGTACCGCCGTCGATCATGCCGGCGACCGCGTTGATCGCCTGCGAGCCGGCCGCGTTGTTGGCCATGTAGTTCCGCGCGCTCACGCCGATGTTGCTGGCGAGCTGTTCGGTCATGCCCTGGAACCGCCGGGCCTGCTCGCGCAGCGCGGTCGCGACGCGTTGGGCGGCGACGAATGCGTCGCCTTTGGACGGATTTTCCATGACCGCCTGTTCGAGCAGCGTAAACTGCCGCTGCACCGCCAAGGCGGCCGCGTTGAGTTCGTTCTCCGCCTGCTTGAGGGCGGCCTCGGTCATGCTGAAGCTGCCGCCTGGTGCTGTCACGTCATCTCCTCTGGCCGTGGACCTTGCGTAGCTCCGGCACCCGGCGGGTGCCGTTGTCTGCCAAGGTAGCCAGCCGGGTAGTGGCCCGACAGGGCACAACTACTGGTTCGCGAGCGGGCAGTATTACCCACATCCATCACCCACACTCGACCGAGCTCACCCGTCGACCGGTGGCGACCAGGCGACCTGGATCAGCGTCGCGCCGGCCCGCCGGGTGACCAGGAACCCTCGGCCGGGCGGCTGCGGGCTCGGTTTGAGGTCACCGATCAGCGCCCCTTCCTCGCGCGCACCGGACAGCTGGAGCCCGGGCGTGGCGAGGTCGCGCAGCCGCTGCATGACCGGCTCGAACAGGGCCCGGCTCGCGCCGCCGGTCCGCCGGACGATCACCAGATGCAGGCCGATGTCACGGGCCTGGGGCAGGAACTGCGCCAGCGGTGCCAGCGGGTTGCCGGTCTGGGTGGCGACCAGGTCGTAGTCGTCCACCAGCAGGAACAGCTCCGGACCGGTCCACCAGCTCCGGGACCGTAGCTGCTCGGCGGTGAGCTCGGGGCCGGGCAGCCGGGTCCGCATCGCCGCCTCGACCTGGCTGATCGCGTTCACGGCCGCGGTCTCGGTGCCGCAGTAGTCGAGCAGGTGTGGACCGTCGACCACCCCGAGCAGGCTGCGCCGGTAGTCCACGACCGAGATCACCGCCTGCTCCGGTGGGTAGCGGGCCATGATGCCGCAGGCGATCAGCCGGAGCAGCCCGCTCTTGCCGGACTCCACGTCCCCGAACGCGATCAGGTGCGGATCGGCGGTGAAGTCTACATAGACTGGTTGCAGGTCGGTCTCGGCGATCCCGAGCGGGATCCGGTAGTCGCCCTCGACCGGCGCCGGCAGCGTGTCGGCCGGCAGCAGCTCGGGTAGCAGCCGGACCTGCGGCGCGCGCGGTCCGCGCCAGCCCGCGTCGATCCGCTTGACCAGGTCGGCGACCCCGTCGGCCAGGTCGTCGGCCGACTGCCGGCCGTCCACTCTCGGCAGTACCGTAAGGAACTGCAACTTGTCGCCGGTGAGGCCACGGCCGGGCCGGCCGACCGGCACGTTCGCGGCCGCCTTCCGGTCGATCGCCGAGTCGGCTGGGTCGCCGAGCCGCAGCTCCAGCTGGGTGCCGATCAGGTCCCGCAGCGACGAGCGGACCTCCAGCCAGCGGTTCGCGGACAGGATCACGTGGATCCCGTAGCCGAGTCCGCGGGCGGCGAGCAGGTTGATCGCCTCCTCGAGCGGCTCGTACTCCTGCCGCAGCGTCAGCCAGCCGTCCACGACCAGGAACACGTCGCCGAACATCCGGCCGTCCGGCAGCGGGAACGGCGCCTGCCGGAACCCGGCCATCGACTCCACGCCGCGCTCGGCGAACAGCCGCTCCCGCTGGGTGAGCAGGTCCATCAGTTCGGCCACCATCCGCCGGCACCGGTCGGCATCCAGCCGGCTGGCGCTGCCGCTCACGTGCGGCAGCCCGGCCAGGCTGGCCAGCGCACCGCCGCCGAAGTCCAGCAGGAAGAACTGGACCTCGGCCGGGGTGTGGGTGAGCGCGAGGGTGGCGATCAGAGTACGCAGCAACGTGCTCTTCCCGCTCTGCGGGGCACCGACCACGACCGCGTGGCCGGCCCCGCCGGACAGGTCCGCCCAGAGCAGATCCCGCCGCTGTTCGAACGGCTTGTCCACGATCGCGAGCGTGGCGACCAGCTTCCCGTTGCCCGGGAAGTCGGCCAGCGTGTAGCCGCGGTCCGGGGTCTCGGTCAGGCCCGGCATGATCTGGTCGATCGAGGCCGGCTCGGCCAGCGGCGGCAGCCAGATCTGGTGCGCCGGCGGGCCTTCCTGCAGCCGGCCGACCAGCGTGTCGAGGACGATCTCGCCGGCCGCCGGGGATTCCTGCTCGGCCGCCGGTTCCGGCTCCGGCGGCGGCGCCGGCTCGGCTGCCACCGGCACCGGGGCCAGCGTGAACCGGATCGGTTGCGCGGCGCTGGCCGCCGGCCGGGCCGGGCCGGCGGCGGCGCGGCGCTCGGGCAGCGGCCCGGAGACGTAGGCGGCCTTGAACCGCACCAGGCTGCCGGTGCCGACCTTCAGGTAGCCAGAGCCCGGGATCGGCGGCAGCTCGTAAGCGTCGGGGACGCCGAGCACGGTGCGGCTCTCGGAGGCCGAGAACGTACGCAACCCGATCCGGTAGCTCAGCTGGGTGTCGAGCCCGCGCAGCCGGCCCTCCTCCAGCCGCTGTGAGGCGAACAGCAGGTGGATCGCGAGGCTGCGGCCGAGCCGGCCGATCATCACGAACAGGTCGGTCAGCTCCGGCCGGCTGGCGAGCAGCTCGCTGAACTCGTCGATGATGACCACCAGCGAGGGGATCGGCGCGAGTCGCGCCCCGGCCTCCCGGGCCGCCTGGTAATCCCGTACCGAGGCGTAGTTTCCGGCCGCCCGGAGCAGCTCCTGCCGGCGTACCATCTCGCCGCGCAGCGCGTCGCCCATCCGGTCGACCAAGCTGAGTTCGTCGGAGAGGTTGGTGATGACCGCGCTGACGTGCGGCAGGCCGGCCATCCCGGCGAACGTGGCGCCACCCTTGAAGTCCACCAGCGCGAAGTTGAGCGACTCGGACGAGTGGGTGGCGGCGAGCCCGATCACCAGGGTTCGCAGCAGCTCGCTCTTGCCCGAACCGGTGGCGCCGATCACCAGCCCATGTGGACCCATGCCGTTCTCGGCGGACTCCTTGAGGTCCAGCTCGACCGGCCGGCCGGCCGGATCGACCCCGATCGGCACCCGCAGCCGGTCCCGGGCCGGCCGCGGCCGCCAAGTCACCGCGGTGTCCAGCTCCCGCGGGTCGCCGATGCCGAGTAGCTCGGGGAGCCCGAGCTCGCCGGTGAAGCCGTTGTCGTCGGCGACCGGCACCATCTCGTGCAGAGCGGCGAGCTGCCGGGCGACGAACTCCGCCGCGAGCACGTCCATCCGGTCCGGGGTGCCGACGTGGTTGATCCGGTCCGGCCCCACTCGGCCGAGCCGGCCGTCCGCCAGCTGCAGCTGCAGGGTGTTCGGGGCCGGCCGGGCCGGTGGGTTGGGCGGCCCGCCGACATCGAGAAACGTCACGCCAGCGTGGCCCGTGGTCGGGTCCAGCCGGGGATGCGGGGTGCGGTCACCACCGTCCAGCAGCACCACCAGGTGGGGCAGTTCGGCGGTGCTGCCGGTCGGGTCGGAGCCGAACGGTGGCCGCTCGCCCAGCTGGTGGCCGAGGATGGCGGCGAGCCCGGTGAGGCTGCCGGCGACCAGCCGAGCCGGGCCGGTGGCGTCGGTGCGGCTCGGGTCGGCCGAGTGCGGCAACCACTTCAGCCAGTCCCAGTCGGCGAGCCGGCGTGCGTGCAGGCAGACCGCGATCCGCAGCTGGGTGGGCGAGTGGAAGCTGGCGAGCTGGGCGACCATTGACCGGGCCAGCCCGAGCACGCCGGCGCGCTCGCCCCGGATCACCACCGTCGAGAATGACCGCAGCGACACCGCGACCGGCAGGTCCGGCACGGTCGCGTAGGTCTTGATGAAGTGCCGGAGCGAGGACGCGGTCACCGGGTCGAGATCCTCCAGTGGCGCGGACTCCGGTACCTTCAACGGGTTGCGGAGCAGCTGCGGGCCGACCGCCACCCGGACCCGGCCGAAGTCAGCGTCGGTGCGGCGGCGCCGCCACATCCGGTCGGTGGCGGCGATGTCCCACAGGTCCTCCGGGCCGGGCAGCCGGCGATGCGCCGCCTCGGTTTGCTGCTTGGCCAACTCCCGCACCTGCCGGCGCTGCCCGCCGAGGTACCGCAGGTAGTCCCGGCGCTCCTCATTGATCTGCAGCTTCTTTTGGGAGCTGCCACGCAGCAGGGTCGCCAGCACGGTGGCGACCAGACCGAGGCCGGAGACCCCGAGCACCACCCACATCAGCGGGTTCCCGCCGGCGGCGCCCCGGCCGAAGTAGAGCGCGGCCATGCTGCCCATGCCGATCATCGGCAGCAGGAGGTAGAGCAGCTGCTGCCCGTTCTGCCCGCCGCCGCCTCTGGGCAGCACCGGCGGTGGCTGCAGGATCAGGTCCGGGCGGTCCAGCGAGCCGTCCGGCGGGGTGTACGGGGCTCCAAACTGGAGATTCCCGGGGGCCGGTAGTGACATGTCGTTCCTCCCGGTGCGGTCACTTCGACCGAGCAGCTCGTGGGTAGTTTTCCCCTGCTGCGCGGTCCGGTCCGCGGCCTACCCTGGCCGCAGTGCCAACCAACCAAGTGCCCGCCCGGGAAGAGCAGGAGTCACCATGGTACGCGGTAGCGACGGCTATCAGGTAGACCCGGATGAGGTCGACCGGGTGGTGCGGACCATGTTCAGCCAGATCGACGAGTTCAGCTCGATCTGCCGCCAGTTCGGGCAGCTGGTCCCGCCGCTGCGGGCGTTCGGGCTGATCGGCAGCCCGGCCGCGGACGCCTCGATCACCGCCCACCAGCTGCTCCAGCGCGCGCAGTTGGCGTTGGAGGTGGTGCTCACTCGCGCCGCCGAGAACGTCCAGACCGCGATGGCGAACTATCGCCAGCGGGACGGTGCCGGCCAGGTCAGCATCGGCGCGGTCGGGAACCAGCTGACCGGCTCGGCCGGCTTGCTGTACCGGTTGCGCTCCAGCGGGCTCGGCTCCGGCGACATCCACACCTACCTGCAGGATCACACCCACCAGGTGGGTGCCGGGATCGCCGAGGTGTACGTCGGCAGCGATCTGTCCCAGGTCCGGCTGCGCCCGGGTGACCTGGTCACCACCGCGACCGTCACGGCGAGCGTCGGGCCGGACGGCCGGCTCTACGCCGACGGCCAACCGGTGCCGCCGCCGGCCGGCCAGGCGCGGGTCTATCGCAGCATGCCGGCGGGAGGTGACCGGCCATGAGTATCGGCACCATCCAGTGTGGTGCGATTGCGGCACTGCAGCCTGGATTCCCGACGCTGATGTCGAAGATCGTCAGCTGTGACCCGGCGGCGGTGCAGCAGAACGCGGACGCCCAGATCACCGTGGTTGCCCGCGCCGGCGAGGTCGGCAAGCAACTCGAGGGCTCGATGAAGCAGCTCGAGACACTGTGGAAGGCCGGTGCGGCGGTGGCCGGTGCGGTGTCCGCCTTCAACCAGCTCCGGAGCGCCTTCGATGATCTGGTCGGGCAGGGTACCCAGCTGGGCGAGCGGATCCAGGCGATCGGCCGGATCCTGCAGAACACGATCCGGATCGTCCAGTTCGTCAAGGCGGCGAACGCGGCGGTGGCGGCGTTGATGTCGAACCCGTTCTCGATGTCCGCCGCCCGGGCGCTGGCCGGCGCCACCACCGTGCAGACCGCCAGCTGGTTGGGGATGCTGGCACAGGCCATCATGACCATCGGCACCGTCATCTCGGCGATCCAGCAGGCGGTCCAGCAGACCGAAAGCACGACCGCCGAGGTCGGCAAGGCGCTCGATCCGGGGATGGCGTCGCCCATCCCGGCCGCGCCGCCGGCCACCGGCCAGCCGGCACTGCCGCAGTTGCCGATCCAGCCCTTGCCGGTCGGTGACCCGATCCCGCTGCCGCGGCACCCGGCGCCCTACCCGTCCTACGGCTCCTACCCGCCGGCCGCGCCACCGCCGGGGACGCCGTCGACGCCGCCACCGGTGCCGCAGCCGATGCCGCTGCCGGCGCCGCTCGGGCCGGTGACCGGAGTGCCCAATGTCTACAACTCCGGCTGGATCCCGCGGAACGCGGGCGGTTCCGGCGACCGGATCACGATCAGTCTGGAAGACCTGGATGGGGACGGCAAGTACAACGTCAAGGTGGACGCCGAGGGTGACCTCGACCGGGACCTGAAGATCGGTGGCCGGATCGGCGACCAGGAGTTCAACGTCGACATCGACAGCAGCGAGGCGTGACGGAGGCCGGTGATGGACGAGGTGGCGGAGTTCCTGGCGAAGGCCGAGCAGCAGCGGCAGGCGATCCTCGAGGTGCAGCAACGGATCGAGCGGATGGAGGTCACCGGCCGCTCCCGCAACAGCGTGGTGGTCGCCAAGGTGCGCGGGTCGGGCCAGCTCACCGAGGTCACCCTGGACGCCCGGCAGCTGCCCCGGTACGACGCGAAGGTGCTCGGCGGATTCGTGGTGGAAGCGGTCAACGACGCGATGGCCCGGCTGGCCGAGGCGAGCCGGGAAGCGTTCGCCCCGTTCATCGCGGAGGCGGAGGAGGCCGCTGAGGCTGCGGAGGCGCTGCCATGACCGGCCGGCCGGGGTCCGCCGGCGCGGCGACCACGACCGCGATGCGCCGGGTCACCGTGATCGCGCCGAACTCCCGAGTGGACGTCTCGCTACCGCAGCAGAGCACCGTAGCCGAGCTGGTCCCGATGCTGGTCCGGATGACCGCCGGCAAGCAGGCCGGCACCGGCTGGACACTCGGCCGGCTCGGCGGCGACGCGTTCGCCAACACCACCACCGTAGCCGAGGCCGGGATCCGGGACGGTGAGCTGCTCTACCTCAACCCGCGCGGCTCGGAACCGGCGCCGCTGCTGTTCGACGACGTGGTGGACGCGATCGCGAGCGCCGCGGCCGAGCCGAGCGGGATGTGGCGGCCCGGCTTGACCCGGGCGGTGGGGTTGGCCACGGCACTGGTCGCGTTCGCCGGCGCGGCGGTGCTGATCCCGGCCGCCCGGCCGGCGTTCCCGATCGCCGCGCTGGTGGACAGCGGGTTGGCGTTCGGGTTGCTGCTCGCCGCCGCGGCGCTCGGCCGCGGCACCGACCCGTGGCTGGCCGGTACGCTCGCCGGGGCCGGCCTGCCGGCGGCGTTCCTCGCCGGGGTGTCGCTCGGGTTGCCCGACGGCGGCAACCCGTTCGCACCCAGCGCGCTGGCGATGGCCGCTGGCTGCGGTGCGCTCGCGCTCTACGGGGTGCTCGCCGCCGCCGCGGTGCCGGACGCGCTCCCGTGGTTCATCGGCGCGGCGCTCGCCGCCGGCGTCGGGCTGGTCGGCGCGGCGGTCGCGGTAGCGACCGCGGCCCCGGCGAACTCGGTCGCCGCGGTGATCGCCGCCGGCACCCTCGCGCTGAGCCCGCTGCTGCCGGTGACCGCGCTGCGGATGGGCCGGCTGCCGCTGCCTCGGGTGCCGGTCGACGTGGCCGAGTTCCGGCGCGACGAGCGGCCCACGCTCGGCCCGGAGGTGGCGTCGCGGGTCCGGTCCGCATCGGACGGGTTGGCCGGGCTGCTCGCGGCGGTCGCCATCGTGGTGGTGGCCTCGGCGGTGGTGCTCGCCTGGTCCGGCGACGGCTGGGCGTGGACGCTCGCGGCACTGGCCGGACTGGCGATGCTGCTGCGGGCTCGGGCGTACCCGCGGACGGGCCAGCGGGCCGCGTTGGTGGTGGGCGGGATCGCCACCCTGCTGGTGGTGGCAACCGGGCTGGCCGGCAGCGGTCCGCGCGGCGCCTGGCCGCTGCTGATCCTCGGCCTGCTGGTGACCGGCCTGGTCGGGCTCAGCTACGCCGCCCGGGCCCGGGCCAACCAGCCCTCGCCGTACTGGACCCGATTCCTCGATGTGACCGAGGTGCTCGCGGTGGTGAGCCTGATCCCGCTCGCCGCCGGCGTGCTCGACCTCTACCAGACCGCGCGAGCGGTC
Organism: Natronosporangium sp.; assembly: GCA_036564175.1. Taxonomy (GTDB): domain Bacteria; phylum Actinomycetota; class Actinomycetes; order Mycobacteriales; family Micromonosporaceae; genus Natronosporangium. The sequence goes on from DATCKZ010000084.1 coordinate 73,302, forward strand.
GGCCGATAGGAGTAATCATGACCGAACTCGCCAGCCTCGACTGGCTCGGCGACCCGGCCGAGCTGAAGGCCCGGGCGCGCGCGGAGCTCGCCGGCGCCGGGGTCACCCGCCCGCCCGACCGGCTCTTCGGCACCGACCCCACCGGCGCAATCCGCGTGGACGTGGATGAGCACGGCCAGGTGACGGCGGTCGAGATCGGGTGGCAATGGGCGGATCGGCTCGATCCGGTCCGGCTGGGACCCGCGCTGCTCGCCGCCTACCGCAACGCCCGCACCACCGCCCTGGCCGCCCGGGTCATCAGGTCCATCCTGGACGACGAGCCGGCCGAACCCGCCGTTCCACCGCCGGCACCGGATCCGGCGCCGGTCGACTCGGCCGGCCGGTACGACGATCTCGACGGGTGGCTGCGCGAGGTCCAGCACGGGATCGACCGAGCGACGGCCGAGCTGGCCGAGCTCGAGCGCGAGCTGCCCGGCGGCCCGCCACCGCCGCCGCCGACCGAGGTGGCGAGCCCGGGCCGGCTGTTCCGGATGGTCCGGCAGGGTCCGGTGATCGCCGGCATCACCGCCGACCCGACCGGGGTGGAACTGGTCGACCCGGACCAGCTCGGGGCCGAAGCGCTCGGCCTGTTCCGGGCCGCGGCGCTCGCCGCCGATGACGCGCAAGTCCGAGAAGGAGGTGGCCAGCATGGCTAGCCGCGGGTACACCGTTGTCCACGAGGCGCTGCGGACCCAGGCACAGCGCTGGGACGACCTGAGCAGCGAGATGGCAGCGGTCGCCCGGAACGTCGCCGGACTCGGTCTGGGGGAGTCGGCGTTCTGGATCGGACTGCCCTATCCGGACCTCCGGGCCGAGCTGTATGCCATGGCCTACCAGCAGTTCCAGCAGTACATGCTGGAACTGTTCGAGGGCGCCGCCCGCGAGTTCAAGGAGCTCGGAGTGGCGCTGAAGCAGGCCGCCAGCGGATACGCCAAAGTGGACCGGATCGATCCGAACCGGATCTTCGGCCCGCCGCAGTAACCGGGCCAACCCGGTCGCGCCGAAAGGGAGTATCACCAGCCATGCAACCGAACGTGTTCAGCCTGTACCAGCAGCCACCGATCAGCGTCGGGACGATCCCGTCGACGGTCCGGATCGGTGGCCCGGAAGCGGTCATCGACGCGCTCAAGGCCATCGTCGATGGCCTGCGGGATTGGGCGAATACGGCGATCCAGAAACTCGCGGAGCTCAACGGCCAGACTCGGGCACTGCTCGGCCGCGGCACCGCGATCACGCTGGCGACTCTTCCGGTGAGCCCGTTCGGCGGGTTGCTGGCGCTGGGGGGAGCGGCGGTGGCGTATTACGTCCGGACGCACCTCGACCAGATCCGGGCGGCGATCGAGCGGGTCAAGGAGCTCGTGCGCACCATCCTCGCCAAGTACAGCCCGGTGACCAGCCTGATCGCGACCAGCTTCAAGTGGATCGGTGAGGTGATGACACCGGTCACCAACATTGCCAACCGGGCCGGCAAGCCGGCCGCCCACGCCGTCGACGACTGGCAGGGCACCGCCGGCTCGGCGTACCGCCAGATCCGCACCGAGCAGAAAGAGGCCGCCTCGCAGGCGGCGAACCATGCGTCGATGATCAGCGACCTGCTCTACCGGGTTGCGGCGGCGAACATCGACTACTGCCTCGACGCGATGAACGGCGTCAAGGAGATCGCCCTGAGGATCATAGAGACGGTGGGTACCGCGGCCACGGTGGTCGGTGCGCTGGAATCGATCAGCAAATGCGCGGAGCTGGTGAGCCAGCTCGTCACCGTGCTGTTCGACCGCTTGTTCGGCTACGTCCGCCGGCTGGTGGACGCGGTCGGCGACATGCTCAAGCTCAAGATTGCCATGGGCAACCACGAGAAGTTCCCGGGTGGCCGGTGGCCGCAGGCGGTCACGGTACCTGGACGGTGAACGTGGCGGTGTGCACCTTACCGACGACCTCGCGGACCGTCATCAGATGACCGTACGCGTCGAGGCACGGCTCGAAGCTCGGTACCGCCGCCGTAACGCTATCCTCAGCGGCGAGGGCGGGACCCGAGCGGCTGGGCGGCCCCGATCCGCGGGCGGCTGGTCATGGTGTCCACGGTGGTTGCTCCTGCCGGTAGGTGACAATGCCGTGCTCGACGGCGAGCCGGGTCAGCTCCGGTCGCCGGCGCCGGCCGGTCTTCTCGCGGATCCGGTCCAGGTGTGAGCGCACGGTCCGGACCGAAATGGACAGCGCGGTGGCGATGTCCCGGTCCCGCTCCCCGTCGGCGAGCAGCGCGAGCACCTGCCGCTCGCGATCGGAAAGCGGCGGTGCGGGGCGGTGCCGGGTACGCGACGGCTCGAACCCGAGCCGGGCAAGCTGTGGCGAGACGTAGCTGTCGCCGGCGGCGACCGCCCGCACCGCCCGACGGATCTCGTCGATGTCAGCGGCCTTGGTGAGGTACGCGCGGGCGCCCGCGGCGAGCGCGGCGACCACGTCGGACCGCTCACTGTGGGCCGACAGGACCAGCACCCGGAACCCCATCCGGACCACGGCGGCGACCGCCTCGGCGTCGCTGGCGCCGGGCAGCTTCAGGTCGAGGATCACCACCGCCCCGGGTGGCCGGTGGTAGGCGGCGAACTCCTCCACCGACCCGGCGGTGACGCTGACCTTCAGCCGCTCGTCCGCGCCGAGCGCGTGCCCGAGCGCGGAACGATAGAGGGGATGGTCCTCCACCACGTGGACCTCGATCGGAGCCGGCGGCTCGCCGGCTAACCCGCGGGCACCGGTGGCCCGGTGACCGGCCGGGGTGGACCGCGGTCGTTCCATCTGACACCTACCCATACCCAGCGAAGCGGGGCGCCGTCGGCGCCTCGCCGGCCAGTGCTGGCCGCTGGTGGTTCGCGGCTCGGGCCGATCCGGATGGGTCGGTGGGAGGTGAGTTTGTCGGCCGCCCGCGGTGGCGGCCGGTGGGTCAGCCGCCCGGCCGGAGCGCGCTGTAGATGCCGACCCCGGCGGCCGCGATCAGCATCAGCGCGAAGCCGACCGCGTAGGCGAGCATCAGCCGGCGGCTCGGCGAGACCGGGTGGTTGGCGTCGCCGGTCTGCAGCGCCGACACCAGCCGCCGCCGCAGGAACTGGTACGCCTGGAGCTGATCGCGTGTCGTCCACATAGGGTGCTCCGTGGGTAAAAGTACCGAGTCGTAAGGGATCCGTTCCGTGCTATGGTGCCCGCGTGTGGCGCTGCCGGCAAGTCTGCTGGTCATGACCAGCAGCCAACGAGCGGGGCGGCTGGCCGCGTGGATCGCCGGCTGGCAGGCGGCGGCTGTCTGCCTGTTGCTGCCGATCTCGTTGCCGGCCCGGGTGGCTGCCGGCAGCGCCATCGCCGGCCTGGTCGCCGCGCTCTCGGTCAGATATCACGGCCGGGCGCTGCCGGAATGGCTGACTGCCCGGCGGCGATTCCGGCAGCGAGTACGCCGCGGGCAGCGCCGGCCGCGGATCCCGATCGAGGCGGTGGTGCCCGGTGTGGACACCCGCGGCCACGCCGACCGCGCCGGGAACCGGGTCGGCCTGCTCGCTGACGGTCCAGCGTGGACCGCCGTACTGCGGCTCGACCCGATCCCGGACCAGCCGCTGGTCGACCGGCTGCGGACGCTGCTGGACGAGCTGGCCGCCGTGGTCGGCGACGACCGGCTCGATGTGGACGCTGCCCAGCTGCTGGGCTGGTCCGTTCCGGCCACCGCCGCGAACCCCGGACCGGGATCGCCGCCGGTGCTGCGGACGTTCTGGGTGGCGGTGCGGATGCTGCCGACCCTGCACCCGGCGTCGGTGGCGGCGCGGGGTGGCGGCGAGCAGGGGGAGGTCCGGTCGGCCGCCACCGCCGCGCTGCGGCTCGCGACCAGGCTGCGCCAGCGGGGGTACGGGTTGCGGGTGCTCGACGGCAGCGCGCTCACCGACGAGCTGGGCAGCTCGCTCGGGCTGGCGCCGCCGCCCCGGAACCGCAACGGTCGGCCACTGCCGGTGCCGGTCCGGCCACCGGTGCCGGCGGAGCGGTGGCGGTGGTGGTCGCTCGGCGGCCTGCACCACGCCTGCTTCCGGGTCCGCCGCCCGCCCCGGCAGCAGGCCCGGCTGGCCGTGATGTTCGGGTTGCTGGCCAAGCCGCCGGCGGTCACCACCTGCGTGTCGGTGGTGTTCCGCCGGGGCGGCCCGGCCGAGGGCGAGGTGTTCGTCCGGGTCGCGGTGTCGGCCGACCGGGACCCGCGGGCAGTGCGGGCCGCGCTGCGGCGCGCGGCGGCCGGCCTGCCGGGCCGGCTCGCGCCGATGCACGGCGAGCACCTGCCTGGGGTCCGGGCCACCATCCCGCTCGCCGCAACGCCCTGACTGCGCCGACGCGCGGTCAGCCGCGGGCGGCCGCCTCCACCCGGGCCTGGTCGGCGGCGGTGTGCCCGGCCTTCCCGCACGCCTCCAGCACCAGCGCGAGCTGATGGTCCAGCTCCACCCTGGCTGGTTCGCGGCCGGGGACGCCGGCGCACGCGTCCTTGAGCATCCGCAGCGTCCGGACCAGTGCCACCTGGATCTGCGGGTGCTCGGCGGTGTAGACCCGCAGCTGGTCGAACGCGTGCCGGACGTACTCGCGGTGGTTGAGCTCCCACGGGGTCAACAGGATCCGGTCGTGCGGGTCCCGGACCGACTGGGGCGGCAGGTCAGCAAGCAACAGCGGCCGCATCACCGACCCGAGTCGGACGATCACCTCGATCGCGGTGGTGGCGTCGTTGACCGCCGGCGAGAGCGCCTTCAGCCCGATGTCGTTGAGCTGGCGCAGTCCGAAGTCGATGTCCTGTTGCATGCTCCGGGCCGGCCCGATCACCACCGCCTCGCCGATCAGCCGGCCGATCACGGCGTGGTCGGCGACCGGGGGCACCGGCCAGATCGTGGCCAGCGGCTCATTTCGTACCAGATATGCGCCGACCCGGGTGTCGAGCCGGACCACGCTGCCCGGCGGCACCGCGTTCACGATCGCGTGGTAGCTCACCTGCTGCACCCACCCGTCGGCCGGCGCCCGCACCACCAGCGCCGGGCCGAGCCCGGCCGGGTCGGGTGGCGGGACCGGCTCGCCGAGCCGGGCCCCGATCCGCTTCCCGTGCGGCAGGTCCTTGATGAGCGTCAGGGTCTCGGCGACCACCCGCTGCAGGATCCGCCCGACGTACTGCTGCCGGCTGACCCGGTCGAGGTAGACGACGATCGCCACCACCGAGGCGAGGGTGAGTACCAGCGCAGCGAGCATGGTCAAGGTGGGCGCCTGCTCGGCGTCCGGGTCGATCCGGGCCAGCGCGATCACGCAGAACGCGAACGTGGACAGCAGCAGCCCGACCAGGACTTTGCTGAACCGGTCCCGCCAGTAGCTGCGTAGCACCCGCGGCGAGAACTGCCCGCTGGCCAGTTGGAGCGAGACCACCAGCAGCGAGAACACCACGCCGGCGGTGGTGATGGTGGCACCGGCGATGGTGCTCAGCAGGGTGCTCGCCACCCCCGGCGGGAACGCGAAGGACAGTCGCAGGTCGCGGCTGAGCCGGCTGTCCAGTTCGGCCAGCAGGAGCGCGATCGCGATGGTCGAGGCGAGCATGATCGCCGGGAGGAACAGGAGGCTCTCTTCCGACCAGTCCTGCATCGCCCGCGCTCGCAGCCGGCGCAGGTCCGGCGCGACGCTGTGCTCGTATTCCTCGCCCGGCTTGTCGGACTTGGACGGGTTTTCACTGCTCACAGCGCGCACGCTACCGCACCGGCATGGGCTTGGCGGCCGTGACCAGCCGGCTGTCGGTCGGCGCGATGGCCGCGTACGCCCTCAGCCCGTGGGTGGCGCTGGTGGTGGGGCTGGTGCTGCTGCCGTGGCAGCTCGACAGCTCACCGGGCCGCTCACGACGCTGGCGCTGGCTGCCACCGGTCAGGCGGTCGCCCCGCCCAGGGCCGGGTCGAGGAACCGGGTGATGCCGCGGATGCGGTCGCCGGTGAGGGTGAGGACCGCCAGGCCGGCCGGCCGAGGCTCGCCCGCGGCGCGCAGGAAGCAGTCGAAGGCCGGCTGGCGGTTGGCCCGGGTGGGCACCAGCTCGAGCACCAGCCGCTCGCCGCGCCGCCACTGCCCGGATGCCCGGAGGAAGGCGGCGATCGCGGCGGCGCCGTGGTACTCGTGCGGTGCCGGCGGCATCGCCAGCCAGGCGTCGTCGGTGAGCAGCGCCGCCACGAACGCCAGCTCCACCGCCTCCCGCAGCTCGTACCTCGCCGCCGGGCCGGGCGCCTGATCCGGGAGCCCTGCCAGCAGGGCGTCCGGGTACGGCTGCAGCCAGCGGTGTCTACACCGGCAGGAACCCACCACCTGACCGAAGGAGGCAGATCCGATGCCGACCGCACTCGACATCGCGCTCGCGTACCACCGGGCCTTCGCCGAGAAGGACCTCGTCCGGGCGATGAGCTACATCGCCGACGACATCGTCTGCGAGGCGCCGGCCGGGCGGCTCGAAGGGGCCGCGGCGTACCGCGGCTTCATCGGCCCGTTCCTGAAGATCCTGCGGCGCGCGGAGCTGATCGCCGCGTTCGGCGACGAGACCACCGCGCTGATGATGTACGACACGGAGACCGTGCCGGTGCCGTGGGCGCCCGGCGCTGAGTGCGTCACCGTGCAGGACGGCAAGATCACCCACAGCCGCTTCCTGTTCGACCGCGCCCCGTTCCAGGCCGCCCGGCAGGCGGCCGATAATGTCAGGCCTCGTGATTGAGCGCGTCTGCGGTGATGACACGAGCCAGACCTGGCTGCTGACCACCCCATCGACCGGGTACGTCATCCGGCTGCGTGACCGGGAACCGGACGGCACCACGCTCCGGCACGTCTACTGGGGACCGCGGTTGACGGCGGCGCAGGCAGCGGCGCTGCCGGACCGGCCGCGCGACTGGGACCAGCTGCTCGGCGAGGAGCTGCCGGCCACCGGCGGCGAGCGGTTCGGCCCACCCGGCCTGTTGGTCGAGTTCGGGGACGGTACCCGGGCGGTCGAATGGCGCTACCGGGACCATCAGGTGGACGACGGGCAGCTGCGGATCACCCTCGCCGACCGGCACTACCCGCTGGAGCTGACCCTGTGCTACCGGGTGTACCCGGACACGGACGTCATCGAGCGGTGGACCGAGCTGCGCCACACCGGCACCGACCAGCCGATCATGGTGGAGCGCTGTGACTCAGCACACTGGACCATCCCGGTGCGCCCGGACTACCGGATGAGTTGCGTCACCGGTGAGTGGAGCGCCGAGTTCCAGCTGAGCCGCACCCCCCTGCCGTACGGGGAGACGACGCTGACCACCCGGCGCGGGCTCAGCCGGCACCAGGTGAACCCGTGGCTGATGGTGGACGCCGGCGACGCCACCGAGTCGACCGGGGAGGTCTGGTCCACTGTGCTCGCCTGGAGCGGTGGCTGGCGGATCACCGCCCACCGCACGCTCGGCGAGCAGGTGAGCATCGGCGGTGGCGCCGGGCACGACGGGGTGCGCTGGCGGCTGCGGCCGGGGGAGCGGTGGCGCAGCCCGGTTTTCGCCGGCCTGTACTCCCGGGACGGGTTCGGCGGCACCAGCCGGGCCTGGCACGCGTACGCCCGGGCACACGTGCTGCCGCAGCCGGCCGAGATCCGGCCGGTGCTCTACAACTCCTGGGAAGGCACCTGGTTCGACGTCAACGAGACCAACCAGCGGGAGCTGGCCGCGATCGCGGCCGAGCTGGGGGTCGAGCTGTTCGTGGTCGACGACGGCTGGTTCGGCGGCCGGACCAGCGACCGGGCCGGGCTGGGGGACTGGTGGCCGAACCCGCAGCGGTTCCCGAGCGGCCTGCGCCCGCTCATCGACGAGGTGCACCGGCTCGGGATGCGGTTCGGGCTGTGGGTCGAGCCGGAGATGGTCAACCCGGACAGTGAGCTCTACCGGCAGCACCCGGACTGGGTGCTGCACCAGCCCAACCGCCGCCGCACCGAGCTACGCAACCAGCTGGTGCTCAACTTCGCCCGGCCGGAGGTGGCGGAGTGGGCGCACGGCTGGCTGGACCGGCTGCTCCGGGAGCACGAGATCGACTTCCTGAAGTGGGACATGAACCGGGCGTTCACCGAGCCCGGCTGGCCTGGGGCGGACGACCCGGGCCGGCTCTGGTTCGACCACACCGCCGCCGTCTACGCGATCATCGACCGGCTCCGGGCCGACCACCCGCGGCTGCGGATCGAGACCTGCGCCGGTGGCGGCGGCCGGATCGACCTCGGCATCCTGGCCCGTACCGACCAGGCGTGGACCTCCGACAACACCGACCCGGTCGACCGGATCGCGATCCAGCACGGCTGCAGCCAGGTCTACCCGGCGGTGGCGATGGGCGCCTGGGCGAGCGAGAGCCCGAACCCGCTGACCCGCCGGACCGCGCCGGTCCGGTTCCGGTTTCACGTGGCGATGGCCGGTGCGCTCGGCATCAGCGGCAACCTGCGGGAGTGGTCCACCGAGGACCGTCGGGAGGCGGCCGAGCTGGTCGCCGCGTACAAGCGGGTGCGGCATGTGATCCAGCAGGGCCAGCTGTACCGGCTCACCCCGGCCCGGGTGGAGGGGCTCACCGCCGTGGAGTATCTAAGTCAGGACGGCGGTGAGGTGGTGGTGCTCGGCTGGCGGCCGCTGGCGCGGCACGGCCAGCCGGACCCGCCGCTGCGGCTGGCCGGGCTGGACCCGGACGCCCGATACCAGCTGGCCGGAACCTCACAGGTCCACTATGGCGCCGCACTGCTCCACCATGGACTGACACTCGACCTGCCGGCCGGCGACCACGCCAGCACCCTGCTCCACCTGCGCCGGCTCGAGCCCAGCCCGGCCGCCCGGTAGCCGCCGGCGGACGGTTCACCAGCGCAGCGCGTTCACCAGCGAAGCGTGGCGCCGATCCCGTCGACATCGGCGAGCGGGGCGGCCGCCGCCGGCGCCAGCATGGTCACCCGGGCGCCCTCCCGGAACGCCAGCTCGATCATCCGCTCGTCGAGGTGCGGCTCCGGCCGCAGCGCCGCGACCTCGACCCCAGGCGGGACCTCGCCGTCCGGGACGAACACGCCGTCGTCGGTCCGGCGGCCGGCCCACCGCCGCTCGGCGTCGAGCAGCAGGTGCGCCACCCGGCCCTCCTGGAGCGCGGTCAGGGTCTGGGAAAGGCCGCAGGCGCCCGCGTTGCCGGACATCGCTTTGTCGCGTACCTCGATGGCGAGCTGCCGGTGCCGGCGATGCCGGGCCTCGTCGAGCGCGGGCGCGACGGTGGCGGCGATCTTCGCCGGCGGCAGCGAGCCGACCTGGTGGTCCAGCGTCAGCAGCTCAGCCGGCAGCTGCGCCGGCAACCCTTCCCGGACCGCCTGGACCAGCGGCGCCTCACCGGTGAGCACCAGGTAGCTCCACTCCCACTCGGAGACCAGCCCGGCCAGTCGCGGCCCGACCGATCGCAGGTGCCGGGCGAGCTTGTCGTCCTCGCGCCGCTCGTACAGGTCGTGCTGCGGCGCGCTCCGCTGGAAGAACTGACCGCCGGTGGGAGCCGGACCCTTGAGCTCGCGCTGCTCGATCGAGCCCGGGTACGGGATGACCCCGACCGGCTCGGTGAAGCCGAACCGCAGGTCGAGGATCCTCAGTTCGTCGGCGCTGACCGACACCACCCCGGCCGGGCCGGCGGTGCTCCACGCCGCCAGCAGCGGCCGCAGGTGCGGGTCGGGTTCGAGCACCACCTGGTCGCCCAGTGGGACCTGCAGGGCCACCGTCCGAACCTCGCCGCTGGCCACGCCGGCGAACAGCGCCCGGCCCTGCCCGCTGGCGGTCGGGTCGAGCAGTTCGGTGAGGTCCGGCTGGAGCGCGTCGAGCCGGGCGGTCAGCGCCTTCCAGTGCTCCCGCGGCCCCTGGTCCCGCAACCGGTCCGACAGCTGCCCGAGCTGCTGGCGCAGCCGCAGCTCCCACGGTGGCTTGGCGGGCGCCTCGACCCGGTAGTGCGGGTTAAAAGTGACGTAGATCGATAGAATGCCGATCTCGTCGGTCATCCGGGCCAATGAACGTAGCGTTGCCCAGTCCAGGGACACGGGCGACACCCCCTCTACGCCGCGCGATCAACCCTGTATGCGATCAGCGTACGCTGACCTTGGTTTCCTGACACAATCGTGGCAATGGCAGCACACGAAGCGCCAGCGGCGACGCTGCTGATCGTGGACGCGGCGAACGTGGTCGGGTCGGTGCCCGACGGCTGGTGGCGCGACCGGGCGGCGGCGGCCCGGCGGCTGCGCGACGCGCTGGTGCCGGTCGCCGACGCCGGGCTGCCGGGACTGCCCCCGCCGCTGGAAGTGGTGCTGGTGGTGGAGGGCGCCGCCCGCGACGTGACCAGCATCGAAGGGGTACGGGTGGTGGCGGCGCCCCGATCCGGCGACGACACGGTAGTGGAGCTGGTCGAGTCGGCCGGGCAGGAACGCACCCGGGCGGTCGTCACCGCCGACCGCGGCCTGCAGGTGCGGGTCCGGGCGGCCGGTGCCACCGTGCTCGGCCCACGGTCAGTTCCTCGGCGCCCCCGCCGCTGACCGGAACGCACACCCCGCTTGCGCATTCGCTCGATTCGGCCGCGACACCGTTGCCGATATGCGAAATTGATGTCGGTACCGGTGACAGGAGGGGGCAGGAGATGGCTACCGCACGAGACATCATGCATCCCGGCGCGGAATGCGTCAACGAGAACGAGACGCTGGTGGCGGCGGCCAGCAAGATGCGGGAGCTGCAGGTCGGCGCGTTGCCGATCTGCGGACCGGACGACAAGCTGCGCGGCATCCTCACCGACCGGGACATCGTGGTCCGCGCGATCGCGCACGGGCGAGACCCGCACACCACCACCGTCCGGGAACTGGCGCAGGGTACGCCGATCTGGGTCGACGCCGACGCGACCGTCGACGAGGCGATCGAGAAGATGGTCGAGCACAAGGTACGGCGGCTGCCGGTGATCGATGACCACCGGCTGGTCGGGATGATCAGTGAGGCAGACCTGGCCCGGAACTGCAGCCAGGCGGAGGTCGCCCACTTCGCGACCGAGGTCTACTCGGCGCCACCGAGCCGGCTCTGACCCGGACCGGCGCCGGTCCGGCCGGCCGGTACGCCAGACTCGGACTTATGCGAACGCTCACCGACCTACCGTCCGGGCTCGACCTGACCTACGACGACGCGTTCCTGGTGCCGAACCGGTCCGCGGTCGCCTCCCGGCTGGAGGTCGACCTCACCACCTCGGACGGGAGCGGCACCACCATCCCGATCGTGGCGGCCAACATGACCGCGGTCTCCGGCCGGCGGATGGCCGAGACGCTGGCCCGCCGCGGCGGACTCGCGGTGATCCCGCAGGACATCCCGGTGGACGTGGTCACCGAGGTGATCGGCTGGGTGAAGCGCCGGCACGTGGTGTTCGACACCCCGGTGGTGCTGCGCCCGACCGACACCGTCTCGGACGCGATCGCGCTGCTGCCGAAGCGGGCGCACGGGGCCGGCGTGATCGTGGAGGACGGCCGGCCGGTCGGGATCGTCACCGAGGCGGACTGCGCCCGGGTCGACCGATTCACCCAGCTCAAGACGGTCATGTCGACCGACCTGCTGACGCTGCCGGCGAAGGTGCAGCCGGAGGAGGCGTTCGACCGGTTGGCCGCGGGCAACCACCGGGTCGCCCCGGTGGTCGATGACGCCGGGCAACTGGTCGGCGTGCTCACCCGTACCGGGGCGTTGCGGGCGACCCTGTACCGGCCGGCGGTGGACGCCCAGGGCCGGTTGCGGATCGCGGCCGCGATCGGGATCGCTGGTGACGTGGCCGCCCGCGCCGAGGCGCTGCTCGCTGCCGGCGCCGACGTGCTGGTGGTGGATACCGCCCACGGACACCAGGAGCGGATGATCACCGCACTCCGGACGATCCGGGCGTTGAAACCGGAGGTGCCGGTGGTGGCCGGCAACGTGGTGACCGCCGAGGGGGTGGCCGATCTGGTGGCGGCCGGCGCGGACATCGTCAAGGTCGGGGTCGGCCCGGGCGCGATGTGCACCACCCGGATCATGACCGGGGTCGGCCGGCCACAGCTGTCGGCGGTGATCGACTGCGCGGCGGCGGCTCGGGAGCTGGGCGCCCACGTCTGGGCCGACGGCGGGATCCGGCGGCCGCGGGACGTGGCGCTGGCGCTCGCCGCCGGGGCCTCGAACGTGATGATCGGGTCGTGGTTCGCCGGCACCCACGAGTCGCCCGGCGACCTGCACCACGACGCGGATGGCCGGGCGTACAAGGAGTGCTTCGGGATGGCCTCGGCGCGGGCGGTGAACGCCCGGACCGCCGGCGAGTCGGCGTACGCCCGGGCCCGCAAGGCGCTGTTCGAGGAGGGCATCTCTACGGGGAAGATGTACCTGGACCCGCAGCGGCCGGGGGTGGAGGACATCCTCGACATGATCGTGGCCGGGGTCCGCAGCGCGTGCACCTATACCGGCGCCGCCAACCTGGCGGAGTTCCAGGAGCGGGCGGTGCTCGGTGCCCAAACCGCGGCCGGCTACGCCGAAGGCGAGCCGTTCACCGGGGTTTGACGCGGGCGGGTTTTGCCGTTGGCTGGCCGGGTACTCGGCAGCGATGGAGCGCGGTAGCAACAAGCACAGCCCGCACGTGGACGAGGCGATGCAGCGCGAGGTGGCGACCCACACCCGCGGCGGCCCGGCCGGTTCCCGGTCCGGCGAGTGGCGCGATCCGGAGGCGGTCGACGACCAGCAGCCGGACGCGAGCTGGCTGCCGGAGGGGCCGCACCCGGGCGGCGCACCGCCACCGCTGACCGGCGCCGAACTCGAGGCGCGCAGCCGGCTCGGGCAGCTGATCCCACGGTCGGTGCTGCCGGCCGACCGGGCCGCGCTGCTCGACGCGGTGGACCAGAACCAGGCGCCGGCGCAGTTGCTCGCGGAGCTGGAGCGACTGCCCGCCGACCGCGAATTCGCAACTGTGTACGAGATCTGGGAGGCGCTCGGATACCGCAACGAGCGTTAGCACACAACCGTTTGGCGCCAAGCGCCTACTCGCCGTACGCTGGCCTGGGTCCTATCTGGCCTGGGTTCATGGAGAGTAGGAGTAGGTTGTATGCGCCTGGTTGTACTTTCCTCGTATCCGCCGCGCCGTTGCGGCCTCGCCACGTTCTCCGCTGACCTCCGTGCCGCGGTGCTCAGCAACGCACCGGCGTGGCGGATCGGCGTCTGCGCCCTCGACCGGGATGGATTACCGTACGGGCCGGACGTGGTCGGCGTGATCCGCCAGGACGAGCCGGCGGACTACCGCGAGGCCGCCCGGAAGCTCGCCGCCGATGGCACCGATCTGGTGTCGATTCAACATGAGTACGGGATTTTCGGCGGGCCGGACGGCGACTACGTGCTCGAGTTCGCCGACGAACTGGTGAAGCTCGGCCTGCCGTACGTGGTCACTCTCCATACCGTCTTGTCGAAGCCGGCACCAGGCCAGGCCGAGGTGCTGTCGCAGTTGTGCCGGCATGCGGTACGGGTCACCGTGTTCACCGAGACCGCGCGGCGGATCGCGGGGCAGGCCGGGTACGCCGACCCGGATCGGCTGGTGGTGATCCCGCACGGTGTGCCGGTGTCGCTGCGCGAGCCGGTCGAGCCGGACCAGGTCGGTCCGGAGCTGCGGGCGGCGCTTTCGGCGGTCGCCGGGCACACGGTGCTGTCGACGTTCGGGTTGCTCCGGCCGGGCAAGGGGCTGGAGACCGCGATCGCGGCGTTGCCGCAGGTGGTGGCGAAGCACCCGGACGTGCGGTACGTGATCGCCGGCGCCACCCACCCGGAGATCGCGCGGGTCAGCGGCGAGGAGTACCGGACCCAGCTGATCGACCAGGCGCGTGCGCTCGGAGTCGGTGACCAGGTGTTGTTCGTCGACGCGTTCCTCACCGAGCCGGAGCTGGCGGTACTGCTGGCCCGCACCAACATCTACCTCACGCCCTACAAGCTGGAGCAGCAGACCTGCTCGGGGGCGCTGACGTTCGCGCTCGCCGCCGGCTGCCCAGTGGTCTCCACCGAGTACAAGTACGCGGTGGACCTGGTGACGCCGCCGGACGGGCCGGCCCGGGGGACGCTGGTGCCGTTCGACGACCCGACCGCGTTCGCCACCGCCATCAACGACTTGCTCGACGACCCGGTGCGGTTGGCCAATGTTCGGGAAGCGGCCGGTAAGCTCGGTGCCGAGCTGACCTGGCCGGCGGTTGGGGCGCGGTTCGCGGCGGTGTTCGCCGGTGCGGTGCCGGCTGGCCGCGCGCGTTCGTCGATGCGGATGCGGCCGGCCCGGCTCAGCGAGCTGGTGGAAGGATCACAAGGGACGCAAACCGCAGGAGGTGAGCCGGTGTGGGCACCCCATCGGCAACGACCGGCCTCGGCCAACCCAGCACCGTAGCGGATCTGTTCACTCGTAGTCCGGCCAACCCGATTCTCACCCCGGCCGACTGGCCGTATCCGGTGAACAGTGTCTTCAACCCGGCTGCGGCGCTCGTCGACGGCGAGACGGTGCTGCTGTGCCGGGTTGAAGACCGGCGCGGCATCTCGCACCTGACGGTTGCTCGCAGCGCCGACGGCGAGACCGGTTGGCGGATCGAGCCGAAGCCGCTGATCGGCCCGGACGACCACGGCTACAGCTCCCAATGGGGGGTTGAGGACCCGCGGGTGACCAGAGTGGATGAACTCGGCGCCTGGCTGATCACCTATACGGCGTACGGGCCAGAGGGGCCGTGCGTGGCGGTCGCGACCACATCGGACTTCCGGACGGTCGAGAAGCTCGGGATCGTGATGCCGCCGGAGGACAAGAACGCCTCGCTGCTGTCCCACCGCGTGGACGGGCAGTTCGTGCTGTACCACCGGCCGACCTCGCCGATCTCCCGGCGGGCGGATATCTGGCTGTCCCGGTCGGCCGACCTGCGGTCGTGGACCACGCCGCAGCTGGTGCTCAGCTCCCGGCCCGGCCCGTGGTGGGACAACGTCCGGATCGGGATGGGTCCGCCGCCACTGTGGACGCCGCAGGGCTGGCTCGCGATCTACCACGGCATCAAGGAGATCGCCGGCGGGCTGACCTACCGGATCGGCGTGGCACTGCTCGACCCCGACCGGCCCGAACGGGTGGTCCGGCGCAGCGACGAGTGGCTGCTCGGTCCGACCGAGCCGTACGAGCGGATCGGCGACGCGCCGAACGTGGTCTTCCCGACCGGGCTGATCCACGACGAGGAGCGCGACCAGCTGCGGCTGTACTACGGGGCGGCGGACACCTGCGTCGCGATGGCGACCGCGTCGCTGTCGCAGCTGCTGCAGTACACGCTGACCTGCCCGGCACCCGAGCCGCCGCCCTGGTAGCGGGGCCGCCCGCCGGCCGGCCTCCAGCGGTACCCCGAGGGGGTATTCTGGAGGCATGGCTCCGCACGCCGACCCCGCCAGCCACCGGGCTCACGTGGCGCACGGCGGGAGTCACCCAGCTCATGGCGGCCACGACCAGCCCGCTGGCCACGGTGGGCATGCCGGGCACGACCAGCACGGCGATCACGCCGGTCATGGCGGGCATGCCGGCCACGACCCGGCCGAGTTCTCGCGGCGGTTCTGGCTGAGCCTGCTGCTCACCGTCCCGATCATCGTCACCTCCGACGCGTTCATGGGATGGTTCCGGTACACCGTGGACTTTCCGGGCGTCGAGTGGGTGGCACCGGTCCTCGGCACCGGGGTCTTCCTCTACGGCGGCAGCCCGTTCCTGGTCGGCGCGGTCCGGGAGCTGCGCGCCCGCCGGCCGGGGATGATGCTGCTGATCGGGATGGCGATCTCGGTCGCGTTCGTGGCCAGCTGGGCGGCGAGCCTCGGCTGGTTCTCGGTCGAGGTGTGGTGGGAAGTCTCGCTGCTGATCGTCATCATGCTGCTCGGCCACTGGCTGGAGATGCGGGCGATCGGGCAGGCGCAGGGCGCGCTCGCCGCGCTCGCGGCGCTGCTGCCGGACGAGGCGGAGCGGGTCACCGACACCGGCGAGCTGGCGAAGGTGCCGGTCGCCGAGCTGGCGGTGGGCGACGTGGTGCTGGTCCGGCCGGGCGGCCGGGTGCCCGCCGACGGCACGATCGTGCAGGGCGCGGCGGATGTCGACGAGTCGACCATCACCGGCGAGTCCAACCCGGTGCCGCGCGGCGAAGGCGACCGGGTGGTCGGTGCCAGCGTCGCCACCGACAGCGCGATCCGGGTCCGGATCGACGCGGTCGGGGAGGACACCGCGCTCGCCGGCATCCAGCGGCTGGTCGCCGAGGCGCAGGCGTCGAGGTCACGGACCCAGGTGCTGGCGGACCGGGCGGCCGCGCTGCTGTTCTACGTCGCGGTGGCGGCAGCCGCGGTGACGGTGCTGGCGTGGGCGCTCGCCGGGGACCCCGACGCGGCGCTGACCAGCTCGGTGACCGTACTGGTGATCGCTTGCCCACACGCGCTGGGGCTGGCGATCCCGCTGGTGATCTCGATCTCGACCGGCAAGTCGGCGCGCAACGGCATCCTGGTCAAGGACCGGCTGGCGCTGGAGCGGATGCGCCGGGTGGACGTGGTGCTGTTCGACAAGACCGGCACGCTCACCAAGGGGGCGCACGCGCTCACCGGCGTCGCCTCAGTCAACAGCGCCGACAACGACGGCGGCAGCGAGGACACCGTACTCGCGGTCGCGGCCGCCGTGGAGGCCGACAGCGAACACCCGCTCGCCCGGGCGATCGTGGCCGCCGCGCGGGAGCGGGGCCTGGCGGTGCCGGCCGCCACCGGCTTCCGGGCGCTGCCCGGCCGCGGAGTTGAGGCCACTGTGGACGACACGGTGGTGGCGGTGGGCGGCCCGGCGCTGCTGCGGGAACGAGGGCTGGCCGTGCCGGCGTCGCTGGCCGGGCCGGTCGCCGGCTGGCAGGAGCGTGGCGCGGCAGTGCTGCACGTGGTCCGGGACGGCCAGATCGCCGGCTCGCTCGCGCTGGCCGACCAGGTACGCGAGGAGTCGCGGGCGGCGATCGGCGCGCTGCACCGGCAGGGGGTACGGGTGGCCATGATCACCGGGGACGCGAAGCAGGTCGCCGAAGCGGTCGCCGGCGAGCTCGGCATCGACGAAGTGTTCGCGGAGGTGCTCCCGGAGGACAAGGCGGCGGCGGTGGCCCAGCTGCAGGAGCGGGGTCACACGGTCGCGATGGTCGGCGACGGTGTGAACGACGCGCCGGCGCTCGCCCGCGCCGACGTCGGGATCGCGATCGGCGCCGGCACCGACGTGGCGATCGAGTCGGCCGGGATCGTGCTCGCCTCGGACGACCCGCGGGCGGTGGTCTCGGTACGCCGGCTGTCCCGGGCCAGCTACCGGAAAATGGTCCAGAACCTGTGGTGGGCGGCCGGCTACAACCTGGCCGCGATCCCGCTCGCCGCCGGGGCGCTGGCGTGGGCCGGGTTCGTGATGCCGATGGCCGCCGGCGCGGTACTCATGAGCCTGTCCACGGTGGTGGTCGCGATCAACGCCCAGTTCCTCCGCCGGGTCGACCTCCGCCCGGTCGCAGCCGCCGGCTAGCCCCAACCCCGGGACGAGGGTCAGGGCGCCGGGACGAACCAGTGGCAGGCGTACGGGCCGATCTCGAGCTCGACCGACGTCGGCTGCCCGTGGTACGGAGGACCGTCGGCGGTGACCATCCCGAGGTTGCCGACCCCCGAGCCGCCGTACCCGGTGGCATCGGTGTTCAGGATCTCCGCCCACCGGCCGGCCCTGGGCAGCCCGATCCGGTACCGGTGCTTCGGGATGCCGGAGAAGTTGACCACGCAGGCCAGCACCCCACCATCGCTCGCCCACCGCAGGAACGACAGCACGTTCCCGTACGCGTCGTCCCAGGCGAGCCATTGGAACCCGGCCGGGGTGGTGTCCTGCGACCAGAGCGCCGGGGTCGACCGGTAGATCCGGTTCAGATCCCGGACCGTGGCCCGCACCCCGGCCGCGCCCGGGTCGGCCAGCAGCGACCAGTCCAGCCCGTGCTGCTCGCTCCACTCCCGCTCGTCGGCCAGCTCGCAGCCGGCGAACAGCAGCTGCTTGCCCGGGAACGACCACATGTACCCGAGGAACCCGCGCAGCCCGGCAAGCCGCTGCCACCGGTCGCCGGGCAGCTTGCTGGCGAGCGACCGCTTGCCGTGCACCACCTCGTCGTGGCTGATCGGCAGCAGGAACTGCTCCTGGAACGCGTACACCGACGGCCAGGTGAGCTGGTCGTGGTGGTAGTGCCGGAACACCGGCTCCCGGCTCAGGTAAGCCAGGGTGTCGTGCATCCAGCCCATGTTCCACTTGAGACCGAATCCCAGCCCACCCCAGTCGACCGGCTTGGACACCCCCGGCCAGGCGGTCGACTCCTCGGCGATCATCGCCACACCCGGGTGCTCCCGGTAGATGGTGCTGGTCAGCTCGCGCAGGAAGTCCACCGCCTCCAGGTGGATGTTGCCGCCGAACTGGTTCGGCTCCCATTCCCCTGGTTTCCGCGAGTAGTCCAGGTAGAGCAGCGAGGCGACCGCGTCCACCCGGAGCGCGTCGATGTGGAACTCCTCGCACCAGTAGCGGGCGCTGGCGATCAGGAACGCCCGCACCTCCGGCCGGCCGTAGTCGAACACCAGCGTGCCCCAGTCCGGATGCTCGCCGCGCCGCGGGTCCGGGTGCTCATACAGCGGCGTGCCGTCGAACCGGGCCAGCGCCCAGTCGTCGCGCGGAAAGTGCGCCGGCACCCAGTCGAGGATGACCCCGATCCCCGCCTGGTGCAGCCGGTCCACCAGGTACCGGAACTCGTCCGGCGTCCCGAACCGGGCGGTCGGCGCGAAGTAGCCGGTCACCTGGTAGCCCCACGACCCGCCGTACGGGTGCTCCATCACCGGCAGGAACTCCACGTGCGTGAACCCGAGGTCGGTCACATATCCGACCAGCTCGTCGGCGAGCGCGACGTACGACAGCCCCGGCCGCCACGAGCCGAGGTGCAGCTCGTAGATGGACAGCGCGGTGGCGTGCAGGTCGCCGCGCCGGCCCGCCAGCCAGTCCGCGTCGCCCCACTTGTAGGTCGACCGGTGCAGCACCGAGGCGGTCGCCGGCGGGCACTCGGTGGCGGTGGCCAGCGGGTCGGCCCGGTCCCGCCAGCAGCCGTCGGCACCGTGCACCTTGTACTTGTACCGGTGGCCGGCCGCCGCGCCGGCGGCGTAGCCGCGCCAGACCCCGTCCGCGCCCCGCTCCAGCGGCACCCCCTCGTCGGCGCCCCAGCCGGCGAAGTCGCCGATCACCCGGACCTCCCGGGCGTTCGGCGCCCACACCGCGAACGACGCGCCACTGCCGTCCAGGTGCCCGCCCAGCACCGTCCACAGCCGAGTCATCCGGCGAAGGCACCGCTGAGCAGGTTACCGTCCGGCACCTGCGGCCGCTCCCGGATCAGCTGGACCTCCACCTTCTCTTTGGTGGCCGCCTGGTAGGAGGCTGCGGTCTGGGCGGCGATCGCCGACCACCCGTAGCGCCGGGTCACCATGTTCCGGGCGCGCCGGGCCACCCGCCGGGCGAACACCGTGTCGGTGAGCAGGGTGCCGACCGCGTGGGCGAGCGCGTCCGGGTCGCTGTGCGGGAAGGTCACCCCGGTCACGCCGGGCTCGACGATCTCGGCCAGCCCACCGGTGGCCGCCACCGCCAGCGGCGCACCGGCCGCC
This sequence comes from Natronosporangium sp., assembly GCA_036564175.1. Lineage (GTDB taxonomy): Bacteria > Actinomycetota > Actinomycetes > Mycobacteriales > Micromonosporaceae > Natronosporangium. The sequence continues at coordinate 93,044 of DATCKZ010000084.1, forward strand.
GCCGCCTCCAGCGCCACCATCCCGAACGGCTCGTACATGCTCGGCACCACGGTCGCGTTGGTGGCGGCCAGCATCGCCGGCAGCTCGGCGGTGGAGAGGAAACCGGGGAAGCTGACCGAGTCGTGCAGCCCCAGCCGGCAGGTCTCCTCCTGCAGCTCGGCCCGGTACGGCCCGTCGCCGGCGATCACCACCCGCAGGCCCGGGTGCTGGCGGCGCAGCGCCGGCACCGCGCCGACCAGGTGCTGCACCCCCTTCTCGTAGACCAGCCGCCCGGCGTACCCGATCAGCGGCCCGCCGGCGGCGAACTTGCTGCGGGCCGCTGCCACCGCCCGCCGGGTCGGCCGCCAGACCCGGTCGTCCACCCCGTTCGGGATCACGTCCACACGCGAGGGTGGCAGCTCCAGCAGCTGGCTCACCTCCCACTTCATGTACCCGGAGCAGACCAGCACCCGGCTGGCCTCGTGGGCCAGCCACCACTCGACGGTGTGGATGCACTTGTTCATCTCCTCCGGCAGCCAGCCCTGGTGCCGGCCGGCCTCGGTGGCGTGGATGGTGGCGACCAGCGGCAGCCCGAGGTGCTCCTTGAGGGTGACCGCGGTGTGGGTGACCAGCCAGTCATGAGCGTGAATCACGTCGAACTCGGCATCGTGGGCGGCCCGCAGCGCCGCCCGGGTGAGCGTGTGGTTGAACGCCATCGTCCAGGCGAGCAGCGACGGGGTGGCGAGCGGGAATGCCGGCGGATCCTCGGGTGCGCGGACGATCCGTACCCCTTCGGCGTGCTCCTCCACCGGTGCGCCGTCGGCGTGCCGGGTGACCACCGTGACCTCATGTCCGATGGCGGCGAGCGCGGTCGCGAGCGCATGTACATGCCGGCCGAGCCCGCCGACAATCACCGGTGGATATTCCCACGACAGCATCAACACCCGCATTGCCCGCCCCCTTTGGTATCCGGCTCCACCCCACGCGCCAACGGGCACCACAAAGCCGGTGCCGTCGCGTCATTGGGGGGTTGGCTACATCCTGCCGTAGATTCGGTTCCGGCGGATGACGTTTCGGTTGCCAGCCTGCAAAGGTGTCGCGGGGAATTTCACTGGCGCGACTGATGGCGCAGCAGTTCCGCGACCGACCAGGCCTGGAACGGGCAGCCGGTGGCGGCGTGCGGCGGGTCGCCGTCGGCGGTCTCGCTCACCGACCCGAGCCCCCACTCGGTCAGGTGCGCCAGCAACCCATCGAACAATCCGGTGGTGTCCAGCCCGGCCCGCTGGCACGCGTCCGCGTACGGCCCGATCAACCACGGCCACACCGTGCCCTGGTGGTACGCGCGGTCGCGGCTGGCCGGGCCGCCTCGGTGCGCGCCCCGGTAGCCGGGTTCGGTCGGCGCCAGGCTGCGCAGGCCGAGCGGGGTCAGCAGCGCCGCACCGATCGCCCGCACCGCCGCCGGGTCCGGCTCCATCGGACCGTCCGGAAGGGCGTACGCGATCAGCGCGTTGGGGCGCACCGCGGGGTCCCCGACCACGTCGGCCAGCCCGCCGTCCGCGCGGAACGCCGAGCGGAACGCCTCCCGCGCCGCCGCGTGCCGGGCCGCCTCGCCGGCCACCCGGAGCGCGTTCACCCACAGCGCGTTGATCTCGACCGCCTTGCCGCGCCGCGGTGTCACCGGCTCCCCGTCCACCCGGGCGTCCATCCAGGTCAACGCCTCGCCGGGCACCCCCTGCCGGAGCAGCCCGTCGGCCGGGTCGACGCCGATCCCGTACCGGGTGCCGCGGGTGTGCCAGTCGATCACCTCCGCCAGCGCCGGCCGCAGCTCGGCGGCGAGGTCGGTGTCGCCGGTGACGGCGACGTGCCGGTCCACGGCGTGCACGAACCAGAGCGTCCCGTCGGCGGTGTTGTACTCGAGCCGGCCGGTGTCGGCGGTGTTCGGCAGCATCCCCTCCGACAACGCTCCCGCGTACCCGCGCAGCAGCTCCCGACCTTCGTCGGCGCGCCCGGTCGCCAGGAACAACCCTTCGTACGAGATCATCGTGTCCCGCGACCAGGCGCCGAACCACGGGTAGCCGGCGACCACGTCCGGGTGCCCGGCGGCGCCGGTGACGATGAACGCGTCGGCGGCCAGCCGCAGGGTTCCGGTCGCCGGGTCCGAGCCCGCGGCCGCGATCGCGCGGCGCCGCTGCCGGGCCGCCGCCACCAGCTCGACCGCCGACCCGGGGTGCTGGTCGAGCCGGTCCGCCCAGCCGACCACCTCGGCCACCGCGCCCGGCCGATCCAGGATCGCGGTGAAGCCGCCGGCGTGCCACAGGTCCTCCTGCGGCGCCAGCCCGCGGGCCGCCTCCTCGCGGTGGTGCACGCCGTGCCACCACGTGCCGGCCGGCTGCCAGCCCGGGCCGGCCAGCCGGTAGGCGCCCTCGACCACCACCCCGCCGGCCACCGGCTCGGTCGCCGGCGGTGGCCCGGCCGCGGTCCGCTCGGCGTGCGCGTCCCGCCAGGTGCACAGCGCGTCCAGGGTGAGGGTGATCGGCCCGCCGGCGCGCAGCCGGTGCACCACCGCCAGGCACGGCCGGCCGTGCACCATCGCCAGCTCCCGCTCCAGCACGACGTCCCCGATCCGCCACCGCCACCTGGGCAGGCCGTCGGCGAGGTCGAACGACTCCAGGAACGCGTGCCCGGCCGGGCTGATCGCGCCGGAGGCCCACTCGTGGGTGGCGAGCCGGACGGTGGCGCCCGACGGCAGGGTGACCACCGGGTCCAGGCTGGCCAGCCCGAGCCGCCGGCTGCCGAGCGTGTCGCCGGCCACCACCAGCAGGCCGTGGTAGCGGCGGGTGCGCAGGCCGGTCACCGTCCCCATGGCGTAGCCGCCACGGCCGTCGGCGACCAGCCATTCCCGGGCGCTGCCGGCGGCGAGGTCACCGGTCAGCTGCGGGCCGAAGCTGATCGGGATCACGCTCCCTATCCTCGCCGATCCCGGCCCGCCCGCCCGGTACCACGCCGATTGTCCAAGTTCGGCCGGGCTCGGCGGCGGGGTGCCGGGCCGCCGGGGCCTCCGGCAGGAGACAATCCCGGAATGGTCCATGGGGATGCAGAGCAGCAGCGGCTGGCCGCCGCCGACGCCGGGCGGGAGCCGTGGCGGGCGTGGGGGCCCTACCTCGCCGAGCGGGCGTGGGGGACGGTTCGGGAGGACTACAGCGA
>DATCKZ010000085.1:0-5800 GCA_036564175.1 Natronosporangium sp.
GTGCAGCTGTTCCTGCTCGCCCGCCGTACAGAGTAGCTACGGCCCGGGAATCGGCAGCGGTCTCGACGCGTCCGTCGACCAGCCGAGCCGCCACCCGACTCCCGGGTGGCGGCTGGCAGGCGGCCGTCACCAGCACGGTCGACAACGCCACCAGGCCGGCCAGCAGCCGCTGCACGGCCTGCGAAGGGGACGCCCGACCATGTCCAAACTGAATGTGCTGCTGGCGGCCACGCGGGGTAACGATTTGGCAATCCGGAAGTGGAACGTCCGCAACCGGCTCTACCGTGTCGGCCATGACCAACCCCGAAACCGAATACCAACCCCAGCCGTGGGAGCCGCCGCTGGCCGGCACCGAGGCCGAGCACCTGATGGGCGCGCTGGACCGGCTCCGGACCACCTTCCGGTGGAAGGCCGACGGCCTCGACGCGGCCGGCCTGCGTACCCGGATCGGCGCCTCGTCGCTGACCCTGGGCGGGCTGCTCAAGCACCTCGCGCGGGTCGAAGCGGAGATCTTCCACTACAAGCTCAGCGGGACCCCGCTCGGTGCGCCGTGGAACAGCGCGCCGTGGGACACCGACCCGGACTGGGACTTCAACTCCGCCGCCGACGACTCGCCCGAGCAGCTGTACGCGCTCTGGGACTCCGCGGTCGAGCAGTCCCGGGCGACGCTGGCGCAGGCGCTTGCCGACGGCGGGCTCGACCAGCCGGTCCACCTGGCCTGGCCGGGTGGCCGCCACCTCAACCTACGGCGGCTGCTCTGCGATCTGATCGAGGAGTACGGCCGCCACACCGGCCACGCTGACCTGCTTCGGGAGGCGGTCGACGGGCGGGTCGGTGAGGACCCGCCGGTGGGTTGGCAGGCTCAGTCGGGGCACTACCGGTTCGGTCACTGATCGCCCGCCGGCGGCGGATCGGCGCTGGCGCCGGGTAGCGAGGCGATCAGCCGGTCCAGCCGGGCCTCGGCCTGGTCGGCGCGGCGTTCCGCGGCGCCGGCGGCCGCCTGGGCCGCCGCGAGCTCGCGCCGCACCGCGTCCCGCTCGCCGGCGAGCTGACTAGCCTGCTCGCGCAGGGCGTCGAGGTCGGCGGTGACCGTCCGCAGCTCAGTCTCGAGGGCGGCGACCCGGCCGGTGGCGGCGTCCCGCTCGGTGGTGGCCCGATCCAGGTCGGTACGCAGGGCCGCGCTGGCCGCCTCGGCGGCGCTCGCCTGTTCCGTGCGCGCGGTGAGCTGGGCACGCAGCTCGGCAGTCGTACCGCGTTCGGCGTCCAGGAGCGCCCGCAGGTTCCGTACCTCCGCTTCGGCGAGCGCGGCCCGCTGCTCGGCCGCCTCGCGCCGGGCGGTCGCTTCGGTGAGCGCCTGGTTGGCCGCGGCCGCGGTCGCCTCGGCCTGGCCGCGGGCGTGGTCGGCGTCGGCGACCTGCCGCCACGCTCGCCGTACCTGCTCTTCAGCGTCGGCCCGGGCGGCGGCGGCGCGCTGGTCGGCTTCGGCGGCGGCCGCCCGAGCCCGGTCCCGCTCGGCTTCGGCCGCCTGCTGCCTGCGGGTGGCCTGCGCCTCCGCCTCCTGTGCGGCCCGGACCTGCGCGGCGGCCTGCTGGGCGTGCTGTTCCGCATCCCGCATCCGGGTCAGCGCGCCGTCCTGGACTCCCTTCACCGCGTCCACCAGCTCGGCGAGCTGGCGCGCGAGCGGGCTGGCGACCGCGGTGAGCCGGTCGCTGGCGGCCCGGAACGCGTCCAGCGGCGCCTCCAACCCGACCGCCCGTTCGGCTGCCCGCTCGGCGGCGGCCATCTGCCGGCAGGTCCGGTTGCCGGGCCAACGCCGATCCTGACAGTACTCCGGGGGCCGCCCCCGGCCGTCGTACGGCAATTCGCGGCCGCATTGGGAGTATCCGCAGCGCCGGGTCAGGTCGGTCGTGGCGGCTGGATCGGGCGTCGTCATGCGCGCATCGTATAACGTTTTGCTCTTAACTAAAAGCCTTTAGATTGTTTCGTTTACTCCAAAATGTAATGCAGGATAATGACCGTTATCCTGTAGGATCGGCCCATGACCGAGCTTGCGTTGGCTCAGGCCCCGGGGACCGATCCGTCCGGCGTGGTCGCGGCGGTGGCCGCCCTCCCGGCGCTGCCGGGCGGTGACCCGGCCGAGCGGTACGGGGTGCGTCGGCTCACCGCCAGCTGGCTGGCCGGGTTCGCCCCACACACCCGTACCGCCTACTTCCGCGACCTGGCGCATTTCCTGGCCTGGTGTCAGCGGGACGGGCTGGACCCGTGCCGGGCCCGCCCAGCCGACCTGGACCACTACCGGGCCGCGCTGGAGCTGCCGGCCGGTCCGGCCCGGCTACCGAGCCCGGCTACCGTGCACCGGCGGCTGTCGGCGGTGTCGAGCTGGTACCGGTACCTGGTCGCGAACCAGGCGGTCGCCGGGCCGGACGGGCAGGTGGTGGCCAACCCGGTGGCGGGGATCCGCCGGCCCCGGGTCGACCGGGACGCCTCCACCACGGTCGGGCTGACCGCCGACGAGGTGCGGGCGCTGCTCGCGGCCGCCGACGCCACGGTCGCGGCCCGGAGCGCCGGGTTGGCCCGCGGCGCCACCCCGCACCGGCGGGCCCGGCTGCTGGCGAGCCTGCGCGACCGGGCGCTGGTCCGGCTGCTCGCCGACCTGGGGCTGCGGATCGGTGAGGCGCTGAGCCTCGACCTCGATGCGCTGACCCACAACCAGGGCCGGCGCACCCTGCGCTACCGGGGCAAAGGGGGCAGGCTGCGGGAGCGGCCACTCCCCTCGACCGCGGCGGCGGCGATCGACGACTACCTGGTGGTCCGGGCGCAGGCCGCCGGCTTGCCGGTCGACCGGTTGTCCGGGCCGCTGTTCGCCACCGCCGGCCGGTCCGCCGATCCCGCGGTGCCCGGCCGGCTCACCGAACCGGCGGCGTTCCTGCTGATCCGGCGGCTGGCCCGGCAGGCCGGGCTGGCCAGCGCCGATCGGTTGTCGCCGCACTCGCTGCGGCACGCGTTCGCCACGAACGCCCGCGAGCTCGGGGTGCCGCTGGAGGATGTGCAGGACGCGATGGGGCACGCTGATGCCCGCACCACCAGGCGCTACGACCGGGGCCGGTACGCGCTCAGCCGAGACCCGGCGCTTCGCCTCGGCGAGCTGTATGAGCAAGTTGTCTGAGCAAGTTGTCTGAGCAAGCGTCGCGGGCGGCTGGTGGGAGTCCTGTTTTGCCCTTGTGACGGTGGGTTGCTCGGGCCAGACTTGGCACATGCGTTCGAGTCCGGTGGAGCAGCTGGCAGCGGGCCTGGATGGCCTGGCCGCCACCGACGTGGCCGCGCTGCCCGACACCGAGCTGCGGGAGCAGCTGCTCAGGCTGGCGACGTTGACCAATCGGCTGCACGCCGAACTGACCCGACGGGTCGACGTGTTCGACCGGCGGACGCTCGCCGCCCCGGACGGGTTCCGCACCACCAGAAGCTGGCTGCAAGCGTTCACCCGGATGCCAGCGGCCGCCGCGCACCGGCTCGTGAAAGCCGCCCGGCTGCTGCGACACCTACCCAAGCTCGCCAGCGCCACCCAGACCGGCGACATCCCCGCCGAGCACGTACAGCAGGTGGTCCGGCTGGCCGACCAAATCGGTTTCGAACAGGTCGAGCGAGTGGAGCCGGTGCTGGCCGACGCCGCGGCGGCGCTGGACCTGCCCCGGCTCACCACCGTCTGCGAACGCGTCCGCGCCCACGTCGACCCGGATGGTCCCGACCCGGCGAAGCCGTTCGAGCAGCGCCACCTGACGGTCACGCCGGTCGCCGGGGCGGTGCTGGTGCGCGGCCAACTCGACCCGGAAGGCGGCGCCGCGCTGATGACCGCTCTGGACGCGGTCATGACCCCGCCCGCCGAGGGCGATGACCGCACCGCCGGGCAGCGGCGCGCCGACGCCCTGGTCGAGCTCGCTCGCCGACCGTTGGCCGAGGGCACCCTGTCCTCGATCGGCGGCCAGCGGCCACAAGTCGGCGTCCTGCTCTACCCGCAGGCACTCTCCCCCACCACCCTGCAACAGCTCGCCGACGCCCACCGCGGCCACACCACCGGCGACCGGCTCCGCCACTTCCTCACCGCACCGGAGGAGTCGGCGGGGGCGGACTGGGTCCGGCCCGGGGTCGCCGTCGACCGCCACGACCTGCCCACCCGCGCCACCGGCCGCACCCGCGAAGCCCTCCTCGCCGACCTGACCGCCCAACCACCACCACAGCCGCAACCGGGATCCGGGACCGGGCCACCCGCCACACCACCACCCGCCACATCACCGGCCGACACCTCACCAAGCCAGGTCTGGCACATGCCCGGGTGGGCCGACCCACCGTGGCTGGACTGGTTCGGCGCCATCCCGCCCGCGGTCGCGCAACGGATCGCCTGCGACGCCGACATCTGGCGGATCATCCTCGACCCCACCACCGGCCAGCCGCTCGACGTCGGCCGCAGCCACCGGCTCGTCCCCCACTGGATCCGCCGCGCCCTGCACGCCCGCGACCGCGGCTGCCGCTGGCCCGGCTGCACCACCCCGCCACAGTGGTGCGACGCCCACCACCGCCACCCCTGGGCCGACGGCGGGCGCACTTCCGTCGAGGACTGCATTCTGCTGTGTCGCTGGCACCACAGCCGGGTCCACGAAGCCGGCTGGAGCATCCACCTCAACCACCACACCGGCGAGGTGCACATCACCAGACCCGACGGCAGCCCCTACCAGACCCCGGCCGCCAGCCGATCCAGACCCTGGAACGGACCCACCACCCAAGCCGCCTAACCAGCAGCCCGCCTGACCCGCAACCGCCATGTATGTCTCAGCCGTTGGTCAGCGGAGGTCGGAATTGTCGAATCGCCCCCGCATTGGTGCGCTGGCCGTCACGATGGCCTCATGGCTACCGCGACCTACACCGACCAGGAGCGCCAGACCCTGCGGACCGCCGCGTTCGGCGCGGTCTACCTGGTGTCCAGTGCCGAGCCGGGGATCCTCGACATGGTGAAGGAGAGCTTCGCCGGCTCGAAGGCGTTCGCCGACGCGCCGGAGGTGCGTGACGTCCTGCGCGGCGGCGGGATGCCGCAGCTGCCGAAGGGCTCACCGCAGGAGATCGAGCAGGGCGTGCTGGCGGCGCTCACCGAGTCGCAGGCGATCCTGGCGGCGAAGGGGCCCGACCAGCTCAACGGTTTTCGGGCGGCGATCACCGACGCGCTGACGCGGGTCGCGGACGCGGCCGGTGGCACCAGCGAGAAGGAAGCCGCGGCAGCGGCGAAAGTGAAGGCCGCGATCGGCGCCTGACCCGGCGCGCCTGCGGGGAGCCTAGCGGGCAGCGAAGTCGGCCGGCGCGGCCGGGAGCGCGCCGGCGGCGGCCACGGCGCCCTTCTCGTTGCGCAGCCACCGCCTTCCGGGCGCAGGCGAGGATGACAGGCGAGGATGAACGGCGCCTCCCACCGGGCGTTGCCGATCAGCGCCTGCCGCAGCGGCGCCGGGTAGCCGCGGGTCTGCTGCTGCAGGGCGGCCAGTTCGCCGGCCGGGTCGGCCGCGAGCTTGCGGAGCGCTGCGGTGTCCAGCGGCTGTCGATAGTAGAGCCCGAGGTCGAAGTCGGAGTCGGGTCGATGCGTGCCGGTGGCCCGGCTGCCGCCCAGCGCCACCGCCACCACCCCGCCGACCCCGACCAGCCGGTCGGCGATCGCTGCCAGCCAGTCCACTGCCAGCTCCACCGTCAACCGGCCGCCGCCGGCGGCGGGTCCGGCTCGGCCATGAACTCCCCGGGGGTCAGGCCGGTCACCGCCCGGAAG
>DATCKZ010000086.1:0-31859 GCA_036564175.1 Natronosporangium sp.
CACCACCGTCGTCCGGCGGCGGCAGCGGCTCGATCGGGTCGTAGGGACGCAGGTCCGGCGGAGCCGGCGGGTCGCCGATCGGCGGCTGCCGGTAGGTGGTGCGGTCCGTGCTCATCGGCGGCACGTCCCGGTCCGGTGCGAGCTCCAGCGGACCCCGGAACCGGGGCGGCTGGTCCACATAGTAGTGACTGTCGACGTACCGGCTGGCGAGCAGGTTCATGACGTTCGCCGCGATCGGCTGGTACATCTCCTTGATCCGGGTCTCCGGGGGGACCGGGTCGCTGGCCCGGAGGGTGATCGTGTTCGCCCCTTCCTGGCTGGCCACCGGCGGCGTGTCCACCGTCCACCCCGGCGCCCGCGGATCGTTGACGATCAGCTCATCGCCGTCTCGGTTCTGCCACGCCGAGACCATGTCGTAGTAGTGGTTGGCGAAGATGAACATGTGGTCACGGGCGAATTCGACGTCGTCGATCAGCCCTTCGAGCAGGGTGGCGTTGTTATACGCGCCGCCGGACCAGTCCAGCGTGGAGCGATGGGTGTTGTCGACGTGCTCCAGGAACACCTGCGCCGCCTCGCCGCTCCAGGCGTCTGCCAGCTTCGCCCGCCGCTTCTCCAGCATCTCCGCGACGTCCAGCAGCATCGAGTTCACGCGGTGCCAGTGGTTGGCATGCTTCCGGATCGCCTCCGGGTCGATCGACAGCATCCAGCGCGTGTACACCTCGATGTCGCGCCGGCCCTCCCGGAACGTCTCGTAGTCGTCGGTCTCCGGGCCCGGGACGTAGGGAACCGGGATGTTGGGGTCGGGCGGCCGATAGTCAGGTAGCTCGATCGGGTTGTAGTAGTCGTCCGGGTCCCGGGTCTCCGGGGCCGGGATCTCCATCCCCGATTCGGGATGGATGACTGTGTCCTCGGTGTCGGTCATTGCCCGTGGCCTCCGTCGATGTCATCCGTTGCCTCGCCCAGCGCCTGCAGGACCGACGACCGCTCGTACCGAGCGAAGACGTTCTCCACGCCGGCCGCGTTCGACGCGTCGGTGGAAACGTAGTCGTTGTGGATCATCCGCGCCGCCCGCGCCAGCGTATCCAGGCCGCGCATCATGTCCTCCATCAATGAGATTTCGGCCCCCAGGGTCTGGAAGTAGGCGCGATAGAACGCCTTACCCTCCTGCAGCCCATCATCGCTCTCGTACGCAACCTCCGGGTAGCCGTGCGCGTAGTGGTACCCGGTGCTGTACCGGCCGGGGAAGTTCGGGTCGCCGCTTTCTTCCATCTCCTGCTTGGCGGCGTTCCAGGCGGTCCGGAGCGCCCCGAGGTCACCCTCGACCAGTTCGGCGAAGTGGGCCAGGCTCTCCGGCTCCACATCGACGTTCTGGAAGTAGGGCTCGAATGGGGACCGTGGTTCGCCTTCGTATGGGGCCACGTTTCCTCCTCAGATCACTCGGGTGGTAGGTAGGCCAGCTGGATCAGGCGGGCGCCCTTGTCGCGGGTGACAAGCCAAGCCCGTCCGGGTGGCAGTGGCGATGCCCGGACCTCGCCGAGCAGTTTGCCTTCGTCGCGGCTGCCGGACATCACCAGGCCCGGCGTGTCCAGCTCCTTCAGCCGCGCCACGAACGGCTCGAACATCGCCCGCGCCGCACCGCCACTGCGCCGGGCGAGCACGATGTGTAGCCCGACGTCGCGGGCCTGTGGCAGGAACTGCAGCAGCGGCGCGAGCGGGTTCGGCTGCGCCGCGGAGACCAGGTCGTAGTCGTCCACCAGCAGGTACAGCTCCGGACCCTTCCACCAGCTACGGTCGCGTAGCTGCTCCTGGGTCACGTTCGGCCCGGGCAGCCGGCCCTTGAACACCCCGGCCAGCTCGTTGGCGATGTCCGCGGTGGTCTTCGCGGTGGAGCCGTAGCCGATCTGGTGCTCGGTGGTGACCGCCCCGAGCAGGCTGCGCCGGTAGTCGACGATCACGATCCGGGCCTCGTTCGGCTGGTAGCGCTCGGTGATCCGGCGCGCCAACGCCCGCAGGAACGACGACTTCCCGCACTCGGCCGCCCCGAACAACAGGAAGTGCGGTTGCGCGGTGAAGTCGATGTGGACCGGCTGCAGGTCGTTCTCGGCGATCCCGATCGCCAGCCCGGGACCGTCGCCGGCCGGCACCTGCTCGTACGGGATCTGGGCCGGCAGCAACCGGACCGGCGGGGCGGTCGGCCCGTCCCAGGCCTGCTTGACCGTGGTCGCCAGCGCGGCGGCCCCCTCCGCCAAGTCGTCGGCGGTCTGCTTGCCGTCCACCCGCGGCAGCGCGGCCAGGAAGTGCTTGCCGTCGACCGTGATGCCGCGGCCGGGCACCCCTTCCGGTACGTTCATCGCGGCCCGCCGCCCGATCATGGAATCAGCCGGGTCACCGAGCCGGAGTTCGAGCCGAGTGCCGAACACGTCCCGGATGGTGTGCCGGACGTCCATCCACCGGGTGGTCGAGGCGATCACGTGAATCCCGAACGTCAGGCCCCGGTTGGCGAGGTCGGTGATCGAGTCGGTCAGCCCCTCGAACTCGGCCCGGATCGTCGCCCAGCCGTCGACCACCAGGAACACGTCTCCGAACGGGTCGTCGGCGAACTGGCCCTCCCGCTGCATCCTGCGGTAGGTCGCCATCCCGTCCACGCCGTTGCGGGTGAACCGCTCCTCACGCTGGGCCATCAAGGTCTTGAGCTCGGCGACCGTCCGCCGCACCTGCGAGACGTCGCGCCGGGTCGCGACCCCGCCGACGTGCGGCAGGTCGCGCAACCCGACCAGCGCGCCACCGCCGAAGTCGAGGATGTAGAACTGGACCTCGCGCGGGGTGTGGGTGAGCGCGAACCCGCACACCAGCGAGCGCAGCAGCGTGCTCTTGCCGCTCTGCGGCCCGCCGACCACCATCACGTGCCCGGCCGAGCCGGACAGATCCAGCCACAGTGGATCGCGGCGCTGCTCGAGCGGCTTGTCGACGATCCCGACCGGGGCGCTGAGCCGGCCCTGGTACGCCGGCTCGGCGGTGGTGAAGCCGCGGCCGGCCACCGTGCCCAGCGGTGGCAGCAGCTGGTCCAGCGTGGACGGCTCGCGCAGCGGCGGCAGCCAGACCTGGTGGGCCGGGTCGCCCTTGCCGGCCAGCCGGTCGACCAGGATGTCCAGCACGCTCTCGCCGATCGCGTTCTCGTCCGGCTTCGGCTCCACGACCTCCGGGGTCGGTTCGGCCGGGGCCGGGACGTAGGCGGTGGTGTACTCCCGGATCTGGGCGGTCGCCTGGGCCGGGGTGAGGCTGCCGGTGTTCTCCGCCCGGCGGTAGACACCCGACACGTACGCCGCCTTGAACCGGATCATCTCGTCGGTGCCGATCTTGAGGTAGCCGTGTCCGGGGGAGCGCGGCAGGTGGTAGGCGTCCTGGGTGCCCAGCACCGCCCGGCTCTCCATCGCCGAGAACGTCCGCAGCCCGATCCGGTAGGACAGGTGCTCGTTCAGGCCGCGCAGCCGGCCCTCTTCCAGCCGCTGCGAGGCGAGCAGCAGGTGCACCCCGAGCGATCGGCCAACCCGTCCGATCTGGACGAACATGTCGATGAAGTCGGGCTTGGCGGTGAGCAGCTCGGAGAACTCGTCACAGATGATCAGAAGGCTCGGCAGTGGGTTGAGCTGCGCGCCGGCGCGCCGAGCTTGCTCGTAGTCACGCTGCGACGCGTAGTTGCCGGCCGCCCGGAGCAGCTCCTGCCGGCGGATCAGCTCACCCTGGATGGCGTCGAGCATCCGGTCGACCAGCGGCAGCTCGTCGGCGAGGTTGGTGATGACCGCGCTAGTGTGCGGCAGCCGGTCGAGCTTGGTGAAGGTCGCACCACCCTTGAAGTCGACCAGCACGAAGTTGAGCGTGGTCGAGTCGTGGGTGGCGGCGAGCGCCAGCACCAGCGTGCGTAGCAGCTCGGACTTACCGGAACCGGTGGCACCGATCAGCAGCCCGTGCGGACCCATCCCGTCCTGCGCGGACTCCTTGAGGTCCAGCTCCACCGGCATGCCGTTCTGGCCGACCCCGATCGGCACCCGCAGCCGCTGCCGGTTGGAGCGTGGCGCCCACGCCGTACCGGGATCGAACTGGTACGGATCGCCGAGCTTGAGCAGCTCCGGCAGGCCGAGGTCGGTGGCGAGCGGCTCGTCGTCGTCCTGGTCCTCGGTGGCCGACAGCCGCAGCGGCGCCAGCTGCAGCGCCAGCGACTCGGCCTCGACCAGGCTGAGCCAGTCGGCCCGGCCGAGCCGCTCGGTGCCGCCGACGGTGGTGCTCCGCAGCTCGCCGTTGGCCGCGATCTCCAGCACCAGCTTCGACGGATCGAGCACCCGCGGCGGCTGGCCACCGATCGAGATGATCGTGACCCCGTCCAGCCCGCTCGCGCCGCCGTCGGGCAGCAGATGCTCAGAGCCGGTGACATCGCCGCCGTCGAGCAGCACCACCAGGTGCGGGCCGGACGGCGTGGTCGGGGTGGTGGCGCTGAACCGGGACCGGGTGGCGAGCACGTCGTCGAGCATCTCCTCCAGCCCGGTGATCGACTCCGCGACCAGCCGGCGACGGCCCAGCGAGTCCGCCTTGCTCGGGTGCAGCGCGTGCGGCAGCCACTTCACCCACTCCCAGGCCGGCAGCCGGTCCGGGCTCGCGCAGACCGCGACCAGCAGGTCGTCGGGGGTGTGCAGGGTGCCGATCTGGGCCAGCAGCGCCCGGCACAGGCCGCGGCCGCGCTCCTGATCACCCCGCAGATAGATCCCGGAGAAGCCGGTGAGCGCCATCACGATCGGCAGGTCCGGCACCACCGCATAGGTGGTGATGAACCGGCGCAGCGCGAGCGCGCACATCGGCTCGAGGTCTTCGAGCTGTTTACCTTCGGGTGGTCGCAGTGGGGTGGCGAGCTCCTGCGGGCCGAGCCCCACCCGCAGCTGCGCGAAGTCGACGTCGCCGCGCCGCCGCTCCCACAGCCGGGCGCTGCTCGGAATCGTCCAGAGCGCATCCGGATCCGGATGCCGATAGAACGTGGCCCGGCGCTGCTGGGCGATCGTCCGCTGCACCTGCAGCCGCTGCTGGCTGAGCTGCCGCAGATACCGCCGGCGCTCCCGGATCATCTCCCGCTTGCCCTTGCCGGCGGCGGACTGGCTGAACACCATCCCGATCATCCCGAGCGCCGAGACCCCGAACAGCGCGCCGGGCAGGGCACCGAACCGGCCGCCGCCGGTGCCGCTATACATCATCGCCATCGCCGCCGAACCGGCCAGCATCGGCAGGATCATTACCAGCCGGCCCCAGTTGCGGCGGGCGTCACCAGGCAGTTCCGGGGGTGGCTGCAGCACCATTTCGCCGGTGGGCCAGTGCGGCTCAGGGGTGCGCGGCAGCCGCTTGACGACGACCGTGCTCAATGCGCTGCCTCCCTGGCGAATTGATGATGACTCAGGCCACCGGGTTGTCCTGTCGCGCTAAGAATAGACTTCACGTGCAAACGCGCACCACGCCCTTAGCGAGGAGTTGAGGTTGGAGCGTTCCCCATGACTGTGCCATCTGCCCCGTCCCCGCCTGCACAGCGCCCACCGGGGCCCCGCTCCTCAGCGGTTGGGCTCACCCGCTTGGTGGTTTTCGCCCCTCGCCGCCGGCTGGAGCTGGCGTTTCCGGATCAACTGCCGGTGACCCACCTGCTACCGGGCCTGCTCCGGCACGCCGGCGAGGAGCTGGCCGACCAGGGTCTGGCCCACGAAGGCTGGGTGCTGCGGCGCAGCGACGGTTCGATGCTGGACCCGGGCGCCAGTCTCGCCGCCCAGCGGGTCCGGGACGGTGAGGTTGTTCACCTGGTGCCGCGCCGGCTGGAGTGGCCGGAGACCACCTATGACGACATCGTCGATGTGATCGCGGCCGGTGCGCGCCGGCGCGGCGCCCGCTGGGCCGGCGGCGCCACCCGGGTCGCTGGGCTGGAGTTCGCGGCGATCGCGTTGCTGGTCGGCCTGGTGACCGCCGCGTTCGCCGGACCACCGTGGACGGTCACGGCGGCGCTGACGCTGGGCGTCGCCGGAGTGCTGCTGGTCACCGGCGCGATCCTGTCGAGGGCGATCGCCGACGCCGCCGCCGGTGCCGACGTCGCCGCGGCCGCCATGCCGTTCGCGTTCCTCGGCGGGATGTTGCTGCTGCTCGGCGACGAGCCGCTGGTAAATATCGGCGCGCCGCACTTGCTCACCGGCTCGGCGCTGGTGGTGGTGACCGGGCTCGCCGGCCACCTCGCCACCGGCGAGCACGGCCGGCTGTTCGTCGCCGGGATGACCGTCGGCATGTTCGGGGTGCTCGGCGCCGCCCTACCGCTGCTGTTTTCCATTTTCGACGGTGCTGGCTCGGCCGCGCTGGTGGTGAGCATCCTGCTGCTGTTCAGCCCGCTGCTGCCGACGATCGCGATGCGGGTCGGCCGGATCCCGCTGCCGGACCTGCCGCGGAACCCGGAGGACCTGATCGCCGACACCCCGCAGCCGGACCGGCGGTCCGTGGAGCAGGCCACCGCCCGCGCCGACGAGGTGCTGACCGGTGGCCTGATCGGGATCGCGGTGGCGACGGTGGTGGGCCTGGCGATGCTCGCGGCGGAGCGGCGGGTGACCGCGATCCTGCTTGCGGTGACCGTGTCGCTCGCGTTCCTGCTGCGGGCGCGGTTCCACATCGGGGTGCGGCACCGGGTGCCGCTGCTGTTCGCGGGGGCCGCCGGGCTCGCCCTGGTGGGCGGCTCGCTGGGGATCGCCGGCGGTGAGGACCGGGTGCTGCTCGCGCTGCCGGTGGTCACGGTGGTCGCGCTGATCGCGCTGGCGGCTGGCTTGACCTATCGCCGGCGGCCGCCGTCGCCGCGGCTCGGGCGGTACGCCGACATCCTGGACGTGCTGCTGACACTCGCGGTGGTGCCGCTCGCCGCCGACGTGTTCGGCCTGTACGCATACGTGCGAGGACTCACCGGGTAAGCCATGCCGATGCAATCACGGACCGACCAGGTCCATTCGTACGAGTTCTTCCTGCAACGGGTGGTCTCGGGGCTGGTCGCCAGGGAGAGCGACCCGGCGGAGCTGCCGTTCCGCCGGCTCGGCTGGTCCGGATTCGGCAGCGTGATGGTCGCCGTGGTGGTGGCCGCCGTGTTCGGAGTGATCGGCGCGCTCCGGGGCGGTGGCAACACCAGCTGGCAGGAGGGCGACTCGATCATCGTGGAGAAGGGCACCAACAACGTCTATCTCTACTTCGATGACAAGCTGCACCCGATGGCCAACCTGATCTCCGCCCAGCTGGCCATGAACGGCGCGGAGGTGACCCAGGTGTCCGCCCGGTCGATCGAGGGCGTCCCGCGCGGCGGCGCCACCCTCGGCATCCAGGGCCTGCCGCACGCGTTTCCCGGCAACGACAGCCTGCTCACCGACGCCTGGACGCTCTGCTCGCAGGAGCCGCCGGACGACCAGAGCGACGCGGTGACCGTCACCGTGCTCGGGGTCGGTTCGGCACCGCAGGGTGGGGCACCGGTCGGGGAGCGGGCGGTGCTGATCCGGGAGGCCACCGAGGAAGGGCAGTACGCCATGGTGTTGCGGGGCTACCAGCATCCGGTGGACCCGGACATCGAAGACGCCGTGCTGCAAGCGCTGCAGGTCAGCCCGACCGACGCCGTGCCGGTGTCGCCAGCCTTTGTGGACGCTCTGCCGGAGGGCGACGAGCTGACGCTGCCACCGCGTTACCAGCCCGGTGATCAGCCCAGCACCGCGGTCCCCGGCGAGGAGCTGCGGATCGGCGACGTGATCCAGGACCAGAACCGGTACTACCTGGTGCAGGAGACCGAACTGGACGAGATCACTCAGCTGCAGGCCGAGACGGTGGCTCGGCTCACCGGTGCGCAACCGATCCCACTCAGCCCGGCGGCGAACGTGCCGCGGAATCCATTGCCGAGCCTGACCGACACCAGCCCGCCGCGGACCGCACCCCCGTTCGTGACCGGAACCGCCCTCGGCCGGTCGGTCTGCGGGGTGTTCCCGCCCGGTGAGTTCACACCGGACGTGCTGACCGGCGGCACGCTGGACGCGCAGAACGCCACCCAGCTGGTCTCCGAAAACAACAGCCCACTGGCCAGTTATGTCAACGTTCCCGGCGGTAAGGCGGTGCTGGTGCAGTCGGTGTCGGCGCCGGACGCCCCCGGTGGCGCCTGGTATGTCGTCAACGACCAGGGTCGGCGGTTCGCGCTCGCCGACGTGTCGGTCGCCGCGATGCTCGGCTACGACCTGGACAAGCAGGTCAGGGTGTCCGGTGGACTGGTCGGGTTGTTGCCGGCCGGGCCTGATCTCGATCCGGCGGTGGCGCGTGACCCGGTGCCGGTCGGGCCGCTCGGTGTAGGCGGTGGTTAATCCTTCGCAAAGTTGCGGGCGAGCATGGTAGAGAGTTGCGCGGGGGCGCTAGCCTGGCGGGCAACTCGTAGATTGCGAGAGTGGGATCAATCAGTGGGAGGTGACTATCCCCGATGTTTGACGAGACAGGTGGCGGCGGGCTCACGCAGGTCGATCACGGACTGCTGAGGAGCGGCGCCATCGAGGCGGGGCAGACCGCAGAGGAGCTCAACGGCTTGCTGAGCGGGACCCTGGAGCAGCTGGCACCACTTGCCACGGCGTGGGTTGGTACTGCAGGTACCACCTACCAGAACATCCAGAACGCGCTGGCAGAGAACATGCGCACGCTGTACGCCGCGCTGACCTCGATCGCTGACTCGATGGGGATCTCGGCCGACGAGTTCGCGATGACCGACGAGGAGATCGCGTCGGACCTGGCGGCCACCGGCGCGATGGAGCCTGGCGACCTGACCCGGCTGCTCGGCCAGGGTGACGACATCGAGAACGCGGTTGAGTCTGGCGCTAGCAACAGCCAGATCACCGAGGCGATGAACAACTAGGAGGTGAGCTGATGTTCAAGCCGGTGAAGCTTCTCGACGGGCCGATGACCTACCAGTTCCCCCAGCTGGTACAGGCCTCCGAGGACATCAACAATGCATGCCGGATCATGATGGAGAAGCTCGACACGCTCAACAAGAGCCTCGACGTCAAGCTGGCCGACTGGGGCGGCAACAGCCGCGGCAGCTACCAGGACCTGAAGAACCAGTGGAACACCGCTGCTGAGAACATTCAGGGGCTGCTGCAGGCGGTCTCTCGGGCGGTGTACGAGTCCAGCGAGCGGATGGCGGCGCAGGAGCTGCGGAACGCGCAGCGGTTCATGCGGTAAGTCAGTCGTTCAGCAGCCCACCGGCTTCGCCAGCACGGCGAGCCGGTGGTTTGCTTTTGCGGCCGGAATCGGTCGTGGTGCGCCTCGCCATCGGCCGGGTTAGGACCGTCGATTGGCCGATTTAGGACCGATGATTGGCCGATTTAGGACTGTTGCGTCACGGTGCTTCGCCGGTTGGTCAGCCGAGTTGAGGCCGGTTGTTCACGCTCTCCAGTGGCCGGTTTAGGCCACGGTTCGGTGGTCTCGGTGGCCGGTTGAGGACGGTCGTCGTCAGCGGCGCTGGCGCGGCGTCGGCACGCTGAAGAACACCCGTTCCGGTTCGTCCACCGTCGTGTGTGGGAACTCCGGGTCGCGGCGCTGGCCGGGTCGCCAGCCGAGCCGCTCGCCGCGCCGCCACACCGTCGCCCCGATGAACCCGATGATGGTGAGCGAGATGGCGACCACCATGATGGCCACCGCCCGCCGGGTGTTGCGCTCCCACCGTTCCGCCCGGGCGATCGCCGCCGGGTCCGGCGGCGGCTCGCTCGGTGCCGGCACCGCGACCGGGGCACCGTCGGCGACCCGGCCGGTGAGCGCCCGGTACGGGTTCACGATCGGGGCGTAGGAGATCGCGGACCCCGGGCCGGGATCGGCGGTCGCGACCAGCCGCTCCACCACCTCCGGGCCGGACAGCTCCGGCTCGCTGGCGATCAGCAGGGCCGCGGCCCCGCTCACGAACGCCGCTGCGAAGCTGGTCCCAGCGCCGCGAGCGTGCCGGCCGTCCGGGGTCGCGTAGACGACGTCCGCGCCCGGCGCGAGCAGGTCGACCCCCGGGCCGACGTAGGTCTCGACCAGCCGCGCCCCGTCCGACTGGAGCGCACCGACGCTCACCACGCCGGGAAACATCGCCGGGTACGCCGGCGGGTCCGGCGGGCCGTCCTCCCGCTTCCGGTTGCCGGCCGCCGCCACCACCACCACGTCGCGTTCGAGCGCGTAGTTGACCGCGTCCTCGAGGATCCGGATCGGTTCGACGCTGCTGAAGTAGAAAGCGATCGAAATGTTGATGACCCGGGCGCCCTGGTCGGTCGCCAGCCGGATCGCTTCCGCCACCGGCTCCGGCGGGATCCGCTCGCGCTGCTGCTCCTCGCCCCGGTCGTCGGTCTCGACCTGCTGCACCGAGACTCGGAACGGCAGGATCTCCGCTCCCGGCGCCAGCCCGACGAAGCCGACCTCGTCGGACGGGCCGGCGGCGATGATGCTCGCTACCGCGGTGCCGTGGCCGTTGCAGTCGGTCCGGCCGTCCGGCCCCGGTTCTTCCTCGATCAGGTCCTGCCCAGCCAGCACCCGGCCGTCGAGTTGCGGATGGTCGTCGTCCACCCCGGTATCGATCACCGCCACCGTCACGCCGTTGGCGCGCGGCGCCGGGGTGAGCCGGTCCAGGTCGAACCACTCCTGCGGCCACGGGGTGTCGGTGATGGTCTGCCCTTCGGCCGGCTCGCAGTTGCTCTGCGCGAGCGCGGTGGCCGGGGCGGCTGCCAGCGCCGAGGCGGCCAGCAGCGCGCCGGCGGTGAGCCCGGGCAGCACCGACGCCAGCCGCGAGCACCGCCGCCGTACCGTCATCACGGTGAGAAGGGTACCGCCGCCCGACCATCCCGCAGGATCAGCCAGGCACCCCGGTGACGCCGGCAGCGTCGTACGCGGCGAGCAGCCGGCGGTATTCGTCGCGGCGCTCGGTCAACCAGCGCCGGCTGAACTGCTCCGGGGCGCGCCGGTAGCGGCGCCGGCTGGCCGCCCGCCGGATCGCCTCGGTCGGCACCAGCTCGGCCTCGGCCGGGATGAACTTCAGCACCTCGTCGACGCAGGCCACCGCGAACGCGACCGCATCCCGGGCGGCGTGGAACTCGTCGTCGTCGACCTCGGCCGGATCGGCCGGCACGTCCGCCGCCAGCTCCTCGGCGGTGGCCAGGAACTCCCCGGGGTCGATGATCCGGGACGGTTGGTCACCGCCGAGCGCCGGCGGCGGCGGCGAGGGCTCCGGGGCCAGCGCGAACTCGAAGCTGCGCGGCCGGCCACACCGTCCACACTCGCCAGAATAGATGGCGACCAACCAGCCGTTCCCGGTAACGATTTCGTGGTCCTGCCACTCGAACTCGGCTTCCCCGCATCGACACGGGTGCAGGTACATGTAGAGATGGGATTCCTCGGTGGATCGCGACACCAGCATCCGAGACTCCTAACCGGCGCGCCGCCCCGTCTAGCCGCACGCCCGCCCGCCGTACTGCCAGCATGGTCGCCGGCCGGTCGGCCGGACAACCGCGGCCGGTGCCGCTTGACCAAGAATTAGCACGTCAGGCCTCGCGCGAGTGGTTGCCGCGTACCACAATGAGCCCGATGCGAGTGCTGCTCGTCGATGACGACATCCGGTTCGCGACCGCGCTGACCGCGGCGCTCCGCCGTAGTGGCTACGAGGTGGAGCACGCCGCCACCGCCAGCGCGGCGCTCGCCGCGCCGCCGTGCGACCTGATCCTGCTCGACGTCGGCCTGCCCGACGGCGATGGGATCGAGGTCTGCCGGCGGCTCCGGCAGAACAGCGACGTCGCGATCATCATGCTGACCGCCCGGGGCGAGGAGCGGAGCCGGGTGATCGGGCTCCGGAGTGGCGCCGACGACTACGTCTCGAAGCCGTTCGGTTTCGCTGAGCTGCATGCCCGGATGGAGGCGGTGCTGCGCCGGGTGCGGCCGCGGCCGGCCGGCGCCCGGACCGTCGGCCGGCTCCGGGTCGACCTCGACAAGCACCAGGCGTACGTGGACGGCCGGCCGCTCACCCTGACCCGCAAGGAGTTCCAGCTGCTGGCGATCCTGGCGGCCGAGCCGGAGGTGGCGGTACGCCGGGACCGGCTGCTCCGGGAGGTCTGGCAGACCTCGTGGCGCGGGGTCTCCCGTACCCTCGATGTCCATATGGCTACGCTGCGCCAGAAGATCGGTGATGGGGCCCGGATCGAGACCATCCGCGGGGTCGGGTACCGGCTGGTCGCCGGCGACGACTCGGGTGTGGCACGATGCGCCGACGGCTGATCGTCATCTATGTGACCTTGCTAGCGGCGGTGCTGGTCGGGCTGAACGTGCCGCTGGCGATCGCGCTCGCGAACAACGTCGGCAACCAGCTGTTCGTCGACCGGCAGGGGGACACCGCCCGGTTCGCCTCGCTCGCCGAGCCGGCGCTGCGGACCAACCAGACCGCCGGGCTCGCCGCCGAACTCCGGCAGTACGACCAGCTGTTCGGGATCGCCGCGGTGATCGTGGCCCGGGACGGCCGGCCGATCGTAGCTTCCCGGGAGGGGATCGACGTCACCACCGACGAACTGCGGGAGCAGATCGCGGCCGCGCTGTCCGGCCAGCGGACCGAACCGGCGAGCACCTGGTGGCCGTGGCACGACGCGCCGCTGGTGGTCGCCGAGCCGGTCGGCCGGGGTGGCGAGATCTTCGGAGCGGCGCTGACCGTCTCGCCGACCGACGCGCTCGCCGCCACCACCTGGCGGCGGTGGGCGCTGCTGGCGGCGGTGAGCGCGGCGGTGCTGCTCGCCGGCACGATCGCGGCCGCCCCGCTGGCGAACTGGATGCTGCGACCGGTGCAGCAGCTCGACGAGGCGGCACACGCGCTCGCCGCCGGGCGGTTCGGCGACCGGCCGCTGGCCGCGGCCGGCCCGCCGGAGCTGCAGCGGCTGACCGCGTCGTTCAATACCATGGCCGAGCGGTTGGCCACCGTCATCGAGCGGCAGCGCAGCTTCGTCTCGTACGCGAGCCACCAGCTGCGGACGCCACTTGCGACCCTCCGGTTGTGGGTGGAGAACCTCGAACCATCGGTGACCCCGGCCGGTCTCGACGACCACCGGATGGTGAAGGAGGAGATCGAGCGGTTGGGCGCGATGTGTGACGCGCTGCTGACGTACGCCCGGGCGGAGGCGACCGCCGACGATGTGACCGATGTGGACGCTGCCGAGGTGGCGGACGCCCGGGTGGCGGTCTGGAGCCAGGCGGCCGAGCAGGCCGGGGTCCGGCTGCTCCGGACCGGCGACCGGCGGGCGCTGGTCCGGGCCGCACCGCAAGCCCTCGACCAGGCGCTCGACGCGTTGCTGAGCAACGCGGTGAAGTTCGTCGGCCGCGGTCACCAGGTGCTGGTGCTTGTGGACCATCCAGATCCACAGTGGGTGGATGTGCACGTGATCGACGATGGGCCCGGCCTGCCGACCGCCGACCTGGCGCAGGCGGCGCAGCCGTTCTGGCGGGCCGCCGGCCACCAGCACGTCGAGGGCTCCGGGCTGGGGATCACGATCGCCGACGCGCTGGTCACCGCCTCCGGCGGGCGGTTCGATCTCATGCCGGCGCAGCCGCACGGGCTGCACGCCCGGATCCGGCTGGTCGCGGCGACGCCGTGAAGGGTCTGGCGGTGACGTGAAGGTACGGGTGGCCGCGCTGGCGGCGTTGTCGGTGCTGCTCCCGGCCGCCTGCACCGGCGATCCGCCGGCCGCGCCGGACCGGCTGGTGATCGCCGCCGGCGGGCCGGGGGAGGTGCACGCCGCGCTCGGCGAGGCGCTCGCGCAGGCGGCCCGGGATGCCTGGTCGGCGCAAGTGGACGTGGTCGCCACCAGCGGCTCGGTGCACAACCTGCAACTGGTGGCCGAGGGCCGGGCGGACGTCGGGTTCGCCACCGTCGACGTCGCCGACCTGGCGGTCACCGGGCAGCCGCCGTTCGCCACCGCCGTGCCGATCCGGGCGCTGGCCCGGCTCTACGACGACTACCTGCAGGTGGTGACGCTCGCCAGCAGCGGGATCGACGAGCTGGCGGAGCTGGCCGACCGGCGGGTGTCGGTGGGCCCGGAGAAGTCCGGTACGCCGATCATGGCCGACCGGTTGGCGCGGGCGGCCGGGGTCACCCTGACCAACCCGTCCGACCACAGTCCGCGTACCTCGGCGGCAGCGCTCGCGGCCGGTGAGATCGACGCGTTCGTGGTCGCCGGTGGCCTGCCGACCCCGGTGGTGGCGGAACTCGCCGCGACCGTGCCGGTCCGGCTGCTGAGCTTCCCGGAGCTGGTGGCCGACCTGCAGGCGCAGTCCGGCCAGTACTACCAGCCGGGCTCGATCCCGGCCGGCAGCTATCCGGGGGTCGACCAGGAGGTGGCGACCGTGACCGTCGCCAACGTGCTGGTGGTCCGGCGGGACCTGCCGGAGGATTACGCCTACCGGCTGACCGAACTGCTCTTCGACGCGAAGCCGGAGCTGGTGGCGGCGCACCAGGAGGCCCGCCGGCTCGACCACCGGTCAGCGGTAGCGACTCACCCGGTCCCGTTGCACCCCGGCGCCGAGCGCTATTACCGCGCCGAGAAGCCGTTCACCTGAGCCTGCCCGCTTGCCGCGATCATGGAGCTTTCGGCGACCCGCCGTGCGACGCGCCGAAACCTCCATGATCGCGGCGACCGACTCGGGTTAGCCCTTGACGCCGCCGGCGGTGAGGCCGGCCACGATCCGGCGCTGGAACGCCAGCGCCACGATGATCATCGGGATGGTGACCACCACACAGGCGGCGGTGATCGTGCCGATCGGCCGCTGGAACTCGACCGCTCCGGTGAACGCGGCGATCGCCACCGGCACCGTCTGCGCGACCTCCGGGTTCCGCGGCGCGAACGTGCTCGCCAGCAGGAACTCGTTCCACGCGCTGACGAAGATGATGATCGCGGCGGCGAAGATGCCCGGCGCGGCGAGCGGCAGCACGATCCGGTAGAACGCCCGGAACGGCGTGGCCCCGTCCACCGTCGCCGCCTCCGTCAAGTCCTTCGGGATCGACGCGAAGAACGTGGTCAGGATGAAGATGGTCAGCGGCAACGTGAACGCCGTGTACGGGATGTAGAGGCCCTCCCAGGTGTTGAGCAGCCCGAGCCGCCGCCACAGGTCATACAGCGGCGGGACCAGCGCCACCGGCGGGAACAGCGAGACCGCCAGCACCGCCGAGAGCAGCAGCAGCTTCCGCTTCAGCGGCAGCCGGGCGATCGCGTACGCGCACAGCGACCCGATCAGGACACACAGGATCGTGGTCATACCGGCGATCGCCAGCGAGTTCCGCAGGTTCAGGCCGAAGTCCTGCTCGAACACATTCTGGTAGTTGCGCAGGCCGAACGGACCCTGGAACAGGTTCGGGCTGTTCAGTGCCCGGTCGCCGAGCTTCAGGCTGGTCATGATCAGCCAGAAGAACGGGAACAGGCAGTAGAACAGGATCACGCCGAGCATGGC
The DNA here is from genome assembly GCA_036564175.1 of Natronosporangium sp. Taxonomy (GTDB): domain Bacteria; phylum Actinomycetota; class Actinomycetes; order Mycobacteriales; family Micromonosporaceae; genus Natronosporangium. The sequence continues at coordinate 15,514 of DATCKZ010000086.1, forward strand.
GGTCTTGGCCCAGATCCGGGCGGCGTCCCGCCGGGCTCGCCGGCGGCGGGCCGCTTCGTCCAGGAGCCGAGCTTCGGCGGTGGTCATCAGCGGGCCTCCCCTCTACCGATGACGAGGTCTCGGCCGAGCAACCGTACGAAGATGATGCCGACGCCGAGCACGATCACGAAGGTCAGTGTGGACAGGGCCGCGCCGTAGCCCGGGTTGGGCGTACGCACGACGTACTGCTGGACGAGGATCGACAGCGACTCGGTGTTGAACGCGCCGCCGGTCATCACCTGCGGCAGGTCGTAGACCCGGAGCGCGTCGACGGTCCGGAACAGCAGCGCCACCAGGATCGCCGGGCGCAGCAGCGGGAACGTGATGAACCAGAACCGGCTGAACATCCCGGCTCCGTCCACCTTGCCGCTCTCGTACACCTCGTTCGGGATGGTCTGCAACCCGGCGAGCAGCAGCAGCGCGACGAACGGCGCGGTCTTCCAGACGTCCGCGACGATGATCGCGAAGGTTGCCCAGCCGCGCTGGCCCAGCCAGTTGAAGTCGCCGAGCCCGAACACCTCGTTGATGAACCCGGGCGTGACGTTGAACATGAAGAACCACATCTGCGCCGCGATCACGGTCGGGATCACCCACGGCACCAGGATCGACGCCCGGGTGACCCCGCGGCCGCGGAACGCCTGGTTCATCAGCAGCGCGAACCCCATCCCGATCACGAACTCGAAGAACACCGAGATGACCGTGAAGATGAAGGTGAACCGGATCGCGCCCCAGAACCGGTCGTCGGTGAGCGCCTCGACGTAGTTGTCGAACCCGCCGAACCCGATCTGCGTGCGCCGCCGGTAGAGGTACAGGCTCTGGATGAACGCGTAGATCACCGGGAACAGCGCCACCAGCGCCATCAACAGGATCGCCGGGGTGACGAAGATCCGCGCCAGGCTCTTCTCGGACAGGCCGTTACGGAACCGGCGGGGGCCGCCACGGCCGTCACCGTCCAGGTTCGACCGTGTATCAGGCTCCGGTGCCACCGTAGTGTCGGCCATGACAGCCCCCTTCCGACTTACTCGAGTGTGGATTCGAGGAACGCCCGGACCTGCTCGGCCGCCGCCCGCGGGTCGGCGTCACCGTTCACGGCCGGGAACAGCGCCTGCTGCATCTCGACGCTGATCTCGTTCCAGGACGGCGACGGCGGCCGCGGCTTGGCGTCCGGCAGGATCTGACCGAGCAGCGCCATCACCGGGTCCGAGGCGAGATCCTCGTACACCGACGCCATGGTGGGAGGCACCGAGCCCTCGGTCGCCAGCATCGCCTGCGGCTCCGGGTTGGTGGCCGCCCAGACCACGAACTCCTTGGCCGCCTCCTTGTTGTCGGAGAACGCGCTCACGGCGAGGTTGAAGCCACCCAGCGCCGAGATCGTGCCCTGGCCGGTGAAGGTCGGCAGCGGCGCGATGTCGAAGTTGCCGTTCGCCGGGCTGCCGCTGTCTTCATTGATGATGGAGTAGACGTACGGCCAGTTCCGCATGAACACCGTGTTCCCGGACTGGAACTCGTTGCGAGCCTCCTCCTCCTGGGCGGTGTTGAAGCCCGGCGCGTAGCAGGTATCCATCGCCTCGGCCATGAACTCGGTCGCCTGCACCGCGAGGTCCACGTCGAAGATGACCTGGGTCTGGTCCTCATTGAACAGCTCGCCACCGGCGCCCCAGTAGTACTCGAGCCAGTTCACGACGAACCCCTCGTACTGCGCGCCCTGGCCGATGAACCCACCGATGCCCTCCTGCTCGGCGATGTCGGCCGCGGTGGTGCACAGCTCGTCCCAGGTCGTGGGCGGCGTGTCGACCAGGTCGGTGCGGTAGTAGAGGAAGCCGGCGTTGGTGTTGTACGGCGCGGCCCACAGCGTGCCACCCCAGGTGGCGGACTCGAACGGACCGGGCAGCGACGCGGCCTCGATCTCAGCCCGCACGTCCTCGAGGCTTTCCAGCCAGCCGTTCTCCGAGTACTCACCGGTCCAGATCACGTCCATCCCGAGGATGTCGAACGTGCTCTCCCCGGCGTCGAGTTGCAGCGCCTGCTGCTCGCGCTGCTGGTCCGCCGCATCGGGCAGGACCTCGATGCGGACCGGCGTGTCAGGGTTCTGCTGGTTCCACAGTTCCACCACGCTCTGGTGCACGCCGCCGGGCTGCGCCTCAGCGCCACCGATCGCCCAGACCAGCTCGCCGCTACCCTCATCGTCGCCGTCGTCCCCGCCCGGCGTACATGCGGCGACCGCGAGCAGGGCGATCGCCCCAGCAGCTGCCAACCACGGTGTTCTCATTCTCATCCTGTTACCACTCCTCCGTTGCCGGTCCGGCACCGGTGACGGCGCCCGGACACCTGCGTTGTGCCGGTCCGTGTTGATCACGTAATCTCCGTTGGACGGTGGTGTCCAGTGGCACCCCCGTACTTTTGTTGGTAACGATTCCGTAACACAGCCCCGGGCCGGTCACGCCACCAACCGGTACCCCCGGTTGACGATCGTCTGCACCAGATCAGCGCCAGCCAGTAACCGGCGGAGCCGGGACACCGCCATCTCGACCGCGTGGTCGTCAACGTCGGCCCAGCTCGGCTCGCCGCGGCGGATCTCGGCGGCGGACAGCACCCGGCCGGGCTCCCGGGCGAGTGCCCGGAGCACCGACAACGGCCCGTCCGGCACCGGAATGAGCCGGCCGTCGAGCACAATCGCTTGCCCCCGTACCTCTAGCTGGTGCCCGCCGACTGCCAGCTGTAGGCCGCGCTGTGGCAGCCTGCGCAGCACCTCCTCCGCTACCTCCTCGGCGAACGGGCGCTCGGCGAGCACGGCCGGCACCGCGTGTGCCTGCAGCGGCGTCGCGGTCTGTTGTCCGAGCGCTACGCACAGTACATCGTACTGTAGGGCGGAGCGGAGTTCGGGTAACCGGCCTTCCTTCTTCGCCTGGCCGCAGAGCTGCTCGGCGACCACCGCGCCGACCAGTACCAGCCCGTCCACCTGGCGGCGGATCACCAGATCCACCAATCGGCGCAACGAGAACGACTCGGCCGGCGGCTGGGCGGTGAACGTCGGCGCCTCGATCACCTCGGCACCGGCGGCGCGCAGCGCCTGGCACGGCTCGGCCAGCGCGAGCTGGTTGGTCTGGATGACCACCCGCCGGCCGGCCAGCGGCTGGGCGAGCAGGAACCGGAGCAGGTCCTCGGTGGTCTCCCGGTGGGTCGAGAAGATCGCCGAAAGGCCGAGCGCCCGCAGCCCGTCGGCGGCGGCGGCGTCCCGGGCCAGCAGCCGGGCGGCCTCGAACCGGGCGACCAGCCCGTCGGCGAGCCGCCACCGCCGGGCAGCGGTGATCCAGGCCCGCAGCCCGAGCGCGGAGGAGACCACCACCTCGTGGCAGGGCGCGGCCAGGCAGCGCTCGGTGGCTTCCCGAAGCGCGGCGAGGTCCGGCTTGGCGACCGACCGGGCGGCCTGGATCCCGACCGTCCGGGCGCCTACGCTCTCCAGCAGGTCGGCCACCCCGTGCCGGCGCCGGTCACTCGCGATGGCCACGCTGTAGCCCGCCAGTGGCGCGATCGCGCCAGCGGACCCGGGCGAGCGATGAGGGATGGCCAACGAGCCCCCTGGCTCAAGTTGTCGATCTTGTGAACTCTATTCAGGTTGCGTTACGAAAAGGCGCACCCCATTGTGCGCCGGTAACGCCCGGCGTGAGCATCGACGCGGGAGGTGCGGGAGGTGCTCAGCAGGGGCCGGCCGGGGGGGCGGTGGGCCGCGCTACCGATCGTGGTGGGGCTGGCCACTGCTGGTTGCATCCAGCCGGCCGGCACGATCGGTAGTGGCCCGCTGGCCGGTGAGTCGCTCGAGGTGGCCGGCGTCTGGACCGGTGCCGAGCAGGCGAACTTCCAGGCGGTGCTGGCCGAGTTCGAGCGCCGGACCGGTGCCACCGTCCACTACACCTCCGGCGGCGACGACCTGCCGGCGCTCCTCAACAGCCGGCTGGCCGGCGGCTCACCGCCGGACGTGGCGCTGATCAGCATGCCCGGGGTGGTGGCGGAGCTGGCCCGCCGCGGCGAGCTCGCGGAGCTGACCGGGCCGGCGGCCGAGGCGGTGACCGAGCACCACACCGCCCCGTGGCGCGAGCTCGGGGTGGTGGACGGCCGGCTGTACGGGGTCTATTTCAAGGTCGCGAACAAGTCCGTGATCTGGTACCGGACCGAGGCGTTCGCCGAGGCCGGGGTCACTCCGCCCCGCACCTGGGAGGAGCTGATCGAGGTCACCCGGACGCTCGCCGACGCTGGGGTCGGGACGATGGCGGTGCCGGGCGCGGACGGCTGGGTGCTGACCGACTGGTTCGAGAACATCTACCTGCGGGTGGCCGGTCCGGAGAAGTACGACCAGCTGGCCCGGCACGAGATCCCGTGGACCGACCCGACGGTGGTGGAGTCGCTCCGGCTGCTCCAGGAGTACTGGACCCTGGACCGGGGGATCCAGCGGCAGCCGAGCCAACTCAAGTTCGTGCAGGCGGTCGCCGACGTGTTCGGGCAGCTGCCGAAGTCGGCAATGCTCTACCAGGCCGACTTCGTGGCGGCTGAGATCAACCGGCTCGGGACGGTCGAGGTGGGGGAGGGCGCCAAGTTCTTCGACTGGCCGTCGATCAACAATTCGCCGCCGGCGGTGGTGTTCGCTGGTGACCAGGCGGTGGCGCTCACCGACCGGCCGGCCGCGATGGCGCTGATCGCGTTCCTCGCCTCGCCGGACGCGGCGGCGATCGCGGTGCGGCGAGGCGGGTTCCTGTCGGCGAACCAGAGCCTGCCGCGGTCCGCCTACCCGGATCCGGTCAGCCGCGAGCTGGCCGACTCCCTCACCGACGCCGAGCTGCTCCGGTTCGATCTGTCCGACCTCACCCCGCAGACCTTCGGCGGTGGCACCAATTCGGACATGTGGCGGTTGCTGCAGGACTTCCTGGCCCGGCCGACCGACCCGGCCGAGCTCGCGGCCCGGCTGGAGGCCGCCGCCCAGGCGGACTTCCAGCGGCCGTGCCGGGCCGAGCTGGAACCCTGCGGTACGGGTGTCTCATGAGGACCATGGTGGGGCGGCGGGCGCGGCTGGACCGCCGGACCGCGGCACTGTTCCTGGCGCCGGCGCTGCTGATCGTATGCCTGCTGGTCGCCTACCCGATCGTCCAGACCTTCTGGATGAGCCTGCACAGCGCGGACGGCTCCCGGTTCGTCGGGCTCGCCAACTACGTCGACATGTTCACCTCGCCGGACACCCGGACGGCGATCACCAACAACGCGATCTGGGTGGTGGTCGCGCCGACCGTGGTCACCGTGTTGGGGCTGATGTTCGCGGTGCTGACCGAGCGGGTCCGGTTGGTCAACGCGTTCCGGATGGCGCTGTTCATGCCGATGGCGATCTCGTTTCTCGCCGCCGGCGTCTCGTTCCGGTTGGTCTACGACGAAGACCCGAACCGCGGCCTGCTGAACGCCATGATGGTGGCCGTCCACGACACGTTCCGGCCGCCGGCGCCCTACCCGGGCGCCACCGTCCGGGAAGACTCCGGGTTGCTGAAGGGCGCCGACGGCGCGATCATCGCCGGTCCGGTGCAGGCCGGCGAGCCGGTATCGCTGCCGCTGGTGGGGATCCCGGTCGCGCACCTGCCGAAGGACGCGGCCGCCGCGGCGGCCGCCCCGGCCGGTCCAGGGGTACGGGGCACGGTCTGGCGTGACTTCCTGCGTGGTGGCGGCGGTACGCCGGGCGCGGTCGACGCCGGCGAGGTGGGGCTGCCCGGAGTGACGGTGCAGGTGCTGCGGGGGGGCGAGGTGGTCGCCGAGACCCGTACCGACCAGCACGGCCGGTTCGCCGTGCCAGAGCTTGCCGGCGGCGGGTACTCGGTCCGGCTCGCCGCCGGCAACTTCACCGAACCGTTCCGGGGCCTGACCTGGCTCGGTCCCGGGCTGGTTACGCCGGCCCTGATCGGCTCGTATATCTGGGTGTGGGCCGGGTTCGCGATGGTGGTCATCTCGGCCGGCCTGTCGTCGATCCCGCGGGAGGCGGTCGAGTCGGCCCGGATCGACGGTGCCTCCGAGTGGCAGATCCTGCGCCGGATCACCGTACCGCTGGTGCGGCCGGTGCTGATCGTGGTGGCGGTGACGCTGGTCATCAACGTGTTGAAGGTCTTCGACCTGGTGTTGGTGCTGGCTCCGGAGTCGGCCCAGGCGGAGGCGAACGTGCTCGGGCTGGAGATGTACCACGCCTCGTTCACCCAGCTGAACACCGGGCTCGGCAGCGCGCTCGCGGTGCTGCTGTTCCTGCTGGTGCTGCCGGGGATGGCGTGGCGGGCGTGGCTGCTGCGGCGGAACGGTCGGGGGTGGGACGGGCGATGACGTTCGTGACCACCGAAGTGCCGAAGCTGCGGCCCGCCGGGACCGTCCCGATCGGACCACCGAAGCCGAGCCTGGGCAGCCGGCTGACCCGCCGGCTCGCCGAACTCGTCACCCGGGTGGTGGTGCTGGGGGTCACCGCGGTGTGGCTGTTCCCCACGCTCGGGCTGGCGATCGCGAGCCTGCGGACCGCCGCCGACAACAGCGCCACCGGCTGGTGGACGGCGCTGGCCCGGCCGAGCCAGTTCACGATCGACAACTACGTGGCGTTGCTCAGCAACCAGAGCATCGTCCGATCACTGTGGAACACGGTGCTGATCACCGTCCCGTCGACCGTGCTGGTGGTGATGATCGGGGCGTTCGCCGCGTACGCGCTGGCCTGGCTGGAGTTCCCCGGCCGGGACTGGCTGTTCGTGGCGCTGGTGGGGCTGATCGTGGTGCCGGTGCAGGTAGCGATCATCCCAAACGCCAGACTGTTCGGCGCGATCGGCATCTACGGCCACATCGCCGGGGTGGTGGCGTTCCACGTGGCGTTCGGGTTGCCGTTAGCGATCTTTCTACTCCGCAACTTCTTCCGAGTGATCCCCCGGGACCTGCTGGAAGCAGCCAGGTTGGACGGTGGCAGCGAGTTCGCGGTCTTCCGCCGGGTGGTGCTGCCGCTGTCCGGGCCGGCGCTGGCGTCGCTGGCGATCTTCCAGTTCCTATGGGTATGGAACGACCTGCTGGTCGCGTTGGTGTTCGCGACCTCCGAGAACGCGCCGATTACGTACGCCTTGCGGGAGCAGATGCGGGCGTTCTCGTCGAACCTCGACGTGATCGGGCCGGGTGCGTTCCTGTCCATGTCGGTGCCGCTGGTGGTGTTCTTCGCCTGCCAGCGGTACTTCGTCCAGGGGGTCCTCGCCGGATCCACGAAATGAGGGACAGTCGATGATTACCGAAGAGCGTCACCGTTGGTGGGACCGGGCGGCCTGTGCCGGCCGGGATCCGGCCTGGTGGTCGTCGGACGAGCGGCCGATGTGGCCGGCCGCGGTACGGCTGTGCCTGTCCTGCCCGGTGCGGGAGAGCTGCCTGGAGGACGCGGTACGGCAGCGCGACAACGGGGTGATCCGCGGCGGCATGCTGCTTGTGGACACCTCCAAGGGATACTCGGCGGTGCCGTTGATCTGTGCCAACTGCGGGCTCCGGCCGGTCCGGCTGACCGAGAGTGGCGGGGTGCCCCGCTATTGCGGCCGGACCTGCCAGGTCTCCAGCCACCGCCGGGCCGGCCGGGCCGCGCGGGCGGCGGCCAGCCCGGTCAGTGGCGGAGCCCGGTGGCCGGCCCGGCCGGCGATGGCGCCCCGGCGAGTTCCTCTTGGGTCATCGCCTGCAGCGCGGTGAACGAGGTGGCGAGCAGCGCCCCGGCGGTGAGCACGGTGATCGGGATGATCAGCAGCAGCGGGCTCACCCCACCCACCTCGGTGATCGAGTCCCGCAACGCCACCCGGACCGCCGCCATCCCGGTGTAGTGCATGCCGGAGATCGCCAGGGCCATGATCACCGCGGCCGCGGTCACCGGGCCGCCGCGGCGCAGGGAGACCGCGAACCAGAGCGCCACGGTGGCCGCGACCACCGCGATGATGACGGAGGCGACGACCAGGTTGGACTCGTAGCTGATCCGGCCGGGGATCCGAAGCGCCGCCATCCCGGTGTAGTGCATCGCGACCACACCGGTGCCGGTGAGCATGCCACCGGCGAGCAGCCGGGGTAGGGTCCGCCGGCCGATCCCGATCACGAACAGTCCAGCCCCGACGGTGACCACCGCGATCAGCAGGCTGAGCGCGGTCAGGCCCGGGTGGTAGCGGACCGGGCTGCCGGGTATGGCGAACCCGAGCATCGCCATGAAATGCATCAGCCAGATCCCGACGCCACCGATCGAGATCGCGCCGAGCACCAGCCAGCGAGCCCGGCGACGCCGGGCGGGGACGGCCCGGGCGCGGTTGGTGCAGCCGAGTCCGAGCAGCGATCCAAGGAACGCGAGGCTGAACCCCATCACGGGGTTGAACCAGCCGTGCGTGAAGTGGTGCACGTGGACCATGCGGCTCATCCCCGCACGGTCGGCGGTGGACCCGTCGGACACCGGGTGCGATGAGACACTCAGTAATGTCGATATCTCGCCGGAGGACGCCGAGATCATCGGCGGTCCGGCGGTGATCGGATCGGGCGCGCGGCGTCCCGGATCGGGCGCGCGGCGACTCGGACCTGGCGGGCGATGCAGGCCGGGCGCGGCGGCTCGGACCGGGCCGCGGCGACTCAGACCGGGATTGCGGCGCCGGTGATCGGCGCCGAGTCGGCGCTGGCGAGGAACCGGATCACCGCCGCGATCCGGGCCGGCGGCACCCAGCCGGTGTGGTCGGCGTCCGGCATCGCGGCCCGGTTCGCCGGCGTGTCGATCACCGACGGGAGGACCGTGTTGCAGCGGACCCCGTCCCGGCCGTACTCGACCGCGACCGCGTTCGCGAGCGCGAGCACCGCCGCCTTGCTCGCCGCGTAGCCGGCGGCGCCGGAGAACGGTCGCTGCGCGGCCCGGGATGAGACGCAGACCACCGACCCGCCGCCGGCCGCCACCAGCGCCGGCAACGTGGCGGAAGTCACCAGGTAGGTCGGGCGGAGGTTGAGCGTGAACATCGCCTCGAAGTCGGCGAGCGGGGTCTCGTGCACCCGCCCGCCACTGGCGAAACCACCCACCAGGTTGACCACCGCCCGCAGCGGCGCGGCCGGCTCAGCGGTCGCCTCCCGCACCACCGCCGCCACCGCGTCCGGGTCGATGAGGTCGGCCTCGACCTGCGCCGCCGCCGCCGGCAGCTGGTCGGGCTGGCGGCGGCGGACCGCCGCGACCACCCGCCAGCCGTCGGCCACGAACGCCTCGGTGACCGCGCCGCCGAGGCCGCCACCGGCTCCGGTGATGAGCACCGTTTCGGTCGCCATTCCGACACCGTACTCGCCCGTCGGCGGCGCGCCGGTGATGGAGTGTGACGATCGTCGCTCCGACGGTGAACCAGGCCGGACCATCCTTCGTGGTAGTTGGTGACCGGGATCGCAGCCCGCCAGTGGTCCCGGTCACTGCGTGCACACGTTCATACTGGTGTGATGAAACGGGCGAAAGCCCGTGAGCCCGGCGAGATCCCGCGTCATCGGCAGTGAAGCCGAAGGTCGTTTTCAGGCAGGTCTCAGGAACGACTGGCACGCTAAGCCAGAACATTCGTTTAGTTCGGGCGGCAACGAGGAATCAGATCGAAGCGTCATCTGTTGTGTAGGTGGCAACTGTAGGTGGCTACCCGACAGGGCGGCGCAGACGTACGGGGGAGGAGACCGGCGTGGAGACGATGGTGATACGAACCGACGAAGTCGCTGAGGAACGCGACCTGGTCGGCGTCTACCTGCACGAAATCTCCCGGACGCCGCTGCTGGACGCGGCCAAGGAGGTGGAGCTCTCCAAGGCGATCGAGGCTGGCCTCTACGCTGCCCACTTGCTCTCGGAGGACCGGATTCCGGAGGGTGCCGAGCGCGGTGAGCTGGAGCAGCTGGTGGCCGAAGGGGAGCGGGCGAAGGACCTGTTCATCCGGGCCAACCTGCGGCTGGTCGTGTCGATCGCCCGCCGGTACGTCCGGTCTGGCATGCCGATGCTCGACCTGATCCAGGAGGGGAACACCGGCCTGGTGCGGGCGGTGGAGAAGTTCGACTACGAGCGCGGTTACAAGTTCTCCACCTACGCCACCTGGTGGATCCGGCAGGCGATTTCGCGGGCGATCGCACAGCAGGAGCGGACCGTCCGGCTGCCGGTGCACCTGGTCGAGGACGTGAACCGGATGCGCAACGTGATCCGGCAGCTGACTCGCGAGATGGGTGCGGAGCCGCAGCCGGAGCAGGTCGCCGACGCGCTCGGGGTCAGCGTCGAGCGGGTCAACGAGCTCAAGCGCTGGTCGCAGGACACGGTCTCGCTCGACACCCCGGTGGGTGACGACGGGGACACCAACCTGGGTGACCTGGTCGCCGACTCCGACGAGCCGTCGCCGGAGGACGTGGTGCTCTCCGGGCTGGAGCGGCAGCGGATCGAGAGCCTGCTCAACCACCTCGATGACCGGTCCGCCGGGATCATGCGAGCCCGGTACGGGCTGGAGGACGGTCGCGAGCACTCGCTGACCGAGGTCGCCTCCAGGTTCTCGCTGTCCCGGGAGCGGATCCGGCAGCTGGAGATCCAGGCGCTCGGCCGGCTCCGGGAGCTGGCCCGGGCCGAGGGTCTGCAGGCGGCGTAGGTGGCCGAACGCGGTCGGGTTCGAGTCGAGCCCAGCCCGAAACGGGTGCGAGCCTTTCTCGGCGGCCAGTTGGTCGCCGATTCGTATCAGCCCTGGCTGGTCTGGGAGGTGCCCTACTACCCGGCGTACTACTTGCCGATCAAGGACGTACGCGCGGAGCTGGTGCCGACCGGCCGCGCCGAGCGGTCGCCGTCGCGCGGCGACGGGACGGTCTACACGGTCCGGGTCGGCGGGTCCGAAGCAGTCGATGCCGCACTGCGCTATGAGGACTCGCCGATCCCGGAACTGCGGGACCTGGTCCGCCTGGACTGGGACGCGATGGACGCCTGGTTCGAGGAGGACGAGGAGGTCTTCACCCACCCGCGCAGCCCGTACCACCGGATCGACATCCTGGACAGCTCCCGGCACGTCCGGATCGAGGTGGCCGGGGTGACCGTGGCCGAGTCGAGCCGGCCGCGAGTGCTTTTCGAGACCAACCTGCCGCCCCGGTTCTACCTGCCGAAGCCCGACCTCCGGCTGGATCTGCTGGAGCCCAGCGACCACCGGACCCGCTGTCCGTACAAGGGCGAGGCGCGCTACTACTCGGTCCGGATCGGCGACACCCTGCACCCGAACCTGGCCTGGTACTACCCGTCGCCGTTGCTGGAGAGCGTCAAGATCGCCGGGCTGGTGGCGTTCTGGGACGAGAAGGTGGACGTCTATCTGGACGGCGTCCGGCAGGACCGGCCCAAGACCCCGTTCAGCTAGCCGGCGACCCGCCCGCGGTGGTCCGGTAGCGGCGCAGCTCGTGGCGGGCGAGCGAGAGCTTGTGCACCTCGTCCGGCCCGTCGGCCAGCCGCAGCGACCGGGCGTGCGCCCAGAGCATGCTCAGCGGCGTGTCCTGGCTCAGCCCGGCGGCCCCGTAGGTCTGGATCGCCTTGTCGATGATCCACTCGACCGTGCCCGGGACCGCGATCTTGATGGCCTGGATGTCCCGGTGCGCCGCCCGGTTTCCCTGGGTGTCGATCAGCCAGGCGGTCCGGAGCACCAGCAACCGCAGCTGCTCGATCCGGATCCGGGACTCGGCGATCCACTCCTGTACGGTCCCGCGGTCGGCGAGCGGCTGGCCGAACGTGGTCCGCTCGACCGCCCGGGCGCACATCAGCTCGAGCGCCCGTTCCGCCGCGCCGATCTGGCGCATGCAGTGGTGGATCCGGCCCGGCCCGAGCCGCGCCTGGGCCATCGCGAACCCCTCACCCTCGCCGCCGAGCAGGTTCGCCGCGGGCACGCGTACGTCGGTGAACTCGATCTCGGCGTGACCACCGTGCGTGCGATCCGCGAAGCCCATCACCCGCATGCTCCGCTTGATCCGCACGCCGGGGGTGTCCCGGGGGACCAGCACCATCGACTGCTGGCGGTGCCGATCGGCGGTCGGGTCGGTCTTGCCCATCACGATCAGCAGCCGGCACCGGCTGCTCATCGCGCCGCTGGACCACCACTTGCGGCCGTTGATGACCCACTCGTCGCCGTCCCGCTCGATCCGGGTGGCGATGTTGGTGGCGTCCGAGCTGGCCACGTCCGGCTCGGTCATGCAGAACGCCGACCGGATCTCGCCGTCGAGCAGCGGCCGCAGCCACTGCTCCCGTTGCCGCTCGGTGCCGAACCGGGCCAGCAGCTCCATGTTGCCGGTGTCCGGGGCGGCGCAGTTGAGCGCCGCCGGGGCGAGCAGCGGGCTGCGACCGGTGATCTCGGCCAACGGCGCGTACTGCAGGTTGGTCAGCTTCCCGCCGCTGTCGATCGGGAGGAACAGGTTCCACAGCCCGCGGGCCCGGGCCGCCCGCTGCAGCTCCGCGATCACCGGCGGCGGGTCCCAGCTGTCCGGCGCCGCCTCGGCCTGGCTGGCCAGCACCGGCTCGGCCGGGTAGACGTGACTGTCCATGAACGACAGCAGCTCGGCGCGGAGCCGCTCGGTCTGCTCGTCGTGCGCGAAATGCATGGCGCCTCCTCACCGATGGGTTGCTAGCCGACGTGGGCCAGGCCGAGCTCGACCAGTGGCGGGACCAGCGTGCCGACCTGCTGGAAGCCGTCGCCGACGGTCAGCCCTTGGGTGTAGCGGTAGTGGATGCCCTCCAGGATCACCGCGAGCTTGAAGCAGCCCAGCGCCACGTACCAGTCCAGCCGGGCCAGGTCCGCGCCGGTGGCGGCGGCGTACCACTGCGCGAGCGTGCCGCCGGCCGGGAACCCGTGCGCCGCGCCGACCCCGCCGACCAGCTCGTGCGCCAGCACCGGCATCCGGTCCCAGTAGACCAGCAGCAGCCCGAGGTCGGTCAGCGGATCGCCGACAGTGGACATTTCCCAGTCCAGCACCGCGGCGATCCGGCCGTCCCGGACCAGCGCGTTGTCCAGCCGGTAGTCGCCGTGGACGATTGCGGGCGCCGGGCTCGCCGGCACGGTGGCGGCGAGCCGGTCCAGCAGCCGGTCGATGCCGGGCAGCTCCCGGCTCCGGGAGCCGGCCAGCTGCTTGCCCCACCGGCGCACCTGTCGGGCGAGAAAACCGTCGGGCCGTCCGAAGTCGGCCAGCCCGACCGCGGCCGGGTCGATCCGGTGCAGTTCGGCGAGCACGTCGACCAACTGCCGGGCGAGCCCGGTGCGCTGCGCCGGCGACAGCGCCGCGGTCTGGTCGGCGCGCCGGTAGACCGTCCCGGCCACCCGCTCCATCACGTAGAACGGCGCGCCGAGCACGTCCGGGTCCGGGCAGAGCAGGATCGTGCCGGGCACCGGTACGGCGGTGCCGGCGAGCGCGCTGATCACCCGGAACTCGCGGCTCATGTCGTGAGCGGTGGCGAGCACGTGCCCGAGCGGCGGGCGGCGCAGCACCCACTCCCGGACCCCGTCGGTGATCACGTACGTCAGGTTCGACCGGCCGCCGACGATCAGCTCGCCGGTGACCTGGCCGGCCGCCAGCCCGGGGTGTTCCCGGGCCAGGTAGTCGTTGAGCTGCGCCAGATCGAGGCCGGGTAGGTCGCCGGCCCCGAGGCCGGGCGGCCGGCCGGCGGCAGGGGCGGGCGGTTGGTCAGCCACCGTCCCACCCCCTCGGGCGTCGTCGCCTCCTACCTTCGTACACGTTAACCTGCCGGTAACTTGTGGCCTGAGAATGTGACCTACTAAACTACCGGTGTTAGTTTCGCGGTGGTATAGCTCACAGCCCGGGAGCCGCGAGCATGTTGCAGGTGCACAACCTCGAGGTCGTCTACGACGACGTCATGCTCGTGCTGCGGGGGGTGAGCCTGTCGGTCCCGCCCGGCCAGATCATCGCGTTGCTCGGCGCGAACGGCGCCGGCAAGACCACCCTGCTGCGGGCGCTGACCGGGTTGCTCGACGTCCACCACGGCAAGATCACCCGGGGCGCGGTCACCCTGGACGGCGAGCCGATCGGGCAGCTCCGGCCGGCCGCGCTGGTCAAGCGTGGGATCACCCAGGTGATGGAGGGCCGGCGGATCTTCGGTGAGCTGACCGTCGAGGAGAACCTGCGGCTGGGCGGGCACACCAATCGCCGCCAGCTGGCCGAGCGCAGCGAGTACGTGTACAGCCTGTTCCCGGTGCTGGCGGAGCGCCGCCGGAAGCCCGCCGGCTACCTCTCCGGCGGTGAGCAGCAGTTGCTCGCGATGGGCAGGGCGCTGATGGCCAACCCGCGCTACCTGCTGCTCGACGAGCCCAGCCTGGGGTTGGCGCCGCGGCTGGTGGAGCAGGTCCGGAAGCTGATCGTCGAGATCAACTCCGCCGGCACCGGGGTGCTGCTGGTGGAGCAGAACGCCACCATGGCGCTGTCGATCGCATCCCACGGCTACGTGATGGAGACCGGCAAGATCGTGCTGGACAAGCCGGCCGCCGACCTGCTCGCCGACGAGGACATCCAGGAGTTCTACCTGGGCCTGTCGGCCGGCCAGGCCGGCCAGGCCGGGAATGGTCGGAAGTCGTTCCGGGAGGTCAAGCACTACCGGCGCCGGAAGCGGTGGCTGTCATGAACGACGAGCCGATCCTGCGGTTCGACGACGTCCGGCTCGCCTTCGCCGGCGTGACCGCGATCGACGGGGTCAGCTTCACGGTCGACCGGAGCGAGCTGTTCGCGATCATCGGGCCGAACGGCGCCGGCAAGACCTCGATCTTCAACGTGCTCTCCGGGGTTTACCGGCCGCAGCAGGGCCGGGTCGAGTTCGACGGCCAGCCGATCCTCGGGCTGCGTCCACATAAGATCGCCCGGCTCGGGCTGGCCCGGACGTTCCAGAACGTGGAGCTGTTCGCCAACCTGACGGTGCTGGAGAACCTGATGCTCGGCCGGCACCACCACATCGGGTACGGCACCCTGTCGGCGCTGCTGTGGCTGGGCAAGGCCCGCCGCGCCGAGCTCGCCCACCGGGCGGTGGTCGAGGAGATCATCGACTTCCTGGAGCTGGAGCAGTGGCGCCGGCTGCCGGTCGGGCTGCTGCCGTACGGGGTGCAGAAGCGGGTCGAGCTCGGCCGGGCGCTCGCGATGGAGCCGAAGCTGCTGCTGCTCGACGAGCCGGTGGGCGGCATGAACGTCGAGGAGACCGAGGACATGGCCCGGTACATCCTCGACATCCGGGAGGAGCTCGACATCCCGATCATCCTGGTCGAGCACGACATGGGGCTGGTGATGGACCTCGCCGACCGGGTGCTGGTGGTCGACTTCGGCCGGCCGATCGCCACCGGCAAGCCGAGCGAGATCCAGCACCACCCGGACGTGATCCGCGCCTACCTCGGGGAGGTGCCGCAGTGACCACCACCATGACCGCGGTCGCGACCACGACCCTGGCCACCCGGATCCGGGACTGGGCGGAGCGCCGCCCGGACGGGGTGGCGATGCGCCACAAGCATCTCGGCATCTGGCAGGAGATCACCTGGGCGTCCTACTGGGACACCGTGCAGACGGTGGCGAACGCGTTCCTGGCGCTCGGGATCGAACCCGGCGACCGGATCGCGATCCACTCCGAGAACCGTCCGGAGTGGCTGTTCACCGACATCGCCACGGTGGCGGTCCGGGCGGCGACGGTCGGGCTCTACCCGACCAACCCGCCGCCGGAGGTCGAGTACCTGCTGTCCCACTCGGGCGCCAAGATTCTGGTCGCCGAGGACCAGGAGCAGGTCGACAAGGCGCTGGCGGTGGTAGACCAGTGCCCGGAGCTGGCCCACATCGTCTACATCGAACCGCGCGGGATCCGGCACCGCTACCAGCACCCGAAGCTGCTGAGCTGGCCGGAGCTGCTGGCGCTCGGCGAGGCCCACCGGGCCGCGCACCCGACCGCGCTGGCCGACCGGATGGCGACCGCCAGCCCCGAGGACGTCGCCACCCTGATCTACACCTCCGGCACCACCGGCCCGCCGAAAGGGGCGATGCTGTCGGTGGCGAACGTGGAGTTCGCGATCGCCACCCAACAGTCCGGCGACGGCTTCTCCGACCCGCCGCCCGGCCCGTACGACCTGCTGCTGTCTTACCTGCCGCTCTGCCACGTGGTCGAGCGCACGTTCACCACCTGGTACAACGCCGGCGCCGGCACCCAGATCAACTTCGCCGAGTCGATCGCCACCGTGCCGGCGAACCTGGCCGAGGTGCAGCCGACGATCCTGTTCTCGGTGCCGCGGATCTGGGAGAAGATCCTGGCCGGGGTGCAGATCCGG
>DATCKZ010000087.1:0-78862 GCA_036564175.1 Natronosporangium sp.
GAAGCGGTACATCCTCTGCCCCAACAACCTGAAGCAGGGCGACCGGGTGGAGAGCGGTCCGCGCGCGGACATCAAGCCGGGCAACAACCTGCCCCTGCGCAACATCCCGGTCGGTACCACGATCCACGCGGTCGAGCTGCGGCCCGGTGGCGGGGCGAAGCTCGCCCGGTCGGCGGGTACCAGCATCCAGCTGCTGGCGAAGGAAGGCGCCTACGCTCACCTGCGGATGCCCTCGGGTGAGATTCGGCTGGTCGACGTCCGCTGCCGCGCCACGGTTGGTGAGGTCGGCAACGCCGAGCAGTCGAACATCAGCTGGGGCAAGGCTGGTCGAATGCGCTGGAAGGGGCGTCGTCCCACGGTTCGTGGTGTGGCGATGAACCCGGTCGACCACCCCCACGGTGGCGGCGAGGGCAAGACTTCCGGTGGTCGGCACCCGGTCAACCCGGCCGGTAAGCCAGAAGGCCGGACGCGGAAGAAGAACAAGCCGAGCGACCGGCTCATCATCCGGCGTCGTTCAGCCAACCGGAAGCGCTGAGTGGGGAGATAGCGACAGATGCCTCGCAGCCTGAAGAAGGGCCCTTTCGTTGACGACCACCTCATGAAGAAGGTGGTGGCGCAGAACGAAAAGGGCACCAAGAACGTGATCAAGACCTGGTCACGGCGTTCCACCATCGTTCCGGAGATGATCGGGCACACCATCGCGGTGCACGACGGCCGCAAGCCCGTGCCGGTGTTCATCACCGAGGCGATGGTGGGGCACAAGCTCGGCGAGTTCGCGCTTACCCGCACCTTCCGGGGCCACGACAAGGAAGACCGTAAGAGCCGGCGGCGGTAGCCGCGGTACGAGGGAACAGGGGTTATCGAGATGCCAGCAACGACCGACGCACCGGCGCCGCCCGGCGCGCGGGCAGTCGCGCGGTATGTGCGCACCTCCGCGTCGAAGGCGCGACGCGTGGTCAACCTCGTCCGCGGCCTGCCCGCCAAGGAGGCGCTGACGGTGCTGCGGTTCGCGCCGCAGGCGGCGAGCGTGCCGGTCTACAAGGTGGTGGCGAGCGCGATCGCGAACGCCGAGAACAACCTGCAGCTCGATCCGGACTCCCTGCTCATCGCCGAGGCGTACGTCGACGAGGGCCCGACCATGCGGCGGTACCGGCCGCGGGCGCAGATGCGGCCCGGGCCGATCCGCAAGCGCACCTGCCACATCACGGTCTACGTGGAGGCGGTCCAGCCGGAGGCCCCGCCGCAGCGCCGGCCGAAGAAGAAGGCGGCGAAGGCGGCCGAGCCGGCGGCGCCGGCGGTCGAGGAGACGACTGATACCACGTCGACGGACGAGTCGGCCGAGTCGGCGCCCGCCAAGAAGGCCAGCAAGGCCGCGAAGAAGACCGCCAAGAAGGCGGCCGCGAAGCCGGCCGAGCCGGAGGTTGCGGAGTCGGCCGAGGAGAAGCCGGCGAAGAAGGCGACCAAGAAGGCTGCGAAGAAGGCGGCGGCGAAGCCGGCCGAGGCCGAGGCGGAAGCGAAGCCGGCGAAGAAGACCGCCAAGAAGGCCGCGAAGAAGGCGGCCGCGGAGGCGGACAAGGAGGGGACCGAGTAATGGGTCAGAAAGTTCACCCGCACGGGTTCCGGCTCGGCATCTCTTCCGACTGGACCTCGCGCTGGTACGCCGACAAGCTCTACGCCGACTACATCGCCGAGGACGTCAAGATCCGGAAGATGATGGCGACCGGGCTGGAGCGGGCCGGCATCTCGAAGGTCGACATCGAGCGCACCCGCGATCGGGTCCGGGTCGACATCCACACCGCCCGGCCCGGGATCGTGATCGGCCGGAAGGGCGCCGAGGCCGACCGGATCCGCGGCGACCTGGAGAAGCTGACCGGCAAGCAGGTCCAGCTGAACATCCTCGAGGTGAAGAACCCCGAGTCGGACGCGCAGCTGGTCGCCCAGGCGGTGGCCGAGCAGCTGGCCAGCCGGGTCAGCTTCCGGCGGGCGATGCGCAAATCGATGCAGTCGGCGATGCGCAACCCGCAGGTGCTCGGGATCCGGGTGCAGGTCTCCGGCCGGCTCGGCGGCGCCGAGATGTCCCGGACCGAGTTCTACCGGGAGGGTCGGGTCCCGCTCCACACGCTGCGGGCCAACATCGAGTACGGGTTCTTCGAGGCCCGCACCACGTTCGGCCGGATCGGGGTCAAGGTCTGGATCTACAAGGGGGACGCGGTTCCTGGCCAGCCGAGCGCGCCCGAGTCGGCGCCGCCCGGCCGCCGGGACCGGCGCGACCGGCCGGACCGCCCGCGTGGCCGCCGGTCGGGCTCGTCCGGCACCACGTCCGGCGGGACCGAGGCCGGCCGGGCCGCCGCCCGGGCCCGCGCCAGCAGCGGGGCCGCAGAGGCACCGGCCGAGTCGGCGGCACCGGCCGCGACCGCGGCCAGCACGGAGGAGGGCTGACCAATGTTCATGCCACGTAGGCCCCCCAAGGGCTTCCGCAAGCCGCACCACCCGAAGCGGTCGGGGCGCAGCAAGGGCGGCAACCGGGTGGCGTTCGGCGAGTACGGCATCCAGGCGCTCGAGCCGGCGTACGTGACCAACCGCCAGATCGAGGCGGCCCGGATCGCGATGACCCGGCACATCAAGCGTGGTGGCAAGGTCTGGATCACGATCTTCCCGGACCAGGCGATCACCAAGAAGCCGGCCGAGACCCGGATGGGTTCCGGTAAGGGCTCGCCCGAGTGGTGGGTGGCGAACGTCAAGCCCGGCCGGATCCTGTTCGAGATGTCGTTCCCGAACGAGTCGGTCGCGCGGGAGGCGATGCGCCGCGCGATCCACAAGCTGCCGGTCAAGTGCCGGATCGTGACGCGTGAACATGGGGAGGCGTGATGGCGATCGGAACCAAGCCGTCCGAGCTTCGCGAGCTCTCCGACCCGGAGCTGGTGGAGCGGCTGCGCGAGGCCAAGGCCGAGCTGTTCAACCTGCGGGTGCAGGGCGCCACCGGCCAGCTGGACAACAACCGGCGGCTGAACGTGGTCCGCAAGGAGATCGCCCGGATCTACACGATCATCCGGGAGCGGGAGCTCGGCCTGTCGGCCGCGCCGGCCGAGTTCGCCGCCGCGGCAGCGCAGACCGCCGAGGCATCGGACGCGGCAACGCCTGAGAACGAGGAGAGCAAGTCGTGACCGAAGCGAACAAGCCCACCGGCGGCGGCAAGCCCCGCGGCCGGCGCAAGGTCCGCGAGGGCATT
Organism: Natronosporangium sp.; assembly: GCA_036564175.1. Lineage (GTDB taxonomy): Bacteria > Actinomycetota > Actinomycetes > Mycobacteriales > Micromonosporaceae > Natronosporangium. Next base: position 3,230 of record DATCKZ010000087.1, read on the forward strand.
GTCGTCAGCGACAAGATGGACAAGACCGTCGTGGTGCGGATCGAGGACCGCGTCAAGCACCCGCTCTACGGCAAGGTGCTGCGCCGGACCAGCAAGCTGAAGGCACACGACGAAAACAACGCATGCGGCATCGGTGACCGGGTGTCCTTGATGGAGACTCGGCCGCTGTCCGCCACCAAGCGGTGGCGGGTCGTGGAGATCCTGGAGAAGGCGAAGTGATTCAGCAGGAGTCGCGGCTGCGGGTCGCCGACAACACCGGGGCACGGGAGATCTTGTGCATCCGGGTGCTCGGTGGCTCCGGTCGGCGCTACGCGGGAATCGGTGACCAGATCGTCGCCACCGTCAAGGAGGCGATCCCCGGCGCCGCGGTCAAGAAGGGCGATCTGGTCCGGGCGGTCGTGGTCCGCACCGCGAAGGAGAAGCGGCGGCCGGACGGGTCGTACATCCGGTTCGACGAGAACGCCGCGGTGATCCTGCGCGAGGGTGGTGACCCGCGGGGGACCCGGATCTTCGGCCCGGTCGGCCGGGAGCTGCGCGACAAGCGGTTCATGAAGATCATCTCGCTCGCCCCGGAGGTGCTGTAGCGATGAAGATCAAGAAGAACGACCTGGTCGAGGTCATCGCTGGCAAGGACAAGGGCGCCCGTGGCAAGGTGATCGCCGCGCTGCCCCGGCAGAACAAGGTGATCGTCGAGGGCGTCAACCGGGTTACCAAGCACACCAAGGTGCAGACCAGCCGGCGCGGTTCCCGGGAGGGCGGCATCATCCACCAGGAGGCGCCGATCCACGTCTCCAACGTGATGGTGGTCGACGAGGACGGGCACCGGACCCGGGTCGGGTACCGGATCGACCCGGAGACCGGCGCTAAGGTCCGCTACGGCAAGCGCACCGGAAAGGAACTGCCATGACCGCTCCGACGGTTGAGAAGCCGCCGCCGCGGCTGCGGGAGCGTTACCGCAACGAGATCATCGCGGCAATGCAGGAGCAGTTCGGATACCGGAACCCGATGCAGGTGCCGCGGCTGGTCAAGATCGTGGTGAACATGGGAGTCGGCGAGGCCGCCCGCGACGCCAAGGTGATCGACGGCGCGGTCCGCGACCTGACCACCATCACCGGCCAGAAGCCGCAGATCCGGCGGGCGAAGAAGTCGATCGCTCAGTTCAAGCTGCGGGCCGGGATGCCGATCGGCGCGAAGGTGACGCTGCGCGGCGACCGGATGTGGGAGTTCCTGGACCGGCTGCTGTCGATCGCGCTGCCCCGGATCCGGGACTTCCGCGGGCTCGACTCGCGCCAGTTCGACGGCAACGGCAACTACACGTTCGGGCTGACCGAGCAGGCGGTGTTCCACGAGATCAACCAGGACCGGCTGGACGCGGTCCGGGGGATGGACATCACGGTGGTGACCACCGCCACCAATGACGAGGAAGGTCGGGCGCTGCTGCGGCTGCTCGGCTTCCCCTTCAAGGAGAACTGATGGCGAAGAAGGCGCTGATCATCAAGGCGAACAGGAAGCCGAAGTTCGCGGTCCGGGCGTACACCCGCTGCAAGCGGTGCGGCCGGCCGAAGGCGGTCTACCGCAAGTTCGGGCTGTGCCGGGTGTGCATCCGGGAGATGGCCCACCGCGGTGAGCTGCCCGGCGTGTCGAAGGCTTCCTGGTAACAAGACCCATCTTCGCGGCAGGCCCCGGCGGGCGCCGGGGAACCGCGGCGAGAAAGGCAGACCCACATGACCATGACCGATCCGATCGCAGACATGTTGACCCGTCTGCGTAACGGCAACCAGGCTTACCACGACCAGGTGTCGATGCCGTACTCGAAGCTGAAGGCGAACATCGCCGAGGTGCTCAAGTCGGAGGGCTACATCGCGTCCTGGTCGGTCGAGGAGCCCCCGGAGGGCAAGGTCGGCCGCAAGCTGGTCATCACCCTGAAGTACGGCCAGAACCGGGAGCGCAGCCTCGCCGGGGTGCGCCGCGTGTCCAAGCCCGGGCTCCGGGTCTACGCGAAGGCGCAGGAGCTGCCGCGGGTGCTCGGTGGCCTGGGGGTCGCGATCATCTCGACGTCCCAGGGTCTGCTGACCGACCGGCAGGCACGCAAGCGCGGGATAGGCGGGGAAGTCCTCGCCTACGTCTGGTGAGGGAGAGCCGAACACATGTCGCGAATCGGACGTAAGCCGATCCCGGTGCCGGCTGGCGTGGACGTCACCATCGAGGGTCGGACGGTACGGGTGAAGGGGCCTAAGGGTGAGCTGTCCCACACGCTCCCGGAGCCGATCACCGTCGAACGGGACGAAATCGGCAATCTGAACGTTATCCGCCCCAACGACGAGCGGGCCTCGAAGGAGCTGCACGGGCTGTCCCGGACCCTGCTCGCTAACATGGTCGTCGGCGTCACCGACGGTTACCAGAAGACGTTGGAGATCAACGGCACCGGCTACCGGGTGACCGCCAAGGGCAAGGACCTGGAGTTCGCGCTCGGCTACTCGCACCCGGTCACGGTCACCGCGCCGGCGGGCATCACCTTCACGGTGGAGCGCCCGACCCTGTTCCACATCGCCGGGATCGACAAGCAGCTGGTGGGCGAGGTCGCCGCGAACATCCGGAAGCTGCGCCCGCCGGAGCCGTACAAGGGCAAGGGCATCAAGTACGCCGACGAGGTGATCCGGCGGAAGGCCGGGAAGGCAGGTAAGAAGTGAGCGCGACACTGGAGAAGCGGCGCCGCACGGGCGGGGTCGCCCGCCAGCGCGCGGTGGCGAGGAACCGCCGACACTTCCGGGTCCGCAAGCGGATCAGCGGCACCCCGCAGTGCCCTCGGCTGGTCGTCACCCGGTCGCTGCGGCACATCGTCGCCCAGGTGGTGGACGACACCAAGGGCCACACGCTCGCCTCCGCCTCCAGCATGGATCCGTCGATCCGCGGGACCAGCGGCACCAAGAGCGAGCTGGCGAGCAAGGTCGGGGCACTGGTCGCCGAGCGGGCGAAGGCCGCCGGCATCACCAAGGTGGTCTTCGACCGGGGTGGTCACAAGTACGCCGGCCGGGTGGCGGCGCTCGCCAGCGCCGCCCGCGAGTCGGGACTCGAGTTCTAGGGAGGGTAGACAATGGCAGGTCCACAGCGCGGCGGAGCCGGCGGCACCGAGAGCGGTGGCCGGGGCGACGGGCGCCGGGAGGGCGGCCGGCGGGAAGGTCGCCGCGAGGGTCGCGGCGCACCCGCTGAGAAGAGCACCCACCTGGAGCGGGTCGTCACCATCAACCGGGTCGCGAAGGTGGTCTCCGGTGGCCGGCGGTTCAGCTTCACCGCTCTCGTGGTGGTCGGCGACGGCGACGGCACCGTCGGCGTCGGCTACGGCAAGGCCAAGGAGGTCCCGGCGGCGATCGCCAAGGGCGTCGAAGAGGCGAAGAAGCACTTCTTCACCGTGCCCCGGATCGGGAGCACCATCCCGCACCCGGTGCAGGGTGAGGAGGCGGCCGGGGTGGTGCTGCTCAAGCCGGCCAGCGCCGGTACCGGTGTGATCGCCGGTGGCCCGGTGCGGGCGGTGCTGGAGTGCGCGGGTATCCACGACGTGCTCTCCAAGAGCCTCGGCTCGTCCAACCCGATCAACATCGTCCACGCCACGGTGGCGGCGCTGAAGAAGTTGGAGCCGCCGGAGGCGGTAGCGGCGCGGCGCGGCCTGCCGGTGGAGGATGTCGCACCGGCGGCGATGCTCGCCGCTCGGGCGGCCGCCGGCTCGGCCGCTCCCCGGCAGGGTGCCGCCGAGGGCGCGGCGTCCGTGAGCGCAGGAGTGTGATCATGGCTCGGCTCAAGGTGACTCAGGTCCGGTCCGGCATCGGGCGCAAGCCCAACCAGCGGGCGACCCTGCGGACGCTCGGGCTCAAGCACATCAACGACGTTGTCATCAAGGAAGATCGCCCCGAGATCCGGGGGATGATCTTCACGGTCAGCCACCTGGTCCAGGTGGAGGAGGTCGAGTAGCAAATGGTGATCAAGCTGCATCACCTGAAGCCGGCTCCCGGTGCGAAGACCGCCAAGACCCGGGTCGGTCGTGGTGAAGGCTCCAAGGGCAAGACCGCCGGCCGGGGCACCAAGGGCTCCAAGGCCCGGGCCCAGGTTCCGGCGAGCTTCGAGGGTGGCCAGACCCCGCTGCACATGCGGCTGCCGAAGCTCAAGGGGTTCCGGAACCGGTTCAAGGTCGAGTACCAGGTCGTGAACCTGGACCGGCTGGCGGAGCTGTTCCCGAACGGCGGCGAGGTCGGCCCGGCGGAGCTGGTCGCCGCCGGCGCGGTCCGGAAGAACCGGCCGGTGAAGGTGCTCGGTGACGGCGACCTCGGCAAGGTTACGCTGCAGGTGACGGCGCATGCCTTCAGCGCGTCGGCCAAGGAGAAGATCGCCGCGGCCGGCGGGAGCACCAAGCTCATCGGCGATCGTGCCTAGAGCAGATGGTGTCCTGAACCCGACAAGCTGTTAGCATCCGACAACAGACCCACCCCCTCGCCTCGCGGCGGGCCTCGCGCAGGAGGAAGACACTTTGCTCTCCGCTTTCGTCAACGCGTTCCGTACGCCTGACCTGCGCAAGAAGATCCTATTCACGGTCTTCATCATCGGGATCTACCGGCTCGGCGCCAACCTGCCCAGCCCCGGCGTCTCGTACGACCGGGTCCAGGCGTGTGTGACCGCCTTCGAGGAGCAGCAGAATCAGGGTGGGGATGCCACGCTCGGCGTGTTCACGCTGCTGAACCTGTTCTCGGGCGGGGCGCTGCTGCAGCTGTCGGTGTTCGCGCTCGGCATCATGCCGTACATCACCGCCTCGATCATCATGCAGCTGCTCCGGGTGGTGATCCCGCGGCTGGAGACGCTGCAGAAGGAGGGGCAGAGCGGCCAGGCCAAGATCACGCAGTACACCCGCTACCTGACGCTGGGGCTGGCGATCCTGCAGGCGTCCGCGTTCGTGGCGCTGGCCCGGTCCGGGCAGCTGTTCGGCGGGGTCCAGTGCGACAACGTGATCCCGGCCCAGGTCGACACCGGCATCAACGACTGGATCGTGGTGAGCACACTGGTGATCACCATGACCGCCGGCACCGGTGTGATCATGTGGCTCGGCGAGCTCATCACCGACCGCGGGATCGGCAACGGCATGTCGATGCTGATCTTCGCCTCGATCGCCGCCGCGCTGCCGACCGAGGGTTGGCGGATCCAGCAGCAGGAGGGGATGACCGCGTTCATCGTCCTGCTCGGGATCGCGGTTCTGATCATCACGCTCGTGATCTTCATGGAGCTGGGCCAGCGCCGGATCCCGGTGCAGTACGCCAAGCGCATGATCGGCCGGCGGATGTACGGCAACACCTCGACCTACATCCCGCTGAAGATCAACCAGGCCGGTGTCATCCCGGTGATCTTCGCGTCGTCGATGCTCTACCTGCCGCAGCTCGGCCTGCAGTTCTTCCAGTCCGACGACCCGGGCCCGGTCTACCAGTGGATCGACCAGAACGTCGCGCTGCCGACCAGCCCGATCTACATCATCAGCTACTTCCTGCTGATCATCTTCTTCACCTACTTCTATGTGTCGATCACGTTCAACCCGACCGACGTGGCCGACAACATGAAGAAGTACGGCGGGTTCGTCCCCGGGATCCGGCCGGGCAAGCCGACCGCCGACTACCTCGACTTCGTGCTGTCCCGGATCACCCTCGCTGGCTCGCTTTACCTGGCGGTCATCGCGGTCCTGCCCAACTTCTTCTTCATCTACCTGGACAACCAGCAGTTCAACAACTTCCCATTCGGCGGCACCGCGGTGCTGATCATGGTGGGCGTCGGGCTCGAGTCGGTCAAGCAGATCGAGAGCCAGCTCATGCAGCGTAACTACGAAGGGTTCCTGCGCTAGCAAGGTCTCCAACGGGTTACCGTTGTTGACCATAGCGGCAGCTGGGAGGGTGCGTGAGACTTGTACTGGTCGGGCCTCCTGGGGCGGGCAAGGGTACGCAGGCGGAGTTCATCGCCGCGCACCTCGCCGTACCCAAGATCTCGACCGGTGACATCTTCCGCGACAACGTAGCCCGGGGGACCCCGCTGGGCGTGAACGCCCGTCGATACATGGACGCCGGCCAGCTCGTACCCGACGAGATCACCATCGACATGGTGCGGGACCGGCTGGGCGAGCCGGACGCCTCTGACGGGTTCCTGCTGGACGGCTTCCCGCGGACGGTGCCGCAGGCGGTCGCGCTGGACAAGCTGGTGGCCGATCTCGGGGCCGGTCTGGACGTGGTGCTGGAGCTGGTGGTCGACGACGACGAGGTGATCCGGCGGCTCTCCGGCCGGCGGACCTGCCGCGGCTGCGGCAAGATCTGGCACCTCGAGTTCGACCCGCCGATCCGGCCGGACGCCTGCGACCGGTGCGGCGGCGAGCTGTTCCAGCGTGAGGACGACCGGGCCGAGACGATCGCGGAGCGGTTGCGGGTCTACGCCCGGGACACCGCGCCGCTGGTGGACTACTACGGGGCGCAGGGCAAGCTGGTCGGGATCGACGCCACCGGCCCGGTCGAGGACGTCACGGTCCGCGCCATCGACGCCCTGCGCTCGTACGGGGGCTGATGTTCAGGTTGCGCCGCCGGGCCCTTGACATCGAGTACAAGACGCCCGAGCAGATCGAGAAGATGCGGGCCGCCGGACTGGTGGTGGCGGCGGCGTTGGCCGCGACCCGGGCGGCGGTCGCGCCCGGGGTCAGTACCGCCGACCTGGACGCGATCGCCGAGCAGGTGATCAGGGACGCCGGCGCGATCCCGTCCTTCAAGGGCTACTACGGGTTCCCGGCGACGATCTGCTCGTCGGTCAACCACGAGGTGGTCCACGCGATCCCGAAACCGACCGCGGTGCTCCGGGAAGGCGACGTGATCTCGATCGACTGCGGCGCGATCCTGGACGGCTGGCACGGGGATGCCGCGGTCACCGTACCGGTCGGCGAGGTCGACCCGGCGGTGACCCGGATGGCCGAGGTGGCCGAGGCGGCGCTGTGGGCGGGGATCGAGGCGGCGGCCCGCGGGCTCGCCTCCGGCCGCGGCCGGCTGACCGACATCTCGCACGCGGTGGAGCGGACGGTCCGGCACAGCGCCAACGGCCGGCGGTACGGGATCGTCACCGGCTACGGCGGCCACGGCATCGGCACCGCCATGCACCAGGACCCGCACCTGCTCAACCACGGCCGGCCCGGCCGCGGCCCGAAGCTGGTGCCGGGGCTGGCGCTGGCGATCGAGCCGATGCTGACCCTCGGCAGCCACAAGACCGCCGAGCTCGATGACGAGTGGACAGTGGTGACCGTCGACGGCTCGCCCGCGGTGCATGTGGAGCACACGTTCGCGCTGCTGGACGACGGGGTCTGGGTGCTGACCGCGGAGGACGGCGGCCGGTCCCGACTCGGCGATCTGATCTCGTCCCGCGCCACCGACTGACCCGTGGCATGCTTGCCAATATGGTTCCACGAGACCAAATGCGCGCCGCGGACGGCGACCGGGAGGCGACGGAGGCCCGGCTGCGAGCAGCGCTGGAGGAGGGCCGGCTGACGCTGGATGAGTTCGACCAGCGGCTGGTCGAGGTCCACACCGCGAAGACCTTCGGTGACCTGGACCGGATCGTGGCAGACCTACCGGCGCCGGCGCCCGCGGAGCGGTCGCAGGTGGTGCCCGCGAAGCCAGCGGCGAAGGTGCCGCCGTCGCGGGTCGAGGAGAGTCCCAAGCTACCGGTCTGGCTGTCGGTGTCCTGGCGGGCCTGGCTGGTCGCGGTCGCGATCAACCTGGTGATCTGGTTCCTGGTCAGTCTGAGCAACGGCGAGCTGATCTACTTCTGGCCGATGTGGGTCGCCGGTCCGTGGGCGGCGGCGAACATCGGGCTCATGATCCTCTTCCCGCCGCGCCGCCCCTCCTGAGCACCACGCTGAGGCGGCACAAGTAACCCCAACCCAACCGGTCAACCCCGAGTGGACACGTGGTTGGGGAAGCGCTAAGCTTACTTGCTGGCGCACAGCGTCCACTCCGGCGTGCCCGTCCTGCGCTCGATGGGTCCCGGAGCCGCGGCTGGCTTCGATGCTGGGTGCCAAGGTGCCGAGTGGTCCGATTCGGGTCGCGCTGTCACCAAAACGCTGGAGAAGCTTACGTCAGGTAGCGGAGGATATGCCGAAGAAGGACGGGGCCATCGAGATCGAAGGCCGAGTGGTGGAGCCCTTGCCGAACGCCATGTTCCGGGTGGAGCTCGCCAACGGCCACAAGGTGCTGGCTCACATTTCGGGCAAGATGCGACAAAACTACATCCGGATCCTGCCCGAAGACCGGGTCGTGGTCGAGCTCTCGCCGTACGACCTGACTCGTGGCCGAATCGTCTACCGCTACAAGTAATCGCATCTCCAGCTCACCCACCCACCGTCGTAGAGGTAAGGGCATACCACCGTGAAGGTCAAGCCGAGCGTGAAAAAGATCTGCAGCAAGTGCCGGGTGATCCGCCGGCACGGCCGGGTCATGGTGATCTGCAGCGACCCTCGTCATAAGCAGCGCCAGGGTTAGAACAGAAGGAGTCCGGACGAATGGCACGGCTGGTCGGCGTCGATCTCCCGAACGAGAAGCGGCTGGAGATCGCGCTCACGTACATCTTCGGGGTGGGTAGGACCCGGGCGAAGGAGACGCTCGCGGCAACCGGGATCAGCCCGGACAAGCGCACCCGCGACCTGACCGACGACGAGCTGGTAGCCCTGCGCGACTACCTGGAAGCCAACTACCGGATCGAGGGTGATCTGCGACGGGAGATCGCCGCGGACATCCGTCGCAAGGTGGAGATCGGCACCTACCAGGGCATCCGGCACCGCCGCAACTTGCCCGTGCGCGGCCAGCGGACCCGCACCAACGCGCGGACCCGGAAGGGACCGAAGCGCACGGTGGCCGGGAAGAAGAAGGCCGGCAAGAAGTAACCGACCGAGCACTACTGAGGAGCGCATACACAGATGCCGCCGAAGGCACGCACCGCGGCCGCCGCAAAGAAGGTCCGGCGCAAGGAACGCAAGAACGTCGCCCACGGGCACGCCCACATCAAGAGCACCTTCAACAACACGATCGTGTCGATCACCGACCCGCAGGGAGCGGTCATCTCCTGGGCGTCGTCCGGCCAGGTGGGCTTCAAGGGCTCCCGCAAGTCGACGCCGTTCGCCGCGCAGCTGGCCGCCGAGGCGGCCGCGCGCCGGGCGATGGAGCACGGCATGAAGAAGGTGGACGTGTTCGTGAAGGGGCCCGGTTCGGGCCGGGAGACCGCGATCCGCTCGCTGCAGGCCGCCGGCCTGGAGGTCGGCACGATCGCCGATGTCACGCCGCAGCCGCACAACGGGTGCCGTCCGCCGAAGCGTAGGAGGGTCTGACGTGGCGCGCTACACGGGTGCTGACTGCCGGATCTGCCGGCGTGAGAAGACCAAGCTGTTCCTGAAGGGCAGCAAGTGCGAAGGGCCGAAGTGCCCGTTCGAGTCGCGGCCGTTCCCGCCCGGCCAGCACGGCCGGGGCCGGACCAAGGAGTCCGAGTACCTGCTCCAGCTGCGGGAGAAGCAGAAGGCCCGCCGGGTGTACGGGGTGCTCGAGAAGCAGTTCCGGAAGTACTACGAGGAGGCGAACCGTACCGAGGGCAAGACCGGTGAGGCGCTGCTCCAGATCCTCGAGTCCCGGCTGGACAACGTGGTCTACCGGGCTGGCTTCGCCAAGTCCCGGGACATGGCCCGGCAGCTGGTGCGGCACGGCCACTTCCAGGTGAACGGCCGGAAGGTCGACATCCCGTCCTACCGCGTGTCGGTGCACGACATCATCGAGGTCCGGGAGAAGTCGAAGAACCTGACCCCGTTCCTGGTCGCCCAGGGTGAGGCTGGCACCAAGACCGTCCCGGCCTGGCTGGAGGCGATCCCGAGCCAGCTGAAGATCCTGGTGCATTCGATGCCGGCCCGGCAGGTGATCGATACCCCGGTTCAGGAGCAACTGATCGTGGAGCTCTACTCGAAGTAGGCCTCCACCGGGTTCCGCCCGGTGCGCCGGGCGGAACCGACACTGTTATGTCCGTGGACGTCATATGGCGGGCGTCCCGACCCAAGGAGAAATACCGGTGCTGATTACCCAGCGGCCCACGCTGAGCGAGGAGCCGATCAACGAGACGCGCTCGCGGTTCGTCATCGAGCCGCTCGAGCCCGGCTTCGGCTACACGCTTGGCAACTCACTACGGCGCACCCTGCTGAGCTCGATTCCGGGCGCCGCCGTCACCTCGATCAAGATCGACGGCGTGCTGCACGAGTTCACCACGATCCCCGGTGTCAAGGAGGACGTGGTGGAGTTGGTGATGAACGTCAAGGAGCTGTGCGTCAGCTCCGACCACGACGAGCCGGTCAGCATGTATCTGCGCAAGCAGGGCCCGGGCGACGTGACCGCCGCTGACATCCAGCCGCCGGCCGGCGTCACCGTCCACAATGGCGACCTGAAGCTGGCCACGCTGAACAGCAAGGGCCGGATCGACATGGAGCTGACCGTCGAGCGCGGCCGGGGCTACGTCAGCGCCCAGCAGAACAAGCAGCCCAACGCCGAAATCGGCCGGATCCCGGTCGACTCGATCTACTCGCCGGTGCTGAAGGTCACCTACCGGGTGGAAGCGACTCGGGTCGAGCAGCGGACCGACTTCGACAAGCTGATCATCGACGTCGAGACCAAGCCGTCGGTGACCCCGCGGACCGCGCTCGCGTCCGCCGGGTCCACGCTCGTCGAGCTGTTCGGGCTGGCCCGGGAGCTGGACGAGACCGCCGAGGGCATCGACATCGGACCGTCGCCGCAGGACGCGCAGCTCGCCGCCGACCTGGCGCTGCCGATCGAGGAGCTGGACCTCACCGTCCGGTCGTACAACTGCCTCAAGCGCGAGGGGATCGACACGGTCGGCGAGCTGATTGCCCGGACCGAGGCGGACCTGCTCGACATCCGCAATTTCGGGCAGAAGTCGATCGACGAGGTCAAGATGAAGCTGGCCGCGATGGGGCTGGGGCTGAAGGACTCGGCCCCGGCGTTCGACCCGTCCGAGGCGGTGGACGCGTACGGCGAGGTCGACCCGACCGCGACCGCCGGCGGTGGTGGATTCAGCAGCGCGCCGGCTGCCGACGAGGACCTCGAAGAAGACTTCCGCGAAACCGAGCAGCTGTAAGTAGTAGGGGAGCAGTCACCATGCCCACGCCCACCAAGGGCCGCCGCCTCGGCGGCAGTCCCGCTCACGAGCGGTTGATCCTGGCCAACCTGGCCACGGCGCTGTTCCGGCACGAGCGGATCACCACCACCGAGGCGAAGGCCAGGCGGCTGCGCCCGTTCGCCGAGCGGCTCATCACCAAGGCGAAGTCCGGTACGCTGCACGACCGGCGCCAGGTGCTCGGTGTGGTCCGCGACAAGGACGTGACCTACAAGCTGTTCTCGGACATCGGGCCGCGGTTCGCGGCTCGGCCCGGCGGCTACACCCGGATCGTGAAGACCGCCCCGCGCCGCGGTGACGCGGCCCCGATGGCGATCATCGAGCTGGTGGAGCCGATGCCGGAACCGCCGGAGCAGGCGGAGCAGGCTCGCGGGCGCCGCAGGGCGGCCAAGGAAGAGTCGGTCGCGGTGCTGGCGGGCGAGGAGTCTGCGGAGTCCGGCGACAGCAAGGCGTGACGGACCTGGTCCGGTTACGCCTGGACGTCGCGTACGACGGGACCGATTTCCACGGTTGGGCGGTGCAGCCCGACCGCCGGACGGTCGCCGGTGTGCTCACCGATGGCCTCACCCAGTTGCTGGGTGAGGCCATCGGCCTGACCGCGGCCGGCCGGACCGACGCCGGGGTCCACGCCACCGGCCAGGTGGCACACGTCGACGTGCCGAGCCAGGCCTGGCAGGAGCTGGCCGACACGCTGGTCCGGCGGCTCGCCGGGGTCCTGCCGCCGGATCTCCGGGTGACCGCCGTGGCTCCGGTCGGCCCGGAGTTCGACGCCCGGTTCTCGGCGCTGTCCCGCCGGTACGAGTACCGGGTCAGCGACGCGCCCTACGGGGTCGATCCGCTGCGCCGCCGGGACACGCTAGCCTGGCGCTGGCCGCTCGACCTGGCCGCGCTGAACCAGGCGGCGGCCGGGTTGCTCGGTGAGCACGACTTCGCCGCCTACTGCCGGCGGAACCCGAACCGCACCACCATCCGTACCCTGACCGGGCTGCACTGGCGCCGCGAGCCGGACGGGGTGCTGGTCGCGACCGTCGAGGCCGACGCGTTCTGCCAGTCGATGGTGCGCAGCCTGGTTGGCGCGATGCTGCTCGCCGGCGACGGCCGCAAGCCGCCGGACTGGCCGGCGTCCCTGCTGTCGCGGCGGGAGCGGGCCGGCGAGGTGCGGGTGGTCGCGGCGCACGGGCTGACGCTGGTGGCGGTCGACTACCCGCCCGACCCGGCCGGCTGGGCGGCTCGGGCGCGGGTCACTCGTCGTCGGCGGGGGGAGTAGGCTCGGCCGGCGACTCGCTGGGAGCCGAGCCAGCCAGCTCCGGGTTCGGCTGGGTGGCCCGCTGCTCCAGCACCTGGCTGCGCAGGTGCACCTCGATGATGTCCCAGCCGATCAGGTCCGCGTACCGGTTGTCCGCGTCCGAGAACTCCTCGCCGTCGGCCCGGGCGATCAACGTGTACATCAGGTAGTGCCCGCGGAAGTCCCAGATCGCGACCGTCTCGGAGAGCACGATCGCCTCGGTGCCTTCGCCGGCGAGCAGCCCGAGGAACCGGCCGGTGCCGTCCTCGATCAGCGGCTTGATGTCGTTGTACGCCTGCTCCGCGCCTTCCTCGGTGGCCAGGTTCACGATCCCGCCGGTGATCAGGTACTCCTCGGTCGGCGACCGGATGGTGGCTCGGACCACCTGGCTGCAGCCGAGCTCGTCGAGCAGGTCGGCCATGTCGTCGGCGGCGGCCGCGCTACAGTCCTCGGTCGCCTCGGTCTCGAGCACGACGTACGGCGGCTCTTCGGCGTTGACGACGATCTCTTCGGCCGGGAAGACCTCCTCGACCGTGAGCGGCTCGGGGTCGACCTCCTGCGAGCTGATGTCGCGCGGGATCGTGGCCGGGATGTCCGGCTGGTTGGCCTGCGCGTCCCGGCCGTTGAGCTCGTCCTGCACCAGCTGGTAGCTGAACGCGCCGCAGGTGGCGAAGATCGCCAACACCCCGACCACCGCGGCGAGCAGCTGCCACCGGCGGGCCATCGAACCGCGCCGGAGCGACTCGGCGGCCGGGGCCGCGGTCGCCGGTGCCGGTGACTGCGGGGCAGCGGCGGTGGCCGGCGGGCGTTCCCGCGCCGGCGGCGGTGGCGTGGCGTCGCGCCGGGGCGGTCTACCACCGCCGGGTGGCAGGTCGCGTGGGGGCGGCAGATCGCGGGGCGGTGCCACCCGCGGCATGGTCACGGTCGGGGGGGCCGGCGGTGCCGCGGTACGGGGGCCGGTGCGCGACGGTGGCGGCGGCGTGGACCCGTTCGGCCGGGGCCGGTTCCGGTGCGGCAGCGGCCCCGGCGCGCCGTTGCTCGGCGGCTCGGCCGGCCGGCTGTGCCGCCCACCGGTCCGCGGCGGCGCGGGCGGTGCCGGCGAAGCTGACGCCGCTGACGGCGCCCAAGGTGGCCGGGGTGGGGTCGCCGGCGACTGCGGTGGGGCGGCCGGTGACCGCGGTGAAGCGACCGGCGGGCGGGGTGGGCCGGCCGGCGGTCGGGGCGGGGCTACCCGCGCCGACCCCCCGAACTCGCGACGGCCGGCGTCCCGGAAGCCCGGATCACGGAAGCCGGGTTCCCGAGGCCCGCGGTCCCGGAACCCGGCGTCGCGGAAACCGGAATCCCGCAAGCTGTGCCGGCCGGCCGGCTCGGCGCCGGCGAGCCGCTGCGGCGGCTGGCGCCTCGGTAACCGGGGCGGCGGGTCGGGTGGCCCGTCTGGCTGCCGCCGGGAGGGGCCCGAACGCCGCGGCGGTCGACCGCCCGACTCCGGGCCCAACCCATACGTCATGCCGGATACTGTAACGGACCGCCCGGCAACCTCGACGTCACCCGGCGGCCGTCGCTCGATAGGGTGGCGGCATCGACACGCCACGGGTAGACCATTACTTTTCCCCCGAACCGACCGAGCCGCGCCGCGACCGTACCGTCACGTTTCAGGCCGGCCGGCGGACGTACACGCTCGCCTCGGCCGGTGGGGTGTTCTCGGCGGACCGGCTCGATCCGGGCACCGCGGTGTTGCTGCGCAAGGCGCCGCTGCCGGCGCCGGACCTCACCGGTGAGCTGCTGGATCTCGGCTGCGGGTACGGCCCGATCGCCTGCGTGCTGGCGACCGAGGCACCGCACGCCACGGTCTGGGCGGTGGACGTCAATGCCCGGGCCCGGGAGCTCGCCGCGGCGAACGCCGCGGCGTTGGGGATCGCCGACCGGGTACGGGTGGCCGCGCCCGACCAGGTACCGGCGGCGGTACGGTTCGCGCAGATCTGGAGCAACCCACCGGTCCGGGTCGGCAAGCCGGAGCTGCACGCGATGATGGAAACCTGGCTGCCGCGCCTGACGCCGGACGGGGTGGCCTGGCTGGTGGTGGCCAAGCACCTCGGCGGCGACTCGTTGCAGCGGTGGCTGACCCAGCAGGGCTGGCCGGCGACCCGCCACGCGAGCCGGCAGGGGTACCGGGTGCTGCGGGTGACCCGGTAGCGCGGTCAGCCGAGTCCGGCCCGGTCCAACAGGTACTCCGTGAGCGGCAGGTACAGCTCCGGGTCGACGTTGTCGTCGAGCGGCACGCACACCCGTACCGTCCCTTCCGCCTCGCCCACGAACAAGGCTGGGTCATTGCAGTCGGCGAACCCGACCGCGTCGATGCCGGCTTGGCCGGCTGCGCCGGTCCAACCGTGGTCGGCGACCACCAGGTCCGGCGGTGGCTCGCCCCGGGCAGCCAGTTCGGCGAGGATCGCACGCATCGGCAGCGGCGAATGGGTGTGGGCGGGCCGGCCGTCCTCGTGGGTGAGCATCGCCACCCGGTCGCGGTAGCGGACGGTCCCGACCTGATACAGGTACGCCGGATCGGCTGGATGCTGCCAACCGTCGGCCGCCTCGAGCAGCGGGCAGCCGGCGGCGGCGAGCCCGTTCGCGACCGCGGCGTGCACCGGCCCGAGCGCGCCCGGGTGGCCGGTGGCGAGCAGCACCCGCTCCCGGCGATCGGCCGCGCTCCGGAGCCGGTCGGCCATCGCGTCCAGCCGGTCCAGGGTGCGGTCGGGATCGATGGTGTCCTGGCCGACGGTGTGGTCGGGGTCGGGGGACACGCCACACCGCTCGGCCATCAGCGCCAGCACCTCGTCGGGCCGCCAGGAACCGACCGGCTCCAACCCGAGCAGCCACAGTGGCTCCCGGTCGCTCATCCGGCGGTAGTTGCGGAGGTTGTTCTCTCGGGGAGTCGCCACGGCTCCGGCGATCCGCGACGCCACCAGCTGGTCTCGAAGTTCGTCCCGACGCCATCCCACCCGGCCATCGTGACACGTTGGGTGCGTTAGGGTCGCCAGGGTGAAAGACCTCACAGAGCTGATCAGGGACTGGCCGGTCGAGCAGGCGGCGGTCGGGGTGACCGACGCCACCACCACGCTCGGGATCGGTGGTGACCCGACCTGGCAGCTCCGGATCGCCTCGGTGAGCAAGCTGCTGGTCGGGTTCGCCGCGCTGGTCGCGATCGAGGAGGGTGCGATCGAGCTGGACGAGCCGGCCGGGCCGCCCGGCGCGACCGTCCGGCACCTGCTGGCACACGCCTCCGGGCTCGCCTTCGACCAGGACCGGCTGCTCGCCCAGCCCGGCGCCCGGCGGATCTACTCCAACGTCGGGATCGAACGGTTCACCGAGCACCTGGCTACCCGGACCGGCATCGTCTTCCAGGACTACCTGCATGACGCGGTGCTGCAGCCGCTCGGGATGTCGGATACGTCATTGGTCGGCTCGCCGGCCCACGACATCGTCTCGACCGTCGACGACCTGCTGCGGTTCGCCCGGGAGCTGCTCCGGCCGACCCTGGTGGCACCGGCGACGCTGGCCGAGGCGACCACCGCGCAGTTTCCGTCGCTCGGTGGGGTGCTGCCCTCGATCGGCCGGTTCGACCCGAACCCGTGGGGGCTCACGTTCGAGCTGCGGGACGGCAAGGACCCGCACTGGACCGGCCGGCGCAACTCGGAGCGGACGTTCGGGCATTTCGGCGCTACCGGCACGTTCCTGTGGGTCGATCCGGAGGCGGGGCTGGGCTGCGTCGCGCTGACCGGGCACGAGTTCGGGCCGTGGGCACTGGCGGCCTGGCCCCGGTTCAGCGACGCGATCCTGGCGGATCACGCCGGCCTGGCGTAGCCTGAGCGGTAAGGACCCGCGGGAGCCCGGCGCACCGGGCTGAGAGGGGGGCTGAGGCGGCCCCCGACCGTCGAACCTGATTGGGGTAATCCCCGCGCAGGGAGGAGGCTCGGGTGGGACCGTTGGCACTAGGACGGCTTCACCTCATCACCGACACCAGACCCGGCCGGGACGCGGTAGCGGTGGCCGCGGCCGCGCTCGCCGCCGGCGCGCCGGTGATCCAGGTCCGGGTGGCGGACGACGCCACCGACCGGGAGGCGTACGAGCTGGCGGCGCGGATCAAAGCCTTGTGCGACCAGCACGGCGCGACCTGCCTGGTGAACGACCGGCTGCACGTGGCGCTCGCGGTGGGCGCGGACGGTGCGCACGTCGGCGCCGACGATCTGCCGGTGGACGCCGCCCGGCGAGTCCTCGGGCCTACCGCGGTGCTCGGCGCCACCTGCCGCGATCCGGCGTCGGCGCGGGCGGCGGTGGCGGCCGGTGCGAGCTACCTCGGGGTCGGGCCGGCCTACCGGACGTCCACGAAGGACGGTCTGCCGGAGCCGCTCGGGCCGGCCGGGATCGGCGCGGTCGCCGCGGCGGTGCCGGAGACGCCGGTGATCGCGATCGGCGGCGTGACCGCCGATCGGGTGCCGCCGCTGCTGGCCGCGGGGGCGTACGGGGTGGCGGTGATCGGTGCGGTCAGCGGCGCGCCGGATCCGGCCGCCGCGGTCCGCGACCTGTTGCATTCACTGACGGTGCCGGCATGACCAACGTCGCGGTGGTCGGCGGCGGCGTGATCGGGTACGCGATCGCGTGGCGCTGCGCGCAACGCGGGATGCCGGTGACCGTCCACGATGATCAGCGGTCGGGCGCGTCCACTGTGGCGGCAGGGATGCTGGCGCCGGTGAGCGAGGCGTACTTCGGCGAGTCGGACCTGACCGGGCTGCTGGTCGCGTCCGCCGAGCAGTGGCCGGGGTTCGCCGCCGAGCTGGCTGAGTTCGGGGACGTCGGGTACCGGACCGAGGGCACGTTGATGGTCGCGCTGACCAACGACGACCTGGCCGAGGCGACCCGGCTGTGGACCTACCAGGAGACGCTCGGGTTGCCGGTGGCCAGGCTGACCGCGACCGAGCTGCGGGAGCGCGAGCCCGGGCTGCACCCGCGGGTGCGTGGCGGCGCGCTCACCACCGACCACCAGGCCGATCCGCGCCGGCTGCTACGCGTGCTGCGGACCGCCGCCGAGGCCGCCGGGGTGCGGGTGGTGGCCGGTCCGGTCGGGTCGCTGTCCGACCTGGACGCCGAGGTGGTGGTGGTGGCCGCCGGGTGCGGGTCGGCGGAGCTGACCGGGCTACCGGTCCGGCCGGTCAAGGGCCAGCTGCTGCGGCTGCGCGCGCCGGACGGAGGCGAGCCCGGGTTCCGGCACGTGATCCGGGGCTGGGCGGATCGCCGACCGGTCTACCTCGTCCCGCGTACCGGTGGCGAGGTGGTGGTCGGGGCGACCGCGGAGGAACGGTCGGACGCGGTGCCCACCGCCGGCGCGGTGCTGGAACTGCTGCGCGCCGCCACCGACCTGCTGCCGGAGCTGACCGAGTACGAACTGGCCGAAGTCGGCGTAGGCCACCGCCCCGGCACCCCCGACAACGCCCCGATCCTGGGGGTTCTGCCGGGGCTCGGCTCCTCGGTCACCGTGGTGGCCACCGGCCATTACCGGCACGGCATCCTGCTCACCCCGGTGACCGCGGACGCGATCACCGAGCTGATCGCCACCGGCAAGCCGCCCGAGCTGATCGTCCCGTTCTCGCCCGAGCGCTTCGAGCCGGGCCGGTGGCACCACGACCAGGAGGAGGCGGAGCGATCGTGATCACGGTGAACGGAAAGCCACGGGACCTGCCGGCCGGTACGGCGGTCGCCGATGTCGTCGCGGAGCTGGTCGGCTCTCCGGACGCGCGGGGCGTCGCGGTCGCGGTCAACGGTGAGGTGGTTCCGCGTACCGCCTGGCCCACCACGGTGGTCGGGCAGGGTGACCGGGTCGAGGTGCTGACCGCGACCCAGGGGGGTTGACAGGAGGTCCCACGATGGACAAGTTCGAGCTCGGTGGCGAGACGTTCGAGTCGCGGCTGATCCTCGGCACCGGCGGCGCCCACAGCCTGACCGCGCTGGAGCAGGCGATCAAGGCCAGCGGGACCGAGCTGGTCACGGTGGCGCTGCGCCGGATCGACGCCGGTCCGCAGCGAGGCGGGCTGCTCGACGTGATCGACCGGTGCGGGGTCCGGATGCTCCCGAACACCGCCGGCTGCTTCACCGCGAACGAGGCGGTGAAGCTCGCCCAGCTCTCCCGGGAGGCGTTCGAGACCGACTGGATCAAACTCGAGGTGATCGGCGACGACCGGACGCTGCTCCCGGACGGGGTGGAGCTGGTGGCGGCGGCGCAGCGGCTGGTGGACGACGGGTTCACGGTCCTGCCGTACACCAATGACGACCCGATCCTCGCCCGGCGGCTGGCGGACGCCGGCTGCGCGGCGGTGATGCCGGCCGGCTCGCCGATCGGGTCCGGGCTCGGGATCACCAACCCGCACAACCTGCAGCTGATCCGGGAGGCGGTCGACGTACCGGTGATTCTCGACGCCGGGATCGGCACCGCCTCGGACGCGGCACTGGCGATGGAGCTGGGCTGCGACGCGGTGCTGCTGGCCAGCGCGGTCACCCGGGCCGCCGATCCGGCGGCGATGGCGACCGCGATGCGGCACGCGGTGATCGCCGGCCGGCTCGCCGCCACCGCCGGCCGGATCCCGCGCCGGTACGGGCATGCGCTGGCGTCGACGCCGGACGAGGGAAGGCCGGACCTGTGACCGGCCGGATGCCGGCGGGCGTGGTTGTCGTGACCGACCGGCGGCAGGCCCGGCGCGGGCTGATCGAGGCGGCCGCGGCAGCGGTCGAGGGCGGCGCGCGCTGGCTGCTGCTGCGAGAAAAGGATCTGCCGTACGCCGAGCGGCAGGCACTCGCCGACCGGCTCCGAGCGGTGCTGGCCCCGGTCGCCGGCCGGTTGATCGTGGCCGGACCGGATCCGCTCGGCGGGGACGCGGTCCACTTGTCGGCGACCGACCCGCTGCCAGCGGCGAAGCTGGTCGGCAGATCCTGCCACGACGCCGGGGAGCTGGCCCGGCTGACCACTGAGGACTATGTGACCCTGTCGCCGGTGTTCCCGAGCCGTTCCAAGCCCGGTTACCGGCCGCTCGGGTTGGCGGCCTTCGGCGAGCTGTGCCGGCAGGCCGGCCGGCCGGTGCTGGCGCTGGGCGGGGTAGAGACGCCGGAGCGGGCGGCGGCGTGTGCGGCGGCCGGCGCGGCCGGCGTGGCGGTGATGGGTGCGGTGATGCGAGCGGCCGACCCGGCCCGGGTGGTCGCCGAGCTGCGGCGGGCGTTCGCGGAGGCTGCGAACTCGGAGACAGTGGGGGTGGAGCGATGACGCCGCCGGTGGTGTTGACGATCGCTGGGTCGGACTCCGGTGGGGGCGCCGGCATCCAGGCCGACCTCAAGTCGTTCGCCGCGCAGCGGTGCTACGGGGCGTCGGTCATCACCGCGGTGACCGCGCAGAACACCCGCGGCGTGACCGACGTGCACCAGTTGCCCGGCAGCGCGGTCGCCGCCCAGCTCGACGCGGTGCTCGATGACCTGCCGGTGGCGGCGGTGAAGACCGGCATGCTCGGCACCGCCGAGGTCGCGGACGTGGTCGCCGCCCGGGCGCGGGCCGGGGACCTGCCGAACCTGGTGGTCGACCCGGTGCTGGTCTCGTCCACCGGGCACACCCTGGGCGTGGTCGCCGCGTTCGAGCGGTTGCTCCCGTACGCGCTCGTCGCGACCCCGAACGTCGCCGAGGCGGCAGCGTTGGTGGGCAAGTCGGTGACCACTGTGGAGGAGATGGCGCAGGCGGCCGAGCAGCTGGCGGCCGGCGGCGCCAAGCACGTGGTGGTGACCGGCGGCGACCTGCCCGACGCCGGCGACGAGGCGATCGACGCGATGTGGATCGACGGCGAGGTCCGGTTCCTGCGCGGACCACGGGTGCCGACGACCAACGTCCACGGCTCCGGCTGCAGCTTCGCGTCGGCGATCGCCGCCCAGCTCGCGCACGGCAAGACCGTGCCGGAGGCGGTGGAGCTGGCGAAGTCCTATGTGGCACGGGCACTGGCCGGCGGGGCCAACTGGCGGATCGGTGGCGGTGTAGGGCCGCTTGACCACTTCGAATGGGAGGACAGGAGATGACTGCTCGGCGCAAGGTGTACGTGACGGGGTCGCGGCCGGACATCCGGGTGCCGTTCGCGGAGGTGGACCTGACCGACGACAACCCGCCGGTGCGGCTGTACGACACGTCGGGGCCGGGCAGTGACCCGGAGCGTGGGCTGCCGCCGCTGCGGGGACCATGGATCGCCGAGCGCGGTGACGTGGCGCCGGTGCGGGGGGCCGGCACCCCGCTGGCGGCGGCGAACGGCAAACCGGTGACCCAGCTCGCGTACGCGCGGGCAGGGATCGTGACGCCGGAGATGGAGTTCGTGGCGATCCGGGAAGGCGTCGAGCCGGAGGTGGTGCGGGAGGAGCTCGCCGCCGGCCGGGCGGTGCTGCCGGCGAACGTCAACCACCCGGAGATCGAGCCGATGATCATCGGCAAGCGGTTCCTGGTGAAGGTGAACGCGAACATCGGCACCTCGGCGGTCACCTCCTCGATCGCCGAGGAGGTGGAGAAGATGAGCTGGGCCACCCGATGGGGGGCGGACACGGTGATGGACCTCTCCACCGGCAAGCGGATCCACGAGACCCGGGAAGCGATCATCCGGAACTCGCCGGTGCCGATCGGTACCGTCCCGATCTACCAGGCGCTGGAGAAGGTGAAGGGCGACCCGACCAAGCTGAGCTGGGAGGTCTACCGGGACACCGTGATCGAGCAGGCTGAGCAGGGGGTGGACTACATGACCGTCCACGCCGGCGTGCGGTTGCGGTACGTCCCGATGGCGGTGGACCGGGTCACCGGCATCGTCTCCCGCGGTGGGTCGATCATGGCGGCCTGGTGCCTGGCTCACCACCAGGAGAACTTCCTCTACACCCACTTCGCCGAGCTGTGCGAGATCCTCGCCCGGTACGACGTGACGTTCTCGCTCGGCGACGGGTTGCGGCCCGGCTCGATCGCCGACGCCAACGACGAGGCGCAGCTGGCGGAGCTGCGGACGCTCGGCGAGCTGACCAAGGTGGCCTGGGAGCACGGGGTCCAGGTGATGATCGAAGGACCGGGCCACGTCCCGATGCACAAGATCAAGGAGAATGTGGACCTGCAGCAGGAGTGGTGCCACGAGGCGCCGTTCTACACCCTCGGTCCACTCACGACCGACATCGCGCCGGGGTACGACCACATCACGTCCGCGATCGGGGCGGCGATGATCGGGATGTTCGGCACCGCGATGCTGTGCTACGTCACCCCCAAGGAGCACCTCGGCCTGCCCGACCGCGACGACGTGAAGGCCGGCGTCATCGCGTACAAGATCGCCGCGCACGCGGCGGACCTCGCCAAGGGCCACCCGGGCGCGCAGGCGTGGGACGACGCGCTGAGCAAGGCGAGGTTCGAATTCCGGTGGGAGGACCAGTTCAACCTGGCGCTCGATCCGGACACCGCGCGGGCGTTCCACGACGAGACGCTGCCGGCGGAGCCGGCGAAGACCGCCCATTTCTGCTCGATGTGCGGGCCCAAGTTCTGCTCCATGCGGATCACCCAGGATCTGCAGAAGTACGCCGATGAGCACGGTGTCTCGGTGGCGGACGCGGTGGCGGCCGGCATGAAGGAGAAGTCGGACGAGTTCGTCGACGCCGGCGGCCGGGTCTACCTGCCGGTGACCACCGCCTGACCGGCGACGGCAACCGGGTCCCGCCCCCTCGTTTCGGAGCGGCGGGACCCGGTTGCTGGCGGAGGCTAGGCGTCGTCGGCGTCAGCGGGAACCTTGCGCCGCCGGCCGAGCACGTACAGGAGGCCGCCGAGCAGCAGGATCGCCGCTCCACCGCCGGCCAGCAGGACGGTCCGGGAACCGGTCACCGGCAGCTCGCCACCGGCGCCCCCATCGCCGGCCACGGTGATCGTGATCGGCGCGGTGTTGTTCGACAGGTCCGGGTCGTCCTCGCCAGTCTCGACGGCGGTCACGGTCCCGTCGTCCCCCACCTCGGCGGCATCGATCCGGAACGACAGCGTCATCGAGAGTGAACGGTTGACCTCAAGCCCGCTCTCCCAGGTGCAGATCAGCTCGGTCGCGGCGTCGAACTCGTACGGGTCGTCGCTGTCGTTGTTCGGATCGTCGCAACCGCCAACGCCCGGGATGCCGGAGTCGGCCGCTACCGCGACGGTGCCGGTGGGAGCGGTCACCGTCAGGGCCGGACCGGCGAAGTCCGGACCGTTGTTGGTGACGGTCACGACCACATCCACCACGTCACCGACCTTGCCCTCGGCGGGTGGCGCCGCGATCGACAGGTCGGCGACGAGGTCGCCGAGGAACTCGATCTCGAATGGCTCGCTGTCGATGACGGTCGGGCTGGGCGCGTGACGTACCTCGACCTCGCCGGCGCTGACGCCGGGCTGGTCCTCGTCAATCCGGTACGAGACCCAGATCTCAAAGGACTCGTCACCGGCGAGTTCGCCCGCGAGGCTGCACTCGAGCTCGGTCGCCTCGGTCCAGTCTGGAGCGCCGGTTGCCAGGTCGACGCAGCTGCCGTCGCGCGGTGACCAGTCCACTCCCACGATGGTGGTGCCCGCCGGTGCGACGATGTGCAGGACCGGCTCAGCGGGGGTCGTGCCCTGGTTGGAGACGAGGATGCTGACCTCAACCACCTCGCCGCCCTCCCCACTACCCGCAAACGGGAAGACCTCGAGGTCCGGCAGCTCGGGTTCCTGCGCAGCGGCAGGGGCGGCGACGCCCAGCGACAGGCAGGCGAGGGCTGCTGCGGTTGCCCCGGCCGCCCAGGTACGGATGCCCATCCAATGTCCTTTCGCAAAGCCAAAGGCTGTGAGAAGCCTGAAAGCGAGATAACACTAATGGCACTCACGGCGTTCCAAGATCGGCCAAAGGTTTGCGCCGGTCCGGCCATTCGGCGGTGTGACAGTAGCTACGGCGGCGGGCGCGAGTAGTCGGTCGGGTCGATCACCGACTCGTAGTCGGCTTGGGACAGGTAGTGGCACCACGGCCGGCCGGTGTTGTGCAGCCGGAGCCGCGGTGTGCCGGGTCCAGGCGGCGACCTCGATCCGGGCCAGCTTGAGCTCGGTGAGGGTCTCCACCGCCGGCAGCAGATCGGTATCGGACGAGAAGAGGACCCCGACGTCGTAGTGGCGCTCCAGTGCCAGCCGCAGCACGTCGATCGCCAGCGACACGTCGATCCCCTTCTCCTGTGCCGGAATCTCCGGCCAGCCCCGTGGGTAGCGGAGCGGGCGGCGCACGGTGGTCACCAGGCCGGTCCGTTGCCAGGCGTCGGCTTGCCGGTCGTTGGCGCCAGCGGCGATCGGCTCGCGCAGCGGGTTCGGGAGGCCGCGGTAGACCCGAACCCGGGTTAGCTCACTGGGAGTGTTCCGGCGGGATGCGATCAGCCGGCCGAGCTTCACCGGATCGAGGTTGGCGATCCGGTTCGCCGCGCCGACCGGGCCGAACCGGCGGTGCGCCAGCAGCACGACGTTTTGATAGTCGAGGAACACGACCACCCGTGGGGTCATCGTGCCCCCAAAAAAATAGCCCCCGCCATTCCCGGAGGAAGGCGGGGAGTATTGCTGAAAGCATAGCACACGTCCGGCGAG
Organism: Natronosporangium sp.; assembly: GCA_036564175.1. Classification (GTDB taxonomy): domain Bacteria; phylum Actinomycetota; class Actinomycetes; order Mycobacteriales; family Micromonosporaceae; genus Natronosporangium. Next base: position 27,385 of record DATCKZ010000087.1, read on the forward strand.
TGGCGGTGCTGTGGGCTCAAGGTACTCGATCGCACATGCGTACCCTAGCCGCCGACGGCGCTGGACTCCACGGTTTCCAGTGACCGGAATCGGCCAGTTTTGGTGCACAGCAACGGATCCAGCCCGAGGACGGAGATCGTGACGGCCGCGCGCGAGCGGTGGTGACTACGATCGGCGGGAGCGGTGGTCCGGATCGGACGGTTCGCGGCCGGGGATCGGCAGGTCAGGCAACTCCGGCAGGTCGCTGAGGGAACCGAGGTCCCGGTCGCGGCGCAGTCGCCGCCGTGCGCCCTTCTCCGGCTGCTCGTCGTCTTCGGACCGGTCGGCCAGCGAGCTGATCCAATCCAGGTGCTCCACCTCGCTGCGGCGCTTCGGCCGGGGGAGGTCGCCGGCCGGGCGGGGCGCCGGCGCTGGCGAGCTCGGCTCCGGGGCGGCCGGTGCCGGCGAGGTTGGCTCCGTCGCCGCCGGCTCGGCGGCGGCCGTCGGCGGCTCGGGTTCCCACGCCGGGCTCGGCTCCACCTCGGACACCGGCTCGGGTGCGGCGGTCTCCTCCGGCGGCTTCGACTTCCGGCGCAGCTTCGGCAGCCGGAGCCGCTTCGCCGGCTTCTCCTCGACCGGCACCGCGGCGAACTCGGCGGTGGTCGCGAGTGGCTCGGTTCCAGCCGAAGCCGGTTCCGAACCAGCCGCGGGCGCCGGTTCCGGCTCGGCCGCCGGGGCCGGCTTCGATTCGGTCGCCGGGACCGACCAGTCGGCGAACGGGTCCGGCGGGGCCGGCACCGCTTCGCGCGTCAGGTCCGGCTTCGGGAGCTCCGCCGTGCTCGCCGGATCCGACTGGGGGAACGGGGCCGGCTTCGGCGTGGCCGCCGAGTCTGGCGCACCGAACAGATCCGAGGTCGGCCGGTCCGAGCCGCCGAACCGGTCGGAGGTCAACCGGTCCGACTTGTCGAACCGGTCGGAGGTCAACCGGTCCGACTGGTCGAACCGGTCCGTCGAGGACGGTGACGCCGGCTCCGGCCGGCTCGATGGGGTCGACCAGGGGAACGGATCCGGCGCGGCCGGCTTCGACTCGGCCGGCTGCGCGAAGCGATCCGAGGACGCCGGGTCTGACTTGCCGAACAAGTCCGAGGTGCCCGACGAGCCGAACAGGTCCGAGGTCGTCGGCTTCCCGTACGGGTCCGGGTCGGACTCACCCAGCGGGGCTGACGTGCCGAACAGGTCCGGCTCCGGCTTGCCGGGTGAGTCCGGCTCCGGCCGGTCGACCGGGTACCGGGACGGCTCGTCCGGCTGCGAAAGCCCCAGGTCACCCGAGAACCAGGACGACGATTCCGCGGCACCGCCGGGCTCCGGGGTCTCCTGCGCGCCAGCCGGCGACGAGGGGTCCACCGGCCACCGGCCCGGCTCGCCCCCGGCATCCGGGGACCCCGGGCCATCGGTCTGCGCGGACAGCCGTACCCCGCCCACCAGCAAGGCTGCCAGCAGGCCGGCCGCGAGCGCGATCAGCGAGCCCGCGTACGCCGACACCTGCGCCGCCCGGTCGGTCGTACCCGGTGATCCGATCAGGTAGGTCAGCGCGAGCAGGCCTGGCGCGGCCGCGCTCGACGCCGCCGTCAGCAGCGGCGGGAACCCGCGCGACCGGGCCGCGGCGGCGACCGCCCCGCACACCAGCAGCGCCAGCACCGGCGCACTCAGCACCGCCACCACCGACCGGGCCCCGCCCAACCCTGGCAGGTCCAGCACCGCCAGCCGGACGTCCGGCAGGTCGTCGCCGGCCAGCGACGGCAGCACGGACACCAGCGCGAGCAGCCAGACCGCCGCGATCAACAGGGTCACACTCACCGCGACCAGCCGGATCGACAGCACCGCGATCGCGGCCACCCCGCCCAGCAGCACCCCGAGCCCGGCCGCGGCCAGCACGTCGATCACCGGCTCGTTGCTGCCCGGGCCGACCCCGACCAGCAGCACGCCCCGGGCCGGCAGCCCGGTCAGCGGCAGCGTGATCGCGGCACCGACCGCGCCGGCGGCCGCCGCGCCGATCCGCGTGCCGAGCGTGAGCTCGTCGTCCTGCCGCAGCGCCAGCCAGGCGCCGGCGGCCGCGCCGGCCAGCGTCGCCAGCGCAGCGAACCAGGCCACCCAGGTGAGCTGGGATGCCCACACGCCGCCGCTGAGCGCCGGCCCGACCGGCAGCCAGAAGTGCAGCAGCCCCAGCCCGTACGCGAGCCCGAGCTGGGCGGCGCCGGCGAGCGCGCCTACGCCGACCCCGGCGCCGGCGATCGGCGCCCAGCTGGCCCCGAACTCGGCGACCGTGCGCCAGCGGGCGGACGGAGACAGAGCAGCCATGCCGGGGAGGTTACGGCCCTGCCGCCCGACTCGCCACCCCGACCTGGTCAATCAACCCGCAGCCGGTAGCCACGCTTCACCACCGTCTGGACGATCCGCGGGGTACCGAGCCCGGCGCGAAGCCGGGCCACCGCCATCTCCACCGCGTGCTCGTCGGCGCCGCGTGGCAGCCGCCGCAGCAGCGCCGCCCGGGACAGCACTCGGCCGGGCGCGGCGGCGAGCGCCCGCAGCACCGCCATCGGGGCCGGTGCCAGCGGCCGCAACTGCCCGTCCACCAGCGCCGCGTGGCCGCGCAGCTCCAGCTCGTGGGCGTCGATCCGGAGCGTCACCGCCCGCCGAGGCAGCTCGTCGACGATCACCCGGACCAGCGCGCCGAGCCGGGCCCGGGCCGGGGACACGGTCGGTACGCCGGCCCGCTGCAACGGGGCCGCGGTGACCGGCCCGACGCAGGCCGCGAGCACCTCCGTACGCAGCGCCTCCAGCACCGGCTCGCGGGCCGTGCCGGCGGTCCGTAGCAGCGCGTTCACCGCCGGTGCTGAGGTGAACGTCACGGCGTCCACCAGCCGGGCGGCGACCAGGTCGACCAGCCGGTGCAGCGGTGCCGGGTCGGCCGGCGGCGCCCACCGGTAGATCGGCACCTCGATCACCTCGGCGCCGGCCGCCCGCAGCTCGGCGGCGTGCCCGTCGGTGAGGTCGCCGTGCAGCTGCATCGCCACCGTGCTCCCGGCCAACCCGCGCTCCCGCAGGTGGGCCACCACCTCGTCGCACGACTCCGACGGCGCCGACCAGTCGTCGGTGAGCCCGGCGGCCCGGATCGCGCCCCGCGCCTTCGGGCCGCGGGTCACCAGGTAACTGTCGGCGAGCACCTTCCGGAGCGGCTCGGCCAGCGCCCACCCCTCGGCCGCCTCCAGCCAGCCGCGCATCCCGATCCCGGTGTTGGCGATCACCACGTCCGGCCGCCGGGCCAGGATCGCCCGGGTCGCGTCGCGCAGCTCGGCGTCGTCGGCGAGCGGCACGATCCGCAGCGCCGGTGCGAGCACCACCCGCGCGCCGCGCCGCTCGAGCAGCGCGGCGAGCTCGTCGCGGCGCCGGTCCGCGGTCACCGCGACGGTGTAGCCGGCCAGCTCACTCACGCCAGCGTCCCGCACCGTCCATCACCCCGCCCGCCCCACATAGACCAGGCCGTCCCGGCATTCCACCGGGTAGGTCGGGACGGCCACCCCCGGCACGTCCAGGCATTCGCCGGTACGCAGGTCGTAGGCCTCTTTGTAGAGCGGGGACACCACCACCGGGGTGCCGCCGCGGGTGCCGACGATGCCCCGGGAGAGCACGTACGCACCGGCGATCGGGTCCCGGTTGCCGATCGCGAACAGCTGGTCGTCGTACATCCGGAAAATCGCCACCTGCTCGCCGCCGACCAGCGCGGCCACCCCCCGTTCCGGCTCCAGCCGGGTGATCCGGCACACCGGTGTCCACCGAGCCGTCAGCGTGGTCGTCATCGTCGGTGCGGTCATCGCTTAGCTCCCGAAAGTACGGTCAACGGCAGGGTCAGCCGGCGGCTGCCGGCCGGCACCGGTTGGTCCCGTTCGGTGTCGAAGGAGATCGACGGGTCGGGCACCCCCGGTGCGTTCACGAACGACACGAACCGGCGCAGCCGCTCCGGGTTGTCCAGAGTGGCCCGCCACTCGTCCTCGTACGACTCGACATGCTTTGCCATCGCGGCGTCCAGCTCGGCGCAGAGCCCGAGCGAGTCGTCGATGATGACCGCCCGCAGGTGGTCGAGGCCACCGTCGAGCGCCGCCAGCCAGCTGGCGGTCCGCTGCAACCGGTCGGCGGTGCGGATGTAGTACATCAGGAACCGGTCGATGGTCCGGACCAGGTCTTCTGTGGACAGGTCCGCGGCGAGCAGGTCGGCGTGCCGGGGCTTGAACCCGCCGTTGCCGCCGACGTAGAGGTTCCAGCCCTGCTCGGTGGCGATCACCCCGAAGTCCTTGCCACGGGCCTCGGCGCACTCGCGGGCGCAACCGCTCACCGCCGCCTTGATCTTGTGCGGGGCGCGCAACCCGCGGTACCGCAGCTCCAGCGCGATCGCCAGCCCGACCGAGTCGTGCTGCCCATACCGGCACCAGGTCGAGCCGACGCACGACTTGACCGTGCGCACCGCTTTCCCGTACGCGTGGCCGGACTCGAACCCGGCGTCCACCAGCCGGCGCCAGATCGCCGGCAGCTGCTCCACCCTGGCGCCGAACAGGTCGATCCGCTGCCCGCCGGTGATTTTCGTGTAGAGGCCGAAGTCCCGGGCCACCTCGCCGATGGCGATCAGCTTCTCCGGGGTGATCTCGCCGCCGGGGATCCTCGGCACCACCGAGTAGGTGCCGTTGCGCTGCAGGTTCGCCAGGAAGTGGTCGTTGGTGTCCTGCAGCGCCGCCTGTTCGCCGTCGAGGATGTGGCCGCCGGTGGTGACCGCCAGGATCGAGGCGACCGTCGGCTTGCAGATGTCGCAGCCGCGGCCCCGGCCGTATTCTCCGATCAGCTCCGAGAAGGTACCGATGCCGCGCACCCGGATCAGGTCGAACAGCTCTTGTCTACTGTGGTCGAAGTGCTCGCAGAGCGCCTTCGGCTGCGCCACCCCGGCCTCGGCGAGCAGCTGCTTGAGCAGCGGTACGCAGGAGCCGCAGCCGGTGCCGGCCCGGGTGCCCTCCTTCACAGCCGCGATGTCGGTGCAGCCGGCCGCGATCGCGTCGGTGATCGCGGCCTTGGTGACCGCGTTGCAGGAGCAGACCTGGGCGGTGCCGGGCAGGGTCGCGGTGGTGCTGCCGGCGCCGGCCGGCGCGAGCACCGACAGCGGCGGGCCGGGCAGCGCGCCGCCGAGGCAGGCCCGCAGGGTCGGGTAGGCGGTGGTGTCGCCGACCAGCACCCCGCCGAGCAGGGTCTTGGCGTCGTCGGAGAGCACCAGCTTGGCGTAGACCCGGGTGGCCGGGTCGGTCCAGGTCACCGCCAGCGCGTCCGGGCTGGTCCCGTGCGCGTCGCCGAAGCTCGCCACGTCCACCCCGAGCAGCTTCAGCTTGGTCGAGGTGTCCGCGCCGGGGAAGGTGCCCGCGCCGCCGACCAGCCGGTCGGCCACCACCTCGGCCATCGCGTACCCGGGCGCCACCAAGCCGTAGCAGCGCCCGGGTACCCCGGCGACGGTGCCGTCGGGCGAACCGCCCGGCTCCGGCACCGGCTCCGGCCAGCTCGTCTCGGCGATCGCGGCGCACTCTCCAATCGCCCAGACGTGCGGGTCCGCGGTCCGGCAGGTGGCGTCGACCAGCACCCCGCCGCGCGGCCCGATCGGCAGCCCGGCCTCCCGAGCCAGCTGGTCGCGGGGGCGGACCCCGGCGGCGATCACCACCAGGTCGGCGGCCGCGCTGGTGCCGCCGGACAGCTCCAGTCCGGTACTGGTGATCGCGGTGGTGGCGGCGCCGAGCCGGACGGTGATCCCAAGCTCCTCGATGTACCGCCGGAGCATCGCCGCGCCCGCCTCGTCCAGCTGCAGCGGCATCAGCCGGGGTGCGAACTCGACGATCTGAGTGGACAGTCCCAGCAACCGCAGCGCGTTCGCCGCCTCCAGGCCGAGCAGGCCGCCGCCGATCACCGCGCCGGTCCGGCACGTTCGCGCGTACTCCCGGATCGCGAGCAGGTCCTCGATCGTCCGGTAGACGAACACCCCGGGCCGGTCGGCGCCGTCGATCGGCGGCACGAACGGCGCCGAGCCGGTGGCGAGCACCAGCGCGTCGTAGCCGTACTCGCCGGCGTCGGTGGCCACCACCCGCCGGTCCCGGTCGATCCGCCGGGCCGGCTCGGCCAGCCGCAGCTCGACCCGCTCGCAGTCGACCGCGGGCAGGGTGAGCTCCTCGATGCTGGCGCCGTCGAACAGCGCCGAGAGCCGGACCCGGTCGTACGCCGGGCGTGGCTCCTCGGCGAGCACGGTGACCTGCCATTGCCGGTCGGTGTCGCGTTCGGCGATCGCCGCCAGGAAGCGCTGCCCGACCATCCCGTTCCCGACTACCACCAACCGTTTCACTGCCGCACCTCCACCGGATCCGTACGGGTGAGCCAGTCGACGATCCCCTCGACCGCGTCCCGGCAGCCGCCGCAGCCGGTGGTGGCCCGGCTGGCTGCGATCATCTCCGGTGCGCTCCGGGCGCCGGCCCGCCACGCGTCGACCAGCGCGCCTTTGGTCACCGCGTTGCACCGGCAGATCGTGGCCGCGTCCGGGATCAGCGCCGGCGACTCCCGGACCGGCGCGTCGCCGCCGGACCGGCCGAGCAGCAGGCTGCGCCGGTCGGCCGGGACCGGGGCGCCCCGGTCGAACAGCTGGATCAGGGTGCCGACCGCCGGGTTGTCGCCGAGCAGGATCGCGCCGGTGAGCCGGTCCGCCTCGATCGCCAACCGGGCGTACGTGCCGCGGGCCGGGTCAGCGAACGTGAGCTGCTCGGTGCCGGCCTCGACCGAGCCCATCGCCGCCAGGTCGATGCCGTCGGCCTTGAGCCGGGTCACCGGGGGCAGCGGCCGGTAGCGGGCGAGCCGGTCGCCGGCCAGGCTGGCGGCGAGCACCCGGGCCTGCTCCCAGGCGGGCGCCACCAGCCCGGTCACCGAGTCCCGGTGTTCGGCACAGTCGCCGATCGCCGAGATCGCCGGGTCGCTGGTCCGGAGCCGGTCGTCCACCACGACCCCGCGCCGCACCGCCAGCCCGGCCGCCGCCGCCAACCGGGTCTCCGGCCGGACTCCGCAGGCGATCACCAGCAGGCCGGCGGCGAGCTCCTCGCCGTCGTCGAGGGTCAGCCGGACCCCGTCCGGACCGGCGGCCACCGCGGTCGCCGCCGCGTCCAGGTGGGTGGTGATGCCGAGCCGGGTCAGCGTGTCCACCAGCACCGCGCTGGCGGCCCGGTCCAGCTGCCGCTCCATCAGGTGCCCGACCGCGTGGACCACCCGGACCGCGAGCCCTCGGTTGGCCAGGCCCCGGGCCGCCTCCAGCCCGAGCGGGCCGCCGCCGAGCACGATCGCGCTGCCCGCGTCGTCGGCCGCGGCCAGGATCCGGCGGCAGTCGGCGAGGGTCCGGAACACCGCCACCCGGCGCGGCAACCGGTCCGGGGTGAGGCCGGCCAGCGGCGGGATCACCGGCCGGCTGCCGGTGGCCAGCACCAGGTGCTGGTACGGCACCTGCTCACCGGTGTCCACAGTGACCGTACGGTTGGTCCGATCGATCGCGACCACCTGCACGCCGGTGCGGACGTCGATCCCGCGGCCGGCGACCCCGACCAGCGCCAGGTCCGGCTCCCGGAGCTTGCCGGCGAGCACCGAGGAGAGCAGGATCCGGTTGTACGCCGGCTCCGGCTCCGCGCCGAGCACGGTCAGCTTCGCCTCGTCGCTGCGTGCCCGCAGCTCGGCGGCGAACCGCGCCCCGGCCATCCCGTAGCCGGCGACCACGATGCTCATCGGGCCCGCTCCACGCGCACCGCGCAGACCTTGAACGCCGGCATCCGGGAGACCGGGTCGAGCGCGTCGCTGGTCAGCGAGTTGGCCCGGGCCGGGCTCGGCCAGTGGAACGGCGTGAACACGGTGTCCGGCCGGATCGTCTCGGTGAGCCGGACCGGTGCCAGCAGCTCGCCGCGCCGGCTGGTCACCCGTACTTCGTCGCCTTCGGCCACGCCCAGCCGGTGGGCGAGGTCCGGGTGCAGCTCGACGAACCCGTGCGGCGCGGCGGCGGCGAGCGCGGCCACCCGCCGGGTCTGCGCGCCGGACTGGTACTGCGCCAGCACCCGGCCGGTGGTGAGGTAGAGCGGGAACTCCTCGCACGGCTCCTCGACCAGCGCCGGTTGCTCGACCGCGGTGAACCGGGCCGTGCCGTCCGGGGTGGCGAACCGGTCGGTGAACAGCCGCGCGGTGGCCGGCCGGTCCGGGGCCGGGCATGGCCAGTGGACGCCGCCCTCCGCGTCGATCCGCTGCCAGCTGATCCCGGCGTAGTCGGCCGGACCGCCGGCGGTTGCCCGCCGCAGCTCCTCGAAGACCGCTTCGGCGTCCGCCGTGAACCGTCCACCGTGGCCGAGCCGGCGGGCCAGCTCGGCGATCACCGCTAGGTCGGTCCAGACGCCGGCCGGCGGGTGCCGGAGCGCCCGCCGGCGCAGCACCCGCCCCGCCAGGTTGGTGGTGGTGCCGTCCTCTTCAGCCCATTGGGTCACCGGCAGCACCACGTCCGCGATCGCCGCGGTCTCGGAGCGGACGAAGTCAGCGACCACCAGCAGATCGAGGTCGCGCAGCCGCCGCTCCACCCGGGCCGCCCGGGGCGCCGAGACCACCGGGTTGGAGCCGAACACCAGCAGCGCCCGCGGGCCACCGTCGGTGCCGAGCCGGTCCAGCAGCTCGTACGCGGAGACGCCCGGTCCGGGCAGGCTGGCCGGACCGACGCCCCACACCGCGGCGACGTGCGCCCGCGCCGCCGGATCGTCGATCCGCCGGTAGCCGGGGAGCTGGTCGGCCTTCTGGCCGTGCTCCCGGCCACCCTGCCCGTTGCCCTGTCCGGTGAGCGTCCCGTAGCCGGAGCCGGACCGGCCGGGCAGCCCGAGCGCCAGCGCCAGGTTGATCCAGGCGGTCACCGTCGCCACCCCGTGCGCGTGCTGCTCCGCGCCCCGGGCGGTGAGGATGATCGCGGTGTCGGCGGTGGCGAGCTCCCGGGCGGTCGCCTCCAGATCGGCCACCGACACCCCGGTCAGCCGCTCCACCCGGGCCGGCCAGTAGCCGGCCACGGTCCGGCGTACCGCCTCGAACCCGGTGGTCCGCTCGCGCACGTAGTCGGTGTCCACCCAGCCGTTGGCGATCACGATGTGCAGCAGCCCGTTCGCCAGCGCCAGGTCGGTGCCGGGCGCCGGCTGCAGGTGCCGGGTGGCGGCGCGGGCGGTCGGGGTGGCCCGCGGATCGACCACGATCTGGGCGCCGCCGGCCTGCCGCTGCGCGGTCAGGTAGCGGCCGAACGGCGGCATGGTCTCGGCCACGTTCGCGCCGACCAGCAGCAGCGCACCGGCCCGGCCGATGTCGTCGATCGGGAACGGCAGCCCTCGGTCCAGGCCGAATGCCCGGAGCGTGGCGGCCGCCGCCGACGACATGCAGAACCGTCCGTTGTAGTCGATGAACCGGGTGCCCAGCGCCACCCGGGCGAACTTGCCCAGCGCGTACGCCTTTTCGTTGGTGAGCCCACCGCCGCCGAACACCGCCACCGCGTCGGTGCCGTGGCGCGCTCGCAGATCCTGGATGGTGCCGACGATCCGGTGCAGCGCCTCGTCCCAGGTCGCCGGCCGCAGCGGGGCATCCCGGTGGTCGCGCAGCAACGGGGTGGTAAGCCGCTCCGGGTGGTCGAGCAGCGCCGCCGCAGTCCAGCCCTTCTGGCACAGGCCGCCCGCGTGGGCGGCCACCGTCACCTCGCCGCCGGCTTCCCGGAGGGTCATCCCGCATTGCAGGGCGCAGTACGGGCAGTGCGTGGCTACCTCGCGGCCCGGCGCGACCGCGATGGCCGGGGTCGGGAGCGGGGCGGCTGGCATGCGAAAAGCCTGCCGGGAGGCGGTTTCACCGCCGGGTCAGCGGTGTTTCCGGCGTGCAAAGTGCCCTTCACCTGCGCAATGCGTCACCGCGTGAGCGGGTGGTCATGGACACAGATCACTGACTTGATCGATGCCCGAGATCGGCGGTTAGCCGGGTGCCGGCCGGGCAACTGAGCACGGTACGGGAACGGAGGTCGGTCGATGGTCGACAGTACGGTCCGGGCGATGACTTGGAACCTCTGGTGGCGGTTCGGGCCGCGCTGGCGGGACCGGCAACCGGGGATCCGGGCGACCCTGGAACGGCTCCGCCCGGACGTACTGGCGCTGCAGGAGGTCTGGGCCGGTGCCGGTGCCAGCCAGGCGGACGAGCTGGCGGCGGTGCTGGGGATGCACGCGGTGTTCGCCGCGCCCTCGTATCCGGTGGCGCCGACCGACCCGGCTCACCCCGACTGGGCCGGGATCGAGCTCGGGATCGCGGTGCTGAGCCGGTGGCCGATCCTCGACTCCGAGGCGCCGGTCCTGCCGGCCCGGCACCGGAGCTGGGACCCGGTGGCGCTGGCGGTCCGGGTCGGCCACCCGACCGGGCCGCTGCCGGTCGTCGCGGCCTGCCTCGAGCACGGCATCCCATACACCGACGACCGGATCGCGCAGGGGGCGCTGCTCGCGGATCTCGCCACTGACCCCCGGTTCGACGGTCCGTGCCCGGTGCTGCTGATGGGCGACCTGAACGCGGCGGCCGATTCGCCGGTGCTGCGGCCGGTCCGGGATCGGCTGGTCGACGCCTGGCTAGCCGGCCGTGGTGCACCGGACGCGGTCACCCTGCCGTCGGGTCATCCGTCGGCGCCGCTGGAGGCCGGGCCGCAGCTGGTCGACCAGCGGATCGACCACGTCTTCTTCCGGGCCGGCCGGGAGGATCAGCAAGTGCTGGTCGAGGGAGTCCAGCTGGCCGGCGAGCCGGTCGACGGGGTCCACCCGTCCGACCACCGGGCGGTGGTGGCGGACCTGCGCTGGCGCAACTGACCGTCGCGCAGGTGCGGCGGCTGCCTCGCCGTGCGCCTAGGCCGCGCACTCACGGCGAAACACGCGCGTCGACCGTCCGCACGTCATAGGCGGCGAACACCTGGTCGGCGGTGACGACAGCGAGGTCCTCACATTGGGCTTGGGCAATCAGGAGCCGGTCAAACGGATCTCGATGATGTAGTGGCAACGTCTCCACTGCGAGCCCGTGACGAACCCGGAACGGAAGCGGCGTGAACGCATTCTCCTCGATCTGTTGTTCAAGGTCTGCTGGAACCCGCAGTTTGCCCACCGAGGACTTGCTGGCGATCTCGGCCGCGCTGATCGCGGAGACAAAGACCTCGTTCTCGCCGAGGCTGATGAGCTCCCTCGCCTTGACGCCCAGCGCGGGGCTGTCATCGAGCCACCACAGGAGTACGTGGGTATCGAGCAGCAACCTCACCGCGGTTCGACGGGCCCTTCGTACCAGTCCCGCAGGCTCTCCTCGTCAAGATCGTCGAAGTCATCGGCGATCCAGACCCGGTTTTTCCACCCGCCCGGCACGCGCCGGGCAGGTCGATCGGTCACCGGGACCAGCCGGGCCACTGGCCGACCGTGCCGGGCGATGACCACATCCTCGCCGGCCGCGACCCGGTTCAGCAGGGCCGAGAGCGTGGACTTCGCCTCATAGACGTTCACCTGCACGGTCATATTGCTATTTGGCGTCGCTGGCAGGTTCTGGTCAAGTCTGGTCTAGTCAGTACTAGACGGTGGCGGAGGCGAGGCTCGGGACCCGGGCGACGAACACTCGCCGGCGCAGGTAACACCACCAGGTCACGGTCAGGCAGGCCGCGTAGAGCACCCCGAACCAGCCGAACGCGGTGGCCAGCTCACCGGTCGCCGTGTACGAATCGCTGATCGCGCGCGGCAGGTAGAACCCGCCGAGGGCGCCGACCGCGCCGGCGATCCCGAGCGTCGCCGCCGACTCCCGCTTCGCGGTCGCGAGGTCCGGCGCGGTCGCGGCGAAGATCGCCGGGATCATCCGGTAGGTCGAACCGTTGCCGGCGCCGGAGGCCAGGAACAGCAGCCCGAACGAGGCCAGGAACAGCCCGAACTGGCCGGCGCCGCCGGTCGACGCCACCACTCCGTACGAGCCGATCCCCATCGCCACGAAGCAGGCCGCGGTGACCCGGGCGCCGCCGATCCGGTCAGCCAGCCAGCCGCCGAGCGGCCGGGCGAGCGACCCGACCAGCGGGCCGGTGAACGCCAGCGTGACCGTCGCGCTCGCGCCCAGCCGCCACACCGGCGCCTCCGGGAACTGGATCCGGAGCACCAGCGGGAACGCCGCCGAGTACCCGAGGAACGACCCGAACGTACCGATGTAGAGGAACGACATGATCCAGGTGTGCAGCCGCTTCACGGTCGCGAACTGAGCCCGGAACGGGGTCTTGGCGACCGCCAGGTCGTCCATGTACCACCGGGCGCACCAGGCGGCGGCGAGGATCGCCGGCACCCACATCAGCCCGGCGTAGACCAGCCCGGCCGCCGCCACCACCGGCACGATCAGCTGCATGGTGCTGATCCCGAGGTTCCCGCCGGCGGCGTTCAGCCCGAGCGCCCGGCCCTTTTCCCGCTCGGGGTAGAAGAACGAGATGTTCGTCATCGACGAGGCGAAGTTGCCACCGCCGAACCCGGCCGACGCCGCGAAGATCAGCATCAGCCAGTACGGCGTACCGGGGTGGGTCACTCCCCAACCGAGCGCGAGCACCGGGATCAGCAGCAGCAGCGCGGAGATCATGGTCCAGTTCCGGCCGCCCACCCGGGTGACCGCGAACGTGTACGGCAGCCGCATCAGCGACCCGACCAGGTTCGGCAGCGCGACCAGCCAGAACTTCTGGTCCACGGAGTACGGGAAGACGGACGCCGGCATGGCGACCACCACCACGCTCCACAGCGTCCAGACCGAGAACCCGAGGTGCTCGGCGAAGATGGAGAAGATCAGGTTGCGGCGGGCGACCCGGCGGCCGGTGGTGGCCCAGAACTGCGGGTCGTCGGGGCGCCAGTCGGGGTAGCGGGCGGCTGTCATGGCTCGCGACGCTAGGGGCGCCGGGTTGCCGGACGGTTCCGACCGGCGTACCGAACTGGTGAAACCCGCCGCACGTCGCCGGTCGGCGGGCAGTGAGCCCCTGCTTTGACCCGGTCGGACCGGTCAGGGTATTCTTGAGCGCTGTTGCGCGGCGTTCACCTTGCGCGAGCGTGCGCGAATCATCCTTTGACCGAGGCAGAAGGTAGACCTGTGCGTACGTATAGCCCGAAACCGGGTGACATCGAGCGGCAGTGGCACGTGATCGACGCCACGGACGTCGTGCTGGGCCGGCTCGCCACCCATGCCGCCACGCTGCTGCGTGGTAAGCACAAGCCGATCTTCGCCCCGCACGCCGACACCGGTGACTACGTGATCATCGTGAACGCCGACAAGGTGGCGCTCACCGGTAACAAGCGGCAGGACAAGCTCGCCTACCGGCACTCCGGCTACCCGGGCGGCCTGAAGAAGATCGCCTATGCCGACCTGCTGGCCAAGCACCCCGAGCGGGCGATCCAGCGAGCCGTGAAGGGGATGCTCCCGCACAACCGGCTCGGCCGGAAGGTGATCAAGAAGCTGAAGGTGTACGCCGGCCCCAACCACCCGCACGCGGCGCAGAAGCCCGTGCCGTTCGAGATCAAGCACGTCGCGCAGTAGGCGCGCGGGCGGAGGAAACACGCATGACCGAGATGAACCCGGACCTGGCGCCCGAGGAGGCGGCTGTCCCGACGCCGCCGGCCCGGCCTAGCCCGACCGCGGTGGCGGACACCGCCACGGCGACCGCGCCGGCACCGACCTCGACCGCGCGGGCCCGCCGGACCGCTGCCGGCCAGATCCAGACCGTCGGCCGGCGTAAGGAGGCGATCGTCCGGGTCCGGCTCACCCCGGGTACCGGTGTGATCACCTGCAACGGCCGGCCGCTGGAGAACTACTTCCCGAGCAAGGTCCACCAGCAGCTGATCAAGGATCCGCTGGTGCTGACCGAGCGGCTCGAGTCGGTCGACGTGTTCGCCAACCTCCGGGGTGGCGGGATCACCGGCCAGGCCGGGGCGCTCCGGCTGGCGATCGCGCGGGCACTGTGCGAGCTGGACATCGAGCACCGGCCGGCGCTCAAGAAGGCCGGTTTCCTGACCCGGGACGCCCGAGCCACCGAGCGGAAGAAGTACGGCCTGAAGAAGGCCCGCAAGGCTCCGCAGTACTCGAAGCGTTGACGTCGCCAGCGGGCTCCCTCCCCGGGCCGTCCGGGTCCGGGTCCGCCGCCCGGCTGTTCGGCACCGACGGGGTGCGTGGCGTTGCCAACGCCGACCTCACGCCTGAGCTGGCGTTGACGGTCGCGGCGACGGCGGCGCGGGTGCTCGGCAAACAAACCCCGACCGCGGTGGTCGGCCGCGACTCCCGGGCCAGTGGCGAGATGCTCGACGCCGCGGTGGTGGCCGGGCTGACCAGCGCCGGCGCGACCGTGATCCGGGTCGGCGTGCTCCCCACGCCGGCGGTGGCGATGCTGACCGCGGACACCGGCGCCGACCTCGGGGTGATGATCTCGGCGTCGCACAACCCGATGCCGGACAACGGGATCAAGCTGTTCGCCGCCGGTGGCCACAAGCTCGCCGACGACCTGGAAGACGCGATCGAGCAGGAGATCCGCAGCGGTGCCGGCTGGCCACGGCCGACCGGGGCCGGGGTCGGCCGGGTCACCGAACTCGCCGACGGCGCCGAGCGCTACCTCCGGCACCTGCTCGGCTCGGTCTCGCAGTCGCTGGCCGGGCTCAAGGTGGTGGTCGACTGCGCCAACGGCGCGGCCCACGCGGTCGCCCCGGAAGCGTTCCGGCGGGCCGGTGCCGAGGTGATCCCGATCTACGCCGAGCCGGATGGGTTGAACATCAACGACGGCTGCGGCTCCACCGACCTGGCGCCGGTGACCGCCGCGGTCGCCGAACACCGGGCCGACCTGGGGCTGGCGCTCGACGGCGACGCCGACCGGCTGCTGGCGGTGGACGCCACCGGCGAGGTGGTCGACGGCGACCAGATCATGGCGATCCTGGCACTGGCGATGCGGGAGGCCGGTCAGCTGACCAACGACACCCTGGTCGTGACCGTGATGAGCAACCAGGGGTTGCGGATCGCGATGGCCGACGCCGGAATCCGGGTGGTGGAGACCAAGGTCGGCGACCGGTACGTGCTGGAGGAGCTGCGTGCCTCCGGGCTGGCGCTCGGTGGCGAGCAGAGCGGCCACGTGGTGATGCCGGCGTTCGCGACCACCGGCGACGGCGTCCTCACCGGCCTGCACGTGATGGCCCGGATGGCGGCGACCGGCCGCTCGCTCGCCGAGCTCGCCTCGGTGGTGACCCGGCTGCCGCAGGTGCTGGTCAACGTGCCGGTTTCGGACAAGCACACGGTGGCGACCCGGCCCGAGGTGGTGGCGGCGGTGGCCGAAGCGGAGGCGGCGCTGGCCGGTACCGGCCGGGTGCTGCTGCGCCCGTCCGGCACCGAGTCACTGATCCGGGTAATGGTCGAAGCGGCCACTGTGGAGCAGGCGCGAGCGATCGCCGACCGGCTCGCCGCCGCGGTCCGCGACGCCTGACCGCGGCCGCAGCCGGCCGCGCCGCCAGCGGTAGCGCACCAGGATGAAGGTGGCGGTGCCGAGGATCGCCCCGCCCAGCACCACCGCCAGCATCCCGGCCCGGCCCGGGATCTGGGCGATCGCCTGCCGGCTCGCCGATGCCGGGTCGCTCAGCACCAGCACCACGAACCCGGCCGCCACCAGCGAGCCGATCAGGATCGGCAGGTAGCGCCACGGCCCGGCCCAGCCGATCCGCCGGGCGAGCACCCGGCCGGCCCGGACGATCCGGCTGGCGCGGAGGATCCGGAGCGCCCCGAAGAACCGGATCAGGTGCAGCACCAGCCGGAGCGTCTGGGTCGGGGCGATCGCCAGCAGCACCGCCGGGATCGAGATCGCGAGGATCAGCAGCGGCCAGCGGTGCCGCCACATCCACCGCAGCCGGTTCCCGGTGAGCAAGAACAGCAGCGCCGACTCGGCGGTCAGCACCAGCAGCGACGCCCAGTTCAGCAGGTGGCCGGTGAGCACCAGGTGGCCGGCCTCGGCGGTGGTGAGGAAGACCGCCGGCACCGAGACCAGCGCCGCGATGATGACCGGTACGGTGAGCCGCTCCTCCCACCGGTCGGCCCGCCGGTCGCGCGCGGCGCGGTCGGCCGCCGGTGCGGTAGCTCCCATCGTCGCCGAATCCTACGGCCCCGCCACCATCATCGGAACCTCGCTGACGCAGACTGGCAAGGGATGGTTGCCAACTCCGACCCGGCGCCGTCGGCCGTGGTGTTCGACGTCGGTGGCGTGCTGATCGACTGGGATCCCCGCTACCTCTACCGGAAGCTGCTGCCGGACGAGCCGGCGGTGGAGCGGTTCCTGGCCGAGGTCTGCACCACCGAGTGGAACGCCGAGCAGGATCGCGGCCGGCCGTGGGCGGAGGCGGTGGCGGAGCTGGCCGAGCGGTTCCCGGACCAGGCTGAGCTGATCACCGCGTACTGGCGGCGCTGGGACGAGACGGTCGGCGGCGCGATCGACGGCACGGTCGCGGTGCTGGCCGAGCTGCGGGCGGCCGGGGTGCCGCGGTACGCGCTGACCAACTTCTCCGCCGAGACGTTCGCCCGGGTGCGGGCGCGGTACGAGTTCCTCGGCTGGTTCGACGGGATCGTGGTCTCCGGCGAGGAGCGGCTGATCAAGCCGGATCCGCGGATCTACCAGCGGCTGCTGGAGCGCTACCGGCTGGCCGCCGACACCACCGTCTACCTGGACGATTCGCCGGTGAACGTGGCGGCCGCCCGGTCCCTCGGCATGCTCGGGTTGCACTTCACAAACCCGGACCAACTGCGCACCGAGCTGGCCTCACTCGGTCTTCCGATCAAAATCACTGCGCAAAAGTAGGTCATATGCGCAAGCGCTGTGATTGAAAGTAGGTTACGCTCGCCCCATGTGTGGCATCGTGGGGTACGCCGGGGCGCAGCCGGCGCTGAACATCGTGCTGGACGGGTTGCGGCGGCTGGAGTACCGCGGCTATGACTCGGCCGGCGTGGCGGTCATCAACGGCGCCGACCTGGTCGCCTGCAAACGCGCCGGCAAGCTCGCGAACCTGGAGAAGGCGGTCGCCGAGCTGGCCGGCAGCGGCGCCGATCGCGGGCTCGCCACCGGCACCACCGGGATCGGGCACACCCGGTGGGCGACTCACGGCGGCCCCACCGACCGGAACGCCCACCCGCACCGGTCCGCCGACGGCCGGATCGCGGTGATCCACAACGGCATAATCGAGAACTTCGCCGCGCTCCGGGCCGAGCTGACCGCGGCCGGCGTGGAGTTCGTCAGCGAGACCGACACCGAGTGCGTCGCCCATCTGCTCGCCGCCGAGCTGGCGACGACCGACGGCGCCAACGGGGCGCTGGCCGAGGCGATGCGCCGGGTGTGCCGCCGGCTGGCCGGCGCGTTCACGCTGCTCGCGGTGGACGCCACCGCGCCCGGCGTGGTGGTCGGGGCGCGGCGGGACTCGCCGCTGGTGGTCGGGCGCGGGCAGGGCGAGAACTTCCTCGCCAGCGACGTGGCCGCGTTCATCGCCCACACCCGGGAGGCGATCGAGCTCGGCCAGGACCAGGTGGTGACGATCACCGCCGACTCGGTCGAGATCACCGACTTCCAGGGTCGCCCGGCGACCGGCCGCGCGTACCACATCGACTGGGACGCGTCGGCCGCCGAGAAGGGCGGCTACGACTACTTCATGCTCAAGGAGATCGCCGAGCAGCCGCGGGCGGTCGCCGACACGCTCCGCGGCCGGTTCACCGAGGCCGGCGAGATCGCGCTCGACGAGGTCCGGCTCACCCCCCAGGATCTGCGCAATGTGGACAAGGTGTTCGTGGTCGCCTGCGGCACCGCCTACCACGCCGGGCTGGTCGCGAAGTACGCGATCGAGCACTGGACCCGGATCCCGTGCGAGGTGGAGCTGGCCAGCGAGTTCCGCTATCGGGACCCGGTGCTGGACCGGTCCACACTGGTGGTTGCGATCTCCCAGTCCGGCGAGACCATGGACACGCTGATGGCGCTGCGGCACGCCCGCGAGCAGAAGGCCCGGGTGCTGGCGATCTGCAACACCAACGGGTCCACGATCCCGCGCGAGTCCGACGCCGTGCTCTACACCCACGCCGGGCCGGAGGTGGCGGTGGCCTCGACCAAGGCGTTCCTCACCCAGCTGGTCGCCTGCTACCTGGTCGGCCTGCACCTGGCGCAGACCCGGGGGGTCATGTTCGCCGACGAGGTGGCTCGGATCGTCGACCAGCTCCGGTCGATGTCGGGCAAGGTCGAGGCGGTGCTGGACACGATGGAGCCGGTCCGGGCGCTCGCCCGCGAGCTGGCCGGCGCCCGATCGGTGCTGTTCATCGGCCGGCACGTCGGCTACCCGGTGGCGCTGGAGGGCGCGCTCAAGCTCAAGGAGCTGGCCTACATGCACGCCGAGGGGTTCGCCGCCGGCGAGCTCAAGCACGGCCCGATCGCGCTGATCGACGACGGGACCCCGGTGGTGTGCATCGTCCCGTCCCCGGCCGGCCGGGGCGTGCTGCACGACAAGATGGTGTCCAATGTGCAGGAAGTGCGGGCCCGGGGCGCCCGGACCATCGTGATCGCCGAGGAAGGCGATGACGCGGTGGTCCCGTACGCCGACCATCTGATCCGGGTGCCCGCCACCCCGACCCTGCTGGCGCCGCTGGTGACCACCGTGCCGCTGCAGGTGCTGGCGTGCGAGATCGCCGCCACCCGCGGCCACGACGTGGATCAGCCCCGTAACCTCGCCAAGTCGGTCACCGTCGAGTAGCCGCCGGTCAGTTCTTGACCCGGTAGCGCAGGTGGGTGACGCCGTTGCCCTCCACCACCGCGATCGGGCCCTCGAACTGCACCGGCGTCGCGGTCAGCCCGGCGAACAGCGGGGTGCCGCCGCCGAGCACGACCGGCACCAGCTCGATCCCGATCTCGTCCAGCAGGCCGGCCTCCAGGCACTGCCGCGCCAGCTGGCCGCCGTTGACGGCGACCGCGCGGTCCCCGGCGATCTCCTTCGCCTTCGCCACCGCCGCCTCGATGCCGTCGGTGACGAACACGAAGTTCTCGTCCGCGAGCGGCCGGTCCTCCGGTGGCCGGTGGGTGAGCACCACCGTGGTGACGTTCATCGGGTGCCGGCCGCCTCAGGCGTTGGTCATGTCGTACAGGTGCCGGCCGGCACCGGTCATGACCTTGCCCATAGCGGCCTCCTTTGCGTGGTCGTGCCCTGAGGCTACGGGAGTGGCGGCGCGCTGGGGGCGCGCACCGAACCCGCTCGGTAAGGTGGCGGCGTGATCGTGGGGATCGGGATCGACGTCGTGCTGGTGGAGCGGTTCACCGGTGCGCTGTCCCGCACGCCGCTGCTCGCCGATCGGCTGTTTACCGAGGCGGAGCTGGTCACCGGCTCGGGCAACCCGCGCTCGCCGGAGTCGCTGGCCGCCCGGTTCGCGGCGAAGGAGGCGGTCGCCAAGGCGCTGGGCGCGCCGGCCGGGCTGCGCTGGCACGACTGCGAGATCGTGTCCGATCCGGACGGACGGCCGTGGTTGACGGTCTCCGGTACGGTCGCCGCCGCGGCCGCCGAGCGCGGCGTGACCCGGTGGCACCTGTCGCTGTCCCACGACGGTGGGATCGCCTCGGCGATGGTGGTGGCGGAGGGAGGCCGATGAGGAACGCGTGGCGGGTGGCCGACGTACGCGCGGCCGAGCAGGCGCTGATGGCCACCCTGCCGGCCGGCGCGCTGATGCAGCGGGCCGCCGCCGGGCTCGCCCGCCGGTGCGCGCTGCTGCTCACGCAGCGGTACGGGCGGGTGTACGGATGCCGCGTGCTGCTGCTGGTCGGCGCGGGTGACAACGGTGGCGACGCGCTGTACGCGGGGGCCCGGCTGGCCCGGCGCGGCGCGGCGGTCGCCGCCCGGCTGCTCGACCCGGACCGGGCGCACGCCGGTGGCCTGGTGGCGCTGCGCCGGGCCGGTGGCACGGTCACCGACCAGCTGCCGGCCACTGTGGACCTGGTGGTGGACGGGATCGTCGGGATCGGTGGTCGCGGCGGGTTGCGGCCGGCCGCGGCCGAGCTCGCCGGCTGGCTCCCGGCGCTGGTCGGGCGGGACGGCGCCCGCCCGCCGGTGGTCGCGGTGGACGTGCCGAGCGGGGTCGGAGTGGACACCGGCGACCTGCCGGGGACCGCGATCGCCGCCGACGTCACGGTCACGTTCGGCTGTCTCAAGCCGGCGCTGGTGGTCGGGCCGGCCGCCCCGCTCGCCGGCCACGTCGAGCTGGTCGACATCGGGCTCGGCCCGTTCCTGCGTACCGCCCCGGCGGTGCGGGTGCCGGAGCAGGCCGACCTCGCGGCCTGGTGGCCGCACCCCGGTCCGGGCTCGGACAAGTACTCGCGGGGGGTGGTCGGGGTGGCGACCGGCTCGGCGGCGTACCCCGGCGCCGCGCTGCTGTCGGTCGCCGGCGCGCTGGCCGGGCCGGTCGGGATGGTCCGGTACGCCGGGCCGGTCGCCCGCGAGGTGGTGCTGGCGTACCCGTCGGTGGTGGCGGTGTCCCGGGTCGCCGACGCCGGCCGGGTGCAGGCCTGGGCGTGCGGCAGCGGGCTGGGCCGGGACCACACCGCCGCCGCCACCCTGCGCAGCGTGCTCGCCGCCCCGGTGCCGGCGGTGCTCGACGCCGACGCGATCAATCTGCTGGTGGACGGGTCGTTCGCGGACCTGCTGCGGGACCGAGCCGCGCCGCTGGTGCTGACCCCGCACGACCGGGAGTTCGCCCGGCTGGCCGGGGTCGGCCCGGGCGCCGACCGGGTCGAGTCGGCGCTGCAGCTGGCCGCCCGGACCAACGCCACGGTGCTGCTCAAGGGGGATCGGACCATCGTCGCCGCCCCGGACGGGCGGGCCTGGGTGAACCCGACCGGCACCCCGGTGCTCGCCACCGGCGGCACCGGGGACGTGCTGACCGGGCTGCTGGGGGCGCTGCTCGCCGCCGGGCTGCCGGCCCCGCACGCCGCGATCGCCGCCGCCTACCTGCACGGGCTGGCCGGCCGGCGGGCGGCCGCGACCGGCGCCCCGGTCACCGCCGCCTCGGTCGCGGCGGCGCTCAGACCCCCGACCCCGGTCCGCCCGCCCAACCCCGCCGACCCGCCGCACTCCGTCGATCTAGGAGAAAATCAGCCCGATATGCCGGATTCGGGGATGAACAACTCCTAGATCCACGGGATCGCTATCGTGGCAGGATGCAGCATGCCGAGGTCAGGATCGATCTGGCGGCCATCCGGCACAACGTGGCGCGGTTGCGGGCCGCGGCGCCGAATGCCGAGCTGATGGCGGTCGTCAAAGCCGACGGGTACGGGCACGGGATGGTGCCGGTTGCCCGGGCCGCCGCCCAGGCCGGCGCGAGCTACCTCGGGGTCTGCACCCTCGACGAAGCGCTCGGGCTGCGGGCGGCCGGGATCACCACCCCGGTGCTGGCCTGGCTGCTCACCCCCGGGCTGCCGCTCCACCAGGCGGTGACCGCCGACATCGACCTGTCGGTGGCGACCCTAGCCGGGCTGCGGGAGATGATCGACGCCGCCCGGCAGGCCGGCCGGCCGGCCCGGATCCACCTCAAGCTCGACACCGGCCTGGCCCGCGGCGGCGCCACCCCGGCCGACTGGCCGGCGCTGGTGGAGGCGGCCGGCAAGGCGCAGGCCGACGGCTGGGTCGAGGTGATCGGGATCTGGAGCCACCTGATCTACGCCGACGCCCCGCAGCACCCGGCGAACGACCAGCAGCTGGCGGTGTTCCGGGAAGGGCTGGCCACCGCTGAGCGGTTCGGGATCACCCCGAAGTACCGGCACCTGGCCAACAGCGCGGCCACGCTGAGCCGGCCGGACATGCACTTCGACATGGTCCGGCCCGGCATCGCGGTCTACGGCCTGTCGCCGATCGAGGGGGAGACGTTCGGGCTGCGGCCGGCGATGACCGCCCGGGCCCGGGTGATGCTCACCAAGCGGGTGCCGGCCGGCCAGGGCGTCTCGTACGGCCACACGTACCACACCAACCGGGAGACCACCCTGGCGGTGGTGCCGCTCGGGTACGGCGACGGGGTGCCGCGGGCGGCGTCGAACGCCGGGCCGATCCAGCTCGGTGGCCGGATCCGGACGATCGCCGGCCGGGTCTGCATGGACCAGGTGGTGCTGGACTGCGGCGACGACCCGGTCGCGGTCGGGGATGTGGCGGTGCTGTTCGGACCGGGCGACAATGGCAGCCCGACCGCCGATGACTGGGCGGCGGCGGTCGGCACGATCAACTACGAGATCGTGACCCGGTTTGGCAGCGCCCGCGTACCCAAGGTGTATGAGCATGAGTGAGCAGGCTCCAGCGAAGCCTCGGCGCCGGTTCGGGGTGGTCGGCGCGGTGCTTGGGGTCGCCGCCGCGGGGGTGGCGATCGGGGTCGCGGCGGAGCGGGCGATCGTCCGGCGCGCCCACCGCGGCAAGCCCGACCCGTACGCCGACGAGCCGTTCGGCCAGCTGGCATATGACGAGTCGCTGACCGTCACCGCGCCCGACCGCACCCCCGTCTACGTGGAGATCGTGGAGCCGGCGGACGGGATCATGCTGGAGTTCGGGACCGAGGCCGCCGAGCCGACGCTGGTGTTCGTGCACGGCTTCTGCCTGGAGATGGGCACCTTCCACTTCCAGCGCAAGGAGCTGATCCGGCGGGGCGACTGGCGGGCGGTCTTCTACGACCAGCCGGGGCACGGCCGGTCCGGCAGCCTCGCCACCGGGGAGTACGCGCTGGCCGCGCTCGGCGAAGCGCTCAAGGCGGTGATCGACGAGACCGTGCCGGACGGACCGGTGGTGCTGATCGGGCACTCGATGGGCGGTATGACCGTGATGGCGTTCGCCGAGCGCTATCCCGAGTTCTTCGTCGACCGGGTGGCCGGGGTGGTGCTGATCGCCAGCTCGGCCGGCCGGCTGGAGGCGAGCGCGCTGGCCGTACCGGAGCTGATCTCGAAGGTGGGCCGGCCGCTGCTGCCGCTCATCAACGGCGCCACCCGGCTCACCGGCGGAGTGATCGACCGGGCCCGCCGCGCCTCCAGCGACCTCGCCTGGCTGCTGACCCGGAAGTTCGGGTTCGGCTCGCCCAACCCCAGCCCGGCCCTGGTCTCCTATGTGGAGCGGATGAACTCGCAGACGCCGACCGAGACGGTCGCCCGCTACCTGCGGACGCTCTACCGGCACACCGGCTATCCGGGGCTGGAGGCGCTGCGGGACAAGCCGGTGCTGCTGATCTGCGGCGACCGGGACCCGATCACGCCGGTGGCGGAGTCGGAGGAGATGAAGCAGCGGCTGCCCGACGCGGAGCTGGTGGTGGTCCCCAACAGCGGCCACATGGTGCTGATGGAGCACGCCGACCAGGTCAACGAGGCGCTGTTCCGGTTCCTGGAGAAGCTCGATTGACCCGGACCTACCAGCTGCCGACTGAGGACGACACTCGGGAGTTCGGGGCAGCGCTCGCGACCGTGCTGCGCACCGGCGACCTGGTGGTGCTCGCCGGTCCGCTCGGCGCCGGCAAGACCGTGGTGGCGCAGGGGATCGGGGCCGGGCTGCGGGTGGCCGGCCCGGTCACCTCGCCGACGTTCGTGATCGCGCGGGTGCACCAACCCGACCCCGGCCGCGGCGGCACGCTGCCGCTGGTGCACGTCGACGCCTACCGGCTGGGCGCGGTCGCCGACCCGCGGGCCGAGATCGACGACCTCGACCTGGACGCCGAGCTCGCCGACTCGGTGGTCGTGGTGGAATGGGGCGAGGGGATGGTCGAGCACCTCACCGACGCCCACCTGCTGGTGCGGATCGACCGCCGCGACGACGAGGTACGGGTGGTGGAGCTGATCGGTCGAGGTGGCGACTGGCCACAGCGGCTATCCGAGGTGGACCGTGTACGTGCTGGCGCTTGACACCGCGACCGCGGCGACCTCGGTGGCGCTGGTGCGGTTCGACGGCGGCCGGCCGGCCACGCTGGCCGCCCGGCAGCACGTGGATCCACGGGCGCACGGCGAGCAGACCGCGGTGCAGATCCGGGACGTGCTGGCCGGGGCTGGCCTCACCCCGGCCGAGCTGGCGGCGATCGTGGCCGGGATCGGGCCGGGGCCGTTCACCGGCCTGCGGGTGGGGTTGGCGACCGCGGTGGCGATGGCGCAGGCGCTCGGCATCCCGACCTACGGGGTCGGGTCGCTGTCCGGAATCGGGCACGCCACCACCGGGTTGGCAATCGTCGCCACCGACGCCCGCCGGCGGGAGATCTACTGGGCACTGTTCCAGGAGGGCGAGCCGATCACCGAGCCGGCGGTCGACAAGCCGGCCGCGGTGGCACCGGTGCTCGCGGCGCGGGGCGTGCGGCAGGCGTACGGGGAGGGCGCCCAGCTCTACCGCGACCTGCTCGGGGTGCCGGTGGCCGACGCGCCGCGCTACCCCGACCCGGCCGCGCTCGCGGCCCTCGCGTACGACCGGATCGCCGCCGGCAAGCCGGCCGAACCGCTGGTCCCGCAGTACCTGCGACGCCCGGACGCGACCCCGCGATGAAGCTGGAACGGTTGCGCCCGCGCGACATCGACGAGCTGCTGCCGATCGAGGCGGACCTGTTCGGCCCGGAGCGGTGGACCGCCGGCATGTTCCGCAGCGAGCTCGAGAACGGCTACTACTACCTGGTCGCGCGGGACGACGACGGGTCGGTGCTCGGGTACGCGGGGCTGGCGGTGATCCCACCGGACGAGGCGTGGGTGAACAACATCGCGGTCCGCCGGGACGCGCAGCGACGGGGGGTCGGCCGGGCGCTGCTGGAGGCGTTGCTCGCCGAGGCGGCCCGGCACCGGGTGCGCCGGGTGCTGCTGGAGGTGGCGGTGGACAACGCACCGGCCCAGAAGCTGTATGCCCAGTACGGGTTCGAGCCGATCAGCGTCCGGAAGCGTTACTACCAACCGAGCAACAAGGATGCGCTGGTGATGATGCGTGAGCAGCCGTAGCCCGGAGCCGCTGGTGCTGGGGATCGAGACCTCGTGCGACGAGACCGGGGTCGGGATCGTCCGCGGCCACACCCTGCTCGCCGACGCGCTAGCGTCGAGTGTGGACGAACACGCCCGGTTCGGCGGGGTGGTGCCGGAGGTGGCCAGCCGCGCCCACCTGGCGGCGATGGCGCCGACCATGGACCGGGCGCTGCGCGAGGCCGGGATCCGGCTGTCCGACGTGGACGCGATCGCGGTCACCGCCGGCCCCGGGCTGGCCGGCGCGCTGCTGGTCGGGGTGGCCGCCGCCAAGGGCTACGCGGTCGCCGCCGGCAAGCCGCTGTACGGGGTGAACCACCTGGCCGCGCACGTGGCGGTGGACACGCTGGAGCACGGACCGCTGCCGGAGCCGGCGATCGCGCTGCTGGTCTCCGGCGGGCACAGCTCGCTGCTGCGGGTGGATGACCTGACCGGCGAGGTGACCCCGCTCGGCGCCACCATCGACGACGCCGCCGGCGAGGCGTTCGACAAGGTGGCCCGGCTGCTCGGGCTGCCGTTCCCGGGTGGCCCGCCGATCGACCGAGCCGCCCGGGACGGCGATCCGGCGGCGATCCCGTTCCCGCGCGGCCTGACCGCCGCCAAGGACCTCGCCGCCCACCGGTACAACTTCTCGTTCTCCGGGCTGAAGACGGCGGTGGCCCGGTGGGTGGAGGCGCGGCAGCGGGCCGGCGAGCCGGTGCCGGTGGCGAACGTCGCGGCGAGCTTCCAGGAGGCGGTGGCCGATGTGCTGACCAGCAAGGCGGTCGCGGCGTGCCGGGCGTGCGGGGTGTCGACGCTGGTGATCGGCGGCGGGGTGGCGGCGAACTCCCGGCTGCGGGCGCTCGCCGAGCAGCGGTGCGCGGCGGCCGGGGTGACGCTGCGGATCCCGCGACCCGGCCTGTGCACCGACAACGGCGCGATGGTGGCGGCGCTCGGGGCCCGGCTGGTCGCCGCCGGGGTGCCGCCGAGCCCGCTGGAGCTGCCGGCCGACTCCGCCCTGTCGGTCAGCACGGTGGCGGTGTGACGTAGTGTCCGCCACTGTGATCGTCCGGATGTGGGAGGTGCGCGGCTACCCGGACCGGCTGCCGGAGCTGGTCGACTGGGTGTGCGACACCGCGCTGCCGGCGGTCGAGCCTGACCCGGGGCACGCCGGCAGCGAGGTGTTTTCCTCGATCGACCGAGTGGTGGTGATCTCCCGGTGGCGGGGCGTGCCGGGGTCGCTGCCGGACCCGCCGCCCGAGCTGGTCGCCCGGCCGCCCCATGCTTGGGACTTCACCCCGGTCGACCGCTGACCCGGATCAGGCCGGCCGGGCGATTTCGGCGGTGCTGGCGCCGGTGAGCCGGAGCAGGTCGGCCGGGGCCAGCTCCACCTGCAGCCCGCGCCGGCCGGCCGAGACGTAGACGGTGTCGAACCCGGTCGCCGACGAGTCCACGATGGTCGGCAGCCGCTTGCGCTGGCCGAGCGGGCTGATCCCGCCCCGGACATAGCCGGTGGCCCGCTCGGCGGCGGCCCGGTCGGCCACCGCCGCCCGCTTGCCGCCAGCCGCCGCGGCGAACGCCTTCAGGTCGAGCTCGCCGGCGACCGGCACCACCGCCACCGCGAGTTCGCCGTCCACCGACACGATCAGCGTCTTGAACACCCGCTCCGGCGGCACCCCGAGCGCCGCGGCGACCGTCCGGCCGTAGTCGGGCGTGTCCGCCGCCACCTCGTACGGGTGCAGGGTGTGCGGCACCTTCTGCCGCTCCAGCACCGCGATCGCCGGCGTCCCCTTCGCCACGCCGGTCAGGGTACCGGCTGGCAGATCAGCGCGGTCGCGGCACCGGCGACCCGGGTGAGGATGACGGTCGCGGCGGCATCGCCGGCCAGCCGCAGCTCCCGGCGCAGCCGCTCTACGTCCACACCGGACCCGCGCTTCATCAGCTCCACCCGGCCGACCCCGGCCGCCCGCAGCGCCGCTCGCAGCCGCTTCACCGAGAACGGCAGCACCGAGGTCACCGCCAGGCAGCGGGCGTACGGGGTGGGCACGGGTTGGTCGGCGTAGACGTACCCGATCGCGGGGTCGGCGAGCCTGCCGTCGACCAGCTCCGCGAACTCGGCCACCAGGTGCGCCCGGACCACCGCCGGGTCCGGGTCGTAGACGAACGCGCGGACCGGGCCGGCCGGCGCTCGCCGCTCGCCGGTCCCGGTCAGCTCGTGCGCGCCCGCCCGCAGCACGGTCGCCCGGCGGGGCGGGCCGGCCAGCGGGCCGGTCCACAGGGTCGCCTCGACCAGCGCGCCGGCCACCGAGGTCCACTGCGCCTCCGCGCCGGCCGGGATCAGCGCGTGGTCCAGCCCGGGCGCGAGCTTCAACACCGTACGGGGAACCCGGCGGGACAGCTCGAGCAGGAACTCCCAGGGCGGCGAGAACTGGGCCGGGTCGAAGATTCGCCGGCCGGTGCCGGTGGTGCGGCGGGCCGGGTCGCAGAACACGGCGTCCACGCCGGACAGATCCGCCGCCTCGGCTTGCCCACACTCGACGGTCGCGATGGTGTCGAGGCCGAGCGCGGCGAGGTTCGCGCGGGCGATCGCGGCGGTCACCGGGTCCGCCTCAACCGCCCGGACCCGGATCCCGGCCCGGGCGGCGGCGATCGTGTCCGCGCCGATCCCGCAGCCGAGGTCGGCGAGCGTGCGGACCCCGGCGGCGACCAGCCGCTCGGCCCGCCGGGTGGCGACCACCGACCGGGTCGCCTGCTCCAGGCCGGGGCGCGTGAACAGCATCCGGGCCGCGTCCGGCCCGAACTTCGGCTCCGCCTGCCGGCGCAGCCGGGCCTGCGTGAGCGCGGCGGCGGCCAGGTCGGGGTCGAAGCCGCGGCTGCGCAGCGCGCTCGCGGCGGCGAGCGGGTCGTCGTCGACCAGCTCCGCGGCGGCCGCCAGCGCCGCCCGGCCGGCCGGGCCGGTGAGCCGCTCGACGCTCACTCGACCAGCGTGGCGGCCCGGATCGCGTGCTGGTCGCCGAGCAGCGCGACCGTGAGCCGGGTGTCGACCCGCTGGCCGTCGATGGTGACCGTGACCGCGACCAGTCCGTTGGTGGTCTCGCCGACCTCGAAGCTCGGCTCGGCGCCGGCCGGCGGGGCCGACCCGGACAACGCCTCGACCACCGTTGCGACCGCGAGGTTCGCCATCCGGGCCAGGTTGCCGGCTTGCCAGGCGGCGATGAACTCGGCCAGGTAGGCCTCGACGTCGGCCGGGTACTCAGTCGCCTCGAACGCGGTGGCGATGGTGGCCCGCGGCCCGCCCAGCCCGGCGTGGTCGACGGTCAGCACCAGCTGGTCGCCGTCCTGGTTGTAGAACGCACACTCCGAGCTGTCCGCACCGGTCTGGCAGCCGATGAACGACCAGCTGGGGTTGGGCGGACCGGGCAGCTCGACCAGTTCGTCGCGGACCGCCGGGGTGGTCAGCTCACCGAGCCGGATCAGGTCCGGCGCCGCCCAGGCCGCGACGGTCAGTTCCGCGTACTCCTGGGGAGTGCTGGGGAACGGCTGCGGCTGCGAGGCGTCGACCGGGGTGAGCGACGGGGAGGGGGTGGTGGTCGGCGTGGGTGGCGGCGTGGGCGCCGGACCGGGGCTGCGTGTGCAGCCGGCGAGCTCGAGTGCCAGCACCGCGAGGAGCAGGAGCGCGAGCCCGCCTCGTCGATGGCCGTCGCTGGCCGCCACCCTGCCTCCTCACTACCCGTGACTACCGGACAGTTCCTTCCGCGGTCTCGATCACGCTGTCCGGACCCGGGAACACGAGTGTCTCGCGTCCGTCCGGGAACCGCACCCGGTATGGCGGTGCGCCGCGGTCCCCCCGTACCTCAATGATTTCGGCCACTCGGTCGGTGGAGCCGACCTTGTTGCCGAGCATGTGCAGCCGGTCGCCGACTGCTGCCTGCATATCCATCGCCTCCTTGGTGGTCCGATGCATCCGCCGCCAAACCGGCGGCGAGCACGCCGCTTTACCAGGGAGCATGCTGCTTCTACCGCCAAGCATGCCAAACCGTGGCGGTTGCCGCAGCCGCGCCACGAACCCGACCTTCGGCCCGGTCGGTGGGCGGAACAGGCCAGCTCACGAGCGGGGGATCGGCGCTGCTGGCGGGGCGCGCCGACCTGGCACTCGCCTTGACGGAGTGCCAACTCACGGCATAATCTGCGATTAGCACTCTCGGCCTGAGGGTGCTAACCCGGCGGTGCCGGCACCCGCGACGACGGGACCGACGGGAGACACGTACGCCAATCAAAGTACCCCAGGAGGGTATGCCCGTGACTACCGCGACGAAGGTTGCGATCAAGCCTCTCGAGGACCGGATTGTGGTCCAGGCGAACGAGGCTGAGACCACCACGGCGTCGGGCATCGTGATCCCCGACACCGCGAAAGAGAAGCCGCAGGAGGGTACCGTCCTCGCGGTGGGCCCCGGTCGCATCGATGACAAGGGCAACCGGGTGCCGATCGACGTGAAGGTCGGCGACACCGTCCTTTACTCGAAGTACGGCGGCACCGAGGTGAAGTACGGCGGCGAGGAGTACCTGGTGCTCTCCGCCCGCGACGTGCTTGCGGTCATCGAGAAGTAAGTCCATCGAAGCAGTGACGGCTACCGCCCTGGGCCGACCGGCCTCAGGGCGGTAGCCGCGCGAAGGAGAAACAGATGGCGAAGATCCTGAGCTTTTCCGACGACGCGCGGCACCAGCTCGAGCACGGTGTCAACGCGCTAACCAACACGGTCAGGGTCACCCTCGGACCGCGCGGGCGCAACGTCGTCCTCGACAAGAAGTTCGGCCCACCGGCGATCACCAACGACGGGGTCACCGTGGCCAAGGAGATCGAGCTCGAGAACCCGTACGAGAACCTCGGTGCGCAGCTGGTCAAGGAAGTCGCCACCAAGACCAACGACATCGCCGGTGACGGCACCACCACCGCGACCGTGCTGGCGCAGGCGATGGTCCGGGAGGGCCTGAAGAACGTCGCCGCCGGCGCCAACCCGGCCGAGCTGAAGCGGGGCATGGACGCGGCGGCGAAGGCGGTCTCCGACGCGCTGCTGAAGGCCGCCACCAAGGTCGAGGGCCGGGCGCACATCGCCCAGGTGGCGACGGTGTCCGCGCAGGACCCGACGATCGGCGAGATGATCGCCGAGGCGATGGAGAAGGTGGGGCAGGACGGCGTCATCACCGTTGAGGAGGGCTCCACGCTCGCCACCGAGCTGGAGATCACCGAGGGGATGCAGTTCGACAAGGGCTTCATCTCCCCCCACTTCATGACCGACCCGGAAGCGGGCGAGGCGGTGCTGGAGGACGCGTTCGTCCTCATCACCACCGAGAAGCTCTCGGCGATCGAGGACCTGCTGCCGCTGCTGGAGAAGGTGGCGCAGGCGAGCAAGCCGCTGCTGGTGATCGCCGAGGACGTGGAGGGGCAGGCGCTCGCCACGCTGGTGGTCAACTCGCTGCGGAAGACCCTGAAGGTCTGCGCGGTGAAGGCGCCCGGGTTCGGCGACCGCCGCAAGGCGATGCTGCAGGACATGGCGATCCTCACCGGCGCCCAGCTGATCGCTCCCGAGCTCGGCTACAAGCTCGACCAGGTCGGGCAGGAGGTGCTCGGTCGGGCCCGCCGGGTGGTGGTCACCAAGGACCACACCACGATCGTGGACGGCGGCGGCAACGACGCCGACGTGCAGGCGCGGATCGACCAGATCCGGAAGGAGATCGAGGAGACCGACTCCGACTGGGACCGCGAGAAGCTCCAGGAGCGGCTCGCGAAGCTGTCCGGTGGGGTGGCGGTGATCCGGGCCGGCGCCGCGACCGAGGTGGAGCTGAAGGAGCGCAAGCACCGGATCGAGGACGCGATCGCGTCCACGAAGGCGGCGGTCGAGGAAGGGATCCTGCCCGGCGGCGGGGCCGCGCTGGTGCAGACCGACGCGCTCAAGGACGACCTGGGCAAGACCGGCGACGAGCGGGTCGGGGTCCGGATCGTCAAGTCCGCGATGGAGGAGCCGCTGTACTGGATCGCCACCAACGCCGGTTACGACGGCCGGGTGGTGGTGGAGAAGGTCCGCGAGCTCGACTGGGGGCACGGGCTGGACGCCGCGAAGGGCACCTACGGGGACCTGATGGCGGCCGGCATCGTGGACCCGGTGAAGGTGACCCGGAACGCGGTGATGAACGCCGCCTCGATCGCCGGGTTGCTGCTCACCACCGAGTCGCTGGTGGTGGAGAAGCCGAAGGAGCCGGAGCCGGCGCAGAACGGCCACGGCCACGGGCATGGTCACAGCCACCAGCACGGGCCCGGCTTCTGACGGCTCGCTGATCGAGGTTTGCCTCGCTGGCTGGCTGCCTACCGCGTCGATCTAGGGCCGATCAGGGTGGTGTGCTCGCACGCCACCCGGGTCAGCCCTAGATCGACGTGTCCGCCGGCGACCGCGAAGCATCCGCGAACATTGCTCCACGCCGGGCCGCGGTCAACACTGGACCAATGACGACGACAGGCTCGGCACCCGAAGCTCCGGCTGGCACCCCGGTTTACCGGCCGGCGGCCCGACGTGGCGCCGCGGCCCGGGTAGCCGCGATGATCGGGCTGGCCGCGGCGGCGGTCGCGCTCGCGGTAGCCGAGCTGGTGGCGATCCTCACCGGGCCGCCGTCCTCGCCGCTGGTCGCGGTCGGCGGGGTGGTGGTCGACAACTCGCCCGAGTCGATGACCCGGTGGGCGATCCGGGTCTTCGGCACCTACGACAAGCTGGTCCTGCTGCTCGGCACGCTGGTGCTGCTGGCCGGCTTCGCCGCGGTACTCGGCATCCTCGCCGCCCGCCGGCGCTGGATCGGGCTGGCCGGGCTGGCTGGGTTCGCCGCGATCGGCGTGGCGGCCGCGTTGACCCGGCACGAGGCCCCGCTCACCGCGGCACTTCCCACGCTGGTCGGCGCGCTCGCCGGCGGGACCGCGTTCCTGTTCCTCGACGTGCGCCGCCGCGGCGACAACCGCGCGCCGGATCGCGTGGCGGAAGGGCCTCGGCGGCGGGAGGTGTTGACGGCGGCCGGGGTGTTGATCGCCGGGGCAACGGTGGTCGGGTTCGGCGGGCGCTGGATCGCCACCCGGCGCGGCGTCTCGCAGGCGCGGGCGGCGGTCGACCTACCGGCGCCCGTGGACCCGGCACCGCCGGTGCCGGCCGCCGCGGACCTGTCGGTGCCCGAGGTCACCAGGTACGTCACCGGCAACCGGGACTTCTACCGGATCGACACCGCGCTGGTGGCGCCGCAGGTCGACCCGGAAACCTGGGAACTGCGCATCCACGGGCGGGTGCGCAACCCGTACACGATCACCTTCGCGGAGCTGCTCGAACGCCCGATGATCGAGCGGTACATCACCCTGGCCTGCGTGTCCAACGAGGTCGGTGGCGACCTGATCGGCAACGCCCGCTGGCTCGGTACGCCGGTGCAGGAGCTGATCGAGGCGGCCGAGCCGCTGCCCGGCGCCGACCAGGTGGTGAGCCGGTCGGTGGACGGCTGGACCTGCGGCACCCCGCTCTCGGTGCTCACCGACGGCCGGGACGCGCTGCTGGCGATCGGCATGAATGGGGAGCCGCTGCCGGTCGAGCACGGGTTCCCGGTCCGGATGGTGGTGCCGGGGCTCTACGGCTACGTCTCCGCCTGCAAGTGGATCACCGAGCTGGAGCTGTCGAGCTTCGACGACTACGACGCCTACTGGGTCCAGCGCGGCTGGGCCGGGCAGGCACCGATCAAGACCCAGTCCCGGATCGACACGCCACGCCGGCGGGCCAACGCCGGCACGGTGGTGGTCGCCGGCGTGGCGTGGGCGCAGCACCGGGGGATCGAGCGGGTCGAGGTGCGGGTCGACGGCGGCGAGTGGCAGCTGGCTCGGCTGGCGGACGCGGTGTCGGCGGACACCTGGCGGCTGTGGTCGTGGCAGTGGCAGGCGACGCCGGGCCGGCACCGGCTGGCGGTACGGGCGACCGACGCCACCGGCGAGGTCCAGCCGGCCGAGCCGTTGCCGCCGTTCCCGGACGGTGCCACCGGCTACCACACCGTCGAGATCGAGGTCTCCTGACCGGCGGTCGGCTCAGGCGGCGAGCGGCGTGCGGGCCCGGAGCCGGCGTTCCAGCGCCCGGACATCGGCCCGGCTGCGGGTCCGGTCGACCAGATCGCTCCAGCCGAGGTGCTGCAACCGGAGCCGGTCGGTCTCGGTCAGCCCGCCCCACACTCCGTACGGCTCCTGGACGGTGAGCGCGTGCGCCGCGCACTCGGCCCGGACCGGGCAGCCGGCGCAGACCCGTTTGGCGGCCTCCTCGCGGCGGGTCCGGGAGGAGCCGCGCTCGCCGTCGGGGTGGAAGAACTGGGCACTGTCCCGGCCGCGGCAGGCCCCGCGGCGCTGCCAGTCCCAGTTGTCGGCGACCGGGCCTGGGAGTCTCCGTACGGTCGACATTCGCACCCTCCTCCCCGGGGAGATGCCGCCCAGCGTCCCGCCCGCCCCGTTACGCGGCGGTCGTACCGATCGATCCTGACCTTACTCCGACGTGGCGCAAGTCACTAGTACTGGCTTCGCGGACGGGCACTGTCAGGAACTTTCCCGGAGAATCGGTGCGAAATCGCGGCATGATCCGGCAGTTTCGTGGTCTCCTCCACAGCAGGGGACATCACCTGCTCTGGCAGGGGAGTTATCGCCTGCTCCGGTTGAGCAGATAGGGGGATCATCGTGCGGACCGTGCTCGTGTGCGTACGGACGCCGGTGGCGGCACAGTCGATCGCGGCCTGCGCGGCCCGGCTGGGGGTGACCACCGTCCGGACCGCGACCTCGGAGGCGGAGGCGCTGGCACAGCTCAGCCAGCACCCGGCCGAGCTGGTGCTGGCCGACACGGCGGTGACCCGGCCGGACACGATCGGCTTCACCCGGCGGGTGCTGCAGTTGGCGCCCGCCGCGGTGCTGGTGCTGTTCGGCATGGAGGACCGGCGGGTCGCCGAGGGTGCGGTAGCGGCCGGTGCGCGCGGCCTGATCCGCAGCGGCGACCACGACGTGGTGAGCAGCGTCGCCAAGGCGCTGCTGCTGATCGGTGCCCGGGCACCGGCGCCGGCCGGCAACGGCGGCAGCCGGCGACCGGCGGCCGGGACCGCGCTGATGGCCGGCCGGCCGGTGTCGCCGGCCGGGCCGGTGGTGCCGGCGCAGCGGGTGGACGCTCCGCCCCGGGAGCCGGTCCAGCACGCCACGCTCACCGAGCGGGAGCTGCAGGTGCTGCGGGGGATGGCCGAGGGCAAGAGCAACGCCGAGATCGGCCGGGACCTGTACGTGTCCGAGGACACCGTGAAGACCCACGCCCGGCGGTTGTTCCGGAAGCTGAAGGCGCGGGACCGGGCGCACGCGGTGGCGGTCGGGTTCCGCGCCGGCACGCTGTCGTGACGGCCGGCCCGCGCTCCTGACGCCGCCGGCCACGGCACCGGCTACTCGTCGGCGATCGTGTCCTGCACGCCGTCGCAGTAGCCCCGGGCGTACTCCCAGGTCACATACTTCTCCGGGTCGGGGTTGCAGGCCGGCTCGTGCACCCGGGGCAGGCCGGAGTCGAGCAGGTGGCGCAGGTTGCCACGGAGCAGGTCCCAGTCGAAGTAGTGCGGCTCGTGGCACTCGTCGCACTCGATGACCAGCCCGCGGATCCCGATCGGGCTCAGCAGCGCCTGGTAGACCTCCAGGTCGGCGAGGTCCTCCAGCACGTCCTGGCGATCAGCCTCGGAGAGCGGGTCGGCCTGTAGCTCATCGGCCAGGTACTCCAGCTCCGAGGCCGGGTCCGCAGGGTCGCCGTGGAACGGGTCGAGCGGCTCGTCGTGCACGCCTCCACGGTAGTCCGAAACGGCGCGCTTCGCCCCACCAGACCCAGCCCCCGGCTAGGATTAAACTTTCGCCGGTCACTCCTACCTTCCTCGAGGCTCACCGCTATGGATCTGCCGCTCGCCCTGACCTTCGACGACGTCCTTCTGCAGCCGGCGGAATCGGATGTCATCCCCAGCGAGGCGAACCCCGCCACCCGGCTGACCAGGCAGATCGACCTCGCGATCCCGCTGGTGTCGGCGGCCATGGACACGGTCACCGAGGCGCGGATGGCGATCGCGATGGCCCGGCTGGGCGGGATCGGGGTGCTGCACCGGAACCTGTCGATCGAGGAGCAGGCGCTGCAGGTCGACCTGGTGAAGCGGTCCGAGGCCGGGATGATCACCAACCCGATCACCTGCTCGCCGGAGGACAGCCTGGCCGACGTGGACGCGCTCTGCGCCCGGTACCGGATCTCCGGCGCGCCGGTGGTGGACAGCGACGGCGCGCTGGTCGGCATCGTCACCAACCGCGACATGCGGTTCGTCACCGACCAGTCCACCCCGGTCCGCGAGGTCATGACCCCGATGCCGCTGGTCACCGCGCCGGTCGGGGTGAGCCGGGAGCAGGCGCTGGCGCTGCTGCGCAAGCACAAGGTGGAGAAGCTGCCGCTGATCGACGGCGCCGGCCGGCTGCGGGGGCTGATCACCGTCAAGGACTTCGTCAAGCGCGAGCAGTACCCGAACGCCACCAAGGACGAGGCCGGCCGGCTCCGGGTGGCGGCCGCGATCGGGGTCGGCGAGGAGGCCTACAAGCGGGCCAGCGCGCTGCTCGACGCCGGGGTGGACGTGCTGGTCGTGGACAGCGCGCACGGGCACAACCGGGCGGTGATCGAGATGGTCACCCGGCTCAAGCAGGCCACCTCGGTGAGCGTGATCGGCGGCAACGTCGCCAGCTACGAGGGCGCCAAGGCGCTGGTGGACGCCGGTGCCGACGCGGTGAAGGTGGGGGTCGGCCCGGGCGCGATCTGCACCACCCGGGTTGTGGCCGGGGTCGGTGTGCCGCAGATTACGGCGATCGCCGAGGCGGTACGGGCGGCCCGGCCGGCCGGTGTGCCGGTGATCGCCGACGGCGGCATCACCCAGTCCGGCGACATCGCCAAGGCGCTGGCGGTCGGTGCCGAGACGGTCATGCTCGGCGGCCTGCTCGCCGGCTGCGAGGAGAGCCCAGGCGAGCTGATCTACTCGGGCGGCAAGCAGTACAAGACCTACCGGGGGATGGGCTCGATCGGCGCGATGCGCTCCCGCACCGGTAACAAGTCCTACTCCAAGGACCGCTACTTCCAGCACGACGTCGCCGAGGACCAGCTGGTTCCGGAGGGGATCGAGGGCCAGGTCGCCTACCGCGGGCCGCTGGACACGGTGGTCCACCAGCTGGTCGGCGGGCTGCGGCTGGCGATGGGGTATGTCGGCGCGGCCACCGTGCCCCAGCTGGCCGAGCGCGGCCGGCTGGTCCGGATCACCTCGGCCGGGCTCACCGAAAGCCACCCGCACGACATCCAGATGACGGTCGAGGCACCCAACTACCGGTCCCGCTGACCAGCGCTGAGGAGCGAACCGTGCGAGACGCTGTCGAGATTGGATTGGGGAAGGCCGCCAGCCGGGGATACCACCTCGACGACGTGGCGATCGTGCCATCCCGGCGGACCCGGGACGTGGACGACGTCTCCACCGCCTGGCAGCTGGACGCGTACCAGTTCGGCATCCCGTGCGTGGCCCACCCGAGCGACGCGACCATGAGCCCCACCACCGCGGTGGCGCTGGGCCGGCTCGGCGGGCTGGGTGTGCTCAACGCCGAGGGGCTGTGGACCAGGTACGAGGATCCTTCCAAGATCCTCTCCGAGCTGGCCGAGCTCCGCGATCCGGTGGCGGCCACCAGCCGGCTGCAGGAGGTGTACGCCGAGCCGATCCTGCCCGAGCTGGTCGGCGAGCGGATCCGGGAGCTGCGGGAGGGTGGCGCCACGGTGGCGGTGCGGGTCTCGCCGCAGCACACCCTCGCGCTCGCGCCGGTGATCCTGGACGCCGGCGTGGACGTGCTAGTCATCCAGGGCACGATCGTCTCCGCCGAGCACGTCTCCACCAGTGACGAACCGCTGAATCTCAAGGAGTTCATCGCCGACCTCGACCTGCCGGTAGTGGTCGGCGGGTGCACCAACTACCAGACCGCGCTGCACCTGATGCGGACCGGCGCGGCCGGGGTGATCGTCGGGATCGGCGCCGACGCGTACGCCACCACCGACCGCGTACTCGGGATCCGGGTGCCGATGGCGACCGCGATCGCCGACGCCGCCGCCGCCCGGCGCGACTACCTGGACGAGACCGGCGGCCGGTATGTCCACCTGATCGCCGACGGCCAGCTGCGCACCAGCGGCGATATCGCCAAGGCGCTGGGCTGCGGCGCGGACGCGGTGATGCTGGGCGAGCCGCTGTCCCGGGCGGCCGAGGCCCCGGCCGGCGGGGCCTGGTGGCACTCGGCCGCCAGCCACCCGAAGCTGCCGCGGGGCGCGCTGCGGTTGGCCGAGCCGCCATTGGGTACGCTCGAGCAGCTCCTGTTCGGGCCGGCCGACCAGCCGGACGGCACCATGAACCTGTTCGGCGGGCTGCGCCGGGCAATGGCCAAGTGCGGATATCGTGACCTCAAAGAGTTCCAGCGAGTCGGTCTCGTCCTCGATGGGCCGTAGCGGGCGCCGGCTCGCCGCCGCCCTGGTCGCCCTGCTGCTCGCCGGGTGCACCGGCGGTGACCCGCGGCCCGGCGACCACCCCGACGACGAACCGGTCCCGGGCGAGACCGGGCTGGGCGACCCGTACTTCCCCGAGCTCGGCAACGTCGGCTACCAGGTAGACCACTACCACCTGCGGGTCGACTATGACCCGGCGAGCAAGCAGCTGACCGGCCAGGCCACCATCCGGGCGAGCGCCATCGACCACCTGCCCTGGTTCAGCCTCGACCTGGCCGGGCTGACCGTGGCGGGGGTGACCGTCGACGGCCAGCCGGCGACCATCGAGCAGCGCGACGAGAAGCTGGTGGTGCGACCGGTCGAGCGGGTGGACTCCGGGTCGGAGTTCGTCGTGGTGGTCGACTACGGCGGGGTACCGGAGCCGCTGCGCAGCGCGGCGCTGGGCGACAATGGGTTCCAGCACTCCGACGAGGGCGCGTTCGTGATCGGCCAGCCGCAGTCGGCGAGCACCTGGTTCCCGGTCAACGACCACCCGATCGACAAGGCGACCTACACGATCGAGGTGACCGCGCCGGCCGACCTGGTCGCGCTCAGCAATGGCGTCCCGACCGGCCAGCACACCGCCGACGGCAAGACCACCTGGCGGTGGGAGGAGCGGACGCCGATGGCGAGCTACCTGGCCACGCTGGTGATCGGCGACTACCGGGTGGACGCGACGATCCATCAGGGCAAGCCGCTGGTCACCGCGGTGCACGCCGACCTGCCGACCGCGGTGGACGCGCAGCTGGCCCGAACCGGCGAGATCGCCGACACACTCGCCGATTGGTTCGGCCCGTACCCGTTGGAGGCCTACGGCGGGATCGCGCTCGCCGACCCGCGGGTGGCGTTCGCGCTGGAGGCCCAGTCCCGACCGGTGTACGGGCCGGTGTTCTTCGACGGCGGCGAGGACGCCAGCTGGGTGATCGCGCACGAGCTGGCGCACCAGTGGTTCGGCAACAGTGTTTCGGTCCAGACCTGGCGCGACATCTGGCTCAACGAGGGGTTCGCCACCTACGCGGAGTGGCTGTGGGCCGAGGAGCTGGGCGACGACACCGCCCAGGAGACGTTCGACCTGTACTACTACGGGCCGGCCGGCGAGGACGAGTTCTGGTCCCCGCCGACCGGCGACCCGGGCCGGTCCGGCATGTTCAGCCACGCGGTCTACGAACGGGGGGCGATGGTGCTGCACGCGCTCCGGCTGACCGTCGGGGACGAGGCGTTCTTCGAGATCGTCCGGAGCTGGGCGGCGGAGCAGCGCAACGGCAACGCCACCACCGAGGAGTTCCAGCAGCACTGCGAGCGGGTCGCCGGCGAGTCGCTGGCGGACCTGTTCGAGGCCTGGGTCTACGGCACCGAACGGCC
This sequence comes from Natronosporangium sp., assembly GCA_036564175.1. Classification (GTDB taxonomy): domain Bacteria; phylum Actinomycetota; class Actinomycetes; order Mycobacteriales; family Micromonosporaceae; genus Natronosporangium. The sequence goes on from DATCKZ010000087.1 coordinate 66,427, forward strand.
CCGCTATCCGGGCGATCCCTGAGGTCGCCGGAGCCGGCGCTTTCCGGGCGATCCCTGAGGGAGCCGGTTGCCGTCGCGTGGTATCACTTGAGCGAGCCATGCCATCCCTCGGAGGTCAGATGGAGGATTACTACGCGGTCGTCGGGATTGACCGCACCGCCTCCGAGGAAGAGATCGACCGGAAGATCCGCGAGCAGCTCCGGATCTGGCAGCGTCGCACCACCAACGCCGACCTGTCCCGCCGGCAGGAGGCGGAGCGGCGGGTGCAGCTGCTCGGCGAGGCCCGGACCACCCTGCTCGACCCGGTCAAGCGCCGCCGCTACGACGCCGAGCTGGCGCAGTATCGGGCGCCCGCCGAGCCGGTCGAGACCGGCAACGGTGACGTCGACTGGCTGGCCCGGGCCCGGCAGTACCTGGCCGACAACAACTACCTGGCGGCCGTGCACGCCGCCCGGCAGGCGCGCAACGCGCCCAACGCCGGTGCCGAGGCGTGGGGGGTGCTGGCCCGCGCGAACGCCGGGCTGGGCAACCTCGACGACGCGCTGTACGAGGCGAAGCAGGCGGTCGCGCTGGACGGCAACAACGCCCAGGCCCGGATCGACCTCGCCCACGTGTACGAGGAGCGGGGCGAGTGGCGGGAGGCGTTCGAGCAGTACGAGGTGGCGAGCCGGCTCGACCCGAACGCGGAGGCGCCGGCGGCCGGGATGACCCGGGCGCTGGCGAGCTCCGGGAACCCGACCGAAGGGCTGGAGCGGCTGGAGCGGCGGTACGCGCAGGCGCTGCCGGCCGAGCGACCGGCGGCCGGCCGGCTGCTGGGCCGGGCGCTGGTCACCGCGGCCCAGCAGGTGGCCCGCGGTCCCGGCGGCGGCTGGCGGATCACCACCACCCAGCAGGTCAATGAGATCGGCCGGCTACTGGACCGGGCCCGGCAGGTGACCAGCGACCCTGCGGTCACCCGGGCGGCGGCCGAGCTGCAAGGGTACGTGCTCCGGTCGCAGGCGGCGCAGCGCCGCCCCGGCACCGGCCGCAACCGCCCGACCAACCCGCTGGTCACCGGCTACCGGGCCGACCAGCCCCGGCCGGCGACCAACCAGCTGGCGATCGTCGCGCTGGTGCTGTCGGTGGCCGGGCTGGTGTTCTGCCTCGCCGCCCCGGTCGGCGCGATCCTCGGCCACGCCGCCCGCAGCCAGATCCGTGACCGGGGCGAACAGGGTGACGGGCTGGCGCTGGCGGCGATCGTGATTGGCTGGCTGGTGACCGGGATCTCGATCTGCGGCCTCGGTATATTGCTCAGCTCATAGCCGGGAAGGACGGGGACGATGGCGGTCAGCAAAGCGGTCGGGATCGACCTTGGCACAACCTACTCATCGGTTGCGATCATGCGGCCGGAGGGACGGCCGAGCACGATCATCAACCGGGAGGGCGAAACCCTCACCCCGTCGGTGGTGCTGTTCGCCGAGGATGACCAGGTGCTGGTCGGGTCCACTGCCCGGCGGGCGGCGGCGACCATGCCGGCCGACTGCGCCCAGTTCGTGAAGCGGCACATGGGTGATCCGCACTGGCGGTTCATCGACTCCCGGGGCCGCGAGTACCGGGCCGAGGAGGTGTCGGCGCTGGTGCTGCGGCGGCTGGCGGAGGACGCCGAACTGGCGCTCGGCGAGCCGATCCGGGACGTAGTGATCACGGTCCCGGCGTACTTCGACGACGCCCGGCGCAAGGCCACCCTCGACGCCGGCGAGATCGCCGGGCTGCGGGTGCTGCGGCTGATCAACGAACCGACCGCCGCCGCGATCGCGTACGGCCTGGACACCCTCGCCAGCGGCAACGTGTTCGTGTACGACCTGGGCGGCGGGACGTTCGACGTGACCGTGATGCGGGTGCGCGGTGGCGAGTTCGAGGTGATCGCCACCGACGGCGACCGCAACCTCGGCGGCTTCGACTTCGACAACGCGCTGATGCGGTACGTCGCCGACCAGGTGATCGAGCAGGGCGGGCCGGACCTGCACGACGTGCTGGTGCTCGAGGCCGACCTGCGGGACAAGTGCGAGCTGGCGAAGCGGCAGCTGACCACCGTGGACCAGGCCTCCATCTTCATCACCGCGGCCGACCAGAACTTCCGGATCCAGGTCACCCGGGCGCAGTTCGAGGAGATGACCCGGCCGCTGCTCGACCGCACCGAGGTGACCGCCACCGGGGTGCTCGACGACGCCGGGCTGACCTGGTCCGACATCGACCACGTGCTGCTGGTCGGCGGCTCGACCCGGATGCGGATGGTCCGCGAGATGATCCAGCGGATCTCGGGCAAGCAGCCGGTCACCGGGATCAACCCGGACGAGTCGGTGGCGCTGGGCGCGGCGGTGGTGGCCGAGGCGACCGCCGCCGAGGCGGCCGAGTCCACCGGTGCCGCGACCGCGCTGTCCCGGATCGCGGTCCGGGACGTCACCTCGCAGAGCCTGGGGATCATCGCGGTGGACAAGGAGGTCCGCCAGAACACGATCGTGATCCCGCGGAACACCCGGATTCCGGCGAAACACGAGCGGACCTACTACACCGTGGAGTATGACCAGCGGGCGGTCGAGGTGGAGGTGACCGAGGGCGACGACGAGGACCTCGCGTACGTCACCGTGCTCGGCTCCCGGCCGATCCCGCTCACCCCGGGCCTGCCCCGCAACGCCCCGCTGAAGGTGACCATGTCGTACGACATCGACGGGGTAATCCACGTTGAACTGTTCGATGTCACCAACCGGACCCCGCTCGGCGAGTTCGAGCTGGACCGTCCGTACAACCTGGACCGGGCCGAGGTCGAGAAGGCGCGCACCGAGCTCGCGACCAGGGAGGTGCAGTGACCGACCAGGCCGAGCCGACCCCGGCCGCTGAGCCGGCACCGGCGACCGAGCCGACTTCGGAGGCTGAGCCGAAGCAGCTGGAGTTCGAGGAGCTGGCGCGCCGGCTCGACGAGCTGGCCGACCTGTTCACCCGCCGGCTGTCCGACGACCGGGCGCGCCGGCTGGCGGTGGAGGAGCTGACCGAGCGGCTCCGGCAGGCCGAGCTGGGACCGTTCCGGCAGATCCTGCACCCGTTCGTACACGGGGTCGCGCTGGTGATCGACCGGCTGGACCGCTACCAGGGCTCGGATCCGGAGTTCGTCGGCTCGATCCGGGACGAGCTGGTGGACGTACTGGAGCGGCACGGGGTGCGGGAGATCCGGGTGGCGGACGGCTTCGACCCGACCACTCAAGAAGCGGTCGAGCTCGGCCATGACCCGGACCGCCCGGCCGGGGCGGTGCTGGCGGTACGCCGGGCCGGGTTCGCGCACGGCAACTGGGTGTTCCGGCCGGCCCAGGTGGTGGTCAACTCCGACCGAGCCACCGGCCAGACCGAGTCCGACCTGGACGAATCCGCCGGCTCGGCAGCCCCGGCGGAGGCAGACCCGGGCGAGGCCGGCGTGGCCGAGTCCAGCGGCTAGCGGATCGCGCCGATTCCCGCCGGGGCGCGGGTGTAGTAGCTGGCGAGCTCGGCGCACCGGCCGTGCCGCTCCGGGTCGTACTCGCCCAGGTTCCACTCGCACTCCGGGCACCAGCGCGCGCCGCGCATGACCGCCAGCGGGTGCTGGCACGCCGGGCAGGTGGTCACCTCGGCCGGTCGGCTCATGGTGTCGGTCATGGCCGGGGAGCATAGTGGCGGGCGATCGGTCACGGGGGTTCCCAGAAAGTTACTCACGAGTCACAATGTGGGCGTGCGTTACGACGTCGTGGTGATCGGCTCCGGGTTCGGCGGGAGCGTAGCGGCGCTGCGCGCGGCCGAGAAGGGTTACTCGGTCGCGGTGCTGGAAGCCGGCCGCCGGTTCGCCGACCATGACCTGCCGGAGACCTCGTGGCGGCTGCGCCGGTTCCTGTGGGCGCCGGCGCTCGGTTGCTACGGCATCCAGCGGATCAGCCTGCTGCGGGGAAAGCGCGGCGCCGGCCTGCTGGTGCTCGCCGGCGCCGGGGTGGGCGGCGGCAGCCTGGTCTACGCCAACACCCTCTACCGGCCGCTGCCGGACTTCTACCGGGACCCGCAGTGGCGGGACATCACCGACTGGGAGGCCGAGCTCGCTCCGTGGTACGACCAGGCGAGCCGGATGCTCGGAGTGGCCACCTACCCACGCGAGACGCCGGCCGACACCGCGATCCGGGCGGTGGCCGAGCGGATGGGGGTGGCCGACACCTACCGGCCGACCCCGGTGGCCGTGCACTTTGGAGCGCCGGGGGAGACCGTTCCCGACCCCTACTTCGGGGGTACCGGGCCGGACCGGGCCGGCTGCCTCCACTGTGGTGCCTGCATGACCGGCTGCCGGCACAATGCCAAGAACTCGTTGGTGAAGAACTACCTGTGGCTGGCCGAGCGGGCCGGCGTGACGATCGAGCCGATGACCACGGTCACCGCGGTGCGCCCGGACGGCCGCGGGTACACGGTAGAGACGGTCCGGACCGGCAGCCGGCTGCGGCGGCACCGCCGGACCTTCCAGGCCGACCAGGTGGTGTTCGCGGCCGGGGCGCTCGGCACCCAGCGGCTGCTGCACGCGATGCGGGCCAGCGGCGCGCTGCCGCACCTGTCCGACCGGCTCGGGTACCTGACCCGCAGCAACTCCGAGGCGATCCTGGGGGCGTCGGTGCCGGCCGCGGCGGCCCGGCGGCGAGGCCTCGCCTATCACGAGGGCGTCGCCATCACCAGCTCGTTCTACCCGGATCCGCGTACCCACATCGAGCCGGTCCGGTACGGCGCCGGGTCCAACGCGATGGGGCTGCTCCAGTCGTTGCTGGTCCCAGGTGGACGGTGGCGACCGCTGCGGCTGCTGCTGGCGCTGGCCAAGGCACCGCACCTGGCGGTCCGGATGCCGTACCTGCGCCGGTGGTCACAGCGGACGATCATCGTGCTGGTGATGCAGTCGCTGGACAACTCGGTGACGGTCGGCTGGCGGCGGACCTGGTACGGCCGGCGCCGGCTGCTCGCGGTGCCCGGCCACGGCGCCCCGAACCCGACCTGGATCCCGGTCGGGCACGAGGCGACCCGGCTGCTCGCCGAGCAGATCGACGGGGTACCGGGCGGCTCGATCACCGAGGCGTTCAACATCCCGGTGACCGCGCACATCCTCGGCGGGGCGGTGATCGGCGCCTCCGCCGCCGAGGGCGTCGTCGATCCGTACCACCGGGTGTTCGGCCACCCCGGCCTGCACGTGCTGGACGGTGCCGCGGTGTCCGCCAACCCCGGGGTGAACCCGGCGCTCACCATCACCGCCCAGGCGGAGCGAGCGATGTCGATGTGGCCGAACCGCGGCGAGCCGGACCCGCGGCCGCCGCTCGGCTCGCCGTACCGGGCGGTGACGCCGGTCCCGCCGAACGCGCCGGTGGTGCCGGCGCACGCCCCGGCGGCGCTCCGGCTGGCCGGATCTTCCGGCCGATAGGATGAGCCGGTGAGCACACCGCGCCCGGTCCTGGTAGTCGACTTCGGAGCCCAGTACGCGCAGCTGATCGCCAGGCGCGTGCGGGAGGCCCAGGTCTACTCGGAGATCGTGCCGCACACCATGCCGGTCAGCGAGCTGCTCGCCAAGCAGCCGGCCGCGATCATCCTCTCCGGCGGGCCGGCGAGCATCTACGAGCCGGGCGCGCCGCAGGTCGACCCGGCGCTGTTCGAGACCGGCGTGCCGATGCTCGGCATCTGCTACGGCTTCCAGGCGATGGCGCACGCGCTCGGCGGCGAGGTCGCCCACACCGGCCAGCGGGAGTACGGCGGCACCCCGCTGACCGCCCGGCCCGACCAGGGGGTGCTGTTCACCGGCCTGCCGGAGCGGCAGGAGGTGTGGATGAGCCACGGCGACAGCGTCACCGCCGCCCCGCCCGGGGCGGTGGTCACCGCCTCCTCCGAGGGCTCACCGGTGGCCGCGTTCGAGGACCCGGCCCGCCGGCTGGCCGGGGTGCAGTTCCATCCCGAGGTCGCGCACACGCCGTACGGGCAGCGGCTGCTGACCCGGTTCCTGCGGGAGATCGCCGGGATCGCGCCGGACTGGACCCCGTCGAACATCATCGACGAGCAGGTGGCGGCGATCCGGGCGCAGGTCGGCGACGGCCAGGTGATCTGCGGGCTGTCCGGCGGGGTCGACTCGGCGGTCGCGGCGGCGCTGGTCCACCGGGCGGTCGGTGACCAGCTCACCTGTGTCTTCGTCGACCACGGGCTGCTCCGCGATGGCGAGGCCGAGCAGGTCGAGAAGGACTACGTGGCCGCCACCGGGATCCGGCTGCGGGTGGTGGAGGCGGCCGAGACCTTCCTCGGCGCGCTGCGCGGGGTCACCGACCCGGAGCAGAAGCGGAAGATCATCGGCCGGGAGTTCATCCGGGCGTTCGAGTCCGCCGCCCGCGACATCAACGCCGAGTTCCTGGTGCAAGGCACGCTCTACCCGGACGTGGTGGAGTCCGGCGGCGGCACTGGCACCGCGAACATCAAGTCCCACCACAACGTCGGCGGGCTGCCGGACGACCTGCGGTTCAAGCTGGTCGAGCCGCTGCGGACGCTGTTCAAGGACGAGGTCCGCCGGCTCGGCCAGGAGCTGGGCCTGCCGGAGCCGATGGTCTGGCGGCACCCGTTCCCGGGCCCGGGGCTGGCGATCCGGATCATCGGCGAGGTGACCAAGGAGCGGCTGGCGGTGCTGCGCACCGCCGACCGGATCGCCCGCGAGGAGCTCACCGCCGCCGGGCTGGACCGGCAGGTGTGGCAGTTCCCGGTGGTGCTGCTCGCCGACGTCCGGTCGGTCGGCGTCCAGGGGGACGGCCGCAGCTACGGCCACCCGGTGGTGCTGCGGCCGGTCTCCAGCGAGGACGCGATGACCGCGGACTGGTCCCGGCTGCCGTACGACGTGATCGCCAAGATCTCCACCCGGATCACCAACGAGGTGCCGGAGGTGAACCGGGTGGTGCTGGACGTCACCAGCAAGCCGCCGGGCACGATCGAGTGGGAGTAGCCGGTCAGTCCTCTTCCGGCATGATCGCCCAGGCGATCAGGTAGGCCACCAGCGCGACCCCCCAGGTGATGATCGCCAGGACCGCGAAGCCCACCCGGACCAGGGTCGGGTCGACGCGAAGGTAGTCGGCGATGCCCGCACAGACGCCGGCGAGCATCCGGTCGCTCCGGCTGCGCCGCAGCCGGCGGATCGGGTTCTGGTTCGGTGTCTCGTTCATGTCTCCACGATCCGCCGGACCGGCCGGCTTGACCTCGGTGAACGCCCTGATCCCGACCCTGATTCCGGTTACCCCGGCCGGGCTGCGCCGGCCGGCTGAGCCGCGGATCGCCCGAGAGTCGGGCATAATTCCCAGGTGGCCCCCGAACTCCAGCCGCTGCGACGGATCGCGGCATACGCAGTCTGCCTGGACGGATCGGAACGGGTGTTGCTGGTGCGTGGCTCGGCCAGCTCCGGCACCCCGGGAATCTGGTCGCTGCCCGGCGGCGCGGTGGACCATGGCGAGGATCCGAGCCACACGATGGTGCGGGAGACCGCCGCCGAGACCGGCCTGTCGGTCGCGCCCGGCTCGCTGCGGGACGTGCTCACCGACGTCCGGGCGCTGCCGCACCGCGGCATGACCATCCACACCGACCGGATCATCTACAACGCGACCCTGCGCGGCGGCAGCCTGATCGAGCGGACCGGCCAGCCGACCGACCTCGCCGGCTGGTACACGCTGGCCGAGGCGAAGCTGCTGCGGCTGCGCCCGTTCACCGCGGCGGCGCTCGGGGTGCCGTGCGACAGCCTCGACCCGCAGCCGGACAAGCCGCCGGAGCTGCCGTCGTTCCTAGCGGTGCCGGACCGGGACGGGCTGCACCGGGCGCAGCGGTTCGCCGCCTACGCGGTCGCCCGTGACCCGGCCGGCCGGCTGCTGCTGACCCAGATCGCCGAGGGCTTTCCGGGCGCCGGGCGGTGGCACCTGCCCGGCGGCGGCACCGACTTCGGCGAGCAGCCGGCCGAGGCGCTGGTCCGGGAACTCGCCGAGGAGACCGGCCAGCAGGGTCGGGTGGAGGCGCTGCTCGGGGTGGCGAGCCACCGGGACGCCGCCTCGCTCGGCCCGGAGGGGTTCCCGATCGACTGGCACGGGGTGCGGGCGTTCTACCGGGTCACCGTGGATCACCCGACCGAGCCCCGGGTGGGGGAGCAGGGCGGTTCCACCGCGCAGGCCCGCTGGTTCACGCCCGACCAGCTCGCCGGCCTGTCGCTGACCGAGGTCACCGCCGAGGCCCTGCAGCCGGCATCATGATCCAGCGGCGCCGGATCGGGGCGTACGGGCTGTGCCGCGACGACCAGGGCCGAGTGCTGCTGGTGCGAGCCTCGGCCAACTCTGCCCGGCCGGGCACCTGGTTCCTGCCCGGCGGCGGGATCGAGCACGGCGAGCACCCCGCCGACGCGGTGCTCCGGGAGCTCGCCGAGGAGACCGGGCTGTCGGCGACCGTGGTCCGGGTGCTCGACGTCGCCGCCGAGCTGGTGGCCAAGCCGCCGTACCTGGAGCACACCGACGGCGTGATCTACCAGCTGGCGGTCACCGGCGGCGCGCTGCGGCCAGAGTCCGGCGGCTCGTCGGACCTGGCCGAGTGGGTGGCGCCGGAGGCGGCGGCGCGCCGGCCGCTGTCCCGGTTCGCGGCGCAGGCGCTCGGCCTGCCGTTGCCGCCGAGCCCGGCCGCGCCGGCGGAGCCGCCGCGACCGGTCGGACCGCAGCGGCGGCCGGCCCGCGGGCAGCGGTTCGCGGCCTACGGGGTCACCCACGACCCGGCCGGCCGGCTGCTGCTCACCCTGATCGCCGACGGCTACCCGGGGGCCGGGCGGTGGCATCTGCCCGGTGGCGGCACCGACTTCGCCGAGCAGCCGGCCGACGGGCTGCTCCGGGAGATCACCGAGGAGACCGGCCAGCACGGCACGATCACCGGGCTGCTGACCGTCACCCACCACCACAACCGGGCGGCGCTGGGCCCCGAGGGGTATCCGATCGACTGGCACGGGGTACGGGCGTTGTTCCAGGTCGAGGTGGCTGAGCCGAGCGTGCCCCGGGTGCTGGAGCGGCACGGCTCCACCGCCGAGGCGGCCTGGCTGACCCGCGCCGAGGCGGCGGCCCTGCCATTGACCCCGATCACGGCCGCCAGTCTCGATCTCGGGTAGGTGGTGTCGCCAAGACCGACACCGCTGTGGGATGGTGTAGGCCGCATTTTGTGCGTCCCGGCGGATGGAGGCGGAAAGTGGCGCGAACCCTGTGGCGCCGGCGCTCGACGCTGCGTCGTCGGCGCATGGTCGACAATCCTCGACCGGCCGGCGGCCAGCGATGGACCGGGCGGTTGCGGCTGGGCAGCGGGAAGCTGGCCCGGCGGGTGCTCCGGGTGCGCCACCGGCGGACCACCGCCGGCGGCCACTCGGCCCAGCCACCGGCCCACCTGGGCCTGGCCATCACCACCCCGGCACCGGCGCCGGCGGTCGAGGCCACGGCATCGGCACCGGTGCCGGCCGACGAGCTGCCGGCACCGGTCCGGTTGCTGCCCGGCGCCCGGACCGTGGCCCGGCGGCTCCGCTTCCTCTTCGTCACCGGCTGCACGCTGATCAGCCTGTCGCTCGGCGTACTGGCGATTCTGCTCGCGATGCGCGGCGATGTCCGGCTGGCGGCGGTCTGCCTGATCGGCTGCGTGATCTTCGACGGCCTGGACGGTGGGCTGGCCCGCCGGCTCGGCGTGGCCAGCCCGTTCGGCGCGCAGATGGACTCGCTGGCCGACATGTGCGCGTTCGGGATCGCCGCCCCGGTGGTGGTCTACGCCTCGGTGGCGGGCACCGTGCCGACCGCGGCCGCCGCGGTGGCGTGTGCGCTGGTTGCCGGCTGCGCCGCGATCCGGCTGGCCCGGTTCAACATCTCGCCGAAGGACGGCCGGTTCTTCACCGGCGTCCCGACCACCATGGCGGCCGCGGTGCTCGCCATCGCGGTGCTGCTCGACCTGCCGCTGCCGCCGACCGCGATGCTGCTCGGGGTGGCGGTGCTCGCGTTCGCGATGGTCACCAGCTTCCCGTACGCGACCCTGGCCCGGCTGCTGCGGCTGCCGGTCTGGATCTGGCTGGCGCCGTTGGCCGGCGCGCTGGTCGACCCCCGGTTGACGTTCGTCGGGCTGGTCGCCGCTTACTTGCTGTCCGGGCCGGTGCTCTGGGTCCGCCAGCGCGCCACCGGCGTGCTGCCGGCGAGCACCCGGTCGTCCGGCGCGACCAGCGGCTCGGCCGCCGCGGCCGGCAGGTAGATGTCGGTCCGGGAGCCGAACCGGATCAGCCCGAACCGCTCGCCGCGGGCGAGCAGCGCGCCGACCGGCGCCCGCTGGACGATCCGGCGGGCGAGCAGCCCGGTCCGCTGGGCGACCGCCATCCGGCCACGGCTGGTCTGCAGGACCGTGTACGCGGTGACGTTGTGCTCGCCTTCCGGGTTCATCGCCGGTGCGTAGCCGCCGTCCTCGACGAAGTAGTCGACCACCTGGCCGGCGACCGGGGCCCGGTTGACGTGCGCGTCGAGCAGGGACAGGAACACCGCGATCCGCAGGTAGTCGACCTTGGCGCCGTCGTCGCTGAACCGGTCGTCGGTGACCCGCTCGACCGACAGCACCTTCCCGTCGCTGGCCGCCACCACCAGTGAGTCGTCCTCCGGAACGTCCCGCTCCGGGTCCCGGAAGAACGCGGCGATCGGGACCGCTGCGACGGCCGGCAGCAGCCAGAGCCGGGACCGGCGCCGGGTCAGCTTGGTCAGCGCCGCCAGCCCGAGCGCGATCCCGGCGGCGGCCGCGCCGTTCGAGTCGAGGTGCATGGTCCGGGTCAGCGGGATGCTCGACGGCCGGGTCACCGGCGTCAGCCGCTCGGCGAGCGCCGAATCGGCCGGCGTCCAGCGCAGCCGGTGGATCCGCAGCGGCGGGAGGTTCCGCAGCACCAGGTCGCTGCCCACCCCGTACAGCATCGCCTGCCGGTCGAGCTCGGCGGCGGCCTCGGCGATCGCGCCGGGGAGCGCGACCACGGCCACGCTGACCACCGCGCCCGGCGCGAGCAGCTTCGCCAACCCGTCCAGGGTGGTGCGGACCTGCTCGGCGGTGCCGGTCACCGGCTCGGCGAGGATCACCACGTCGGCCGGGTCGGCGACCTCGAGCGAGTCGGCGACCCGGACCCGTTCCTGCACCCAGCTGCCGAGCGTCGCGAGGTGGGTCTGCATGCCGGCCGGGTCGTCGCAGACGATGGTGAGCCGGTCCTCGGGCAGCAGCGCGTCGATCGCGGCGGCGAGCACCTCACTGTCCGGGGTGGCGTCGACCAGCAGGCCGGTCTTGCCGCCGGGACGGCGGCCGAACTCGGCGGTCAGGACTCGGGCGGCGCGGGCGCCGACCGGGGCGGTGGACTGCGACTGGCTCATCCGGACAGCATAGGACGTCTCGGGCAGATCACTGCGACTGGTCGTCGGTGTCGGTTACTTCGGGTGGTGATTGGGATCGCTCACCGATTGATCGCTCACCGATTGATCGTCGCGGCCGCGGCGGGCGGTGGAGACGAGTGCCTGGGTGATCCCGATCATGCCGAGCACGATCAGGGCGGCGACCACCAGCCAACCGATCGCCGGCGTCTGGAGGTCGGCCAGCCGGATCAGCAGCCACAGGTTGGCCGCTGCGAGGAAGATCAAGCCGAACGTGAGCGAGATCAGGTCGGTCTGGTGTGGCTTCATCGCCCCATCACCGTCACATTCCCGAATCGGTTCTGGACGTCGAGTCGCAGCGTGCCGTCGGCCGGGTCACCGCTACCGGGATCCCGGATCCGGTCCCGGGAGAGGCCGTCGCTGGGCTGGCCGAACACGGTGGTGTTCGAGAACCGGTTGGACACGTCCACCTGCACCGCCACGTCGCCCGGGACCACCACGGTGAAGTCCGAGAACGAGTTCTCCACCGTCAAATCCACGGCCTGGTCGGTGAAATCCACCCCGGTCAGGTCCAGCTCGGCGCTGCTGAAGATGACCGAGTACCGGTCCTCCATCTCGGCGAGGTCCGCCGGCCGCCAGTGGAAGTCGCCAGCGACGTACTCGGGCCGCTCCCACACCTCCGCGACGTGCGCCACCGGCAGCGCGAGCGCGAGCGCGGTGCCGAGCGCGATCAGCGACCGGCCGCGGCCCAGCCAAGTGCCGACCACCAGGCCGGCGCCGATCACGGCGAGCGCGGCGGCGAGGTAGCCGGCGGGCGGGACCGCGATCGCGCCGGTGAGGTCGAGGCTGCCCAGCCCGCCGAGCACCACCAGCGTGCTGAAGAAGACGATCGCCGGCAGCGCGGAGCGCTCGCGCGGTGGCCGTGGCGGCTTCGGTGGCCGGGCCGGTGCGGGGGCCGGCGGCGAGAACGGTCCGTGCGGCGCGAACGGTGGCCGGTAGCCGGCGTGCGG
>DATCKZ010000088.1:0-2293 GCA_036564175.1 Natronosporangium sp.
GTGCAGGATCTTGCCCGGCTCCTCGTCCCGGAAGTCCTCGCGGGTGCTGCCCTGGTACGCGGCGAGCGCGAGCAGCGTGCCGCGGGAGAGGGCCTGGCCGGCGGCGATGGTCTGGTACGCGGTGATCAGGGTGTCCCGGCCGAACAGGGTGAGGAACCACGGCAGGCCGGCCGCCGGCAACATGATCTCCCGGTCGCCGGCGCGGGTGGCGATGCGCAGCGCGATCAGGTCCCGCCGGCACGTCTCGATCGTGTTCTCCAGGACGTACGAGTCACTCTCCACCGAGGGTGCCTGGGACAGCCAGGCGTTCACCGGGTCGTTGGTGCTCGCCGGGAGCGGGAACCGGCGCCGCTCCGGCCGCACCTCCTGCTCGCCGAAGCTCAGCGGCACGTCGAGTTCGCATTCCCACCGCCCGTCGGGCTCGAGGTCCAGCTCCCAGATCAGGTCGTCGCCCTCGACGCGGTCCGCGTGTGGACGGACGTCGAGGACCGTCTCGACCTGGAAGTCGCCGTTGCGGTACCGGTAGGCCATGCGCGAGCCGTCACTGGCGTGGTCGCGGGCGATCGTGGTCCGCTCCCGGACGAAATGCTTCATCTCGAACAGGTCGGCGAAGTCGGTGCCGGTCTCCAGGCGCAGCTCGAGGTGCACCGGCTCGACGGCGAACGACCGCAGCTCCAGATGCTCGTGGAAGGAGTCGCCGAGCACCCGGCGCCGGCGCAGGCCGAGGGTGTTGGGCGGCAGATCCGGCAGCTCCGGGTTGGTGAGGAAGAACTCGGCCGAGTAGTGGGTGACCGTGCCGGAGCGCAGGTCAAGCCAGCGGTTGCCGTTGATGCTGAGCACCCACCGGCTCAGCAGCCGGGTGTCGGCGTTGACCAGGCCACCGATCGTGCCGGCCGGCACGTCGCCCACCGGGTCGGAGAACATGAAGGTACGGCCCTCCACCACCGACACCGGGTTTGGCCCTAGCTCGGGCGGCAGGTCGTGGCCCTCCCGGCCGGGCTGGCTGGGGTCTTTCGGCTGACCGGGTAGCGGGTCGGCCGGCGTCGGGCGGCGGTCCGTCACGGTCTGCTCTTGTTCAACCATGGCGGATTCGTTACCCCTAGCCCTACGGAGAACCAGGCGACGGCAGGGAGCCGGCTGTAACCTGCCTCACACTGCTGCCGGTTGTTTTTGTGCGGTAACGTTCGTACGTGTTTGAACGTGTGCGAAAGGGGCGGTGATGCTGGCCGCCCAGCGACAGGCGGCGATCCTGGACCGGGTCCGGCGCTCCGGCGGGGTCAAGGTGGCTGACCTGGTCGCCGAGTTCGGGGTCTCCGACATGACCATCCGCCGGGACCTGGAGTCGCTCGCCGACCGCGGCCTGCTGGCCAAGGTGCACGGCGGGGCGACCGTGCCGGCGCCCGGCTCGACCGACGAGCCCGGGTTCGCCGCCAAGTCGGTTCGCCAGCAGGCCGAGAAGGCCGCCATCGCCGCCCGGGCCGCCGACCTGGTCTCCCCCGGCCAGGCCATCGCGCTCTCCGCCGGCACCACCACGGCCGCGCTCGCCCGCCGGCTGACCGGCGTGCCGGATCTGACCGTGGTCACCAACTCCATCCCGGTGGCCGACGTCTTCTTCCGGGGCGGTCGCCCGGATCAGACCGTGGTGCTCACCGGCGGTGTGCGGACGCCGTCGGACGCGCTGGTCGGCCCGGTCGCGGTGGCCGCGATCCGGTCCCTGCACCTGGACCTGGTGTTCCTCGGCGTGCACGGGATGAGCGAGCGGGCCGGCTACACCACGCCCAACCTGATGGAAGCGGACACCGACCAGGCTCTGGTCGCCGCCGCGGAGCGCTTGGTCGTGCTCGCCGACCACACCAAATGGGGCACCGTCGGCATCTCATCGATCGCGCCGCTCGGCGCGGCACACGTGCTGGTCACCGACTCGGCGCTGCCGGCCGCCGCCCGGTCCGCGCTCGAGAATGCGGTCGGGGAACTGGTGGTGGTGCAGGTATGAAGCGCACCACCACGCGGCTGGCCGACGGCCGCGAGCTGATCTACTTCGACGAGCGGGACGACGCCAGCCATCCGGAGGTGGACCGGCGGGAGCTGCCGTCGCCACCGCCCGCCTCCGAGCTGCGCTACGACCCGCTCACCGGCGAGTGGGTGGCGATCGCCGCGCACCGGCAGAGCCGCACCTTCCTGCCACCCTCCGACGAGTGCCCACTGTGTCCGTCCACACCGGACCGATCGACCGAGATTCCGGCGTACGACTACGACGTCGTCGTGTTCGAGAACCGCTTCCCCTCGCTGTCGC
>DATCKZ010000089.1:0-46233 GCA_036564175.1 Natronosporangium sp.
ACGTCACCAAACGCATCCCCAACACCAACAAAGCCAAAACCCTGCTCGGCTTCCAAGCCACCACCAGCCTCGAGGACATGCTCGACGAAGTCATCCCCTGGATCAAACAAGCCATCGCCGACGGACGGCTGTAACCATGGCGGCACCGGCTGAGCTGGCTCACCGGGACCGATGGCAACCCCGGTTAGCGCCGCTATTCGAGTCCACACCGGAGCGACCGATCGGGCCGCACCAGGTGCTGCTCGCGATCGCGGCGGTGGCGGTCGGCGCGGCGGTCTCGCTGTTCCGGCAGCCGGGGATCGGGCCGTTCGACACGGTGTGGGCCGAGGATGGGCAGATCTTCCTCGCCGACGCGGTGAACCGGTCGCCGGTCGAGGCGCTCGCCGGTTCGTACGCCGGTTACTTCCACACGGCGCCGCGGCTGCTCGCGTTCCTCGCCGCCGCTGCCCCGCCGGACGCGGCCGGAACGGTCCTCGCGGTCTCCGCCGCGGTGGTCACCGCCGCGCTGGCCCTACTGGTCTATGTGGCCAGTGCCGGGCAGTTACCGTCCCGGGCGGCCCGGGTGGCGGTCGCCGCGGTGGTGATCGTGGCACCGCTGGCCCAGGACGACGTGCCGAACTCGATCGCCAACCTGCACTGGCCGGCGCTCTACGCGCTGTTCTGGGTGCTGCTGTGGACCCCGGCCAGGAAACCCGCCCGGGTGGTCGCGGTGGCGACGGTGGCGCTGGTGGCCACCAGCGACATCCTGGTGGTGGCACTGCTCCCGCTGGCGGTCGCCAGGCTGGTGGTACGCCGGGACCGGCACAGCGCGACGCTGGCCGGCGTGCTCGCCGCCGGGTTCGGGCTGCAGCTGCTCGGCCTGCTCACCGGCACCAGCTCCCGCGACCTCGACCTCAACCCGGTCCGGCCGGTGACCGGTTTCTTGTGGCGGGCGGTGCCGGCGGCGCTGGTCGGCAGCGATTGGCTCGGCGATGACCACACCTCGATCCGCTGGCTCGGGCTGGCCGCGCTCGGTTGGCTGCTGGTGCTGGCCGCGGTGGTGGCCGGCTGGCGCCGGCTGACCCGGCCGGCCTGGCTGCTGGCGGCGGTCGCGGCGATCCACAGTGGTGCGCTGTACGCGCTCCCGGTGTTCCTGTCCGGGGTCGCGACCGAGCGGTACGCGCTGGCACCGGCGATGCTGGTGGTGGTCGCGATGCTGGCGCTGCTGCCGCCGAGTCTCGACCGGCCGGGTGCGGCCGGGGTGGCGTTGCTCGCGATCCTGGCGGTGGTCTGCGCGGTGAACCTGCGGGTGCCGAACGCCCGGGCGGAAGGTCCTTCATGGAATGGCGAGCTGGACCGGGCCCGGCAGGAATGCGCGCAACCGGGCGGGTCAGGGGAAACCCGGGTCTGGCTGCCGCCCGGCGGTCCGTGGCACGCGGACCTGCCGTGCGACTACCTGGCGCGGGAGTAGGTCCAGACAGCTACCGGGGGTTGGCGATTCGGTCAATTGCCCTGTAAGGAATGCGACAGTTCGCTCCAGTTCAGGGCCGTGACCAGCCACGATGGTGCGCATGTCGCGGCAGCGGAGGCACATCACCATTCTCATCGCCAACCTCCCCGCCGAACGCGATCGGCGGGTCATCCGTGAATGCCTCACCCTGGAACAAGCCGGATACGAGGTGACGGTGATCGCCCCGCTCGGCGACCGCACCCTCCGGTTCCTCCCGGGTTCCCGAAACACCCGGCTCAAGCCTTATCCGGTGTACGTGTCCGGTTCCGGGGTGCTGTCGTTCGCGTTCGAGTTCGCGTGGTCGTTCGCCTGGATCGCGGTCCGGTTGCTCGGCGAAGTGATCCGCGGCCGGGCGCACGCGGTGCAGGTGTGCAACCCGCCGGACGTCTACTGGCCGCTGGCGCTGCTGCTGCGGGCGCTCGGCCGGCCGTGGGTGTTCGACCACCACGACCTGTGTCCGGAGGTCTACGTCACCCGGACCGGGGAACGGCCGAACAAGCTGGTCTACCGGTTGCTGGTGCTGTTCGAGTGGCTCACCCTCCGGACCGCCACCGCGGTGATCGCCACCAACGAGTCGTTCCGCGAGAACGCGCGGCGCCGGGGCGTCCCGGACCGCCGGATCACGGTGGTCCGGAACGGCCCGGCGGCCAACGAGATCGCGGCCGCCGACCCGCCGCCAGCCGACGGCCCACACCGGATCGTCTACCTTGGTGTGTTGGGTCCGCAGGACAACGTCGAGGCGGCCGTGCTCGCGGCCGAGGAGCTGGCGAAACGGCGGGGCCGCACCGGCTGGCGGCTGACCATCGCCGGGGACGGCGAGATGCTGCCGGCGCTCACCAAACTGGTCGCCGACCGCGGGCTGGCCGATGTGGTCGAGTTCACCGGCTGGCTGGACGGTCCGGCGGTGGACGCGCTGCTGCGTACCGCCACCGTGGCGATCCAGCCGGACGGGCCGACCCGGATGAACCAGCTGTCCACGATGGCCAAGACGGTCGAATACCTCGGCCGGGGCGTGCCGGTGGTCGCCACCGACCTGATCGAGACCCGCCGGACCGCCGGTGACGCCGCGGTCTACGTGCCCAACGGGACCCCGGCGGAGTTCGCGGCCGCGCTGGACGCGCTGCTCGACGACGCCACCCGGCGGGCCCGGATGCGCACGATCGGGCTGGCCCGGTTCGCCGACTGGCTCTCCTGGGACCGGCAGGCCGAGGCGTACACCTCGGTCTGGCGGCGGCTGCTCGGGGCGCCGAGATCGGGCCCCAAGCACGCGGCCCGGCCCGCGGCCAAGGCGGCCCGGTAGCCGGATGGTCAGCGTCGTGATCGCCGCCCACAACGAGGCGGCTGTGCTCGGCCGGTGCCTGGACGCGCTGCTCGACGACGGCGGGGACGGGCTGGACGTGACGGTGGTCGCGAACGGCTGCACCGATGACACCGCCGCGGTCGCCCGCGCCCGGCCCGGCGTACGAGTGGTTGAGCTGGCGGAGGCCTCGAAGCCGGCGGCGCTCAACGCCGGCGACGCGGCGGCGGTCGGCTTCCCCAGGGTCTACCTGGACGCGGACATCGTGCTGCCGGCCGCCGCGGTCCGCCAGCTCGCCGCGGCGGTGGCCGGCGACGGGCCGGCGCTCGCCGCGATGCCGCGCCGGCAGCTGGTGCTGACCGGCCGGCCGCTGCTGGTGCGCGGCTACTACGCCGTCCACTCCCGACTGCCGGTGTTCGCGACCGGGCTGTTCGGGCGGGGCGCGATCGCGCTCTCGGCGACCGGGCGGCGCCGGTTCGACCGGTTCCCGGACATCATCGCCGACGACTTGTTCCTCGACTCGCAGTTCACCGCCGCCGAGAAGCGGGAGGTGCCGGCGGTGGCCGCTCAGGTGGCGACCCCGCTGCGCACCCGGGACCTGGTCCGCCGGCTGGCTCGGGTGCGAGCCGGCAACGCCCGGCTACGAGCCGCCGCACCCGGCGTCCGGCCGGCGGCCCGGCTCTCCTGGCTCCGCGACGTGGTGCTCCGCCGGCCCTGGCTGGCGCCGGCCGCGGTCTGCTACGTCTCGCTCACCGTGCTCGCGGCACTGCTGGCCCGCCGGCAGACCCGGGCCGGCGCCTGGGGCCGGGACGACTCCAGCCGGGTCGCCACCCCGCACTAGCCGCAGCGAAAACCCGAGGCGCGCCACGGCCGGTGCGTGCTAGACATGGCCGGATGGACGACTGGGAACAGCGAATCACGCAGGCGTGGGCGTCGATCGATGAGTACGAGGGCCGGGAAGACGAGTTCCGGGCGCTGATCGACCGGTTGGCGGCGGAGCTGCCGGAGGGCGACCCGGTGGCGGCGTTCGAGCGGGCTTCGGCCTGGGACTCGACCGGGCGCTCGGACCTGGCGGTATCGCTCTACCGGCAGGCGCTCGACGGCGGGCTGACCGGCTACCGCCGGCGCCGGGCGGTGATCCAGCTGGCGAGCTCGCTGCGCAACATCGGGGAGGCCGAGACCGCGATCAAGCTGCTGGAGGCCGAGCGGGACCTGGACCCGGCGACCCTGGACGAACCGACCCGCGGCCTCGCGGACGCGATCAGCGCGACCCTCGCGCTCTGCCTGGCCAACGTCGGTCGCGAGCGGGAGGCGCTGTCGATCGCGCTCGCCGCGCTCGCCCCGCACCTGCCGCGCTACCAGCGGTCGATGGCGAACTATGCCCGGCTGCTCCTGGCGGACGACCCCGGCGCTAGCGGGTAGGGCCGCGCCGGTCGCGCGCCCGCCAGCAGCCGGTGTGCCAGTGCCGGCGGGCCGCCTCCCCCGCCTCCCCGGCGATCGGCTCCAGCGGCCACACCACCAGGTGCGGCACACCCGGCCGGATCTCGTGGTCGCAGCCGGGGCAGCGGTACAGCTTGACCGCGGCGCTGCCCGGGATCTGCCGCACTCGCCACTGCGCGTGCCGCCAACTCTCCACCGCGTCCACGCCACGGCGTACCCGCTCGAGGTCGAGCGCGGCCGGCGGTTCCGGCCGCGCCCCACCCCGGCGGCGCGGCCGGTTCCGGCGAGGGCTCATGCTGGTCAGCGTACGATCGGCAGGCGTGAGCGCTGCCAGCACGACCCCGTACGGAGAGTGGGTCTCTCCGATCTCCGCGGCCGACCTGACCGCCGCCACCCGCCGGCTCGGCTTCCCGGCGCTGGTGGGTGAGGAGATCTGGTGGACCGAGGACCGGCCGGACCAGGCCGGCCGGACCACCGTGCTGGCGCGCCGCGCCGACGGCCGGATCGAGGAGCTGCTGCCGGCGCCGTGGGGCGCCCGCAGCCGGGTCCACGAGTACGGCGGCCGGTCGGTCCTCGCGCTGCCGGGCCCGGCCGGGCCGGCACTGGTCTTCGCGAACTTCGACGACCAGCGGCTGTACCGGCTCGACCCGGGCGCGGACCGGCCGGTGCCGCTGACCCCCCGCCCGATCGGCTACGCCGGGCTCCGCTACGCCGACCTGGTCCGCTCCCCCGACGGCGATGAGATCTGGTGCGTACGCGAGCGCCACCACGACGGCGACCTGGACCGGCAGATCGTGGCGGTCCCGGTCGACGGCAGCGGCGCCGACGACCCGGCGGCGATCCGGGAGCTGGTCGGCGGATCCCGGTTCCTGGCCCATCCCCGGCTGTCGCCGGACCGGACCCGGCTGGCCTGGCTCGCCTGGGACCACCCGAACATGCCGTGGGACAGCTGCGAGCTGCGGGTCGGCCGGCTGGTCGATGGCCGGGTCGAGTCCTGGTCCACTGTGCTCGGCGGCGACTCGGAGTCGGTGTTTCAGCCGGAGTGGCAGGACGACCAGCACCTGATCGTGGTGTCAGACCGCACCGGCTGGTGGAACCTGTACCGGGTGCCGGCCCCGGGCACCGCCGGCGCGCCGGAGCCGCTCTGCCCGCGGGAGGAGGAGTTCGGCGTACCGCTGTGGCAGTTGGGCGCGGCCACCTGGGGGCGGCTGCCGGACGGCCGGCTGCTGTGCCTGCACGGCCGGGGCGAGCAGCGGCTGGGCGTCCTCGACCCGGCCAGCGGCGAGCTCACCGACCTGGATCTGCCCTACCGGACCTTCTCCGCGACCCTGCAGGTGGTCGGCGACCGCGCGGTGGTGGTCGCCGGCGCCCCGACCACCCCGCTCACGGTGGTGGCGGTGGACGTCGCGGCCGGCACCGCCGAACCGGTACGCCCGGCGGTGGACCCGGCCGACCTACCGGACCCGGCGTACCTGCCGGTGCCGGAGCCGGCCACCCTGGCCGGGCCGGACCGCCAGCCGGTGCACGCGTACGTCTACCCGCCCCGGAACCCGGACCACGTCGGCCCGCCCGGCGACCGGCCGCCGTACGTGGTGTTCGTCCACGGTGGCCCGACCTCACACTCGCCGGCCATTCTGGACCTGACCAAGGCGTACTTCACCAGCCGGGGGATCGGCGTGCTGGACGTGAACTACGGCGGCTCGACCGGTTACGGCCGGGCGTACCGGGAGCGGCTGACCGGCAACTGGGGGGTGGTCGACGTAGCCGACGTCGCCTCCGCCGCCACCGCGCTGGTCGAGCGGGGCGACGCCGACCCGAACCGGTTGGCGGTGCGCGGTGGCTCGGCCGGCGGCTGGACCACCCTGTGCGCGGTCACCACCACCGACGTGTTCGCCGCCGGCACCTCGCAGTTCGGGGTGACCGACGTGCGCCGGTTGGCCGAGATCACCCACGACTTCGAGTCCCGATACGTGCAGTCGCTGGTCGGCGAGGAGCACCTGGACGAGCGGTCGCCGCTGCGCCGGGCCGACCAGGCCCGCTGCCCGGTGCTGCTGCTGCAGGGCAGCGCGGACCCGATCGTGCCGCGGGAACAGGCCGAGCAGTTCCGGGACGCGCTGGTCGCCGCCGGCATCCGGCACGCGTTGCTGGTCTTCCCCGGCGAGCACCACGGGTTCCGGAAGGCGGAGTCGGTGATCCGGGCGATCGAGGCGGAGCTGTCGTTCTACGGTCAGGTGATGGGGTTCGACCCGCCCGGCATCCCGGTGTTGCCATTGGCCACCGCCACGCAGGCGGCGTAGTCCGGCAGCGCCGCCTCGGCGAGCGACGGGGCGGCGGCGTCCCGGTCGGAGAGGACCGGCGCGTCGATCCCCCAGTCGATCCCGAGCGCCGGGTCGAGCGGGTTGACCGCGTGCTCGGCGGCCGGGTGGTAGGTGGTCGAGCACAGGTAGGCGACCACCGCGTCGTCGGTGAGCGCGCAGAACCCGTGCCCCAGCCCTTCGGCGAGGTACACCGCCCGGTGGTCCACATCGTCCAGCCGGACCGGCTCCCAGGTGCCGAACGTCGGCGAGCCGCGGCGCAGGTCGACCACCACGTCCAGCACCGCCCCGCGGACGCAGGTCACGTACTTCGCCTGGCCGGGTGGGACATCCGCGTAGTGGATGCCGCGCACCACACCGCGGGCGGAGACCGACAGGTTGGCCTGGGCCAGCGGCAGCGGGTGCCCGACCGCCTCGGTGAGCCGGTCGTGCCGGTACCACTCCAGGAACCGGCCCCGCCGGTCGCCGTGCTGCTCCGGCGTGACCTCCCAAGCGCCCGCGATCGGCAGCGGCCGGATCTTCACTCGCTCCCCCATTCCAGCAGCCGGATCAGGTAGTCACCGTAGCCGCTGCGCCGCAGCGGCCGGGCCAGCCGCCGCAGGTCGTCGTCGTCGATCAGCCCGGCCCGCCAGGCCGCCTCCTCGACGCAGCCGATCTTGAAGCCCTGCCGCTCCTCGATCACGCGCACGTACTCCGAGGCCGCCACCAGCGACCCGAACGTGCCGGTGTCCAGCCACACCGTCCCCCGGTCCAGGGTCTGCACCCGCAGCCGGCCCTGCCGCAGGTAGGCGTCGTTCACCGCGGTGATCTCCAGCTCACCGCGGGCGGACGGCCGCAGGCTGGCGGCGATCTTCACCACTTCCGCGTCGTAGAAGTACAACCCCGGTACGGCGTAGCGCGACTTCGGGATGGTCGGCTTCTCCTCGATGCTGCGGACCGTCCCGTCGCTGTCGAACTCCACCACGCCGTACTCTTGCGGGTTCGCCACCGGGTAGGCGAAGATCAGCCCGCCGTCGACCTCCCGCAGATGGCGCAGTTGCCGGCCGAGCCCGGCACCGTGGAAGATGTTGTCGCCGAGGATCAGTGCGGCCGGCCCGCCGGCGAGGAAGTCGTCAGCGATCAGGAACGCCTGCGCGATCCCTTCCGGCCGGGGCTGCACGGCGTACTCCAGCCGCAGTCCCCACTGGCTGCCGTCCCGCAGCAGCCGCTGGAACTGTGGCTGGTCCTCCGGCGTGGTGATCACCAGGATCTCGGTGATGCCGGCCATGATCAGCGTCGACAGCGGGTAGTACACCATCGGCTTGTCGAACACCGGCATCAGCTGCTTGGAGACCGCCTGCGTGATCGGCCACAGCCGGGTGCCGGTGCCGCCAGCAAGTATCACTCCGCGCACCCAAGCAGCGTAGGCGCGGATCCGCCGGCACCGCCCCAGACTGTCAGCGACCCGACTCAACCGCTGTCGGATAGCCGACAGGAACCGGCCGAACAGCGGCTGACCTGCGTGCCTACACTTCGTGCGTGAAGGTTCTGGTCACCGGTGGGGCCGGTTTCATCGGCTCGCACTACGTCCGCGGGCTGCTCGGCGGCGCCTGGACGAGCACCGAGATCACCGCGGTCACGGTGCTCGACAAGCTCACCTACGCCGGCAACCGGGCGAACCTGGCGCCGGTCGCCGACGACCCGCGGCTGCGGTTCGTGGTCGGCGACATCTGCGACCCGGCCCTGGTCGACCAGCTGATGCCCGGCCACGACCTGGTCGTCCACTTCGCCGCCGAGTCGCATGTAGACCGGTCGATCGTCGGCGCGGCGCCGTTCGTCATCACCAACGTGCTCGGCACCCAGGTGCTGCTGGACGCCGCGCTGCGGCACCGGATCGGCCGGTTAGTGCACGTCTCCACCGACGAGGTCTACGGCTCGATCGAGTCCGGCGCCTGGGCCGAAACCCAGCCGCTGGCGCCCAACTCGCCGTACTCGGCGGCGAAGGCCGGCTCGGACCTGCTGGCGCTGGCCTACCACCGCACCCACGGCGCACCGGTGGTGGTGACCCGCTGCTCCAACAACTACGGCCCGTACCAGTTTCCGGAGAAGGTCATCCCGCTGTTCATCACCAACCTGCTGGACGGCCGGCCGGTCCCGCTCTACGGCGACGGCGGCAACGTCCGGGACTGGTTGCATGTGGACGACCACTGCTACGGCGTGCAGTTGGTGGCCGAGCGGGGCCGGCTCGGCGAGGTCTACCACATCGGCGGCGGCACCGAACTGACCAACAAGGAGCTCACCTCCCGGCTGCTGGAGGCGTGCGGGGCCGGCTGGGAGATGGTCCGGTACGTCGAGGACCGGAAGGGCCACGACCGGCGGTACGCACTGGACATCTCGAAGATCTCAACCGAGCTGGGGTACGCGCCGCGAGTGGACTTCAACACCGGCCTGGCCGAGACCGTCGCCTGGTACCGCGACCACCGGGACTGGTGGGAGCCGCTGCGCGACCGGGCCGCCGTGTCCCGGCCATGATCCGCTGGCTGGTGACCGGCGCCGCCGGGATGCTCGGCCGGGACCTGGTCCCGGTGCTCTCCGAACACGGGTCGGTGACCGCGGCCGACCGGGCGGCGCTCGACCTTACCGAACCGGCGGCGGTCGCGGCCGCCACGGTCGCCGGCCACGACGTGGTCATCAACACCGCCGGCTGGACCGATGTAGACGGTGCGGAGGCGGACGAAGCGGCGGCCACCGAGGTGAACGGCCACGCGGTCGCCCGGCTCGCCCGGGCCTGCGACCACGCCGGGGCGCTGCTGATCCAGCTCTCCACCGACTACGTCTTCGACGGCACTGCCACCAGCCCGATTCCGGAGGACGCGCCGACCAACCCGATCAACGCGTACGGGCGCAGCAAGCTGGTGGGCGAGCAAGCGGTCCGGGAGATCCTGCCCCGGACCGGCTACATTGTCCGGACTGCCTGGCTGTACGGCGCGCACGGGCGCAACTTCGTGAAGACCATGCTGCGGCTGGCGGTCGAGCGGGAGACCGTGGACGTGGTGGACGACCAGCGCGGCCAGCCGACCTGGACCCGGGCGCTGGCCCGGCAGCTGGCGGCGCTGGGTGAGGCGGCGGTGCGGGGTACCGCCCCGCCCGGCATCTATCACGGCACCGCGGCCGGTGCGGCGAGTTGGTACGAGCTGGCCCGGGCGGTGTTCGAGCTCGCCGGCCACGATCCGAACCGGGTCCGGCCGGTCAGCAGCGCCGAGTTTCCGCGCCCGGCACCGCGGCCGGCGTACAGCGTGCTCGGCCACGGCCGGTGGGCGCTGGCCGGCATCCCGCCGCAGCCGCACTGGCGCGACCAGCTCGCCGCGGCCAACCTGACCTGACCCGCCACCGAACCGCCCACCCCTCACAGAACCATTTCCGTCGATGAGAGAAAGTGAGCGGGTGCGGGTTTCGATCATCACCGGGGTCTCCAGAGGACTCGGCGCCGAGCTGATGGCGCAGCTGAGTGCGCGCGGTGACCGGGTGGTCGGGATCGGCCGTGACCCGACCCGGCTGACCGTGCCGGAGCGCGTGCAGCTGCACGAGGCGGATCTCGCGCGGCCGGAGACCCTGCCGGCGCCGGACCAGTTCGCCGACTGGCTGGCCGGGGCGAGCTGCGCCGCGCTGGTCCACAATGCTGCCACTGTGGAGCCGATCGGGGCGGTCGGGGCGCTGCCGCCCGACCAGGTCGCGACCGCGGTCACGGTCAACCTCACCGCACCGATGCTGCTGACCAACGCCTTCCTCGCGGCGCTGCCGGCCGACCTTCCGGCGACCATCCTGTTCATCTCGTCCCGGGCGGCCAAGTCGCCGATCGAGGGCTGGTCGGTGTACGGGGCGACCAAGCGAGCCGGCGAGGTGTTCTTCGACGCGCTCGCCGGTCAACTCGCCGGCCGCAGGCGGGTCAGCGTAGCGATCGCGCAGCCGGGTGTGATGGACACCGGCATGCAGGCGACCATCCGGCGAGCGGCCGCGGCCGGCGCCTGGTTCCCGGACGCCGACCGGTTCCTGGCCATGCACGAGCGCGGCGAGCTGCCCTCGCCGGCCGAGGTGGCGGCCGGGATCATCGCCGAGCACCTATTGGAGGTTACCGTCCAGTAGACTGCCGGCATGGCCGCGCCGGAGCAGCTCGTCTCCACCAACCCGGCCACCGGCGTCGAAGTGGCGAGGTTCCCGGTGGCCGACGCCCAGGCGGTCGCCGAGGCGGTGACCCGTGCCCGGGAGGCCGGCCGGTGGTGGGCCGGGCTCGGCTATGCCGAGCGGCGCCGGCGGCTGCGGCGGTGGCGGGCGCTCATCACCACCCGGATGACCGAGGCGGCGGAGTTGCTGCACGCCGAGACCGGCAAGCCGGTCGCCGAGGCGGTGGTGGAGACCGCGGCCGCGATCGGGGACATCCAGTGGGCGGCCAAGCACGCCCGGCGGGTGCTCGGCCCCAGGCGGGTGCGCCGGGTGCTGGCGGTGGTCGAGGCCGCCGCCCGGCTGGAGTACCAGCCGTACGGGGTGGTCGGCGTGATCGGGCCGTGGAACTACCCGATCCTGGTCCCGATCAGCTCGATCGCGTACGCGCTCGCGGCCGGCAACGCGGTGGTGCACAAGCCGAGCGAGTGGACCCCGGCGGTCGGCCAGTGGCTGGCCGACACGTTCGCCGAGGTGGTCCCGGAGCAGCCGGTGCTGCAGGTGGTGCACGGCACCGGCGAGGTCGGCGCCGCGCTCTGCCGGTCCGGAGTGGACAAGCTGTCGTTCACCGGCTCCACCGCCACCGCCCGGAAGGTGATGGCCGCCTGCGCGGAGACGCTCACCCCGGTGGTGATCGAGGCGGGCGGCAAGGACGCGATGATCGTCGACGCGGACGCCGATCTGGACGACGCCGCCGAGGCGTGCGTCTGGGGCGCGCTCACCAACGCCGGCCAGACCTGCGTCGGCATCGAGCGGGCGTACGTCGCCGAGCCGGTCTACGACGAGTTCCTGTCCCGGGTGGTGGAGCGGGCCGGCCGGCTCACGGTGGGGGTCGGTGCCGACGCCGACATCGGCCCGATCACCATGCCGGCGCAGATCGACGTGATCCGGCGGCACATCGAGGACGCGATCGCCCGCGGCGGCAAGGCGGTGCTCGGCGGCGTCGACGCGGTCCGCCCGCCGTACGTGCATCCGACCATCCTGGTCGACGTGCCGCCGGACGCGCTCGCGGTCCGGGAGGAGACGTTCGGGCCGACCCTGCTGGTCACCCCGGTGGCGAGCATGGACCAGGCGCTCCAGCTCGCCAACGACACCCCGTACGGGTTGGGCGGGGCGATCTATGGCCGGCGCCGGGCGCTGGCCCTCGCCCGGCGGCTGCGCGCCGGCATGACCACGGTCAATGACGTGATCTCGTTCGCCGGCATGTCCTCGCTGCCCTGGGGCGGGGTGGGGGCCTCCGGGATCGGCCGGCTGCGCGGTGCCGACGGGTTGCGCGAGTTCGGCCGGGCAAAGTCCATCGTGGTCCGCCAGGCGCCGTCGGTGCTGCCGAGCCGCACGTTCGACCGGACCGAGCGGGACGTGGCCCGGATCGTCCGGCTGTACCGGCTGCTCTACGGCCGGTCCCCCCGCTGACCGTCGCGCGTGCTTGATCCGCGCAGTTAGGCTGCGAAAGAACTGCCAGGGAGGAGGCTGCCGATGCCGTTGCGGGAGGAGCTCGCACCGAAGGTCGCCGAGATCGAGCGACTGGCCAGGGAGATGTACGACCTGCGGCTGGGGGCCTACGGGCTGAAGGTGGAGAACGGCGTGGTCATGAACGACCCCGATCGCCCGGCGCCGATGCACTACGTCGACCAGGCGGAGGAGCAGCGCAACTATGACAACTTCGTCTCCTACCTCGACACCGTGACCAGCCGGTTCGAGCTGTACTACGACCTGGACGACATGGAGCTGCTGGACCTGACCGCGAAGATCGGCGGGCTGGCGGACTATCCCGGCTACGGCAACCCGTACACGGTCTTCGACCGGATCGACCACGCCGACGACCACTGGATGCGGCCGGTGCTCGGGATGATCGACGCCGAGGAGTGGAGCGGCAACGCGGCCACCACCTTCTACAACGACTTCCTGCTGCCGTTCCACGACGCGGCCGAGCAGCAGCAGGCCTGCACCCGGGTGCTCGGGATGGTCGCGATGTGCGGCTACAAGGGCGTCATCAAAGCCCAGGACGACCTGCTGGCGATCGCGGACGCGGCGATCGCGGCGTTCAGCGGGGAGGGGCGGGAGGCCGACTGGGCCGGGCTGCTGACCGTCGCCTCGCTCATCTCCGGCGCGGTGGGCCTGTTCCTCACCGGCAATCCGGCGATCGCCGCCGGGGTGGTCTCGCTCGGCACCAGCATCGGGTCCATGTTCGCCGCCACCGACGACTCGGGCGACGAGCGGCGGGTGGAGATCAAGGCGCTCAACGCCCCGATGGGGCTGGAGTCGCTCTGGGACGCGCTGATGGCGTTCGAGGACGAGCTCGAGCGGAAGGACCGGCAGATGGCCGAGCCGCTGGAGAACGATCTGAACAGCAGCCAGTGCTTCGCCAGCGCTGGGCTCCGGCTGCCCGAGCCGGGCATTGACAGCCCCGACGACTTCGGCACCCACCAGGTCGGCACAGTGGTGGACGGGGTGCCAGTGGGCGAGCGCGAGTCGGTGGTCACCGCGGTCGCGCTCTACGAGGCCGGCTCCCGCAACCTCCCGTCCGCGGCGTACCAGCTCGACACTGCCGCCTCGCACCTGACCGAGACCGTGCCGTGGTCGTTCCGGAAGCTGTTCCCGCAGACCGCGTCGACATTCCAGCAGTGCCGCGCCAAGGTCCGGTCCGCGATCAGCGCGATCGCCAGCGACCTCGAGGACACCGGCGCGATCCTGATCGACGTGGCGAAGAACTACGAGGCCACCGAAGAGGAGAACGCCGAGATCCTGCGGCAGATCGAGATGGTGCTGCCACCGGTCACCTCGGAGCCGAACTACCCGCCGTACTACTGACCGGCCGCCGGGCGACCGACTGTCGTCCTAGAACAGCCGCGGTTCGGTCGGCTCGATCCCGCGCAGCGCGTCGTAGTCCAGCCAGACGCACCGGATCCCGCGGTCCTCGGCGAGCACCCGCGCCTGCGGCTTGATCTCCTGGGCGGCGAACACGCCGCTCACCGGCGCCAGTAGCGGGTCCCGGTTGAGCAGCTCCAGGTAGCGGGTCAGCTGCTCGACCCCGTCGATCTCGCCGCGCCGCTTCACCTCCACCGCCACCGCCGCCCCGGAGGCGTCCCGGCAGAGCAGGTCGACCGGCCCGATCGCGGTCGGGTACTCCCGCCGGACCAGCGTGAACCCCTCCCCCAGCGGGCTCGGGTTGGCGGCGAGCAGCTCCTGCAGGTGCGCCTCCACGCCGTCCTTCTGTAGGCCCGGGTCCACCCCCAGCTCGTAGGTCTGGTCGGAGAGGATCTCCTCCAGCGTGATCCGCAGCTGCTCGCCGGCCTTGTTCACCACCCGCCAAACCCCGGGCGCCTCCTCGATCCGGCACGGCGGGCTCATCCAGTTCAGCGGCTTGTACGCCCGGTCATCGGCGTGGATCGAGACCGACCCGTCCGCCTTCACCATCAGCAACCGGACCGCCGGCGGCAGATGCGCCGACAGCCGCCCCACGTAGTCCACCGAGCACCGGGCAATCACCAACCGCACAGGCACCGACTGTACGTGATCCGGGATGCGATGATGTGTGGGTGCTGGAGCTGACGACCGGGCTCGGGCTCGCGGCTTCGGCCGGACTCAACGCCTGGATCCCGCTGCTGGTGGTGGGGCTGCTCGCCCGCTACACGGATCTGATCACCCTGCCGGAGCAGTGGGAGTGGCTCAGCAACGGCTGGGTGTTGACCATCATCGCGGTGCTGCTCGCGATCGAGCTGGTGGCGGACAAGGTGCCGGTGGTCGACAGCCTCAACGACGTGCTCCAGACGGTGATCCGGCCGACCGCCGGCGGGCTGGTGTTCAGTGCTGGCGCGGCATCCGAGACGGTGACCGTCAGCGACCCGGGTGACCTGTTCGACGACCGTGGCTGGCTGCCGATCGTGATCGGCGTGGTGATCGCGTTGGTGGTCCACGCCGGCAAGGCGCTGATCCGGCCGGTGCTCAACACGATGACGCTCGGGATCGGCGCGCCGGTGGTGAGCACCGCCGAAGACACCACCAGCCTGCTGATGTCGCTCGCCGCGATCATCGTGCCGTTGCTGGTGATCGGGTTGCTGGTCGGGCTGGTGGTGCTGTGGTGGTGGGCGCTGCGCCGGCGCCGCCGGCGGCGGGCTACCCGGCGGACCAGCCCGTCCACCGGGTGATCTCGAGCGCGATCACCGGGCCGGCCGGCGGCTGCCGCCGGTACTGCGGGTACTTGTCGACCAGCGCGGCGACCGCGGCCGCCGCCTCGGCCGGGTCACCGGCCAACCGACCCCGGCCATCCAGCCGCACCCACCACAGCGCCGACCAGTCCTCGCCGTACTCGTCCACGAGCAGGCAGGCCCGGCCGGTGGCGGTGAGGTTGGCGATCCGGCGCAACCGGCCGGACCGCTTGGGCTTGTGGTCGACCGCGCTGTAGATCACCTCGCCGACCAGCGCGAAGCAGATCGGTACGGCGTGCGGCGTGCCGTCGGCGCCGACCGTGGCGAGCCGCCCGACCCGGGCCGCCTCGACCAGCCGCCGCATGGTCCCCGCGTCCACCCCCCGAGCCTAGGCACCGCTAGTAGCCGAGAACGGTGCTGGTGAGGCCGATGACCACGCTGATGATTGCCAGTACCACCCCGACCGCGCCGCAGATCACACCGGCGAGCGCCATCCCGCGGTTGCTCGCCAACCCGTCCGAGGCACGCTTCAGGCCGAGCGCGCCGAGCACGATCGCGGTCACCGACAGCGGCAGCCCGAACAGCCCGCAGCAGAGCGAGAACGGGATGCCGACGATTCCGAAGATCATCCCGAGCAGCCCGAGCACGTTGTTCTGCTGCGGCTGCCCGCTGTACGCGCCGTAGCCCGGCGGCGCGCCGTAGGGCGCACCGTAGCCGGGCGGCGCGCCGTACCCCGGCGGTGGTGGCGGCGACGCGGACCACTGGTCGGCGCCGGGCGTGGCACCCGGGTACGGCGGCGGCTGGCCCGGCCCGTACTGGGCCGGCCCGGGCTGACCGTACTGGGGCTGACCGTACGGACTCTGGCCATACTGGCCTTGGCCGTACTGGCCCTGGCCGTAGGGATCGTCGGCGGGGGGTGGCGCACCGGGCTGCATTGCCTGAGCGTACCCGCCGGCGGCCAGCGGCCCCTCGATAGATTGGCCAGGGGTACGAAGTGAGGAGGCATTCCGTGGCAGGAAAGCTCGCGGTGATCGGGGCGGGACTGATGGGCTCGGGGATCGCCCAGGTGGCGGCGCAGGCCGGCTGGAGCGTGACCATGCGGGATCTGGACGACGCCGCGGTGGGCCGCGGGCTGGCCGCGATCCGGGAATCGCTGCAGAAGTTCGCCGCGAAGGGCCGGCTGCCGGCCGACCAGGTCGAGCCGACCCTGGCTCGGATCACCCCGACCACCGACCTCGACGCGGCCGCTGACGCGGACATCGTGGTGGAGGCGGTGTTCGAGCAGCTCGAAGTGAAGCACGAGGTGTTCCGGGCGCTGGACCGGATCTGCAAGCCGGAGGCGGTGCTCGCCAGCAACACCAGCGCGATCCCGATCACCCAGCTCGCCGCGGTCACCGACCGACCGGAGTCGGTGGTCGGCACCCACTTCTTCTCGCCGGTACCGATGATGAAGCTGTGCGAGCTGGTGCGGGGCCGGAAGACCAGCGACCAGACGCTCGCCACCGCCCGCGCGTTCGCCGAAGCAGTCGGCAAGACCTGCGTGGTGGTCAACCGGGACGTGGCCGGGTTCGTCACCACCCGGCTGATCACCGCCTTCGTGGTGGAGGCGGTCCGGCTGGTCGAGGCCGGAGTGATCTCGGCGGAAGACCTGGACACCGCCTGCAAGCTCGGGTTCGGCCACGCGATGGGGCCGCTGGCCACCGCCGACCTGACCGGGGTCGACGTGCTGCTGCACGCCGCCCGCAACATCTATCGGGACACCGGTGACAGCAAGTTCTTCCCGCCGGAGCTGATGCAGCGGATGGTGGAAGCCGGCGACCTCGGCCGCAAGCGGGGCCGCGGGTTCTACTCGTACGAGTGACTTCGTCGCACTCTGCAGCGCGTTAAGCACTGTCAGTAACTGCCTCTCCGATCCGCCGTTCAACCCTGTGGGCGGCCGGGACCGGCCGTTGACGAACCACCCGTAGGAGAGGAATTCATGCGACGACACTTTCTCACCGCCGCCGGCACCGTGTTGCTGGCCGGTGCGTTGCTCACCGGCTGCGGCGACGACGACCCGGCCGCGACCGACGACCGGGCCGGCGACGCGCAGACCGAGACCGACCCGGACGCCCAGCCGGCGGCGCTGACCGTCACGCCGGAGCTGGCCCAGACGATCGCGGCGATGCGTGCGGCGAGTAGCCCCTACGTCACCGACCTGAGCGCGGCACAGGACGCCGGCTTCCAGGTCATCACCGATGTGGACGGTGTGCAGCTGCTCAACCCGTCGGCACCGGAGGAGTTCGACCCGAACGCGCCGGCGCTGCTGGTCTACTCGGGCAACGAGGACCAGCCGCAGCTGGCGGCGCTCGGTTGGGTGTTCACCGAGCGGCCGGCGGAGCTGCCGCTGGAGGGCGCGACGTTCGGCAACCTGCCGGCCGCCTGCCACTACGAGGACGGCGAGTCGGTGCCGAACGCGGATGAGGCGGCGTGCGAGCCGGCCCACCCGGAGACCGGCGCGCCGTTCACCTTCTGGCACCCGGACCTGACCACCCTGCACGTGTGGGCGTGGTCGGCCAACCCGGACGGCCTGTTCGCGCCCACCAACCCGCTGATCAGCGCCAGCTCGGCGGGCAGCGAGTCGGACGCGGAGCAGCAGTCCGACCCGCAGAAGCAGCCGGAGACCGACGCCGACCAGCCGGATGAGCAGGACTCCGGCGAGGAGTCGGACGAGCAGTCGGACGAGTCCGGCAACTAAGACCTGGCGCCCCCGAGTTCACGCGCGCAGCGGACTCAGAGCGTGAACTCGGGGGCGTCCGGCACGGTTTCCCGGGTCACCGTGGCACCCAACGAACGCAGTTGCGCCACGAAATCGGGGTAGCCACGGTCGAGGTGATGCACGTGGCTCACCTCGGTAACCCCGTCGGTGCACAGCCCGGCCATCACCAGCCCGGCGCCGGCCCGGATGTCGGTTGCCCGCACCGGCGCGCTCGACAACCGCTCCCGACCCCGCACCACCGCGTGGTGGCCGTCGGTCTGGATCTGCGCGCCGAGCCGGGACATCTCGTTGACGAACATGAACCGACCATCGAAGATGTTCTCGGTAATCAGCGACGAGCCGTCACTGATCGAGGCGAGCGCGATCGCCATCGGCAGCAGGTCGGTGGCGAACCCCGGGTACGGCAGGGTGACCACATCGACCGCCCGGGGCCGCTCGTCCATCCGTACCCGCAACCGCTGCGGCCCGGTCTCCACCAGGCAGCCGGCCAGGATCAGCTTGTCCAGCGCGATCTCCAGAAACCGGGGATCGACGCCGGTCACGGTCACGTCGCCCCGGGTCATGGCCGCGCCGAACGCCCAGGTGCCGGCGACGATCCGGTCGCCGACACACCGGTGCTGGACCGGGCTGAGCGAGTCGACCCCGGTCACCTCCAGCCGGGAGGTCCCGGCGCCGGAGATCTTCGCCCCCATCGCGGTCAGCATCTCGCACAGGTCGACGATCTCCGGCTCCCGGGCGGCGTTGTCGATCTCCGTCGTACCGCGCGCCAGCACCGCCGCCATCAACAGGTTCTCGGTCGCGCCGACACTCGGAAAGTCCAGCCAGATGGTGGCACCGGACAGGCCGTTCGGGGCCGAGGCGATCACGAACCCGTGCTCACTGGAGATCTCCGCGCCCATCCGGGCCAGCCCGGCCACGTGCATGTCCAGGCCCCGAGACCCGATCGCGTCGCCGCCGGGGTGGGCGACCCGGGCGTAGCCGCACCGGGCCAGCAGCGGACCCAGCACGCAGATCGACGCGCGCAGCCGCCGTACCAGGTCGTAGTCGGCCTCGGTGCCGGGCCGGTCGGGGGTCTCCACGGTGACCTGGTCGCCGGTGATCTCGACCCCGCAGCCGAGCCGGCGCAGCACCTCCGCCATCACCGCGATGTCGGTGATCCGCGGGACGTTGGTGATCACACTGCGGCCGGGCGCCAGCAGTGCCGCGGCCATCAGCTTGAGCGCGGAGTTCTTCGCCCCGACCACCGCCACCTCACCGGCGAGGCGAGCCCCACCGGACACCCGGATCACGTCCACACCCGCCATCTTAGGGTTGAGGCCATGGCTATCCATCTCACCCGCATCTACACCCGGACCGGCGATACCGGCACCACCATGCTCGGCAACGGCGACCGGGTGCCGAAGCAGCACCCGCGGATCGCCGCCTACGCCGACGTGGACGAGTGCAACGCCGCGATCGGGGTGGCGCTGGCGCTCGGCGACCTGCCGGCCGAGCTGCGCGCGGTGCTCCAGTCGGTGCAGAACGACCTGTTCGACGTCGGCGCCGACCTGTGCAACCCGATCAGCCCGGCCGAGCGGGACGGCCAGGAGCCGAAGCCGCTGCGGGTGACCGAGGCCTACATCACCCGGCTGGAGGGCTGGTGCGACGAGTTCAACCAGCGACTATCCAAACTGGACTCGTTCATCCTGCCGGGCGGTACGCCGGGCGGGGCACTGCTGCACGCGGCCCGGACGGTGGCCCGGCGGGCCGAGCGGACGGTCTGGACGCTGCTCGAGGCGGATCCGGAACACACCTCGGACCTGCCCGCGAAGTACCTGAACCGGTTGTCGGACCTGCTGTTCATCCTGGCCCGCGCCGCCAACCCGGACGGCGACGTGAAGTGGCGACCCGGCGGCGAGCGGTGACCGGCCCGCGATGACCGGCGCCCGGTTGACCGGCGGGCTGCACCACATCGAGCTGTGGGTGCCGGACCTAGCCGCCAGCGAGCGCAGCTGGGGCTGGTTGCTCGGCGAGCTGGGCTGGGCGCCATACCAGCGATGGCCGGCCGGCCGATCCTGGCGGCTCGGCGACACCTACCTGGTGATCGAGCAGTCGCCCGCACTCACCGCGGACCGCCACGACCGGCTCGCGCCCGGCCTCAATCATCTGGCGTTCCACGCCGGCGGCCGGGCCGACGTGGACCGGTTGGTGGCGGCGGCCCCGGCGTACGGCTGGCGGCTGCTGTTTCCGGACCGGCATCCGTACGCGGGCGGCCCGGACACCTACGCCGGCTACCTGGAGGACGGCCAGGGATACGAGGCGGAACTGGTCGCAGCCGACTAGCTCACGACCGGGGCTATTCCTTGCCGGAGGGCGAAGAGTAGAGCGAGACCGTCCCCGGCGGGGAGGCCTCGATCCAGGAGAGGAACCCGGTCAGCGTGGCAGGCGCCATCGCCATCTCGACCGGAGCGTGATGGCTGGTACATCGGAGGATCACCCAGTCGTCCGGCAGCGAGAACCGCTCCGAACCGGACGGCAGCCGCCGGCTCTCCACCGACAGCGCCCGCCGGGACAGCACCCGGCGGGGGCGGATCGCGAAGCTGAACATCCGGTACCAGCGCAGCTGGTCACCGGCGAGCCGGGCGAACCCGGGCGCCCAGCCGCGGCCGACCACCAATGTGGACAGCCGGAGGTAGAGCTCGATGGTGCTGCCCTGCCGGGCCAGCAGCCAGCGTCTGAGGAACAGCAGCCCCAACGCCAGCACCAGGACAAGCGCGCCGATGGCGATCCATTCCAAGACCTTCATCGGCGGCCCGCCTCAGTGTGTCTCGGCCGGGCTGGCTGGGGCGGCGGATTCGGCCAGGACGGTCACCCCGTCGGCGGTCACCGAGAGGAAACCCCCCGACACCTCCCAGGTGAGCGGCTCACCGTCCGCGCGCATGATCCGGACCTGGCCGGGCTCCGCGAGCTGGCCGAGCACCGGGGCGTGTCCGGGCAGGACGCCGAGCTCACCTTCGGTGGTCTTGGCGATCACCATGGTGGCCTCGCCGGTCCAGACCTTCTGCTCGACGGCTACCAGCTCAACGTGCAGCTGATTCGCCACGGCGCTCCTCTCTACACAGCACCTGGGATTGCGCTGAGTCTAGTCTGCGCTGGCCAGCCCACCCAAGCCGGCCACGACAACATCACACGATCGCAACGATCATCGTAAGGTGAGCGGTATGACCACTCCTCCCCCCGGTGGCGGCATCGCGCTGCGGCCGCTCACCGCGTGGGCGCTGCTCGCGCTCGCCGCCACCCTGATCCTCTTCGGTTTCCTGGACTGGATCTTCCCGGTCGGCCCCCGGGACTTCCCGGACCGGTTCGGGGTCGGTGCGTTCACCGAGCTCGCAGTGCTCGCCGCCCCGCTGCTGGCGATGCTGGTCGCCGCCAAGCTCCGCCCGGTGCTCGGGCAGGCCCGGTTGATCGGGCAGGTCGCGCTGATCGAGTACGCGGTAGCGGTGCTGCTCGGCACGCTCGCGTTCCTGATCACGCTCGCCGGCCGGTTCAACAACCTGCACGAGGACGGCTTCTACGCCTTCGGTGGGGTGCTCCAGGCGCTCGGCGACATCATCGAGGTGCTGTTGCGGCTGGCGCTGCTGGCGCTGGCCGGGCTGTGGACCTACCGGCTCTACACCGGGATCGGCGGCACCCTGCCCCGGATCAACATCCAGGCGGAGTAGCGGCTCGGGCCCGACGGCGGCGGACGGCGGCGGGCTACCGGCCGCCGCTTTCCAGGTCCGGGTGCTCGGCCAGGAACGCCTCCAGCTCGCCCCGGGCCAGCGCGTCGAACAGGTCGTACGCGACCGGGTCGAGCTGCTCTCCCTGGTAGGCGTCGCCGACCCCGACCCCGGTGCCCGGCAGCCCGATCATCGTCATCGTGCTGGAGCGCAGGTTCCGCAGCGCGAACGCGAAGTCGATCGGGTCGTGCCCGCGGCCGTCGAAGATCATGTTGTCGCCGGCGGCCTGCACCAACCGGTCGAGCGCGATCGGGTTGGTGACCATGTCCCGGCTGACCGCCTGGTCCATCATGGCCCGCAGGATCCGCTGCTGGTTCTCCTGCCGGCTGTAGTCGCCCTCGGAGAGGCTCTTGCGCTGGCGGACCACGTCGAGCGCCTGCCAGCCGTTCAGCTCGCACCAGAACGAGCCGTCGGTCCGGGCCTCCTCGCAGGGCGGCGAGCCCGGCTGGTAGACCATCTGCGGCCCGCAGTAGCTGCCACATCCCACCGGCCGGTGGGTGCCGTCCGGCTGCCGGTGCTCGGAGACGATCGGCTCGTCCAACCGCACTCGGACGCCGCCGAGCGCGTCGACGATGTCCCGGAAGCCCACGAACCGCATCACCACCCCGGCGTCGAACCGCTCGATCCCGGTCAGCTGGCTGACCGTGGCGGCGAGCAGCGCGAACCCGCGCTCGACGTCCGGCGCCTCCTCGCCGGGCTGCGGGTCGGCGCCGTAGAACATCGCCGCGTTGATCCGGTCGGTGCCGCCGAGGTAGCCGGAGGCCGGGTCGGGCGGGATGTCGACGATCGCGTCCCGCGGGATCGAGATCATGTAGCCGCGGCTCAGCGTCTCGTCGACGTGCACGACCACGATGGCGTCCGCCCGCGGCGTCTCGTTCGGCCGGCTCGGCCGGGTGTCGACCCCGGCCAACAGGATGTTCAGCGGGCCGTGGATGTCCGCACCGGGCTGCTCCTCCGGCGCCTGGTCACCGAACAGGTTGCCCTGCGGGATCGCACCGGAGATCCGGTTGACCAGCACCTCGGCAGCGACCAGCACGCCACCGGAGCCGAGCATCAGGAGGCCGCCAAGCACCGCACACAGCACCGCCCACCGGGGGGTCCGCCGCTGCTTTACGTCCGCCAACCTCGCCTCCTGACCCTATCCACGGTAGCCGGCCGTCAGTCCAACCGGCGACGTGGATGATGGTACGGGTTAGGAGCCAGCGGCCAGCCGATGCGCGTTCCGCTCCAGGTCCTCAAGCCCGCCGCACATGAAGAACGCCTGCTCAGGGTAGTGGTCGTACTCCCCCTCAGTGAGCTTCTTGAACGCCTCAACCGTCTCCTTGACCGGGACGAACGACCCCTCGACGCCGGTGAACTGCTTGGCCGCGAACGTGTTCTGGGAAAGGAAACGTTCGATCCGGCGGGCCCGGTTCACCGTGATCTTGTCTTCCTCGCTCAGCTCGTCCATGCCGAGGATCGCGATGATGTCCTGCAGGTCCTGGTAGCGCTGCAGGATCCGCTTCACCTCGGAGGCGACCGCGTAGTGCTCGGCGCCCACGTACTCGGGGGCGAGGATCCGCGACGAGGAGGCCAGCGGGTCCACCGCCGGGTAGATCCCCTTGTCGGAGATCTTCCGCTCCAGGTTGGTGGTGGCGTCCAGGTGGGTGAAGGTGGTGTGCGGTGCCGGGTCGGTGTAGTCGTCTGCCGGCACGTAGATCGCCTGCATCGAGGTGATCGCGCGGCCCCGGACCGAGGTGATCCGCTCCTGCAGCTCGCCCATCTCGTCGGCCAGGGTCGGCTGGTAGCCCACCGCCGACGGCATCCGGCCGAGCAGCGTCGACACCTCCGAGCCGGCCTGGGTGAACCGGAAGATGTTGTCGATGAACAGCAACACCTCCTGGTTCTCCACGTCCCGGAAGTACTCGGCCATGGTGAGCGCGGACAGGCCGACCCGCAGCCGGGTGCCCGGCGGCTCGTCCATCTGGCCGTAGACCAGCGCGGTGTCGTTGATGACGCCGCTCTCGGTCATCTCGATGATCAGGTCGTTACCCTCGCGGGTCCGCTCGCCGACCCCGGCGAACACCGAGGTACCGCCGAAGTTCCGCGCCACCCGGATGATCATCTCCTGGATCAGCACGGTCTTGCCCACACCGGCGCCGCCGAACAGGCCGATCTTGCCACCCTTCACGTACGGGGCGAGCAGGTCGAGCACCTTGATGCCGGTCTCCAGCATCTCGGTCTTCGGCTCCAGGTCGGCGAACTCCGGCGCCTTCCGGTGGATGCTCCACCGCTCGGTGACGTCGAGCTCCTCCCCCGGCGCGAGGTTCAGGCACTCGCCGATCGCGTTGAACACCCGGCCCTTGGTGGCGTTACCGACCGGCACCGAGATCGGCGCGCCGGTGTCGCGCACCTCGGCACCCCGGACCAGGCCGTCGGTCGGCTGCATCGAGATCGTCCGGACCATGTTGTCGCCGAGGTGCTGGGCGACCTCCAGGGTGAGGGTCCGCTTCTCGCCGGCGCGCTCCACGTCCACGTGCAACGCGTGGTAGATCTCGGGGATCGAGTCGCGGGGGAACTCAGCGTCCACGACCGGGCCGATCACCCGTACCACCCGGCCCTTGGCAGCAGTCTGCACCGCAGTCGTCATCTCACTCTTCGCTTCCTGCCGCGGCGAGTGCGTTCGCCCCGCCGACGATTTCACTGATCTCCTGGGTAATCTCAGCCTGCCGAGCGGAGTTCCGCTCGCGCGTCAAGGTCCGTAGCACCTCTTCGGCATTGTCGGTGGCGCTCTTCATGGCTCGCCGCCGGGCCGCCCACTCGCTCGCCGCCGCGTCGATCATCGCCGCGTAGATCCGGGTGTTGATGTACTTCGGCAGCAGCGCGTCGAACAGCGTGTCCGGATCCGGCTCGTAGTCGTAGGCGGGCAGCACGATGTCCTCGGCCTCGGTCTCTTCGACCTGCATCGGCGCCAGGAAGTTCGCCACCGGGGTCTGGGTCATCAGGGTCTTGAACTGGGTGTGCACCACGTGCAACTCGTCGACCCCGACCACCCCGTCCGGGCCGGGCAGCCCCTCGTCGGTGTCGTCCGCGCCGGCGGTGAACGCCGCCAGCAGGGTCTTGCCGACCTCCCGGGCGTCCTCGAACGTCGGCTGGTCGGAGAAGCCGGTCCAGCTCTGCTCGATGTCCCGGTCCCGGAACCGGTAGTAGGTCACGCCCTTGCGGCCCACCACGTACAGCCGTACCTGCTTGCCGTCCTCCCGCAGCTTGGTGATCAGCTCCTCGCAGGTGCGGATCACGTTGGCGTTGTAGGCGCCGCACAGGCCGCGGTCACTGGTGATCACGAGCACCCCGGCCCGCCGCACCACCGGCCGCGGTTGCAGCAGCGGGTGGTTGATGTCGGCGGTGCTGGCCAACGCGGTCAGCACGTCGGTGATCGCGTACGCGTACGGCAGCGAAGCGGCGACCCGCTCCTGCGCCCGGGCGATCCGGCTCGTGGCGACCAGCTCCATGGCCTTGGTGATCTTCTTCATGGAGCTGACCGAGTTGATCCGGCGGCGCAGAACCCGAAGCTGTCCGGCCATCCGCTAACCCCGCTTGGGCACGACGCGCTTGACGGTCTCCCGGCGCTGTGCCTCCTCGTCGATCGCCTCAGCCTCCGGCTCGTTGATCCGGATCCCGCCGTCCCGGGCCAGGAACGAGTCCTTGAAGCTGCCGATCGCCTCCTCCAGGGTCGCGATGATCTCGTCGTTCCAGGTGCCGTCGGCGATCTGCTGCAGCACCCCCGGGTTGGCCCGCCGCAGGTGCTGCAGGAACTCGCTCTCGAACCGGGAGATGTCGGAGACCGGGATGTCGTCCAGCTTGCCGGTGGTGCCGGCCCACACCGAGACGACCTCCTCCTCGACCGGGAACGGCGAGTAGTTGGGCTGCTTGAGCAGCTCCACCAGCCGGGCACCGCGCTCCAGCTGCTGCCGGCTCGCCGCGTCCAGGTCGGAGGCGAACAGCGCGAACGCCTCCAGATCGCGGTACTGCGCCAGGCCCAGCCGCAGCGTCCCGGCGACCTTGCTCATCGGCCGGATCTGCGCGTTACCACCGACCCGGGAGACCGAGGTACCGACGTTGATCGCCGGCCGGACGCCCTGGTTGAACAGGTCGGTCTGGAGGAAGATCTGGCCGTCGGTGATCGAGATGACATTGGTCGGGATGTACGCCGAGATGTCACCGGCCTTGGTCTCGATGATCGGCAGGCCGGTGAGCGAGCCGCCGCCGAGCTCGTCGGAGAGCTTCGCGCACCGCTCCAGCAGCCGGGAGTGCAGGTAGAAGACGTCGCCCGGGTAGGCCTCGCGGCCCGGCGGCCGGCGCAGCAGCAGCGACATCGCCCGGTACGCCTCGGCGTGCTTGCTCAGGTCGTCGAACACGATCAGCACGTGCTTGCCCTGGTACATCCAGTGCTGGCCGATCGCTGAGCCGGCGTACGGCGCGATGTACTTGAAGCCGGCCGGCTCGGAGGCCGGCGCCGCCACGATCGTGGTGTATTCCAGCGCGCCGTGCTGCTCCAGCTCGTGCTTGACCGCGGCAATGGTCGAGCCCTTCTGGCCGATCGCGACGTAGATGCAGCGCACCTGCTTCTTCGGGTCGCCGGACTGCCAGTTCGCCCGCTGGTTGATGATCGTGTCGACCGCGATCGAGGTCTTCCCGGTCTTCCGGTCGCCGATGATCAGCTGCCGCTGGCCCCGGCCGATCGGGGTCATCGAGTCGATCGCCTTGATCCCGGTCTGCAGCGGCTCGTGCACCGGCTTCCGGGACATCACGTTGGGGGCCTGGAGCTCCAGCTCCCGGTACTCCTCGTGCTCGATCTCGCCGAGCCCGTCGATCGGCTGCCCGAGCGCGTTCACCACCCGGCCGAGGAAGGCATCGCCGACCGGCACCGAGAGCACCCGGCCGGTCCGCTTGACCTGCTGACCCTCCTCGATGCCGGTGTACTCGCCGAGCACCACCACACCGATCTCCCGGATGTCGAGGTTCTGCGCCACGCCGAGCGTGCCGTCCTCGAACTCCAGCAGCTCCTGGGCCATCGTCGAGGGCAGCCCCTCGACCCGGGCGATACCGTCGCCGGCCTCGGTGACGACCCCGACCTCTTCGCGGGTAATGTCCGGAGTGTACGACTCCAGGTACCGCTCCAGGGCGCCCCGGATCTCGTCCTTGGAGATGGTCAGTTCGGCCATCTGTTCCCTTTCCTGCCTACCTAGCTAGTGCCTGCCGGGCCTGGGTCAGCCGGCGGGCGATGGTGCCGTCGTACAGATCGGACCCCACCACCACCCGGACCCCACCGAGCACCCGTGGATCGACTGTGGTCTTCACCGAGACGTCTCGACCGTACCGCGCCGAAAGCGCAGCTCCCAGCCGCTGCTCGGCGGCTTCGGACAGCGGCGCCGCGACGGTGACGTACGCGACGTTCCGGTCCCGGCGCTGCGCGGCGAGCTCGACCAACCGGGTCAGCCCCGCTTCGACGCCGCGGCCACCGAAGCCGGCCAGCGCCACCCGCGCCGCCCGGATCGTGACCTCCTTCGCCTTGCCTCCCAGCAGCGAGTCGAGCAGGCTCGCCCGCCGCTCCACCGGCACCCGGCGGTCGCCGAGTGCCGCGGCGAGCGCCGAGTCCCCGGCCACCACCTGCCCGAACCGGAACAGCTCGTCCTCGACCTCGGAGAGGTCACCGGCCCGCTCGGCGCTGGCCAGTAGCGCCTGCACGCCGAGCTGCTCGGTGGCGTCCAGCAGCTCGGACGGGACCGACCAGCGGGCCGCCACCAGCGCGTCGAGCAGCGCCAGCGCATCCGCGCCGA
The DNA here is from genome assembly GCA_036564175.1 of Natronosporangium sp. Taxonomy (GTDB): domain Bacteria; phylum Actinomycetota; class Actinomycetes; order Mycobacteriales; family Micromonosporaceae; genus Natronosporangium. The sequence goes on from DATCKZ010000089.1 coordinate 27,222, forward strand.
CCCGGTCGCCGAGCACCTGCCGCAGCAGCCGAACCCGGTCTTCGCCGGACCGGGCCGGGTCGGACAGCGCCCGCCGCAGCGGCACCTCTCGGGTCAGCAGTCCGGCCACCGCGAGCAGCTCCTCGGCGACCGTCCGCAGCTGCTCCGGGCTGGCGGTCGGGACGTACTCGTCCAGCCGCGCCAGCGCCTGGGCGTACGACTCGCGGGCGGCGGCTTGCATCAGCGCGCCCCCGCCGGTGCGGCGTCACCGTTCGGCGACTCCAGCTCGGCCAGGAACCGCTCGACCGTGCCGGCCCGCCGGGCCTCGTCGGCCAGCGACTCCCCCACGATCCGGCTCGCCAGCTCCACCGAGAGCGAGCCGATCTCGGCCCGCAGCTCCCGGACCAGGGTGGCCCGCTCGGCGGCGAGCGCGTCCCGGCCGGCGGCGATGATCCGATCGGCCTCTTCCCGCGCCTGCGCGAGCACGTCCTGCCGGATCGCCTCGGCGTCGGCGCGGGCGTCGTCGCGGATCTTCGCCGCCTCGGTCCGTGCCTCGGCCAGCTGAGCCTGGTACTGCTCCAGCAGCCGGTTGGCCTCAGCCTCAGCCGCCCGCGCCCGCTCGATGCCGCCCTCGATCTGGTTCGTCCGCTCGGCGTACACCTGCTCGAACCGCGGCACGACGTACTTCCGCATCACGAACAGCAGCACCAGGAACGCCACTAGCCCGAGGATGACCTCCTCGACGTGGGGCAGCACCGGGTTCGGCGCCTCGTGGTCGTCCTCCTGCGCGAGCTGCGCCAGGACGGTCAGCTTCTGGATCATGGCTGTCTCCCGCTAGGTGCGAACTAGCCGGCGCCACCGGCGACGAAGAACAGCACCAGCCCGATCAGCGCCAGCACCTCGACCAGCGCGAAGGTGGTCCAGGCGATGGTCATCAGCCGGCCCTGCAGCTCGGGCTGCCGGGCGGAGCCGTTGATGACCGCCGCCCAGATCAGACCCACGCCGATACCGGGGCCGATCGCGCCGAGCCCGTACCCAATCATGGCCAGACCCTGGTTGAGGTTGATCGGCTCCTCCTGAGCGAGGATCTCCTGCGCCACAATCAGTGTGTTGCTCACCTGTATCCCTTTCGGTCGGTCCGCCGGTGGCAGCGGATCGTACGCTTACTCCAAAACCTCTATGTGTGCTAGTGCTCGGACGCCAGCGCCATTCCTATGTAGCTGGCGGTCAGCATGGCGAAGATGTAGGCCTGGACGACCTGAATCAGCGCCTCCAGGAAGGTCAGTGCGATCGCGAACGCCCACGAGACCAGCGACATCGGCTTGAACGGCCCGGCGGCGTCCAGCAGCAGCCAGAAGCCGGCCATCGTGAACACCAGCAGCAGCAGGTGGCCGGAGAACATCGCCGCGAACACCCGGATCGCCAGGGTGATCGGGTTCATGACGAACTTCGTGAAGATCTCGATCGGGGTCAGCAGCAGGTAGACCGGCCACGGAACGTTCGGCGGGAACAGCTCCTTCTTCAGGTAGCCGCCGAGGCCGTGCCGCCGGATCCCGGCGCCGTGGTAGACCGGGTAGACCACCAGGATCGACAGTGCCAACGGGAACCCGATGTGGGCGAAGGTCGGGAACTGCAGCAGCGGGATGATGCCGAACAGGTTGTTGACCAGAATGAAGCAGAACAGCGAGACGATCAGCGGCACGAACCGCTGGAAGTCGGCCGCCCCGATCTGGTCCCGGGCGATGTTGTTGCGGCCGATGTTGTAGAGCGACTCGGCTGCGAACTGCAGCTTCCCCGGCACCAGCTGGGGCTTGCGCATGGCGATCAGGAAGAACCCGGCGACGAGGACGGCCGACAGCACGAGCAGCAGCATCGGTTTGGTGATCCCGGCCGCGATCGGAGGCAGGTCGAAGTCCTGAGTGCCAGGCGGCACGAACGGGTCTTGCGCAACGTGTGCCAGCGCGCCCAACCAGGGCTCCTTCCAGGATGTCGAAGTCGACGTCGGTCCGTAACGTACCTGATCAGCCTCAGGCAGCCGGCGGTGGCTGCCGCGACCTCGGCGCGGCCGCCGCCGTCCCCCCGCGACGCGACCATATCAGGAGCGGTTTCCATCGCTGAAAACGGGCCGCGCTGGTCAGACCCGGTCAGTCGCCGTCCACAATCACGGTCGGTAGCTTGGTCCGGCGGAACGCGACCGCCTCGGCGGCCGCCCACACCAGCACGGTCGCCAGGAACGTCAGCGCCAGCGACAGCGGGTGAAGCGCGTCCACCCCGCGCAGCGCGGCCATCACCCCGAGCAGCACGATCATCTTTACCGCGAACCCGCCCAGCGCCACCGCCATCACCATCGCCACCGGGAACCCGGCCGACCACCGCATCAGGAACAGGGTCAGCAACGACGAGCCGAACGCCACCGCGCCACCGGTGAGGGCGCCGAGCAACCCGTCGACGCCGACCAGCACGGTGGCGACGACCGCGCCGAGCGCCACCGTGACCAGCGCGGGCACCAGGGCGGTCCGCAGCATCGCGGACGCCAGGGTCAACACCGACTGCGCGTGTGGGTTCGGCTGGCTCACGGCACCGAGCCTAACCGGGGGCACCAGTGGCTAGGGTGGCGGCATGGACCTCGATGCCGCACGCGACTTTCTGCGTAAGCACCACCGGGCAGTGATGGCCACCCACCATCCGAGCGGCCGGCTCCAGCTCACCCCGGTGACGGTCGGGATCGACGCGGCCGGCCGGGCGATCGTCAGCACCCGGGAGACCGCCCGCAAGACCCGGAACCTGGCCCGGGACCCGCGGGTGGTGCTGTGCGTGATGAACGACGGTTTCTTCGGCGAGTGGATCCAGATCGAGGGTGAGGCCGAGATCGTCCACCTGCCGGAGGCGATGGAGCCGCTGGTCGACTACTACCGGCGGATCGCCGGCGAGCACCCGGACTGGGCCGACTACCGGGCCGCGATGGAGCGCGATCGCCGGGTGCTGGTGCGGATCACGCTCACCAGCGCCGGCCCGGACTTCCACGGATAAGCCGGCCGGCCGGCGCCGGTCATGAGAAAGGGAGCAGGGCGGCGGCGAGCGGCCGGACCACGTCCTCGATCTCGTCGGCGACCCGGGCGAAGGTCTTCTCCCCCCGGCCCCACGGGTCGTCCAAGTCGTCGCTGGGCAGCGGCGCGGCGCCGCCGCGGGCCGCGTCGAGTGCCCGCACCAGCGCCACCCCGCGGGCGTACACCGACTCCGGGATCGGCTCCACCGGCGGCAGCGCGGTCAGGTCGACCAGCCGCAGCAGCCGACCCAGCTCCCCGATGACGAAGGTCTTGGCCGCGGCGTCCGGCCGCAGCGCGGTCACATAGAGCTGCTGGTCGGCGGTGGCGACCAGCACCAGGTCGGCGGCGTCCAGGTGGTCCGAGCGCAGCCGGCGGGCGGTGAACCCGGTCGGGTCGCCGCCCCGGGCCTGCACCTGCCGGGCGGCCGACGGGTGCATCGGCTCCCCGGCGTGCCAGCCGCCGGTGCCGGCGCTGTGGCTGTGCACCAGCGCGTCGGCCTGCTCCGGCTCGACCTTCGCCGCCTCCGCGACCGCGACCGCGAGCAACCGTTCCGCCATCGGCGACCGGCAGATGTTGCCCATGCACACATGCAGAACCGTAAATGGCGGCACGGCTAACCCTCCATCCGCGCGTCGGCACCGATCGCCGACTCACGCGGTGCCGTCGCGTCCCGCCGATGCACGGATCGCCGCACCATCTCCACCATCCTCACCCCGTCGCCGGCGTACCCGAACGCCGACCAACATCCTGCCATTGTGCGCGATCCGAGCGCACAACCGCCGCCACATGTCGGCTCGAGCCGCCACCGTCCGGCGGGAACTCGACCGCTCAGGCCCCGTTCCCCACCGACTGCTGCCGAACGTCACCTAACGCCGCTTCGATCTGGTCAACGGTGATCGGCCCCGGCCGGATCACCGTCACCTCGGCGCCGGTCAGCCGGACCAGCGTGGAGGCACTGCCGAACCGGACCGAGCCCGGACTGTCGACCACCGGCACCTCGGCCTGGCCGCGCCAGTCCAGGGTGTCGAGGATCGACCAGTCGTCGCGGGCACCCTCCCCGGAGCGGTTGAGGCTGGTGGCGGTGACCGGAAGCCCGAGTTCGGCGACCACCTGCAGGGTCGCCGGGTGGTCCGGGATCCGGATCCCGACCGTCCCATGCAGGGTGACCAGCTCCCGCGGCAGCGTGTCCTTCTGCGGAACCACAACCGACAACGGACCCGGCGTGAAGCCGCCCAGCAACCGCCGCGCCGGCCCGGTCAGCTCGGCGTACCTCGACACCATGCCGAGCGACGCGCAGGCGATGTGCATCGGGTTGGCCAGGTCGCGCTGCTTGGCGGCGAACGCCGCCCGGACCGCCACCGGATCGGTGGCGACCGCGGCCAACAGGTAGCCGGTCTCGGTCGGCAGCACCGCCAGCTCACCGGCCCGGAGCCGCTCGACCACCCAGTCGAGGTCCGCCAACCGGAGCAGCCCGGACGGCTGGTTCGGGCGCAGGAATCGGAACCGCAACCTCAGCTCCCTTTCGGACAATCGGGCCGAAGCCGCGGTCAGGCCGGGTCGTCCGCGACCAGATCGGGGACCACGTCCCGGACCTGCTCGACGCTCACAGCGCCGGCCCGCACCACCCTGGGCGCCTCGCCGGTCAGGTCGACGATGGTGCTCGGCACCGCGTCGGCGGCGGTCCCGCCGTCGAGGTAGATCCGGGCCGCGTAGCCGAGTTGCGCCTTCGCGTCGGCGGCGGTGGCCGCCGGTGCGCTGCCGGCTTTGCTCGCGGTGAGCACCGCCATCGGGCCGATCTCCCGCAGCACCTCCAGCGCCACCGGTTGCAACGGCATCCGGACCGCGACCGTGCCGTCGGTCTCGCCGAGGCCCCAGTCGAGGGTCTTCGCGTGCCGGATGATGATCGACAGCGCGCCCGGCCAGAACGCGTCGGCGAGGTCACGCGCCGCCTTCGGCATCCGGTGGGCCAGGCCGTCCAGTGTCTTGCGGGAGCCGACCATCACCGGCACCGCGGTTTCCCGACCGCGACCCTTGGCGCGCAGCATCGAGGCGACCGCGTTCTTCTTGAACGCGTCGCAGCCCAACCCGTACAGGGTGTCGGTGGGCATGACGATCAGCTCGCCCCGGCGCACCGCCGACACCGCCGCGGCGATGCCCTGGTCACGCTCGGCCGGCAGCCGGCAGTCGTAGACCCTCACGAGCGCTAGTCTGCCACCCGGACCGCCGTGGCGTAGCGCGGGCGGCCGGCCAGGTCGCGATGATCTTCGATCTGTTCGAACCGGCCGGCGAGTAGCCGCGGTACGGCGGAACCGTGCGAATCGTCGTGCTCGAGGCCGAACCGGCCGCCGGGCCGCAGCAGCGCCGCCGCCCGGTCGATCACCGGCCGGATCACCGCCAGCCCGTCCGGGCCGCCGAACACCGCCTCCGGCGGGTCGTGCTCGGCGACCTCCGGCGGCACCGGGTTCCCCGCCGGCACGTACGGCGGGTTGCACACCACCAAATCGACCGTGCCGTCGAGTTCGGCGAGCACCGCCGGGTCGGTGGCGTCCCCGGCCACCACCTCGATCGGGCGGTCGCCGGCGGCCGCCCGGTCGGCGGCGTTGCGGCGCAGCCAGCGCAGCGCTGCCGGGGACCGCTCCACCGCGTACACCCGGGCCGCCGGCAGCTCGTGCGCGATCGCCAGCGCCAACGCGCCGGGGCCGCTGCACAGATCGACTACCGTCATTTGCTCGGCGCCGCCGGTGACCGCCACCGCCCACTGCACCAGCAGCTCGGTCTCCGGCCGCGGCACGAAGCCACCCGGCCCGACCGCCAGCTCGATCCGGGCGAACCCGGCGGTGCCGGTGAGGTGCTGCAGCGGCACCCGGTCCGCGCGCCGCGCGACCAGCTGGTCGAACCGGTCCCGCTGCGCCGGCGACCAGTCGTCGACCAGTAGCAGCCGACCGCGCGGCACCCCGAGCACGTGCGCCGCGAGCTGCTCGGCGTCGGCGCGCGGCGATCCGACCCCGGCCGCCGCCAGCACCGCCTCGGCGCGGGCAATCGCCTCCCGTACGGTGTCCACTCTCGCAATCAACTCCGGCTGTATATCGTTACGACCATCCGGATAACTACTCAGGTCTGTTCAGATCGTGCACTCTCGACTGATAATGATCGAACAACGGACGGAGGCGGCGGCGTGAGGTGGCGCGACCGGTTCGGTGAGGACGCCGAGGCGATGGCCGCAGTCAGCGACTTGCTGTACAGCGACCGGATCGCCGCTGCCGTCCGGGCCGCCGAGCGCGTGATCCGCACCGGCACCAACCCGTACGCCAAGGCCCAGGCCCAGATCATGCGGCTCACCGGACTGGTCAACCTCGGCCGCACCACCCAGTACACCGCCGCCGTCGACGAGGGCTTCGCCACCATCCGGGACATGCCGGAGCTCTACCCGCACGGTCACCTCCACGCGATCGCCGCGCTCGCCGCCCGGCAGCTGGGTGCGCTGGAGCGCAGCCTGACCCACCTGGTGTACGCGCACCGGGCGCTGAGCGGGGTCGATGAGATCGACCCGGACCTCGCGTGGGGCTGGCACAACCTGGCGATGGCCTACTCATACCACGGCTTCCACGCGCACGCGCTGAGTGCGATCGAACGGGCCCGGCAGATCGGCGGCCCGGCCGGGGTGCCGCCGGAGCACTTCGCCCAGCCCGGGATCCGGCTGCGGCTGGCGCTGTCGATGGACCACCACGGCGACTCGGACGGCTGCCTGCGGGTGCTGCGCGACCTGATCACTGAGCTGGACCAGTACGACCGCGCCCAGCTGCGGCCGGCCCACCTGGTCGCCTACGGCTACGCGATGGCCCGGCAGGCGGCGCTGGACGCGAACCCGGAATCGCCGGGCGGGCCGTGGCGGGACCCGCGGCCGCTGTTGTCGGCCAGCATCGAGGGCCAGCGCAGCCGGGACATGCAGCTGCTCGGCCAGGTCTGCCTGCTCGTCGCCGCCGGCAAGGCGACCGACGCGCTGACCCGGCTGGACGGGCTGACCGTCTCGCCGGACACGCTCGGGCCGGCCGAGCAGGCCCGGCTGCGCAGCCTGGCGTTCATCGCCGGCGGCGACTACCCGGCCGCCCACCAGGCCGACCGGTACGCGTTCCGGCTCGCCGCCAAGCACACCGACCGGCTCCGGGACGTCTTCCTGGAGGGGATCGCCGCCCGGCTCGACCAGGAGGACGTCCGGCGCAGCGCCGCCCAGCATGACGGCGGGGACGCGCTCACCGACCCGCTGACCGGGCTGGCCAGCCGGGAGTACCTCGAGCGCTACCTGGCGGCGCTGGCCGCCCGCGGCGAGCGGGCGATGGTCGGAGTGGTCGATGTGGACGGACTCGCCGCGGTCAACGAGCTGCACGGCCGGCTCTCGGGTGACCTGGTGCTGCAGCGGGTGGCCGGGGTGGTGGCCCGGGTGCTGCGGCGCGGTGACTTCGTGGCCCGGCGCGGCGGCGACGAGTTCGCGGTGGTCCTCTCCGAGGCCTCCGCCGAGCACGCCGCGCACGTGGCGCAGCGGATCACCCAGGCGGTCAGCGCCGAGGACTGGGCCGCCCTGGTGCCCGGCACCCGGATCGGGGTCAGCGTCAGCTGGCAGAACTAGCCGGCTGATTGGTCACCGGGACAACGCCGGCTCGCCGGCCAGCCGGGCCTGCCGATCGGCCTCGGCCAGCGCGTCCAGCACCCCGTCCAGGTCGCCGTCGAGCACCAGATCCAGGTTGTAGGCGGTGTAGTTGATCCGGTGGTCGGTGATCCGGTTCTGCGGGAAGTTGTAGGTCCGGATCCGCTCCGACCGGTCGACCGTCCGGACCTGCGCCTTCCGGGCGTCCGCGGCGGCGGCGTCCGCCTCCTGCTGGGCGAGCGCGAGCAGCCGGGACCGGAGGATCCGCATCGCCTGCTCCCGGTTCTGCAGCTGGCTCTTCTCGTTCTGGCAGGAGACCACGATCCCGGTCGGCAGGTGGGTGATCCGGACCGCCGAGTCGGTGGTGTTCACCGACTGGCCGCCCGGGCCGGACGACCGGAAGACGTCGATCCGCAGGTCGCCCGGGTCGATCTTCACCTCGACCTCCTCGGCCTCCGGCATCACCAGCACGCCGGCCGCCGAGGTGTGGATCCGACCCGACGACTCGGTCACCGGCACTCGCTGCACCCGGTGCACGCCGCCTTCCCACTTGAGCCGGGACCAGACGCCGTTGCCGCCCTCCGGAACGCCGCGGGACTTGACCGCCAGCGCGACGTTCTTGATCCCGCCCAGGTCCGACTCCTGCGACTCGATCACCTCGGTCTGCCAGCCGCGCCGCTCCGCGTACCGCAGGTACATCCGCAACAGGTCGCCGGCGAACAGGGTGGACTCGGTGCCGCCCTCCCCCGCCTTGATCTCCAGGATCACGTCCTTGGCGTCCTGCGGGTCGCGCGGCGCCAGCAGCTCCGCCAGCCGCTCCTCCAGTTGCGGGATCCGCTCCCGAAGCGCCTCCGCCTCGGCGGCGAACGCCGGGTCCTCGGCGGCGAGCTCGCGGGCCGCGGCGAGGTCGTCGCGGGCGGCCGCCAGCTCGGTGGCGGTCTTGTGGATCGGCGTCAGCTCCGCGAACCGGCGGCCCACCATCCGGGCCCGAGCCGGATCCGCGTGCAGCGTCGGGTCCGCGAGCTGCTTCTCCAGCGTCGCGTACTCATCCAGCAGCGCCGCGAGCCGGCCCGGCTCGGCAGTGTCCATTTCGGTCCGCTCCGTACGCATGAGCAGGCGCCCGCCCGGATCGGACGAGCGCCTGGTTGCCTGGCTACTTCTTGCCGGCGGTGGCCTTCTTGGCGTTGGCCTGCCGCGCCTTGGCGTACTTCTGCTCGAACTTCGCGACCCGCCCAGCGGTGTCGAGCACCCGCTGCTTGCCGGTGTAGAACGGGTGGCACACGTTGCACGTCTCGACGTGGATAGTGCCGCTCTTGACGGTACTGCGGGTGACAAAGGAGTTGCCGCACGAGCAGTTGACCTGCGTGACGACGTACTCCGGGTGAATATCCGGCTTCATGGCCGTGGATTGTCCTTTCCTCATGGTCGCCGGGTCGCCGTGATGGGGGCGTGAACCGGTACCTGGTCGGCCTATAAGTGTGCCATGCGCACTTCGGCTACAACCACGCGCGTCCCCACGGTCTTCCCGCTGTCACCTCCCTCCGCATGCCACCCGGGCGGCCGCCCCAACCCAAGATCACGGGAACTTCAACGTCGTGTCCGCGACGCTCGGTTTCCCATGATCTTCGCCCCGGCGGGTGGACACTGTCATGTTTGCAGTGTCATAGTGGCAGTGTGAGTGGCGGCGGCTGGACGATCGACGAGCTGGCGCGGCGGGCGACCGAGGCGCTCGCCGCCGACGGTGTGCGCGCCCCGAACGGCCGGGTCAGCGCGGCGCCGGACCGCCGGTTGATCCGGTGGTACGCCACGATCGGGCTGCTCGACCGGCCGCTGCGGACCCGCGGCCGGGTGGCCCGGTACGGCGAGCGCCACCTGCTGCAGCTGCTGGCGGTGAAGAAGCGGCAGGCCGAGGGCCGGTCGCTCGCCGAGATCCAGGCCGAGCTGGCCGGCGCCACCGACGCCACGCTCCGGTCGATCGCCGGCTCCTGGGCCCCCGCGCCGACCGGCGACTCGTCGGCCGTCGAGTCGCCCGCACCCGAGGCGGCGGTGGCGAGCGGCGGCGGCGACCCGGATCGCGCCGGCTTCTGGCGGGAGCTGCCGCGCACCCCGACGATCACCGGTCCGCCGGTTTCGCCCGTACCACTGCATCCGGGAGCGACCCTGGTGTTGTACGCATCGCCGACGCCGGACGACCTCGCGGCGATCCACGCCGCCGCCCGGCCACTGCTGGACCTGCTCGCCGAGCGCGGGCTGCTACCCGACCCACCGCCGACCCCGCACCCGAGGAGGCCACGATGAGCCCGCAGCTGACCCCGATGACCGACCGCGAGGTACGGGCCCTGCCGGCCCACGACGACGCCGGCCTCGGCACCCTGCGCACCGACCGTGGCAACCTGCCGCTGGTCGCGCTCGACCTGCGGGCCCGGATCACCGGCCTGCTCGCCCACACCGAGCTCGAGCAGGTCTTCCACAACCCGTTCGACCAGCCGCTCGAGGCCACCTACGTGTTCCCGCTGCCGGACCGGGCGGCGGTCACCGGGATGCGGATGGTCGCCGCCGACCGGACCATCGAGGCGGAGCTGCGGGAGCGCGGCGAGGCCCGGGCCACCTACGACCGGGCGATCGCCGCCGGCCAGCGGGCCTCGATCGCCGAGCAGGAACGGCCGGACGTGTTCACCATGCGGGTCGGCAACATCCTGCCCGGCGAGCAGGTCACGGTCACGCTCACGCTCGCCGGCCGGCTCGCCTACGAGGACGGCGAGGCCACCTTCCGGTTCCCGCTGGTGGTGGCGCCCCGCTACATCCCCGGTACACCGCTGGAGGGCGGCCAGGTCGGCGACGGGTACGCGGTGGACACCGACGCGGTGCCCGACGCCTCCCGGATCACCCCGCCGGTGTTGCTGCCCGGCTTCCCGTACCCGGTCCGGCTCGGCATCGAAGTCACCCTCGACCCGGGCGGGCTGCCGCTGGTCGACGCCCGGTCGAGCCTGCCGGTGGCGGAGACGCCGACCGGCTGGCGGGTCACCCCCGGCCAGCGCGCCGACCGGGACTTCGTGCTCCGGCTGCGGTACGGCGACCCGGTGCACGCCAGCCACGCGCTGGCGCTCGCCCCGGACCCGACCGGTGACGAGGGGACGTTCCAGCTCACGGTGCTGCCGCCGGGTGAGGCGGCGCCGCCCCGGCCGCGCGACCTGGTGCTGGTGCTGGACCGCTCCGGCAGCATGCGCGGCTGGAAGATGACCGCCGCCCGCCGGGCCGCCGCCCGGATCGTCGACACCCTCACCAGCGACGACCGGTTCGCGGTGCTCGCGTTCGACAGCGTGGTGGAGCGGCCGGACCTCGGCGAGGGGTTGGTCGCGGCGACCGACCGGCACCGGTTCCGGGCGATCGAGCACCTCGCCTCGCTGCGGGCACGTGGCGGCACCGAACTGCTGGCCCCGCTGCGGGAAGCGCTGGCGCTGCTGGCCGGCGCGGACGGGGACCGGGACCGGGTGCTGGTGCTGGTGACCGACGGGCAGGTCGGCAACGAGGACCAGCTGCTGCGCGAGGCCGGGGACGGGCTGGCCAGCGTCCGGGTGCACACGGTCGGCATCGACCAGGCCGTGAACGCGGGCTTCCTCGGCCGGCTCGCCGCCGCTGGCGGTGGCCGGTGCGAGCTGGTCGAGTCCGAGGACCGGCTGGACGAGGCGATGGACCGGATCCACCGGCGGATCGGCGCGCCGCTGGTCACCGGCGTCTCGCTGGCACCGGACCGGCTGGCGGTGCGGCCGGAGCTCACCGCCCCGGCCCGGATCCCGGACCTGTTCCCGGGGGCGCCGCTGGTGGTGACCGGCCGCTACCGGGGCGAGCCGGCCGGGGCGATCACGGTACGCGGGACCGGCCCGGACGGCCGCCCGTGGCAGGCCCGGGTCGAGCCGTCCACGGTGGAGAATCCGGCGCTGGCGGCGGTGTGGGCACGGGCGCACCTGCGCGACCTGGAGGACCGGTACGCGACCGCGAAGCGCGACCAGCTCGCCGAGCTGGAACGGCAGATCGTGGCGACCTCGCAGCGGTTCTCGGTGCTGTCCAGGTTCACCGCGTACGTGGCGGTGGACACCCGGACCGTCACCGACGGCACCGCGCCGCACCGGGTGATCCAGCCGGTGGAGCCGGCCGCCGGCTGGGACATGCTCGCCGCCCCGCCGGCGGCCGCCGCACCGCCGCCCGGCATGACCGTGCTGGCGGCCGGCACGTTCGACGGCGCGGGACCGCAGGCGGCGGCCGGCGCGGTGCTGCGGGCGGCGCGCGGGCCGATCCAGACCCCGCCGATGCTGCGCCGGCGCAAGCCACAGCCGTCGGCCGGGTTGCCCGGGCCGGTGCGGTGGCCGGTGGAGGTGTTCGCGGTGGAGGCGGCGCGGCTGCGTACCGCCGCGGGCGCGCCGGAGCGGGAGCGGCGGCAGCTGCTCGCCGACCTGATCAGCCGGCTCGACGCGCTGCTGCGCGACCGGTGGCTGATGGCCACGACCGACGACCGGCTGGCCCCGCTGCGCCGGCTGCTCGACGAGCTGCGCGGCGAGGCGGTGCTGCGGCTGACGCCGGACCAGCTCCGGCACACCTGGCAACGGTTGCAGGAACTGCTCGACCAGCTGACCGGCAGCCCGCCAGCGCCGCGGCCCAAGCCGCGCCGCCGGGACTTCTGGAAGCGCAGCTAGGACTGCGCCCTCCTGGACCCGGCGGGCTACTCCCCCGGCGTGGTCTTGGCGATCTGCATCAAGAACTCGATGTTGGTCTTGTTCTCCTTGAGCTTGCTCAGCAACAGCTCCAGCGCCGCCTGCGGCTCCAGCGAGTGCAGCACCCGGCGGAGCTTGTAGATGATCGCCAGCTCGTCGGGCGCCAGCAGGATCTCCTCCTTGCGGGTGCTCGACTGGTCGATGTCGATCGCCGGGAAGATCCGCTTGTCAGCGATCTTCCGGTCGAGCTTCAGCTCGGCGTTACCGGTCGCCTTGAACTCCTCGAAGATGACCGTGTCCATGACCGACCCGGTCTCCACCAGCGCGGTGCCGAGGATGGTGAGCGAGCCACCATTCTCGATGTTCCGGGCGGCGCCCAGGAACCGCTTCGGCGGGTAGAGCGCGGTCGAGTCGATACCACCGGACATGATCCGGCCGCTGGCCGGGGTGGCGTTGTTGTACGCCCGGCCGAGTCGGGTGATCGAGTCGAGCATGACCACCACGTCCATACCGAGCTCCACCAGCCGCTTCGCCCGCTCGATCGCGAGCTCGGCGACGGTGGTGTGGTCCGACGGTGGCCGGTCGAAGGTGGAGGCGATCACCTCGCCCTTCACCGACCGCTGCATGTCGGTGACCTCTTCCGGCCGTTCGTCCACCAGCACCACCATCAGGTGGCACTCCGGGTTGTTGGTGGTGATCGCGTTCGCGACCTGCTGCAGCACGGTCGTCTTACCGGCCTTCGGCGGCGAGACGATCAGCGCCCGCTGGCCCTTGCCGATCGGCATGATCAGGTCGATCACCCGGGTGGCGAGGATGTGCGGCTCGGTCTCCAGCCGCAGCCGCTGCTGCGGGTAGAGCGGGGTGAGCTTGTAGAACTCGGGCCGCCGCCGCGCCTCCTCCGGGTCCATCCCGTTGATGGTGTCGAGCCGCACCAGCGGGTTGTACTTGTCGCGCCGGGCCTCACCCTCGCGGGGCGCCCGGACCACGCCGGTGATCGCGTCACCGCGCCGCAGCCCGTACTTGCGGACCTGCGCCATCGACACGTAGACGTCGTTGGGGCCGGCCAGGTAGCCGCTGGTCCGGACGAACGCGTAGTTGTCGAGCACGTCCAAAATGCCGGCGACCGGGATCAGCACGTCGTCGTCGGAGACCTGCGGCTCGCCGCTGTTCTCGCTGCTGCGCTCACCGCGGCCGCGCCGGCGGTCCCGATACCGGTTGCGCCGGCTCCGGCGGCTGCCACCCTCGCTGGCTTCCTCCTCGCCGTTGCGGCTCTCCCGGCTCTCCCGCTGCTGCTGCTGGTCGCGGTCGCCGCGGCCGGACCGGCCGTTGCCGCCCTCGGCGCTCTCCTGGGCGCCGTTCTGCTGCTGACCACCCGACTGCGGGCCGCCCTCCGGCTGGCTCTGCTGGCTCTGCTGACCCGATTGGCTCTGCTGGCCCCGCTGACCCCGCTGGGCTGGCTCGGCCGGCGGCTGGCTGGCCGCTGCCGGCTGGCCCTGCTCCCCGGATGCTCCCCGGTCGGCGGTGTCGGTGCGCGGCTGGCTGGCCGCCGCGGTGCCGGTGTCCACCTGGGTGGTCGCCGTGACCGTCGGCGCGGCCGCGACCGCGCCATCGTCGGCCGCGCGGGCGCGCGGCTCCGGCGGCCCGGCCGGACGGGTCGCGCGGCCCGAGCCCGCCTCCTCCGTGCGCGATGACGCCGTGTCCTCCGTACGCGGTGGCGCCGTGCTGGTTCCAGCGCTCACCTCTGCCCGCACCTCTTCGCGGGGTTCCTCGGCAGCGACCGCACCCCGCACGCGAGGGCTGCTGTTGCCGGCCGAGCCGGCCTGTCGTTCTTGGATCGCAGCGATCAGATCGCTCTTGCGCATCCGGCCGGCGCCGGTGATGCCCAGCGACCCGGCAAGGCTTTGCAACTCCGGGAGCAGCATCGCCGACAGCCCCGTGCCGCCACGGCGGCGGCTCGGTGCTTCAGTAGCTCCCGCCGGCGTCACGTCGGTGGTGTCGCTCAATGGATTCCTTCCCTCGATGGGCCGGGCTGCCCGGACGCGAGAACGGTGCCGGGCGGCTCGGAACAAATCTTCCGCATGTGCTCGCGGAAGCGCGTGTAGCACAGCAAACGTCTCGGTGGAGACCGTGATCCGACGTGCGCTGGTAGGGGTATGACGGAACGGCCGCCGACATTTTTCGGGGTGCTCTGTGAACCTCGTCGTTGCGGGTCCACAGAATCTGCCGCTTCGCGGCTGTGCTTACCTAAGCCTAAACACCTCGTCTAGCTGGAGCAACCATCGGGGGCACAGCCGCCGTGTCGGCGTGTCATCGCGCCTTACCAGCGTACGGTGCAATCATACCCGGTTTCACCACGGCGCCGTCGCGATCCACCGCCAAAACGTGACGAAGCCAACCGGGCTCCAGCTCGAAGTCGGGCGGAACCGGCGAAAGCGCCAGTACGGAGGGCCCGGCGCCACTGACCACCGCGGCCACCCCGGCCGCCCGCAGCCGCGCCACCAGCGCCGCGGTCGCCGGCGAGTTGGCGCCCCGGTAGTGCTGGTGCAGCCGGTCCTCGGTGGCGTCGAGCAGGTGGGACGGGTCGCGGGTGATCGCGTGGACCAGCAGCGCGGCCCGGCCGGCGGCGTGCGCCGCGTCGGCGTGCGGGATGGTCGGCGGCAGCACCGCCCGGGCCACCGTGGTCAGGCCCCGCTGCTCGGGGACGAAGACGGTGGGCTGGATGGTCTCGTCGGGCAGCAGCCGGACCGCCCGGGCGCTGCCGGCCGAGACCCAGGCGATCGTGAAGCCGCCCCGCAGGCAGGCCGCCACGTTGTCCGGGTGGCCCTCCATCCGCGCGGCCAGCCGGAGCACGCCGTCATCGTCGAGCGCGACCTTGGTGTCCGGCTCGCTGGCCGCCAGCGCCCTGGCGAGCAGCACCCCGGCCACGATCGCCGCCGACGAGGACCCCAGCCCGCGCGCCTGCGGGATCCGGTTGTGGCAGGTCAGGGCCACGTTCGGCGGTTCCAGCCCGAGCTCGTCGAAGGCGGCGCCCATCGCCCGCACCACCAGGTGCTGCTCGTCGGTGGGCAGCTCGCCCGCGCCCTCACCGTGGATTGTGACGGTCGTCTCACCATCGATGACTTCCGCCGAAACCTCGTCGTAGAGCGCCAGAGCCAGCCCCAGCGTGTCGAAGCCAGGGCCCAGGTTTGCGCTGCTCGCCGGCACGCGCACCGACACTGTCATGGGTTCCACCGATCGAGGGATAAGGGTAACTAGGACAGTACGCGGTATGAGTCAGTCAGCGTACTGTGCGTCACGGTCGATTGGTGGGCTGGGGTCAGCGTGACGGCGTGTCGCGAGCCGCCAACCGAGCGCATAGACCATCGTTCCGGTGGCGCAGGCCGCGATCAGCACCCGGAAGTCCAGCACGTCGACGAGCGCGCCAACGATCAACGTGCTGGTCGAGATCGCGATCATCGCGATCATCATGTCGGTGGCGAACACCCGGCCCCGCAGCTCGTCGGGCACCTCCAGCTGCAGGGCGTAGTTGCTCATGGTCCAGTTCGCGCCACCGGCCAGGTGCGCCACCATCACCAGCAGCACGGTCAGGACGAACCACTGGCTCGCCGCCACCCCGAGGTAGGCCAGCCCGTAGCAGGCCATCGAGATCGCCAGCCCCGGCAGCAGCCAGCTCCGTCGGGTGAACACCCGCCGCAGCAGCAGCGGGCCGACCAGCGCGCCGAGACCGCGCGCGGCGAACAGCGCGCCGGTCCCCGCCGCGCCGACTCCGAAGCTCAGCGCGACCAGCGGAAACGTGCCGAGCACCCCGTTGCCGACCCCGACCGCGGACTTCACCGTGACCAGCGAGAGCACCCGGGGCCGGCGCCGGATGTAGCCGAGCGCTTCCCGCAGCGCCTGCATCGCCGGCGGCGGCTCGGCGGCCCGCTCCCCCTGCATCGGCTGCCGGATCCGCCAGATCAGCAGGGTCGCCATCAGCAGGCAGGCCGCGGTGATCAAGAAGCAAAGGTATGGACCGATCAGCGCGGTCATCACCCCGCCCAGCGACGCGCCGACCACCAGCATGGTCCCCCAGGCGCTGCCGGCGATCGCGTTCGCCGGGGCGAGGTCCTCGGCCGGTACGAGGTTCGGCAGCGCGGCGAGTGCCGCCGGGCTGTAGAACGCCTTGGCCGCCCCGAGCACGCCGATCGCCAGCGGCCCGAGCCAGGCGACGCCCGGCGACCGGACCGCGAGCAGGAGTCCCACCGCGAGCAGCGCGGCCAGGCTCGCGGCGATCAGGATCTTCCGCCGGTCGACGCGGTCCGCCACCGTCCCCGCGTACGGCAGCAGCACCGCCAGCACCGCGGTGTCGGCGGCCAGCGACACGCTGCCCCACACCCCCCGGTCGGTCAGGTCCAGCAGCAGCTCCATCAGCGGGATGATGGCGAACCAGTCGCCCCCGAACACCACCAACTCGGCGAGGAAGAGCCGCCGGAAGTCGCGATGGCGGGTAAGGACCGACAGAACGGGTGGCACGTACGCAAACGCTACCGGCTCAAGGTCGGCCAGACTACGCGAGCCGCGTCACGCCCGGCCTCGGACGCCGGCCTCCGGTGCTGCGGCCGTGGGGCGCCTACCACCACGTCCCGGAGGGCAGGGTCGGTGGTAGACGCTCCACAACCGCAGCCTCGCCGGCCGCGCTAGCCACCGGTCACGACCTGGATCTCGCGGACCACCAGCTCGGCGGTCGAGGTGGCGGCCAGTCCGAACTCGCCGCCTCTCGGCTCGGGCAGCCCTTCGGTGCGCCATTCCAGCTGCCAGGTGGTGGTGGCGGAGAGCTGGTACACGCCGCCCGGCTGGTGCCGGCTCGCCCGCGCGTAGGTATGGCCACACGGCGGGTTCAGCAGGTTCATGCCGGGCTCCCAGGGCACTCCCTCGTCACACTGGACGGTGGCGCCGTCGCCGGTATCCCACCGGATCCCGGTCGCGCGCGCCTCCGCCACCACCGAGATGCCGGCGATCGGCCCCGCGGTCGCCGACCGGCTCCCCCAGTTGTTGTCGGTGACCTCGTTCCACAGCCAGACCGGCAGTCGGACCAGCGCGGCGCCCTGGCCGATCGGCGGTGCCGTGCCAATGGTCGGCCCGGCCAACGCCAGCTCCTCGATCGCCGTCACCAACAGATCCGGCACCGGATCCGCGGTCCCGCCGAACCCGTCCGGCGGGGCGGCCAGAAACACGTAGTGCGGCGTCCCGAACCACCCGGGTGGTACGCAGAAGCAGTAGTTCTCGAGCGGGATATCCGGATGCGACGTCGAATAGCACATTCCGGCGTAGACGGCGCCCGGGTCACCCGGCTGGTAACCGTCCGGCAGGATGACGCCCGGTGTCTCCGGACCGACTCGCTCGGCTGGCGTGAAATGGCAGTCGTAGGTCTGGCTGTACCAACCGTGCTCATCGTGGTAGCAAGGGACCTCGTGCAGCTGCCCTAGCTGTGGATCGGGGTTGAAATTTGGTCCGCGGTCACACCAGACCTGATAGCCGGACCCGCCGCCCGACACACTCGCGCCGATGGTCGGCGGATTCCCGGTCAGGCTAATCGTGATCTCCACCAGGCAGGTCTGCAACTCCTCATCCCGTTCGGCACAGACGACATTCCCCTGAGCCAATGCCGTCGGCGGCAGCGCAACGGTCAACCACGCCGCCAAGCAGAGGACGGTTGCCGAGCCTGCGAGAAGGCGCGGCTTCAGCATGATCCGCCGACTTCCAGCTGGCTGAGCGCCCAGCCATCGGTGCCAAACTCTCGCTCTTCCGCCCACCAGGCCCTAACCGTCCACAGTCGGCGGCCGAGTGGCTGGACACCAGCAGGCTCGCCGGACTCGGCGTCCACCACGATCCACTGGCTGTCGTCCACGCAAATCTCGAAGACGGCTTCCGGGACGACCAAGTCCTGGACCTTGCGGTCCCAGTCGATCCCGAGCAAGCGAGGGTCGAACCAGGTCGGCTCACCGGTCCGGATCTGCCCATCCCGAGTCTCTTGATCGAGTTGCCCGATCGCGTGGTCACGGGCCTGGAACTCCGAATACTCGTTGAAGTCGGCGGTTACCGGGTCCTCAAAACTACGGGGCCTGCCTTCGGCAGACCATTTGATCCAGGTTTCCATGAAACCGTCGAACTTGGTCTGGATCTCTTCCCAGGCCGCCGCGTCCCGCTCATCAAGCGTCGGCTCGGGTGGCGAGGTTGTCGCAGGATTCGGTGCCTCCGCGGGGGGCGGCAGATCATCGCCGTCGTTGCCGCAGGCGGACGCGTGGACCATTACCGCCGCGATCAACCCGGTCATCGCCAGGAGACGACGGCCGCGCCTCCCTCGCGGAGACATCGAATTCCTCCCCCGTCGGTCGGGCCCTCACCACTCAGAGGGGGAGTTTAGGGGGCGACCAACGAGAGCAACAGATATTCACGGTGACCGGAATCGGCCACTTTAGGGAATCGCGCGAGCCGCAATTTCCCGTAAACCCGCGCAACCTCGTACATAAGGCGGGCGCGTACGCCCGGGGAGGCGACGCTGCCTCCCCGGGCGCACGGCCCCTACCCCATTACAAGCCTTGGGCGTTGGGGGGAACCCAACTCGGGTTACGTGAAGATGCTGACCCCGCCCGGCC
>DATCKZ010000090.1:0-12946 GCA_036564175.1 Natronosporangium sp.
CGCCGGAGCGGGAGTCGAGGTTGCCGGTCGGCTCGTCGGCGAAGATCACCTCAGGCCGGGTGATCAGCGCCCGAGCGCAGGCCACCCGCTGCTGCTGGCCGCCGGAGAGCTGGCTCGGCCGGTGGCCGAGCCGGTCCCGCAGCCCGACCGTGTCGACCACCGTGTCGAACCAGGCCGGGTCCGGCTTGCGGCCAGCGATCGACAGCGGCAGCAGGATGTTCTCCTTGGCGGTCAGCGTCGGCAGCAGGTTGAACTGCTGGAAGATGAAGCCCACCTGGTCGCGGCGAAGCTTGGTCAGGCCGGCGTCGCTCAGCCCGGTCACCTTCGTGTCGCCGATGAAGACCTCGCCCCGGGTGACCGAGTCCAGGCCGGCCAGGCAGTGCATCAATGTGGACTTTCCGGACCCGGACGGGCCCATGATCGCGGTGAAGGCGCCGCGCGCGAACTGCACGGTCACCCCGCGCAGCGCGACCACTTGGGCTTCGCCGGACCCGTACACCTTCCAGACGTCGTTGGCGCGGGCCGCTACGCGGTCGCCGCGGTTGTCGGCTGTGGTCACGATGGTTCCCCCTGGAGGCTGGCGGAGCAATTGGACGTTGGTTGACTTGGACCGGCCCGGCGCCGTCGCCTGGCCGGCACTCTCCATGCTCGGCGGTGGCCGGCCGAGCGACCTCCGCCCGCGGGCGGAGCGGGTGCGGATTTCTGGCTGCGGGTCGACCCCGACACCAGCTCAGGGAGAACCCGGAGCCGGCAGCCGCCGCCAGTACTGCCGTTGCTGCTCTTCCCGGACCACGATCCCGAGCCGGGCCAGCTCCGCGCGCAGCTCGGCGGCGTCGGTGTGGTCCTTCCGGGCCAGCGCCCGCTGCCTGGCGGCCAGCAGCGCGTTGGCGGCGGCGGGCAGCTCCGGTGTGTCCGGCACCCAGCGCCGGAACTGGTCGGCGTACGGGTCGCCGGCTCGCCACCGGTAGCCGTACCGGGTGAACGCCGCCCGCAACCGGTCGGCGTCCAGATCGGACGGCAGCCGGGCGAGCTCCTCGGTGGCCGGGCCGAGCACCACCAGCTGCTTGCGGTCCAGGAACACCGCGCGGACCTCATCCCGGGCCAGCTCGGTGGTCTCGCCCAGCCGCGACAGCCGGACCTGCCGGGCCGAGACGGTCACCGTCAGGCTCTCCCGCTGCCCTTGGTAAGCGACCGCCAGCCCGGCGAGCAGGCCGAGCAGCACCGCCCCGATCGTCGCCACCCCGGCCGGTAGCGAGTCGATCAGCTTGAACAGCCCCTGGAACGGCGCCCACGACAGCGACGCCACCCAGCCGGCGATCGCCCGCAGCAGCCCGCCCAGGCCGGCGCCGAGCAGCCCGAACACTCCCCACCACAGGCCACTGGTCCAGCCCGGGTCGGCGACGGTGATCTCCCTGGTCGGCTCGGTCATCGACGTACCTCGCGGGGTAGCGGTGCTGGTCATGCCTTCATCGTGCGGGCGTGACCGGGCAATCGACGACTGCCGGTCGACCAAGGTCGGTGGCCGACCGGCCATCGACCTTGGCCGGCCGACAGGGGTGCCGGTGGCCGCAGGTTCCGTACGCTCGCAGCGTGAGCGTCAGCGTGGGCAGCCGGATCGCCCGGTGGGCGCTGCCCGCCGAGCTGGCCGGGCTGCCGCCGGGCCGGCGGACCGCCCGGGACTGGGCGGTCGACGCGGCGCTGTTCGGGTTCGCGGCGGTGATCTGGGCGGTGATGCTGGTCAACGCCGTGATCGACCCGGAACCGGGGTACGTCGAGCTGGTCCCCGGCTGGATGCGGACCATCGACCCGTGGCTCGGGGCCGCCAGCTGCCTGGCGCTGTGGTGGCGGCGCCGGTTCCCGCTGCTGCTGGCGATCGCCATGGTGCCGGCGCTGGCACTGTGCGCGACCGCCACCGGCGCCATGATGGTGTCGATCTTCACGCTGGCGATCCACCGCGGCTGGCTGTCCGGACTGCTGGTCACGCTGGCCCAGATCGGACAGGTGGTGACCTTCACGCTGGTGGAGCGGTCGAACCAGGAGTCGCCGGTGGTGGCCGGGGCGTTCGCGGTGTCGATGTGCGTGGTCCCGTACCTGTCCGGGCTGATGGTCCGGTTCCGCCGGCAGCTGATCCTCAGCCTGCGCCGGGACGCCGAGCGGCGGCACGAGCGCCGGCTCACCGACGCCCGGCGGACCGAGCGGGAGCGGATCGCCCGGGAGATGCACGACGTCCTGGCCCACCGGATCTCGCTGCTGTCGGTGCACGCCGGGGCGCTCGCCTACCGGATCGAGCAGGCCGACCGGGGCCAGGCCGAGCCGCTGTCCGGCCCGGAGGTGACCGGTGCGGTGCGGGTGATCCGGGACAACGCCCACCAGGCGCTGACCGAGCTGGGGGAGGTGCTGGCGGTGCTGCGCGCCGATGAGCCGGCCGGCGACGGCGTGCTCGGCCGGGCGGCGCCGCCGCCGATGCTCGCCGACCTGCCGCGGCTGGTCGACGAGGCCCGGGCGGCCGGGCAGCAGGTCACCCTGGACGTGGACGGAGTGCTGGCGGCCGACCCGCCGCTGCGGACGCAGGAGCAGCGGACCGCCTACCGGGTGGTCCAGGAAGGGCTCACCAACGCCCGCAAGCACGCCCCGGCGGCGCCGGTGACGGTACGGGTCGCCGGCTCGCCCGGTGACGGGCTGTCGGTGACCGTCCGCAACCCGCTGCCCGCCCGGGCGGACGCCGCCGCCATCCCGGGCACCGGGGCCGGCCTGGCCGGGCTGGCCGAGCGGGTCGCGCTGGACGGCGGCACGCTCAAGCACGGCCTGATCGACGGAGAGTTCGAGCTCGCCGCGAGGCTCCCGTGGCGATGAGGCGGCTGCCGTGGCGATGACCGCCGGTTACCGTGACCGCGTGGACGGTTCCGGTCGCGAGGTGCGGGTGCTGCTGGTGGACGACGATCCGCTGGTGCGCACCGGGTTGCGGCTGCTGCTCGGCGGCGCGCCGGACCTCATCGTGGTGGGGGAGGTCGGCGACGGCGCCGACGCCGCCGACGCGGTCCGCCGGCTCGCCCCGGACGTGGTGCTGATGGACATCCGGATGCCGGTGCTGGACGGGATCGACGCCACCCGGTCGATCACCGGCCGCGGCGAGCCCGCCCCGGCGGTGCTGGTGCTGACCACATTCGACAGTGACCGGAACGTCCTGGCGGCGTTGCGGGCCGGCGCGGCCGGGTTCCTGCTCAAGCACACGCCGCCGGAGCAGATCGTGGACGCGGTGCGGCGGGCGGCCGCTGGCGAGCCGGTGCTCTCGCCCAGCGTCACCCGCCGGTTGATCGATCAGGTGGCCGGCACCGACCCGACCCCGCCGGACCGGCACCGGCTGGCCCGGGAGAAGCTGGCGCAGCTGTCGGAGCGGGAGCGGGAAGTGGCGGTGGCGGTCGCGAACGGCTGGTCGAACGCGGAGATCGCGGCCCGGTTGTTCATGTCGGTCGGGACGGTAAAGGCGCACATCTCCAGTGCGCTGACCAAGTTGGACTTGACCAACCGGATCCAGCTGGCGCTGCTCGCCCACGACGCCGGCGAAGGCTGACGCCGGCGCCACCGTCGGGGCCACGTGACCATCGTCACACCTTGAGAACCGCCCGGAGCCGTGGTCACGCCTTCTGAGATGTCGACCTCGGTGGTATCCAACCGGATGCCTTCGGCCGGCAGTGAGGTGGCGAAGATATGGAGATCCGGCTGTTGGGGCCGGTCGGAGTGTGGCAGGCCGACCGCGAGCGACGGCTGGTCCGGATGCATCGACGGCTGGTCCTCGCCGCCTTGGCGCTGGCTCCGTCCCGACCGGTGGCGACGGACGCACTCGTCGACCGGGTATGGGGGGACCGGCCGCCGAAGGCAGCGCTGCAGTCGCTCTACACCCACATCTCGGCGTTGCGGCAGCTGCTGGCGGACCACGATGGGGGCACCGGGCGGATCGTGCTGCGCCGGCTCCCGGCCGGTTACCTGCTGGAGGTCGACCCGGCACGGGTGGACCTGCACCGCGCCCGGCAGTATGCGGCCGAAGCCCGCGCGCTCGGTAGCGAGCAGGCGGACCCTCCCCCGCATGCGGTCGAGCTGCTCGGCAAGGCCCACGCCCTGTGGCGCGGAACACCGCTTGCCGGCCTGCCCGGGGAGTGGGCGGCACGCGTCCGAGCCGGGCTGGAACAGGAGTTCCTGGCGGTCTGCGTCGAGCGGTTCACCGCCGAGCTCCGGCTGGGCCACCATGCGGCGGTGATCGGCCCGCTGGGGGCGCTGCTGGCCGAGCATCCGCTGGTGGAGCCGCTGGTGAGCCTGCAGATGCTGGCGCTGTACCGGTGCGGCCAGCAGTCCGACGCGCTCGACCTGTACGCGCGGACCCGGCGGCGGCTGGTAACCGACCTCGGGGACGAACCGGGCGCGGAGCTGCGCCGCCTCCACCAGCAGATCCTGCACCGCGACCGCGCACTCGACCAGCACCCGGCCACGCCCGGGCCCGCCGGCTCGGCAGCCCGGCGAGCCACCGCTGCGCTGGCCAGCGCCACCGGCGCGGCGTCCGATCAGGACCACCGCCGTCCGCTCCCGGCCCAGCTGCCACCGGCCGCACCGGCCTTCGTAGGTCGGGCACCGCAGCTGGCGACCTTGCACGCACTGCTGGCAGAGCCCCGGACCGGGCCGGCGATCGCATCGATCGTCGGCCCGGCCGGGGTCGGTAAAACTACGCTGGCGGTGCACTGGGCGCACACCGTGGCGGAGCGCTTTCCCGACGGCCAGCTCTATGTCAACCTGCGCGGCTTCGACCCGGCCGGCCAGCCGGCGGACCCGGCGGTGGTGCTGCGTGGGTTCCTCGACGCGCTCGGGGTGCCGCCGGCCCGGCTGCCGGCCACTGAGGAGGGTCAGCGCGGCCTGTACTGCAGCCTGCTGGCGGGCCGGCGGGTGCTGATCCTGCTCGACAACGCTCGCGATGCCGGGCAGGTGCGGCCGTTGCTGCCGGGAGCGCCGGGATGCCTGGTAATCGTGACCAGCCGGGACCGGCTGACCGGGCTGGTCGCGACCGAGGGTGCCCGGCCGGTGGCGCTGGACGTGCTGACCCCGGTGGAGGCGCGGCAGCTGCTGGAGCGGCGGATCGGCGCGGCACGGGTGGCGGCCGAGCCGGCGGAGGCCGCCGAGATCATCGACCAATGTGCGCGGCTTCCGCTGGCACTCGCCATCGCGGCCGCCGGCCCGGGCACCCGGCCCGGGGTCAGCCTCGCCGCGGTCGCCGATGAGCTCCGCCGGGCCAAGCCGAGACTCGACGGCTTCGCCGGCCCCGACCCGGTGACCGACGTGCGGGCGGTGTTCTCCTGGTCGTATCGGAGCCTGAATCCATCGGCCGCGCGGCTGTTCCGGCTGCTCGGACTGCACCCGGCTGCGGAGATTGCCGAGCCGGCGGCGGCGAGCCTGAGTGGACTGCCGGCTCGGGCGGTCCGGCCGCTGCTGGCCGAGCTCACCCGGACGCATCTGGTCGACGAACCCGGGCCCGGCCGGTACCGCCATCACGATCTGCTCCGTGCCTACGCGTTGGAGCTCGCCGACACCCACGACCGCCCGGCGGAACGGCGGGCTGCCCTGCACCGGCTGCTCGACCACTACCTGCATACCGCGCACGCGGCGGCGCTGCTGCTGCATCCGCAGCGCGACCCGATCGTCCTGTCCCCGCCGAAGCCAGGTGTGGTCCCGGAGCGGCTCGACAGCTACCAGGCGGCCTGGGACTGGCTGGCCGCCCACTATCCGGTACTGCTCGCCGCGCTGCGGCAGGCCGCCACGGCGGGGTTCGACACCCACGCCTGGCAGCTCGCCTGGACAATCCGGACGTTCTGCGAGCGGCGCGGCCACTGGCGAGACATGATCACCACGCACCGGGCGGCCCTGGCAGCGGCGCGGCGGACCGCTGACCCGGTCGGGCTGGCCCAGTCGTACCGCGGCCTCGCCGGTGGGCACCTCCGGCTCGGCAACCTCGACCAGGCCGTCAGCTACCTCAACCGCGCGCTGGACCGGTTCCGCCAGCTCGCCGATCGCGGCGCCCAGGCCCGGGTCCACCTCACCATCGGGTACGCGCTCGGACGGCAGGGCAAGCACGCCGCCGCGCTTCACCACGCCGACCAGGCGTTGACACTGTTCCGGGCCGCGGACAACCTGCCCGGCCAGGCCAGCGCGCTCAATGACCTGGGCTGGTACGGCAGCCGGCTGGGGCGACACGAGGAAGCGCTCCGGCACTGCACGGAGGCGCTGCGGCTGAACCGCCTCACCGGTAACCGGCAGGGCGAGGCCCACACCATGGACAGCCTGGGTTGCATCCACCAACGCCTTGGCCGGCACGAGCAAGCCGTCGAATGCTTCCAGGGTGCCCTCGCGCGGTTCCGTGCGCTCGAGGATCGCTACTACCAGGCCGACACCCTCACCCATCTGGGCGAGACCCGGCTCGCCGTTGGTGACCGCGAGGCCGCGCTCGCGGCGTGGCAGGAGGCCGCCGCGATCCTGGCTGATCTCGGCCACCCCGATCTGGCCGGGGTGCGCTGCAGATTGGATCAGCTCGGCGGCGACGCGCCCCAGTGATGAGCGAACCAGGACCGCGGACCGGGGCCGCCAGCGATCCTCAGATCGCTGGCGGCCCCGCGGGGGAAGGAGCAACCGCTACCACGGCCCCGGCCGGTGGGCCAGGTGGTTGGTTGCTCGACCTGGTAGGTCAGTGGTGGTGGACTTCGGAGGTGAGGGTGCAGCCGCTGCACTTGTGGTACGAGATGAGGATTTCGGCGCCCTTAGGTGCCCAGTACTCGGGCTGGGAACCGGAGATCCAGTTGGTCGTCCAACACGACCCTGAACCACACACATAAGCCCGGACCATCGCGGACCGGCAGCCACTGCCACGCGTGATCGCGGTCGTCGCGAAGTGCTGGCCGTTGTGCGCCGCCGGGCCGCTTCGCCCGTGGTAGGTGCAGCCGAAGCCGGTGAACCAGGTTTGGCCTACGTGCTGCACGCCGACATCGCCGGCCGGGTCTACCGCGTCGACAGCCGCGGCCTGGGCGAGCGCCGGCTCCGGGCTGGCGGTGGCGCTGGTGGGCGCCAACCCGGTGGTGGCCAGTGCGAGGACCGCGCCGACCGTCAGGGTCCGCCGCATCCAGGTATTGAGAACCTTCATCCAGTCTGCTCCTTTTCTGCTGGACGGAGAGGTGCATTGATCATCCGGCGGCGGTCTGTGCCAAATCCTCGACACAGCCTCGACACGGCCGCCCGCCGCGCCGCACCCGGTGACCGGGTCTCGGCTCAGCGGCCAGGGCGCACCAGCCCGGACTCGTAGGCGAGCACCACCGCCTGCACCCGGTCCCGCAGCCCGAGCTTGGTCAGCAGGTTGCCGACGTGGGTCTTGATGGTGGTCTCGCTGACCGACAGCGCCTGGGCGATCTCGCTGTTGGACTCGCCGCGGGCGATGTGCACCAGCACCTCCCGCTCCCGGTCGGTGAGCGCCGCCAGCAGCTTCGGCGGCGGGGTGTGCGGATCCGGTAGCACCGCGGCGAACCGGTCCAGCAGCCGCCGCAGGATCCGCGGCGTGATCACCGCCTCGCCGGCGGCGACCGTCCGGATCGCGGCGATCAGCTCGTCGGCCGGCACGTCCTTGGCGAGGAACCCGCTGGCGCCGGCCCGCAGCGCGGCCACCACGTGCTCGTCCAGGTCGAAGCTGGCCAGGATCAGCACCCGTACCGGCAGCCGCCCCTGCGTGATCGCCCGGGTGGCGGCCACCCCGTCCAGCTTGGGCAGCCGGACGTCCATCAGCACCACGTCCGGGAGCAGCCGGCGGGCCAGCTCCACCGCCTCCACGCCGTCGCCGGCCTCGCCGACGATGTCCAGGTCGGGCTCGCCACCCAGCACCGTCCGGAAGCCGGCACGCTGCATCGGCTGGTCGTCGGCGAGCAGGACGCGGACGGGTTTGCGGTCGGTCATTCCGTTCCCGGGTTCGGCTCGGTGGGCGGGTCAGCTGGCGATCGGCGGGGCGCGCCCGGACGCCGTCGTCCGGCCGGTCCCGCGCGCAGCCTACCGCCGATCGGGCCGGGCGGATCGGCTAATCGTCCGCGCCCGGCCGCGGCTCCGGGACCGACTCCTCCGGCGGCGCCTCCGGGAACGGTGGCGGGGTGCCGCCGAACGCCGGGCAGAGCGCCTGGAAGCCGCACCAGCCGCAGAGCCCGCTCGGCTTGGGCCGGAAGTCGCGAGCCTCGGTCGCCCGCTCGATCGCCTGCCACAGCGCGAACAGGGTGCGCTCGAACCGGACCAGCTCGTCGGCCTCCGGGGTGTAGTCGCAGATCTCCGCGTCCCGCAGGTAGAGCAGCCGCAGCACCCGCGGCACCCGGCCGTGCAGCCGCCACAGCACCAGCGCGTAGAACTTCAGCTGGAACAGCGCCCGCGCCTCGAACGCCTCCCGCGGCGCGCCGCCGGTCTTGTAGTCGACCACCCGCATCTCGCCGGCGGGGGAGACGTCCAGCCGGTCGACGAACCCGCGCAGCCGCAGCTGGTCGTCGACCACCGTCTCGATCAGACTCTCCCGGGCGCCCGGCTCCAGCCGGCGCGGGTCCTCCACGGCGAAGTAGCCGGCCAGCAGAGGCTGCACCTCGGCGAGAAACGGCTCCAGCTGGTCATCGGTGAGCAGCCCGGCCAGCTCCGGCAACTCCTCGGTGAGCCGCTGCCACTGCGGCCGGACCAGCTCGGCGGCGGCGGCCGGGGTGCGCTCCGGCGCCGGCAGGTCGAACAGCCGCTCCAGCACCGCGTGCACCAGCGTGCCCCGAGCCTGGTCGTGGGTGGGAGTCTCGGGCAGCCGGTCGATGGTGCGGAACCGGTAGAGCAGCGGGCAGTTCTTGAAGTCGGCGGCCCGGGAGGGGGACAGCGACGGCAGGTCCGGCTCGGTCTGGGCGGTCGGCTCGGTCGGCTCGGATGGGGGGTCGGAATCGATCGTCGCGGCCGGCGGCATCACCATGTCGGACACGTTATGGCATCGGTACGACATTCGCCCCGTAGCATGGCGGCAATGAACCCCACCGTCGCCGGACCAGCCACCCCGGGACGCCGCCGCGGCATCCCGCTCGGTCGCGTGCTCGGCTTCCCGCTCTACCTGCGCTGGTCGGTGCTGCTGCTGATGGGGCTGGTGGTGCTGCTCTCCGGCGAGGAGATCGGCTACGGGGTGGGGTTCGGGTTCGTGGTCTGCCTGCTGCTGTCGGTGCTGCTGCACGAGTTGGGGCACGCCGTGACCGCCCGCCGGCTCGGGATCGGGGTCCGCGGGATCACGCTGGAGATCCTCGGCGGCTACACCGAGATGGACCGGGAGGCGCCGACCCCGCGGGCGGAGCTGGCGGTGTCGCTGGCCGGCCCGGCGGTGTCGCTGGCGGTCGGGGTGGTCGCCGGGGCCGGGGCAGCGGTGCTGCCGGACGGCGCACCCCGGCAGATCGCGTTCCTGGTCGCGATCGCGAACGTGATCGTCGCGGCGTTCAACGTGCTGCCCGGGCTGCCGCTGGATGGCGGCCGGGCGCTGCGGGCCGCGGTTTGGTGGGTCAGCCGCAGCAAGCAGCGCGGCACCGCGGTCGCCGCTCGCGGCGGCCAGGTGGTAGCCGGGGTGACCGTGGTGGCGGCGGTCTGGCTCTACGCCACCGGCCTGGTCAGCTTCTTCGGCTTGGTGCTGATGGTGCTGGTGGCCGCGAGCCTGTGGCAGGGCGCCAGCTTGAGCGCCCGGGTGGCCCGGGTGTCCGGCCGGCTGCCACTGATCGATGTGGACCGGCTGACCCGGCCGATCTACGCGGTGCCGACCGGCACCCCGCTGGCCGAGGCGCAGCGCCGGGCGGTCGAGTTCGCGCCACCGGAGGCGGCGCTGGCGGTCGCCGACTCCAGCGGCCGGCTGGTCGGGCTGGTGCACCCGGGGGCGGCCGACGCGGTGCCGGAGGCCCGCCGGCCGTGGGTGACGGTGGACTCGGTCGCCCGCGAGCTGGCGGCGATCCGGGCGGTGCCGTCCGGGCTGCGGGGCGCCGACGCGCTCAACTTCCTGCAGGCGGATCCGGCTGGCGAGTACCTGGTGACCACCAATGGCGAGGTGGTGGGCGTGCTGCGGGCCGCTGACGTGGCCCGGGTGTTGCGGGAGCGCCGGCCACCGCGCGGTCGGGAGCCGGGGGTGGGCCGGTGACCGGCGCGGCTCGGCGGGGTCCGTTCGTCGCCGGTGACCGGGTGCAGCTGACCGACCCGAAGGGCCGGACCCACACGATCACCCTGCGGCCGGGCGGGACGCACCACACCCACCGGGGCGCGCTGGAGCACGACAAGCTGCTGGGGCTACCGGAGGGCAGCGTGGTGACCGCCAGCGGCGGCACCCCGTACCTCGCCTTCCGGCCGCTGCTGGCGGACTGGATGCTGGCGATGCCGCGCGGCGCGCAAGTGATCTACCCGAAGGATGCCGCCCAGATCATCACCATGGGGGACATCTTTCCCGGCGCGCGGGTGCTGGAGGCCGGCGCCGGCTCCGGGGCGCTGACCTGTGCCTTGCTGCGGGCCGCCGGGGCGGCCGGCGAGGTCCACTCCTGGGAGGTGCGGGAGGACTTCGCGGCGATCGCCCGGCGCAACGTGGAGGCGTTCTTCGGCGGCCCCCACCCGGCCTGGCGGCTGCACCTCGGCGACGTGGCGGAATGCACCGAGACCGGCTTCGACCGGGTGGTGCTGGACCTGCTCACGCCGTGGGAGCTGCTGCCGATGGTGGGCCGGGCGCTGGAGCCGGGTGGCGTGCTGGTGGCCTACGTCGCCACCACCCCGCAGCTGTCCGACCTGGTGGAGGGGTTGCGCGAGCACGGCGGGTTCACCGAGCCGCGGGCCTGGGAGACGCTGGTCCGGGACTGGCACGCCGACGGGCTGGCGGTCCGCCCGGAGCACCGGATGGTGGCCCACACCGCGTTCCTGGTCACCACCCGCCGGCTGGCGCCGGGGGTGTCCGCACCACCCAGACGAAGGAAGCCGAGCAAGGGCCGGCAGGCGTACGCTCAACGCGCACAGGCGGTGAACGGAGGATAACCGGGTTGAGTACGCGGCCGTACAGCCCGCCGGCGGCCCCCGCGGTGCTCCCGGACTGGTCGCCGCACCGGGACCTGGAAGAAGCCTGCCGGGTGTACCTGCGGGACCCGGACGTGGCGCTGGAAGCGATCGGCGGCGTGCTGCGCCGGGAGGGCCCGTTCGCGTTCACGCTGGAGCGGCTGATCAACGAGGTGAACGGGCTCTGGCAGGAGGTGGCGGTCTTCGACGGCGACCGGCTGGTGCTCTGGCACGGCGAGGACGTCGCGCCGGCCGACGGCTCGGCGGCGGCGATGAACTCCTCGCTGCGGGTGGTGCCGCTGTCGTCGATCACCGAGGTCGGGTGCTGGCGCCGGCTGGTCCGCACCCAGACCGGCCAGACCCGGGTCGAGAGCGTCGACGTCTACCTGCTGCTCGGCACCCTCGACTCGGCCGGCGCCGGCGAGCCGTCGGCCGGCCAGCCGCGCAACGACGCGCTGCGGTTCGGCAAGACGCTGGAAGACGGTGGCCTGGGGCAGATCGCTCGGCTGGAGGAGTTCGCCCGGATTATCGCGTCGCAGCTGGGGGCTCGTCGGCCTCGATGAGGTGGATGCACTCGCCCGGGCACTCCCGGGCGGCGTCGATCACTTCCAGCCGCAGGTGCTCCGGCACATCGGTGCGGCTGCCCGGGGCGGTCAGCAAGTTGCCCTCGGCGTCCTTGACATACGCCAAGCCGTCGATGTCGAACTCGAAGACCTCCGGCGCGTACTGTGCGCAGAGTCCGTCGCCCGTACAAAGATCTTGGTCAACCCACACCCGCACCGCTCCAGCGTACCTTCCCCTGATCGTGACCAAACTCCTAGAGATCAAGTTTTGATGACAGGTGGGGCGGGTACCGCCGATCCGTTGTGGGAGCGGCTAGGGTTGATGTATTCCGGTTCTACCCCCGGGGAGGTGGACGTGGCGCGTAACGATGACGCGGAATCCCGCGCCGCACGATGGGAGCGGGAAGCCCACGATCTCTCCACGCAGGTTGCGTTCCTTCAAGAGGAGCTCGCCCTGGCGCGGCGGAAGGTCACCGAGGGACCGCGGCACGTGCGGCAGCTGGAGGAGCGGCTCGCCGCGACCTCGGCGCAGCTTGCCCGGCTCACCGAAAACAACGAGCGGCTCGTCGCCACCCTCAAGGAGGCGCGGGCGCAGATCGTCACCCTCAAGGAGGAGATCGATCGGCTGGCGCAGCCGCCCAGCGGGTACGGGATCTTCCTGCAGAAGCACGACGACGACACGGTTGACGTGTTCACCGGCGGCCGGAAGATGCGGGTCACGGTCTCCCCGTCGGTGGACGTCTCCTCGCTGCAGCGCGGCCAGGAGGTGCTGCTCAACGACGCGCTGAACGTGGTCGACTCGCTCGGGTTCGAGCGGGCCGGCGAGGTGGCGATGCTCAAAGAGGTGCTCGACGGTGGCGACCGGGCACTGGTGATCTCGCACGCCGACGAGGAGCGGATCGTCCACCTGGCCGAGACCCTGCGGGGCACCCCGCTGCGGGCCGGCGACTCGCTCATGATCGAGCCCCGTTCGTCGTACGCGTTCGAGCGGATCCCCAAGAGCGAGGTCGAGGAGCTGGTCCTGGAAGAGGTGCCGGACGTCGACTACACCGACATCGGCGGCCTGGACCGGCAGATCGAGCAGATCCGGGACGCGGTGGAGCTGCCGTTCCTGCACGCCGACCTGTTCCGCGAGCACGACCTGCGGCCCCCGAAGGGGGTGCTGTTGTACGGCCCGCCCGGCTGCGGCAAGACGCTGATCGCCAAGGCGGTGGCGAACTCGCTCGCCAAGCAGATGGCCGCCCGCCGGGGTGAGGAGAAGCACACCAGCTACTTCCTCAACATCAAGGGTCCGGAGC
>DATCKZ010000091.1:0-32005 GCA_036564175.1 Natronosporangium sp.
GGTCTGGGGCGGCGGTGACTGCGGGGTGCAGCTACCGTCGGAGGTCCGCAGCCCTCGGTTGGCGCCGGCGGTCTGGTTGACCACGCTCGGTACGCAGCTCGCCGGGTCCAGCTGGAAGGAGTACGGGATGCTGACCGAGGTGGTCGACTGGACGTTCGGCCCGGCCGGGTGGTAGTCGTCGTCCGGGCTGGACCAGGTGACGTTGTCGAAGATGTTCCCGTTCACCTGCCAGGTGCCGGCTTCGTCGGTGTAGAAGGTGCCGAGCACATCCTTGGCGTCCTCGAAGTAGTTGTTGTCCACTCGAGCACGCCCACCGGCCCGGGAGTTGATGCCGGACTCGTGGATGTCGACGAAGTGGTTGTTGTAGATGTGCGCGATGCCGCCCCGCAGCAACGGCGTTCGTGAGTCGATGTTCTCGTACCGGTTGTGGTGGAAGGTGATGAACCCGTTGGAGCGGTCGCTCTCACTCGAGCCGATCAAGCCGCCGCGGCCGGAGTTGCGCAGGATGCTGTAGGACAGGGTCACGTACTGGGTGTTGTTCTTGAGATCGAACAAACCGTCGAAGCCCTCCGACTCACCACCGGAGGCCTCCAGCGTGACGTGGTCGACCCAGACGTTGCGGACATCCGCCTCCATGCCGATCGCGTCCCCACCGTTGGAGGTGGGCGAACCGGACTTCTTGACGTTCCGGACCGTCACGTTCTGGATGATGATGTTGCTGGCCTCGCGGATATGGATGCCGATCTGGTCGAAGACGGCACCGTTGCCGACCCCGATGATCGTCACATTGCTGATCTGCTTCAGCTCGATCTTGTCGTCGGCCGTGTTGCAGCTGTCACCGGACACCTTGCTGGTGTTGCCGTGGTTGATGGTGCCCTCCACCTCGATGATGATCGGGGAGGAGCTGCTCGCCCGGTTGCACAGAGCACTGTGGATGGCGGTGCCGGTGGTGGCGCGCACCCGCTGCCCGCCCGTGCCACCGGTGGTGCCGCCGTTCTGGGTGGCATAGCCGGTGGCGCCACCGGACTGCGCCGCCGCCTGCGGGATCGACAGGACTACCCCGACCGCCGCCACGGTCGTCAATGTTGCCAGCGCCGCCAGCAGTCGCGGCGCGACTCGTCTACGCATGGTCGCCTCTTTCCTGGAACTTCGATCAGTTACTCGGACCGCTGCGTCAGCGGTAGATGATGTCCGATGAGGAGTAGATGCAGTTGGTGCCATCGGCGCCGGTCCCGGCCTGGTCGGGTTCGTCCCCGTCGTCGTTACCGATGTACTTCTGGCAGATCACCAGCCGGCGGCTGCCGTCGTCGACCACCGTGACGTTGGTGAACCGGGCGGTGTCGCCGTAGTTGATGTTCACGCCGGCCACCGTCCGGCCCGGCATCGTGAGCGTGACGTTCCGGATGATCACGTCCCGCTGGTGCTGGGTCGAGCAGTTGCCGCACGACCGGTAGAAGGTCCCGAAGTTGCTGGCCTGGAAGTTCTGGATGGTGACCGTGCCGGGTCCGTTGTGCTGGAACACCTTGTCGGTGGCCGACCGGGCCCCGCCACCGTCCACCAGGAACTGCGGGTCGCCGCTGCCCCGGAAGGTCGCGGCGTCCTCGCCGACGTCCTCCCACCAGACGTTGCGCAGGGTGCACGGACCTGAGCAGTGGACGCCGTCGCCGGCCGGTGCGCCGATGATGACGTTCTGCAGGGTCGCGCCGGCGGCGAGCCGGAACATCGGGTCCTGGTCCTCTTCCTGGCCGCCGTCGCCGATGCAGCAGTACCGGCGCAAGCCGCCGTCGAAGGTGCCGGAGACCTCGATGGTCCCGTTCACCGAGACTTGCCCGGTGGGGTTCGGCCAGCTCTGGTTGCCACCACCGCCACCGCTGCCGACCTGGACCAGCTGCCACTGCTGGTTCCAGCCGTTGTGGTCGGTGAACTGCGAGATCCGGCCACCGTCGGCGGTGGACCACTCCCACACGTCGAGCGCCTTGCCGCTGAACCGGTTGATCAGCCGGACGTAGCCGCTGTCCGAGGCGACCAGCCGGAACTGCTGGTTGGTGCCGTTGAGATCGGGCCATTGCCGGATCTCGGCGCCGTCGTCCGGGTTCCACTCCCAGACGTCGAGCACCTTGCCGCTGTGCCGCGCCATAATCCGGTAGTAGCCACTGCCCGACGGGACGAACCGGAACTGCTGGTTCTGCTGGCTCCCGGGGCTCCACTGCTGGACCATCGCTCCATCCGCCGTGGACTGGCCGGCGATGTCGATCGCCTTCCCGCTGTGCCTGGAAATCAGCTGGTACCAGGCGTTGGTGTCAACGGTCTGGGCCCGGGCGGCCGGCGCCGCCACGGTGATCCCGACCAGCACCAGCCCGGCGGCGAGCGCGCTCGCGCACGCCCCGGCTAACCAGCGCCGCCGTTGCCGATGTCGGTTTGTCATCGCAGTGCTCCCTTCTGTGGCGAGGGGCGGCAGGCGCGAGCCCACCGCCCCCCGTGACCGTTCCCCCTGTGCTCCAACTAGATCCGGCCGGCTCCGGCGCCACTGGTCACGATGGACTTGACACTGCTGGCCGGGTCCAGGCTGTACGGGTACGGGACGTTTCCGACGCTGCCGCAGGTCTGGCCGCTGCCGGAGTTGACGAAGTGGTTGTTCGCCGCCCGCAGGCTGCCCGGCGGTGAACTCCCCTCGCCGCAGTGGAACGGGTCCTCGGTGTTCTCGAAGAAGTTGCCCTCGACGATCACGCCGGCCTCCTGAGTGGAGGCGACCCCGTAACTGCCGATGTTGCTGTAGTAGTTGTTGAACACGTGCACCGGGTTGCCGTAGCGCACCCTGGGATGGCGCTGGTTGCTGCCGTCAAACCAGTTGTGGTGGTAGGTAACCCGGAGATGCCCGCGGTCTGCCGTGTGTCCGTCGCTGTGGCCCAGCAGCATCGACTTGTCGTGGTCGAAGATGCGGTTCCACGAGACGGTCACGAAGTCCGACTCGCGCTTGATGTCGATCGCGCCGTCGCTACCGTTGCTCAGGCTGTTGTGGTCGATCCACACGTGGTGCGAGCCGTCCTGCACGTTGATCGCGTCATCGCCCCAGTCCCGGAAGTTCAGGTTCCGGACGATGACGTTCGAGACCCCATCGATGTCCAGGCCGCCACCGGTGATGGTGGCGTTCGACCCGAGTCCGATGATGGTCTTGTCCGAGCCGACGTCGTTCATCCCGGAGATGCTGATCGTGCCGGAGACCTGGATGATCCGCGGTCCGTCGGCCTGCATCTCGTCGATGAGCTGCGACCCGCTGGTGACGGTCACGGTCGGGCCGCCGGCGCCACCGGTGGTGGTGCCGTTCACGGCGGCCCAGCCGATCGGGCCGCTCTGCAGCGGGGCCACTCCGGCCGGCGTACCGGCAGGCTGGTCGGCGAGTGCGGGCAGGGTGATCAGGCTGCCGGCCACCAGCGCGGCGGTGAACGTGGTGGCGAGTAGCGCCTGCCGGCTGACCCGACGACGTGGAAGTGATTTGGTGAGTTTCATTCGTCTCTCATTCCTTCCTCGTATCGGTCGAGCTCAGAAGATGTCCCCCGTACCACCTCCCTCGGCAGGTGAGGCGCCATTACCGCTACTGCGGCATCCGCCCGGCGCCGGCTTGCAGAGTCACCACCGCTGGGACGAGAAAGGCCGGTAGCACCGGGCCGCGGCGCAGCTCCGGAGTCCAGCCCACGTCGTCACTCAGCTGTGGGTCATTGACGGCGTTGTACGCATCGAGCAGGCTGATCGGTCGGGCGGACCCGGGCCCGATCCGGGCCCAGGTCCCGATTTCGGTGATCGCGGTGCCGTTGAACCGACTGATCATCTCCGCCGGGTCGACGTCCCGGCCGAGCGCGAAGTAGTTGTTCTCCGCGTAGGTGCTCGACTGGACGCCGACCCCCCAGCTGTAGACGTGGGTCTGCGCCGACGGCACCCGGTAGTAGTTGTTGTAGACGTCGACGTGGCCGAACCGCACCCGGGGCGCCCGCTGGCCGACCCCGTCGAACAGGTTGTGGTGCAGGGTCACGTTGAGCAGCCCGACGTCGCCCGGGTTGTTCGGGTTGTCGGTCGAGCCGATCAGCATCGTCTTGTCGTGGTTGGTGAACACGTTGTAAGAGACGGTCACCAGGTCCGCGGTGTGGGTGATGTCCAGCGCGCCGTCGTGCACCTGCATCGGCCGGCCGAAGTAGACCGGCTGGCCGCTGTCCGGGTTGCCGCCGTCGGTGAACGTGTTGTGGTCGAACCAGAAGTTCGACCCCCGGCGGACCGAGACGTTGTCCCAGTTCGAGTTCCAGTTGCCGGTCGACCCGTCGGTCGGGTCCCACTGCGGGAAGCAGTCGAACGCGTCCTCGAACCGGATGTTCCGGACTATGACGTTGTCCACTTCGTTGAACATCAACGTGAGGTGCACCAGCCGGGCGTTGTTGATGCCGTAGAGAGTGGTGTTCGAGCCGACGTTGATGACCGTCTGCGCACCCTGGTTGCGTTGGGACCGCACCCGGGCGTCCTCCAGCGGCCCCTCCGGCTCGGTGTCCCGGCCCCAGACCGCCGGATCGTAGGTGGCCAGGTAGTCCTCGAAGGAGTAGTCCGGGTCGGCGAGGTCGTCGCACCCGAGCAGCTGGCCGTCCGGCCCTTCGAACCCGTCGATCGTGCCGTCGATGAAGATGATCTTGGGGATGTCATTCTCGGCATTGGTGGCGTTGTCGCCACCGAGCGCCTCGACCAGCTCCGCCCTGGTCGAAACGACGTGCACCTGGCTCGGCTTGGCGGCCGAGCCACCGGTGGTGCCCGGACCGGCCGATCCCCAACCGTCATTGGCGGGCAACGGCTGCCTCGCGAGCAGCCGGGCAAGTGGCGGCGGCCCGTCGTGGCCCCGGTGGGCGGCGGCCGGTGCCGGTCCCGCGACCAGTGTCCCGGCCAGCAGCGCCAACCCGACGACCGCAGCGCCTTGCTTTCGCATTGGCTTCTCCATTCCTCGAAAAGGTCTCGTAACCAAACCGAAACCCATATGGAGAAACGTACGGTCGAAAAGCGCTTATAGTCAATAGTTGCGATATGCAGATATATTGCAATGTAAATGCGCAGAGGTAGCCGCCTCGACCGCCCTTTTTCGAGGAACGAATGCGCTATTAACGAGTTTCGTAAGCCGGCACCGCCCACGCCGCCCCAAGCTCGCTCGGCAGGGCGAGCTCGTCGGCGGCGCGGCGCAGCAGCCGGCTGATCCCGGGCACGGTCACGACCCGGTCGGGGCCATTGCCGATCGCCCGGATGGCTCCGATCGGCGCCGGGTCCGGAGCGGCAGTAATCGTCTCGACCAGCGCCGTGAACGGCGCGGTGCGGGCCAGCGGCGCCAACAGCGGCATCGCCTCGGCCCGGTGGTCGAGCAGGTTTTCCAGCAGGCCGGTGCGGCCGGGGACACTCCGGATCGCCGGGTCACCCGGCAACCGCAGCCGGTCCTCGGTGTACTCGAGGATCGCCTGGCCGGCCTCGCCGTGCACGATCACCTGCGGCGTCACCCACTCGTCGGCGCACAGCGTCACCGCTACCAGCAGCACCGGCTCGCCGGCCAGCCGCACCACCGCGGTGTCGTCCACTTCGATCGGTCTGGCCCGGTAGCGGGCCAGCTCGACCCGGCGGCCACCGTTCCCGATCCGCACCGGCGCGCCGGTGACCGCCTCGGCGATCGCCAGGGTTTGCATCACCGCGTGCGCGAACGGGTTGGCCAGCGCGCCGTCCAGCACCGGCCGGCCGGCCAGCCAGCGCCGCCCCGCCCAGGGCGCCCGCTGGTAGTAGGAGTCCGGGCGCTGCCAACCACCGACCGCGCTGACCGCCCGGACCGCGCCCAGCCGGCCGGCGGTGATCGCGGCGGTCAGCTCGGCGAGCGCCGCCGAGCCGAGCGCCTGGAACCCGACCTGGCACACCCGGCCGGTCTCGGCGAGCACCGCCGCCAGCGCTTCGTGCTCGGCCAGGCTCAGCACCGGTGGCTTTTCCAGGAGCAGGTCGGCGCCGGCCCGGGCCGCCGTCGTGGCGATCTCCAGGTGGGTGTGCGGCGGTGTGCAGATCACCACCACCTCCGGGGCGACCGTGGCGAGCAGCTCCCGGTAGTCGGTGAAGATCCGGGCGCCCGGCGGCACCGGCGCGTCCGGCTCGTCCCGGATCGGCGCCAGGTCGCACAGCCCGACCAGCCGGACCGCGCCGGCGGCCTGCAGCCGGGCGATCGCCCGGCGATGCCACCGGCCGTGGCCGTTCGCGCCGATCAGCGCCACTCGCATCGGGTCCTCACCCCACGCTCGCCAGGGTCTCGGCCACCCCGTGCCGGGTCAGCGCGTCCAGCCACTCCACGATCAGCTCGCGGACCACCGGGTCCTCGGCGAGCTCCGGCGCGAACACCTGGTCCAGCGCCAGCAATCCATTGGCGATCGCGGCCGGCGTGTCGGCATCCGCGATCGCCTTGCGGATGGGCTCGGCGAGCGGGTCGTCCAGCGGCAGCGGCCGGCCCGCGTCGTCGTACCCGGTGACGAACCGCATCCACGCCGCCACCACCAGCGCCGCCCACCGTGGGGTGGCTCCGGCCGCCCGCCGGTCGGCGATCGTGTGCAGCACCCGCTGCGGCAGCTTCTGGCTGCCGTCCATCGCCACCTGCCAGGTCCGGTGCCCGATCGCCGGGTTCGCGAACCGGTCCAGCACCGACCGGCCGTACGCCTCCACCGACAGCCCGTCCGGTGGGTCGAGGCTGGGTGCCACGTCCTCGGCGACGAACCGTTCCAGCATCGCGGTCAGCCCGGGCAGGGCCAGCGACTCCGCGATGGTCTGGTAGCCGGCGACCGCGCCCAGGTACGCCACCGCCGAGTGGACCCCGTTGAGGCAGCGGAGCTTCAGCCGCTCGTACGGGCCGGCGTCGTCGGTGAGCACCGCCCCGCCGACCTGCCAGGCCGGCCGACCGGCCGGGAAGTCGTCCTCGATCACCCACTGCCGGTACGGCTCGGCGGCGACCGCCGCCAGATCCACCACCCCGAGCGCGGACTGCGCGGTGGCGAGCGTGGCCGGGGTGGTCGCCGGCACGATCCGGTCCACCATGGTGCCCGGGAACGTGACGTTCGCCCGTACCCACTCGGCCACCGGCGCGGCCGGCGCGCCGGCCACCGCCAGCGCCTGCCGCACCGCGCTGCCCAACCGCCGGCCGTTGGCCGGCAGGTTGTCGCAGCTGACCAGCGCGATCGGGCCGGCATCGGCGCGGGCGCGGGCGCGCAGCCCGGCCACCAGCAGGCCCGGTACGCTCGCCGGCTCGACCTGCTGGGCAAGCTCGGCCCGGAGCCGGTCGTCGACCAGCAGCCGGCCGGTCGCCGGGTCGGTCCGGTACGCCTTCTCGGTGACCGTCATGGTGACGATCCGGATCTTCGGGTCCGCGAGCAGCGCCACCACCCCGGCCGGGTCGCTGGCCGCGTGCCGGACCCCGACGAACGCCCCCACCACCCGGGTGTTCGCGCCCTCGCCATCCAGGCTGGTGACGCTGAACAGCCCGTCCTGGGCGGCGAGCGCGTCCGCCAGCTGGCGCCGGCGCGGCGCCACCGCCACGATCGCCCAGTCGCCGCCGGCGACCGCGATCGCCTCCTCGGTGTACTCGGCCTGGTGCGCCCGGTGGAACGCACCGAGGCCGATGTGGACGATCCCGGCACCGGCCTCGCCGGGACGCACCAGCGGCCGGGCCGCCGCCGGCAGCCGGTCCAGCGTGGCCAGTGACAGCCGGGTCAGTGCGCCCATACCGGTCCGTCTGGGTAGGAGTACTCGGCGATCGAGGCCGGTTTCATGGTGATGCTGTAGCCGGGGGCGGCCGGCAGCAGGTACCGGCCGCCGCTGGTGCGGACCGGGTCGACGAAGTGCTCGTGCAGGTGGTCGACGTACTCGATCATGCGACCATCCAATGAGCGGCCGACCCGCAGGTAATCGAAGATCGCCAGGTGCTGGACGTACTCGCACAGCCCGACCCCGCCGGCGTGCGGGCAGACCGGCACCCCGAACTTCGCCGCCAGCAGCAGGATCGACAGCACCTCGTTCACCCCGCCCACCCGGCAGGCGTCCACCTGGCACACCCCGATCGCGTCCGCCTGCAGCAGCTGCTTGAAGATGACCCGGTTCGCCGCCGCCTCGCCGGTGGCGACCTTGATCGGCCGGACCGCCTCGGCGATCCGGGCGTGCCCGAGCACGTCGTCGGCGTGGGTCGGCTCCTCGATCCAGTACGGCTGGTACTCGGCCAACCTGGCCATCTGCTCGATCGCCTCGTCGACGTCCCAGACCTGGTTGGCGTCCATCATCAGCAGCGCGTCCGGACCGATCTCGGCGCGGATCAGCGCCGCCCGCCGGACGTCGTCGTCGGGCGGGCCGCCGACCTTCATCTTCATCGCCCGCCACCCCTGCTGGTAGGCGGCCCGGGTGAGCGCCCGCACCTTCTCGTCCGGGTAGCCCAGCCAGCCGACCGAGGTGGTGTAGGCGGGGAAGCCGGAACGTTCCAGCTCAGCCAGCCGTTCGGCGCGCCCGACCTCCCCACGATCCAGGATCTCCGCGGCTTCCTCCGGGGTGAGCGCGTCGGAGATGTGATGGAAATCGACGTTGCGGACCAGCTCAGCGGTCGGCAGCTCGGCCAGCAACCGCCAGATCGGCTTGCCCTCGCGCTTGGCCCGCAGGTCCCAGACCGCGTTCACCAACGCGCCGGTCGCCATGTGGATGACGCCCTTCTCCGGGCCGAGCCAGCGCAGCTGCGGGTCGGCGACCAGCGACCGCCAGAACGCCACCGGCTCGTCGACGATCTCCTCGAGGGTACGGCCGACCACGTGTGGCGCGAGCGCCCGGATCGCCCCGCAGGTGAGCTCGTTGCCCCGGCCGTTGGTGAAGGTGAGCCCGGCGCCGGTCACTCCCTCGTCGGTGGTGAGCTCCACATAGCTGGCCGAGTAGTCGCCGCGGTTGACCGAGTCCGAGCCGTCGGCCGCGGCCGCGGTCGGGAACCGGACGTCGTGGACCCGGGCTGCCAGAATCTTCATCGTTGCTCCAACCGGAAGATGCGCTTCGGGATCCGATAGCTGAGGTCCACGATGGTCTCTTTCGCCTCGTCCAGCGGCAGCCGGTGCTCGGCGACCAGCCGGGCCAGGTAGCCGGCGTCGATCCGGCGGGCGACCTCGTGCCGGACCGGGATCGAGCAGAACGCCCGGGTGTCGTCCACGAACCCGGCGGTGTTGTAGAAGCCGGCGGTCTCGGTGACCGCCTCCCGGAACCGGCGCAGCGCCTCCGGCGCGTCCAGGAACCACCACGGCGCGCCCAGGTAGACCGCCGGGTAGCCGCCGGCGATCGGCGCCAGCTCCCGGCTGAACGTGGTCTCGTCCAATGTGTAGACCACCAGGGTGAGTCGGGGGTCGTTGCCGTACGCGTCGAGCAGCGGGGCGAGCGCGTGCACGTACTCGGTCGGCTGCGGGATGTCGCCGCCGACGTCCCGGCCGTAGCCTTCGTGCAGCCACCGGTTGTGGTTGCGGACCGCGCCCGGGTGCAGCTGCATCACCAGCCCGTCCTCGATCGACATCGCGGCGAACTCGAGCAGCATGTGGCCCCGGAACGCCTCCGCGTCGGCCGGCGTGGCGGCACCGCGCAGCGCCCGGTTGTAGATCGCGGCCGCCTCGTGCTTGGCCAGCCGCTGGGTCCGGGCGGTCGGGTGGCCGTGGTCGGAGGAGGTGGCGCCGGCCTTGATGAACGCCTCCCGGCGGCGGCGCAGCGCGGCGAGGTAGCCGGCGTAGCTGCCGGTGTCCTCACCGGTCAGCTCGCCCAGCGCCGCCACCCGCTCCGGCCAGCCGGCCCACTCGAGGTCCACCACATCGTCAGGCCGGAAGGTAGTGATCACCCGGCCGCCCGGCCCACCCCAGCCGTCGGCGGCCAGCGACTGGTGCGCGGCCAGATCGTCCAATGGCGACTCAGTGGTGGCGAGCACCTCGATCCCGAACCGGTTGAACAGCGCCCGGGGCCGGAACGCCGGCTCGGCGAGCTTGGCGGCGAGCGCGTCGTAGATCTCGTCGGCGGTCTCCGGCCGCAGCCGGGTGGTCACGCCGAACACGTCGGCGAACGTCCGCTCCAGCCATAGCCGGGACGGGGTGCCCCGGAACAGGTGCCAATGCTCGGCGAAGGTCCGCCAGATCTTCCGCCCGTCGGTCTCGACCGGCTCCCGGCCGGTCCCCGGCACGCCCAGCCGGGCCGGCGGGATCCCCTGCGACAGCAGCAGCCGGGTCAGGTAGTGGTCGGGGACGATGAACAGCCGGGCCGGGTCCGGGAACGGCCGGTCCTCGGCCAGGATCGCCGGGTCGACATGCCCGTGTGGACAGATCAGCGGCAGGTCCTTGGCCGCAGCGAACAGCTCCCGGGCGATCGCGCGCTGGGTCGGATCGGACGGGAAGAGCACATCAGGATCGGTGGACATCGAGCTCCTCGTAGGCCGAAAGGTCGAGCAGGTCGGCGACCTGGACCGGGTTGCCGGAGGCGAGCGAGGCGTTGCCGGCCAGTCCGACCAGCAGTGAGGCGGCGCCGTCCAGCTCGGTGGCGGCCCGGCCGAGCCGGTCCGGCTTGCGGCCACCGTCCGGGCCGAACAGTACCTCGGTCATCCGGGCATCCGCGCCGCCGTGCCCTTCCCGGGTGTAGCCGGGCACCTCCACCTGGTAGGGCGGCCGCCAGTAGGGCCGGACCGTCAGCGTGTACCAGCCGGACTCGGCGGCGGCCGCGTCGCCGTGCAGCTGGGCGCCCTTCAGGCCGCCGGCCGCCCCGGGTGCGACGTGGTCGTTCTCCACCACCTCCAGCTCCAGCCGGCCCTTGCTGCCGTTGACCATGAACCGGTAGCCCTCCCACGGGGCGTAGGCGGTGAGGTGGTAGCTCATGGTGGCACCGGTGTCGTAGCTGACCAGCACCGCCAGGTCGTCCTCGATGGTGACCCCGGGCGCGAACACGTTCTGGTCGCGGTGGTAGCCGTCCAGGTGCTCCGCTTCCAGGTAGAGCTGCCGCAGCGCCGGGTGGTCGGCCAGCTTGAGCGCGAACGGGTCGTCGGCGGCCGCCGGCGCGCCGTGCGCCCGGGCGTACCCCCGGTCGTAGCCGTGCTTGGCACCCTGCTCGCCGTAGAAGAACCGCCGGCCCCGCGCGTACACGGTCACCGGCCGGGCCCCGAGCCACCAGTTCACCAGGTCGAAGTGGTGGGTCGCCTTGTGCACCAGCAGCCCGCCGGAGTTGGCCTTGTCCCGGTGCCAGCGCCGGAAGTAGTCCGCGCCGTGCCGGACGTCGAGCAGCCACTCGAAGTGCGCCGAGCCGATCTCCCCGACCACGCCGTCGGCGAGCAGCTCCCGTACCTGCTCGTGGATCGGGTTGTAGCGGTAGTTGAAGGTGACCGTGACGTGCCGGCCGGTGCTGGCGACCGCGTCCAG
The DNA here is from genome assembly GCA_036564175.1 of Natronosporangium sp. GTDB lineage: Bacteria > Actinomycetota > Actinomycetes > Mycobacteriales > Micromonosporaceae > Natronosporangium. Next base: position 11,442 of record DATCKZ010000091.1, read on the forward strand.
GATCCGCCGGCAGCGCGGCGCGTCGATGGTCATCGGCTTCTCGGTGATCACCTCGCAGCCGGCGGCCAGCGCGGCCACGATGTACTCGTCGTGGGTGCGGTCGACGGTGGTGACGATCACCGTGTCCACCTGCTCGGCGGCGAGCATCTCGGGGAACTGCTCGGCCGGCCAGCTCGCCGCCGGCTCGGCGCCCAGCTCGGTCAGCCAGCGGTTGTGAGCGGTGATCCGGGCCGGGTTGATGTCGGCGAACGCGACCAGCTGGGCCTCGTCGGCGTAGCCGGTGACCAGCGACCGCGCGTACATCTGCGCCCTGGCACCGGCGCCGACGATCGCGTATCTACGCATGGCCCTCCTCGGGGCGGGGCAGCAGACAGCAAAGCTTTGCAATAGCAGCCAACCACGACCTCGTGGGTCTCGTCAACATACGGTGCCTGATCACCTGATATGTCTAGGAAGTCAGGTCTATTAGGTTGCTCGTCCAACAAAGATGCCGGCCTCGGGCGTTGACATCCCAGCAAACGTTTGCATTAATGGGCGGATGATAAGTGATGCCGACCACAGGTGAGGACCGCACGTGCCAGCCACCATCCGTGACGTCGCCCGGGCATCCGGCGTGCACATCTCCACGGTGTCCCGGACGTTCTCGGCGCCGCACCTGGTGAACGCGGAGACCCGCAGCCGGGTGCTGGCGACCGCGGAGAGCCTCGGTTACCGGCCCAACCGGGCCGCCCGAGCGCTGATCACCGGCCGGACCCACAACATCGGGCTGATCGTCGCCGACATCGCCAACCCGTTCTTCCCGCCGATGATCAAGGCCGCCGAGGGGCAGGCCCGGCTCCGCGACCACCACATCTTCGTGGCCGACACCAACGAGGACGCGCTGGTCGAGGAGGACCTGGTCCGGGCGCTGGCCAAGCAGGTCGACGGGGTGCTGCTGTGCAGCCCCCGGATGAGCAACAGCCTGATCGAGCAGCTGTCCCGGGAGGTGCCGCTGGTGGTGGTGAACCGGCTGGTGGCCGGGCTGCCGTGCGTGGTGATGGACGTCGCCGGCGGCGCCAGCCGGGCGATCGAGCACCTGGTCGGGCTCGGCCACCGGGAGCTGGCGCTGCTCGGTGGGCCGCGCGGCTCCTGGACCAACCGGGAGATCCGCAAGGCGGCGATCGCCGCGGCCAAGGCAGCCGACGCCAAGCTGACCGTGATCAGCCCGAACCCGCCGACCGAGGATGGCGGGCTGGCCGCGGCCGAGCAGGTCATCAAGTCCGGCGCCACCGGCGTGCTCGCCTACAACGACCTGATGGCGATCGGCCTGATCGAAGGGCTCGACGCGGCCGGGGTACGGGTGCCGGCGGACATCAGTGTGGTCGGGATCGACGACATCGCCTCGGCTCGCCGGACCCGGCCGAAGCTGACCACGGTGGCCAACCCGACCTCGGCCGCCGGCCGGGCGGCCGTCGACATGCTGCTGCAGCACGGCGACGACCGGCGCACCACCGCACAGATCACGCTGCAGACCGAGCTGATCGTGCGCGACTCGACCGGCCCCGGCCCGCACCGAGCACGTTCGTCTGGCAAGGAGTGACCGCGTGGCGAGCACCAGCCTGCAGTCGGCGCTGACGCCGGCCGTGGAAACCACCGAGCCGCCGGCCGCCCCGGCCGGCGGGCGCAAGACCTGGCGCAAGGACGGCCGGGCAGCGGTGCTGTTCCTGGCGCCGTGGTTCGTCGGGTTGGTCGGGATCACGCTCGGGCCGATCATCGCCTCGTTGGTGCTCTCGTTCACCGACTACAACCTGCTCTCCGACCCGAACTGGGTGGGGCTGGAGAACTACCGGGCGATGCTCGAGGACGAGCGGCTGCACCAGGCGCTGCGGGTCACCATCACCTACACGGTGGTCGGCGTGCCGGCGCAGCTGGTGGTGGCGCTCGGGCTGGCGATCGTGCTCGACCGGGGGGTACGCGGCCTGCCGCTGTACCGGTCGATCTACTACCTGCCCTCGCTGCTGGGCGGCAGCGTCGCGATCGCGATCCTGTGGCGACTGATCTTCGGCACCCGCGGGCTGGTCAACCAGGTGCTGGAGCTGCCGGTCGTCTCCGACCTGGCCGGGCTGGTCGGGCTCACCCCGACCGGCTGGATCTCCAACCCGGACACCGCACTCTGGACGATCGTGCTGCTGCACGTCTGGACGTTCGGGTCGCCGATGGTGATCTTCCTGGCCGGGCTGCGGCAGATCCCGGCGATGTACTACGAGGCGGCGTCGGTCGACGGCGCCGGCTGGTTCACCAGGTTCTTCCGGATCACGCTGCCGCTGCTGACCCCGATCATCTTCTTCAACCTGGTGCTGCAGGTCATCAACTCGTTCCAGTCGTTCACGCAGGCGTTCATCGTCAGCGGCGGCAAGGGCGGACCGGCCGACGCCACCCTGTTCTACACGCTCTACCTGTACCAGGAGGGCTTCAAGAACTTCGACATGGGCTACGCCTCGGCGATGGCCTGGCTACTGCTCACGATCATCGCGGGATTCACCGCGGTCAACTTCATCGCGGCAAGGTACTGGGTCTTCTATGGCGACGAATGAGCTGCTCCGCACCACCGACACCGCTGACAGCTACCGGGGGCCCCGGCGGCGGCCCTGGTGGCAGAGCCTACTGATCCACGGTGGACTGGTCGGGTTCGGGCTGGTAATGCTCTACCCGCTGCTGTGGATGCTGTCCAGCTCGTTCAAGCCCACCGACATCATCTTCCGGGAACCCGGGCTGATCCCGACCGAGCTGGAGCCAGGCAACTACGTGCAGGGTTGGACCGCGCTGCTGCACCCGTTCCACCGGTACATCTTCAACTCGCTGGTGATCGTGGCGTGCTCGATCGTCGGCAACCTGCTCGCCTGCTCGATGACCGCGTACGCGTTCGCCCGGCTGAACTTCCGGGGCCGCAAGCTGTTCTTCGCAGTCATGCTCGCCACGATCATGCTGCCGATCCACGTGGTGATCGTGCCGCAGTACATCCTGTTCAACGAGCTGGGCTGGATCAACACGTTCTACCCGCTGATCGTGCCGAAGTTCCTTGCCCAGGACGCCTTCTTCATCTTCCTGATGGTGCAGTTCATCCGGGTGCTGCCGCGGGAGCTGGACGAGGCGGCCAGGATCGACGGCTGCAACCACTGGGGCATCTTCTGGCGGGTGATCATGCCGCTGTCGATGCCCGCGCTCGCCACCACCGCGATCTTCACGTTCATCTGGACCTGGAACGACTTCTACAGCCAGCTGATCTTCCTTACCGACCCGGACCTGGCCACGGTCCCGCTGGCGCTTCGGTTCTTCGTCGACTCGCAGGGCGACACCTCGTGGGGCCCGCTGTTCTCGATGTCGATCGTCGCGCTGGTACCGATCTTCGGCTTCTTCCTGGCCGGGCAGCGGTACCTGGTCCGGGGCATCGCCACCACCGGAATTAAATGAGAGGAGCAACACCCGTGCGTACCAGAAGACGAACCCAGCTGCGAGCGGCGAGCGCCGCGGCGCTCGCGCTGGCACTGGCGGTCGCCGCCGGCGGCTGCGGCGACGACGGTGACTCCGGCGACGGCACCATCCAGCTCACCTTCACCTGGTGGGGCTCGGACAGCCGGCACGCCTACACCCAAGAGCTGATCGACATGTTCACCGCCGAGCACCCCAACATCGAGATCCAGCCGACGTTCAGCGACTTCGACGGCTACTGGGACGCGCTCGCCACCGCGACCGCCGGCGGGAACGCGCCGGACATCATCCAGATGGAGGAGCGGTTCGTGCGCGAGTACGTCGCCAACGGCCAGCTGCTCGACCTGAACACCGTCTCCGACGTGCTCGATACCAGCCAGCTCGACCCGGCCGCGCTGGCCGCCGGCGAGATCGACGGCGGGCTCTACACGATCGCGACCGGCTTCAACGCGTTCGCGATCGTGGCCGACCCGCAGATCGTCCAGGACGCGGGCTTCGAGATGCCCGACGACACCACCTGGAGCTGGCAGGACTACATCGACCTGACCGTGGACATCTCGGAGGCCGGCGGCGGCGACTACTTCGGCGCCCAGGCGTTCGGCACCAACGAGGCGCTGTTCAACATCTACGCCCGGCAGCAGGGCGAGGCGCTCTACAACGCGGACGGCACGCTCGGGTTCACCGCCGAGACCCTGGCCGAGTTCTGGGACCTCGCGCTGGAGCAGATCGAACGGGGCGGGACCCCCGGCCCGGAGGAGACGGTCGAGATCGGCGCCACCGGTCCCGACCAGTCGCTGCTCGCCACCAACCGGGGCGCGTTCGGCACCTGGTGGACCAACCAGCTCGGTACCCTCTCTGGCTCGGCCGGCCGGGAGCTGGTACTGCTCCGGCAGCCGGGTGAGTCGACCGGGGTCCAGCCCGGCATGTACCTGAAGCCGGCGATGTCCTGGTCGATCTCGGCCAACACCGAGCACCCGCGGGAGGCGGCGATGTTCGTCGACTTCCTGCTGAACAGCCCCGAGGCCGGGGAGAAGCTGCTCAACGACCGCGGCGTGCCGGCGAACCCGACCGTGCGGGACGCGATCGCCGACCAGCTGCCGCCGGCCGAGCAGCAGGTCGCCGACTTCATGTCGGAGCTCGCTCCGACCCTGGGCGAGGCGCCGCCACCGCCGCCGACCGGGGCCGGCGAGGTGGTCGACATCATGCAGCGGATCTACGAGGAGATGCTGTTCGGCAACCTCACCACCACCGAGGCGGCGAACGAATTCATCGAACAGGTCCAGGACGCCATCGCCACCTAGACCCCCGCTCCTCCACCCAACGCAGATCGGGCCGGCTCGCCACCGGCCCGATCTGTGTTCAGCTGGCCCAAGCTGGTATTCTACGGCAAGGAAAGCGGTTTCCCGAGCGCTCCCCGCGGTCCGAGCGCTCCCCCGCGGAAAGGAGCAGGATGGCGCGCCGGCCAATCGGGATCGTGATGAACGGAGTGACCGGGCGGATGGGGTACCGGCAGCACCTGGTCCGGTCGCTGCTGGCGATCCGGGAGCAGGGTGGCCTGCCGCTGCCCAACGGTGACCGGCTGTGGCCGGAACCGGTGCTGGTCGGGCGGAACGAGGCGAAACTCGCCGAGATCGCCGAGCGGCACGGGCTGACCGAGTGGACCACCGACCTCGCCGCCGCGCTCGCCCGGCCGGACGTCGAGATCTACTTCGACGCCCAGGTCACCCAGCAACGCGAGCAGGCGACCGCCGCCGCGATCAAGGCCGGCAAGCACGTCTACGTTGAGAAGCCGAGCGCCGAGTCGCTGTCCGGCGCGGTGGCGCTGGCCCGGCTCGCCGACGACGCCGGGCTCCGGCACGGGGTGGTGCAGGACAAGCTGTTCCTGCCCGGCCTTCGCAAGCTCGCCCGGCTGGTCGAGGGCGGGTTCTTCGGCCGGATCCTGTCGGTCCGCGGCGAGTTCGGTTACTGGGTGTTCGAGGGCGACTGGCAGACCGCCCAGCGCCCGTCCTGGAACTACCGGGCCGAGGACGGCGGTGGGATCGTGATGGACATGTTCCCGCACTGGCACTACCTGCTGGAGCGGATTTTCGCGCCGGTGACCGCGGTGACCGCCCGGACCGCGACTCACATCCCGGAGCGGGTGGACGAGCGCGGCGACCGCTACCGGGCGACCGCCGACGACGCCGCGTACGGGATCTTCGAGCTCGAAGGCGGCATCATCGCGCAGATCAACTCCTCCTGGACGGTCCGGGTGTACCGGGACGAGCTGGTCGAGTTCCAAGTGGACGGCACCGAGGGCAGCGCGGTGGCCGGGCTGCGCGAGTGCAAGATCCAGCACCGGGCGGCCACTCCGAAGCCGGTCTGGAACCCGGACCTGCCGGTCACCGAGCCGTTCCGGGCGCAGTGGCAGCCGGTCCCGGACAACGAGGAGTTCGACAACGGCTTCAAGGCCCAGTGGGAGCTGTTCCTGCGGCACGTCGTGCTTGGCGAGCCGTACAACTACGACCTGTGGGCCGGCGCCCGCGGGGTGCAGCTCGCCGAGCTCGGCCTGCAGTCGGCCCGGGAGGGGCGCCGGATCGAGGTGCCGCCGCTGTGAACCGGCTGGCGGACTTCTCGTTCAACCAGGCGACCGCCAAGCGGTGGCCGCTGCCCGAGCTGGTCACCGGCTGCGTCGCGGCCGGCGTGCCGGCGGTCGGGCTGTGGCGCGACCAGCTCGACCCGCCCGGGCTGGCGGCCGCCGCGAAGCTGGTACGGGATGCCGGGCTCACGGTCAGCTCGTTGTGCCGCGGCGGCTTCTTCCACGACCCGGACTGGTACGACGACAACCGCCGGGCGATCGACGAGGCGGCCACCCTCGGCGCGCCGGTGCTGGTGCTGGTCAGCGGTGGCCTGCCGGCCGGCTCTCGGGACCTCGACGGGGCCCGGGCCCGGGTCGGCGAGCGGATCGGCGAGCTGATACCGCACGCCCGGGCGGCCGGGGTCCGGCTCGCGATCGAGCCGCTGCACCCGATGTACGCCTCGGACCGGTGCGTGGTGTCCACACTGGCACAGGCGCTCGACCTCGCCGCGCCATACCCGGCGACCACGGTCGGGGTGGTGATCGACACCTACCACCTGTGGTGGGACGACCAGGTCTGGGACCAGATCGCCCGGGCCGGCCGGGAGGGCCGGATCGCCAGCTTCCAGGTCGCCGACTGGGTTACCCCGCTGCCGGCCGGGGTGCTGCTCGGCCGAGGGTTGCCCGGCGAGGGGTGCATCGACATGCGACGGTTCACCGCCGCGGTGCGGGCCGCCGGCTACCTCGGGCCGGTCGAGGTGGAAGTATTCCACGAACAGCTGTGGGGCCGGCCGGGGCCGGATATCCTAGCCGCCACCATCGAGTCCTACCTGGCGCACGTGTCATGAAAGTCCACGTGTCATGAACGTCAACGAATCGCTCACCGTCGCCGACCTGCGACCCAAGCTCGACCAGCTGTGGCAGCTCTCGGCCGCGAAGCTGGTGTCGATCCACCAGACCCGGTTCGACGGCTCCCCGGTCTACACCGTCGAGGGCCGGTACACCGCCCGCGGCTGGACCGAGTGGACCCAGGGCTTCCAGTTCGGCTCGGCGCTGCTGCAGTTCGACGCCACCGGCGAGCAGCAGTTCCTGGAGCTGGGCCGGGACGGCACCCGGACCGCGATGGCCAGCCACGTCAGCCACATCGGCGTGCACGACCACGGGTTCAACAACGTCAGCACGTACGGGACGCTGTGGCGGCTCATGAACGAGGGGCGGATCGCCGAGGACCCGGGCGAGCGGGCGTGCTACGAGCTGGCGTTGAAGGCGAGCGGCGCGGTGCAGGCGGCCCGCTGGCAGCCGACCGCCGACGGCGGTGGCTACATCTACTCGTTCAACGGGCCACATTCGTTGTTCGTGGACACGATCCGGTCCTGCCGGGCGCTGGCCCTGGCGCACCAGCTCGGCCACGTGCTGATGGGTGAACACGACGAGCGGATCTCGCTGCTGGACCGGCTGCTCGTCCACGCCACCAGCACCGCCCGCTGGAACGTCTACTACGGCGAGGGCCGGGACGCGTACGACCTGCCGGGCCGGGTCGCGCACGAGTCCATATTCAACGTCAACGATGGACGGTACCGGTGCCCGAGCACGCAGCAGGGCTACTCCCCGTTCACCACCTGGACCCGCGGGCTGGCCTGGGCGATGCTCGGGTTCACCGAACTGCTGGAGTGGCTGGCCACGCTCCCCGAGCCGCCGGACGTAACGGCGCTGCGCCGGGCCGCGATCGCCACCTGCGACTTCTACCTCGAACACACCGCCAGCGACGGCATCCCGTACTGGGACACCGGCGCCCCCGGGCTGGTCCGGCTGGGCGACTGGCGGGACCAGCCGGCCGATCCGTACAACCGGTTCGAGCCGGTGGATTCCTCGGCCGCGGCGATCGCCGCGCAGGGGCTGCTGCGACTCGGCCGTTACCTGGACGACCGGCGCTACTGGCAGGCTGGGCTGACCGTCGCCAGCACCCTGTTCGACGAGCCGTACCTGAGCACCGACCCGGCCCACCAGGGGTTGCTGCTGCACTCGGTCTACCACCGGCCGAACGGCTGGGACCACGTCCCGCCCGGCCAGCGGGTCCCCAATGGAGAGTCCAGCATGTGGGGTGACTACCACGCCCGCGAGCTCGCGCTCTACCTGGAGCGGGACGGCGACTACACGTTCTTCGGGGCGGGCCGGTGAAGTCGGCGATCGTCACCGGCGCCTCCCGCGGGATCGGCCGCGGGATCGCGCTGGCGCTCGCCGGTGCCGGTTTCCAGGTGGTGGTCAACTACGTCCGGAACGCCGAGGCGGCCAAGGAGGTCGCCGACCGGGTCGAGGCCGCTGGCGCCCGGGCCCACCTGGTCCCGGCGGACATCGCGGTCGCCGCCGACCGGCAGCGGCTGGTCGAGCAGGCCTACGCCGCCTGCGGCCGGATCGACCTGCTGGTCAACAACGCCGGGGTGGCGCCGGCGGTCCGGGCCGACCTGCTGGAAGCGACCGAGGAGTCGTTCGACCGGGTGATCGGCACCAACCTGAAGGGCCCATACTTCCTCACCCAGCTGGTGGCCCGCCGGATGATCGAGCAGGTCCAATCTGGAGTGGTCGAGCACCCGAAGATTGTCACCATCTCGTCGGTAAGCGCCTACGCGGCGAGCGTGAACCGGGGCGACTACTGCCTGGCCAAGGCCGGGCTCGGGATGCTGACCGCGCTCTACGCCGCCCGGCTGGCCGAGCACGGGATCGGGGTCTACGAGATCCGGCCCGGGATCGTCGAGACCGACATGACCGGCCCGGTGAAGGAGCGCTACGACCAGCTGATCGCGAACGGGCTGACCCCGATCCGGCGGTGGGGCCAGCCGGAAGATGTCGGGAAGGCGGTGCTCGCGATCGCGACCGACTTGCTACCGTTCAGCACCGGACAGGTCATCGACGTGGACGGTGGCTTCCACCTACGTACGTTGTAGCGGTAAGGCGGTCCGGATTGGCGACACTGACCGATGTGGCCCGGCGGGCCGGGGTCTCCCCGGCCACCGCCTCGCGGATCCTGTCGGGCAGCAACAAGCCGGTCTCGGAGCACCTGCGGACCCGGGTGCTGCTCGCCGCCGAGGCGCTGCAGTATGTCCCGAACGTACACGCCCAGCAGCTGGCCCGGGCACAGCCGACCGCGGTCGGGGTGATCGTGCACGACGTCTCCGACCCGTACTTCGCCGAGATCACCCGCGGCCTGCAGCGGGTCGCCACCGACGCCGGCCGGCTGCTGTTCATCTGCAACAGCTACCGGGAGCCGGAGCGGGAGCGGGAGTACGTCGGGCTGCTGCACGGCCACCGGACCGCCGCGATCGTGCTCGCCGGCTCCGGGCACCGCGACCCGAAGACCGCCCGGGCGATCGCCACCCGGCTCAAGCAGTACCAGAAGGACGGCGGCCGGGTGGCGGTGATCGGCCGGCACCTGCACACCCCCGGTGACGCGGTGCTGCCCGACAACGAGCAAGGCGGCCGGCTCGCCGGCACCGAGCTGTGCCGGCTCGGGCACCACCGGATCGGGGTGGTGGCCGGCCCGGCCGGGCTCACCACCACCGCCGACCGGCTCGCCGGGCTGCGGCAGGCGCTCCGCGAGCGCGGCCGGACCCTGCCCAGCAAGCGGATCGCGTACGCCGACTTCGACCGGGACTCCGGGGCGCGGGCCGCCGCCGACCTGCTCGACGCGAACCCCGACCTCACCGCGCTCGCGGTCGGCAACGACACGATGGCGATCGGCGCGCTGGCGGTCGCCCGGGAGCGCGGGCTGAAGATCCCCGAGGATTTGTCGATCATCGGCTTCGACGACATGCCGATCGCCCGGGACCTGGTGCCGGCGCTCACCACGGTCCGGCTGCCGCTGACCGAGATCGGAGCGGCCGCGATGCGGCTGGCGCTGGCGCCGCCGAGCGACGGGCCGCGGACGGTCACGGTCGAGGCGACCCTGATCCGCCGGGCCAGCACCGCCCCACCGCCGACCGCCTGACGGAACTCCGGCGCGCCGGATGGCGTCCAACCGTTAGGGGTGGTGAACTCGATGACCATGGCACGGATCGGCGCGTTCCTGCTGGTGAGCGGGCTGCTGGTGGTGGGCTGCGGGAGTCCGGAGGCGGCCGAGCCGCCGCCGGACGAGCAGCGGGTCTCGATGGTCACCGAACTGGCGCCGGGTGCGGCGCAGGCGGTCGCCGAGTCGGTCAACCGGTTCGGGTTCGACCTGCTCGGCGAGCTGGCCGACGGGACCGAGAACGCGATCACCTCACCGGTGTCGGCGGCGGCGCTGCTGGCGATGGTGCTCGCCGGCACCGACGGCGACACCGCCGCCGAACTGGCCGACGTGCTCCACCTCACCGACGCCCGGGACGCCCGGGCCGGGGCGCTGCTGGCCGCGCTCGCCGACACCGACGACGTGACCCTGTCCGCCGCGAACGGGCTGTGGACCGACGACCAGATCCCGATCGAGCCCGACTACCTGGCGTTCGTGCGGGACCAGTTCGCGGCCACGCCGGCCACCGCCGACCTGGCCGCGCCGGAGACCGCGGCGGCGATCGACGACTGGGTCAACGAGCAGACCGAGGGGCGGATCCCCACCATCGCCGAGGACCTCGGGCTGCCCAGCGAGGACCTGGCGGCGGTGCTGCTGAACACGGTCTACTTCCTGGCCGAGTGGTCCACCCAGTTCGACCCGGCGCAGACCGTCGACCGGCCGTTCACGCTTCCCGGCGGCGAGCCGGTGCCGGTGCCGATGATGCACCTGCGGGAGCAGTCGCTGGCGGTCACGAACCGGGACGGCTACCGGATGCTGCGGCTGCCGTACGGCGAGACCGGCCGGTACGGGATGGAGATCCTGCTGCCGGACGCGCCGGATGGGCTGCCCCGGCTGCTCGACCAGCTGGACGAGGCGGAGTGGGAAGCCGCGACCGCCGCGCTCGGCGAGCAGACCATGACCGAGCTGGCGCTGCCGCGGTTCGAGCTGCGGTGGCAGGCCACGCTCAACGACCGGCTGCAGGCGCTCGGCGCGCAGCGGGTGTTCGACCCGGCCGCCGCCGACTTCACCCCGATGTCGCCGGCCGACCTCTACCTGGACCGGGTGGTGCAGAAGACCTACCTGCGGGTGGACGAGGCCGGCACCGAGGCGGCCGCGGTCACCGGCGGCTCGGTCGGGGTCACCGCGCTGCAGCCGGAGCTGGTGTTCGTGGTGGACCGGCCGTTCGCGTTCACCATCTCCGACACCGAGACCGGCGCGATCCTGTTCCTCGGCGCGGTCACCGATCCGCGCGGCTGACCCATCCGAGCCAGTTGTGCGCTGCTGGGGTCGAGACCGGACCGGCGGAGCGAAGGAGTAGACGTCGACGCCCCTCGAAGGCTATGACCTGGCGGTCGATCGGCACCGAGTTCACCCACACGTAGCCACCCGCCCAGGGCTCAGCCGGGCAGGCAGGGCTCAGCCGGGCAGGTTCTCCTGCGGGTCCGGAAGGTAGATCTCGGTGCGGGCGGGGTCCGCCTGGGCCGGCAAGCCGTACTCCAGGTACAGCTCGGCCTGTGACCGGCCCGGCGGCACCTCCACCTGGGTCTGGCCAGTGCCGTGGCAGCAGTCGGCGCCGCCGACGATCGCGCCGCCGGCATCGCGGAAGATGGCGCTGAAATGGCCACCCACCCACAGCTGGCCACGGATCATGTCGTCGGTGTACGCCGCGTCGACCGTGAAGCCGAGGGTCGGGCCCCGCGGGCCATCGCTGGCCACCACCTCGCTCGCGGAAATCGGCTGGAACCACCATTGGTCGCCCTGGACCGGTGACCACGTGCCGACCTCGACCCGCACGTCCAGCTCCGCCACGTCACTCCCGTAGTGAGGGACCGTCCGGCCGACGCCGATCCGTTCACCGGGAAGCAGCCGGGTAATGGCCTGCGGCTGCGGGCCGGGGTGGTCGGTCCGCTCGCCGCTGAGCTCGTCGATCGGCTCCCCCTCGGCGTCGAGCAGCCGGATCTGGACCATCACATCGAGCGCTACGAATTCGCCTGGGTTCTCGACGAGCACGCCGTAGGAGAGCAGATCGGCCGATTCGTCGTTCTCGTACGGGGAGATCGAGAACCCGGTCTCCGCGACCGCCGGCGCCACCCCGTCGGGCGGGGACGCGAACGCGGTTGGCGCGGTGGGCGACGCCGGCGTCGACGCGGGCGGGTCGGTCGGGTCGTCATCGCTGGTGCAGGCGCCGAGACCAGCCAGCAGCATGGCCACCACCGGCCCGCACAGCAGTGAGATCCGGCGGCCCGTTCGATGCTCAGTGCCGGCCATGCTGTCCCTTTCACCCGTTAGCGTCGTTGCAGCTGAGACAGCCGCTCGATCGGCTCGCGGACGCGCGGCGGCAGGTCGTACCCGAAGTACTCATCCTTGAGCAGCACGACCTGGTCCTGATACTGTGCCCCGGCCTCGGCCATCGCACTCTGCACCTCAGCGGCCAGCCGGTCCTCGGTGAGCTGGGCCAGCGCCCCCGGCCGGATCCGGAACGTCCACCGCTCCAGGCCGGTGCAGCTGAAGTCCACGAACCCGCGCTCGGAACCGGCCGACACCTCGATCCGCAACATCGCCGCCCGGTACGCCCGCTGCTTGGGATCCCGATCGTTGGCGACCAGCCCCCGCTCCGCGAGCGCGGCCCGGTACTTGCGCAGGTACGCCGGCGGGAGAGCTGCGCCAGCTGATGCTCCAACATAGACTCGGTGGATTGGTAGTACGCGCCGCGGCGGAATCGCAGGTTTACCCGGAAACGGCGATCGACGTCGGCCTCGAGGTTGCCGTCGGGCGACTGGACCGTGACGGTCAACACATCCCTGGGATCAGGGGCACGGGGATCGGGCATCATGGGATCTCCGGCGGACGAGCCATTTCGCGAACCCTAGCACGCCCGCGCCACCCGCCATTTTGCCGGCGCTTCGACCCTAGGTGGATCCGCCGGACCGGCCTCAGGGTTTGCCCCGGACGGTCCCTGGACTTGCCCCAAATCCCTGGACGCGCAACGGAATCCGGCGACATCGTGGGGTTGTGCTCAAGCGAATTCTCATCATCGGTGTGGTAGCGGCGGTGCTGGTGGGGGGTGCCACAGCCGCCGGGGCGGCCTGGCTGTGGAACCAGGCCGCGCTGGACACGGCCGGGAAGGTGGAGTTCGCCAACCCGCTGGCGATCCCGCCGCTGGCTGAGTCCGAGGTGGACGCCGATGGCCGGCGGGTGTTCGACCTCACAGCGGCCGCCGGCAACCACGACTTCGGGCGCGGGACCGAGACCGCGACCTGGGGGTTCAACGGGGACTACCTCGGGCCGACGCTGCGCGCGCGGCGGGGCGAGCAGGTGGTGGTGAACGTGCACAACCGGCTCGGCGAAGGGACCACCGTGCACTGGCACGGGATGCACCTGCCGCCGGCGATGGACGGCAACCCGCACCAGCTGGTCGCGCCGGGCGAGACCTGGTCGCCGACCTGGCGGGTGGACCAGCCCGCCGCCACCCTGTGGTATCACCCACACCCGCACGGCCAGACCGAGCACCACGTCTACCGTGGACTAGCCGGGATGTTCATCCTCGACGACGCCGAGTCGAGCGCGCTGCCGCTGCCGAAGCAGTACGGAGTGGACGATATCCCGGTGATCGTCCAGGACAAGAAGTTCGGGCGGGACGGCAAGCTCAACGACACGCCCGGCTTCCTGAGCGGGATCGGGGTGCTCGGCGACACGATCGCGGTCAACGGCACCGTGGCCCCGTACTTCGACGTCACCACCGAGCGAGTGCGGCTGCGGCTGCTCAACGGGTCGACCGCCCGCACCTACGAGTTCGGGTTCGCGGATGACCGTACGTTCGCGCTGATCGGCACCGACGGCGGGCTGCTGCCGGCGCCGTACCAGACCGACCGGATCCGGCTGTCGCCCGGCGAGCGGGCGGAGATCGTGGTCACCATGGCACCCGGCGAGGAAGCGGTGCTGCGCAGCTTCCCGCCGTCACTCGGGCCGGACCTGTTCGGCCGGTTCCACGGCGGCGACGACACGCTGGACATCCTGCAGCTACGGGCCGCCGGCGAGCTGACGGCCAGCCCACCGGTGCCGGAGCGGCTGGTCGAGGTGCCGCGGATCGATCCCGCCGAGGCGGTGGAGACCCGGTCGTTCGACCTCTCCGGGCACCAGATCAACGGCCGCAAGATGAGCATGGACCGGATCGACGCGGTGGTCACCGTCGACACGGTGGAGCGCTGGCGAGTGGTCAACAACGACGGCCAGCCGCACACCTTCCACGTGCACGACGTCCAGTTCCAGGTGGTCAGCGTGGCCGGCGCGACCCCGCCACCGGAGCTGCAGGGCTGGAAAGACACCGTCTACCTGCCGCCGCAGCAGCCGTACGAGCTGGTGATGCGGTTCACCGACTACGCCGACCCGGCGACCCCGTACATGTACCACTGCCACCTGCTCAAACACGAGGACAGCGGGATGATGGGCCAGTTCGTGGTGGTCGGCCCGGGACAGGAACCGGCCATCGAGCGTCCGGAAAATGACGCTCCGGGTCATGCGCATCACCACGGGTGACGCTTAGCCTTGAAAGATGCCCACCTACTACCGGGATGGCGAGGTGACCGTGACCGACACGATGGTCGAGGTGGGCACGCGGCGGTTCCCGATCTCGGAGCTGCGGTACGTGTGGCATGAGCGCGGCCGCCCGACCCTGCGCACCGCCGGCCGGCGGCTGGGCAGGGTCGGGCTGTTCCTGGTGCTGATCGTCCCGGTGGTGGCCTGCGGCGTGGCGGTGGCGGCGGTGGTCGCCGACGAGCAGTCGGCCGGCGCCCGGATGGTGGTGGCCGGAGTGCTGATCGCGCTCGGCGCGATCGCGATCCTGCTGCTCGCGCCGGTGATCGAGCTGTCGATGATGGCGCTGGAACGCTCCTACGACCGCGGCACCTCGGTGCGGGAGATCTGGATCCGCTGGCAGGATCGCGACCTGCTGCTGCTCCGCACCGCCGACTACTCCCGGTTCGGCAAGATCTACCGGGCGATCCAGCGGGCGGTGGAGCGGGAGGACGGGTGAGTCGGGCGGGTCGGACCGGCCGGCTCAGCCGGTGACGGTGATCCGGTCCAGCGCCGGCGCCAGCCCGGTCGGGTTGCCGAACCAGATCGCGTTCGGCCCGGCGGCGAGCTCCACCTCGATCGCCACCGAGCCGATCGTGCGGGCGTCGTCGAGCGCCGGGAAGTCGATTGTGATCATCTCACCGTCGTTGATGGTCACCATCGCTTGCCGCTCCGGGGCGCCGGCGTAGTAGAAGGTCAGCTCGTACGTCCCGGCGGTGTCGACGGTGACCGCGGGGAACCGGACCGAGTTCAGCACGTCCAGCCCGATCGTCCCGATCACGCCCCCGCCGGAGGCGGTGTCCAGCTCAAACAGCCGCACGAACCCGCTCAGCTCAGCGTCCTCAGCTTCATAGACGATCGTCAACGGGCTTGGCGACGGCGAACTGGCCGGCGGCTCGGGCGGGCCAGGGCTGGCCGGCGGCTCGGCCGGCGCCGGCTCCGGCGGCGCCGGGGGCGGCGCGGGTGCCTCGGGCGCGGCCGGATCGTCGGCGGCGGGGCGATCGGCCGGAGTGGCGGGCTCGGCGGGTGGCTCGGCCGGCTCGGCGCCGGCCTGCCGGTCGGGCTCCGCCTCCGAGCCGGCGGTGGTCTGCAGGATGATCGGCTCGAACGGCAAGGTCCGGGCGACCGCCCCGGTGCCCACGAGCACCGCGGCCACGGCCGCCATCAGCAGCACGATCCGGGGGGCACCGCGGGTCGGCTCCCGGTGGGCCCGGTGCCGCCGGCCAGATGCGGCCGCGCGGCGCCGACCCACGTAGCGGCGCTGGCGGTCCGGCATGCTGAACTCCGGCATGCTGAGATCCGGCATCTGGCTTGCTCTCCAACCCGTCGCGGTCGCAGACAGCGTACTCTCCCGTAGGCGGCCGTGCAGCATCGGCTTGGCGTGCCGCAACCGGGAGTGATGAGATCCAGCAACCGCAGGGAATAAGGCCGGCATATCCGTATTAATAGGACGAGTTACTCGCAAGATCGACAGATCAAGGCTTTTCTATTGCCGGATCTCGCCCTACCGTCACGATATGAGGCTGGAGCTGCGACATCTGCGGATCGTGTGCGCGATCGCAGACCACGGCAGCGTCACCAAGGCGGCGGCCGCGCTGGGGCTGGCGCAACCGGCGCTGACCGCGCAGCTGAAGCGGATCGAGCGGACGATCGGCGGGCCGCTGTTCGAGCGCGACCGGCACGGCGCCCGCCCCACCACCCTCGGTGACCTGGTCCTCAGCCGGGCCCGGCTGCTGCTGCCAGCGGTGCAGGGGCTGGAGGACGACGCCGCCCGGCTGGCCGGCAACAGTGACGCGCTGAAGACCTACCGGATCGGTGCGGTCAACGGCCCGATCCTCAGCGGGCTAGTGCGGCGGCTCGCCGCCGCGCATCCGCAGGCGGTGCTCACCACCTACCCCTCCTGGGACGCGATGACGCTCGCCGAGCTGCTTACCGCCGGCCGGCTCGACTTCGCGCTGATCGGCGTGTGCGGCGACGCCGCCCCACCCGGCGCCGGCGCCGGCCGGGGCGTGATCACTGCCACCCTGCGCGAGTCGCCGGCCGGCGCGATCGGCGGCGAGCGGGAGCTGGCCTGGCACCCGATCGCGGTCGACGCGGTGTTCGTGCTCCTGCCCGAGCACCATCCGCTCGCCGCCCACGACGAGGTGGACCTCGGCGAGCTCGCCGACACCCCGTGGGTGGTGACCCCCGGCGACAGCTGCTTCCGCAGCTGCTTCGCCGCCGCCTGCGCCCGGGCCGGGTTCACGGTCCGGACCATGTACGAAGGGGACGTCCGCACCTGCGTCGAGCTGGTCGAGGCCGGCGCCGCGGTGGCCCCGTGCCAGTCCAGCTTCCGGCCACCGCCGGGCCTGGTCACCGTACCGATCGCGGGCACGCCGCTGCATTGGCGCCACCTGATCGGCTGGCATCCGGAGGCGCAGGCGGCCCAGCACGCCAACGAGATCATCGGGTACGCGACCGCCGCGTACCACGACGCGGTAGCGCGCACCCCGCGGTACCGCCGGTGGCTGACCGGGCGGCCGCAGTTCGGCGTCCAGCCACACGCGGCGAACATCCCGCTCGCCGCCTAGCGGCGGCCCGGACCGCCGGAGCGCAGGTAGTTCACCGGTGGCGGCGGGGCCTGCGGGCCGTCGACCAGCCCGCCGTCGCGCGGGTCCGGGTCGCCGTCGGCCGGTACCCCGTACTCCGTGCGCACCCGGGGCAGCGCTGCCGGATGGTTGCGCTGCAACCACGTGACCAGCTGCTCCCGGACCAGGCAACGCAGCTTCCACTGCGCGGAGCTGTCGGCAGCGCTCACCACCGCCCAGACCCGGACCAGACTGCCGGTCGCGTCGATCACTTCCAGGTTCCCGGTGCGCCCGTCCCACAGGTCGGTCGCTTCCAGGATCCGCTTCAGCTCGGCCCGCATATCCTCGAGCGGGACCGACCAGTCGACGTCCAGCTCCACCGTCCCGAGCAGCTTCTCCTCCGACTTGGTCCAGTTCTGGAACGGCGTGGTGGTGAAGTACGAGGTCGGGAGGATCAGCCGCCGCTCGTCCCAGATCTTGATCACGACATTCCGCAGCGTGATCTCCTCAACCGTCCCCCACTCGCCCTCGACCACCACGACGTCGTCGAGCCGCAGTGCGTCACTGAACGCCACCTGCATCCCGGCGAACACATTGCTGAGCGTGCTCTGCGCCGCCAGCCCGACGATGATGCCGACCACCCCGGCCGATGCCAGCAGGCTGACCCCGACCGTCCGCACATCCTCGAAGGTGACCAGCATGACCGCGCCCGCCAGCGTGGAGACCACCGCCACGGTGACCCGGTGGGTCACCTTCAGCCGGGTCCGGATCCGGCGAGCCATGATCGGATCGGTGACCTCGCGCCGGAACCGCCGCAGCGCCATGTCGGTCACCACGTTCACCAGCACCGTGAGCAGCCAAGCGACGCCGACGATCACGAGCAGGAGGAGCACGTGCGAGGTCGGGTTCCAGCCCTCCGCGTACCACAGCGAGATCCACAGTGCCGCGAGCGGCGCCACCACCAGCGACGGCCGGTACGCTCGCCGGACCAGATCGCGGGCGAGCTGTGACTCGTCGCTGACCCGGCGCAGCAGGTGGTACGCCAGCGCCACCAGCGCCACCGCCCCCACCATTGCGGCCGCCGGAACGGCGAGGTCCCATAGCAGGATGTCGGACCAGAGGTCGGCCATGCGATCCCTTCAGGTCGTCGCGCTACCCGGATTTCGTGCGCTGCCCGGCAGCTCCGTCGCCGCCACCGGCCTCATCGCGCTGTGAACGCATTCCAACACACCGGCCGAGGCGCCTCAAACGCGAGTCGGTTGAGCACTAAACCGTCGTTACACTGGGTGGCGTGGGCGAGGCGCGGTGGCTGACCGACGAGGAGCAGCGGGCCTGGCGGCACTTCCTGTGGGCGAGCCGGTGCATCCTGGACGCGCTCGATCGGCAGCTGCAGCGCGACTCCGGGATGCCCCACACCTACTACGTCATCCTGGCGATGCTCTCCGAGGCACCCGGCCGCACCATGACCATGGGCCAGCTCGCCGACGCCGTCCAGTCCTCCCCCAGCCGGCTCTCGCACGCGGTGGCCCGGCTGGAGGAGTCGGGCTGGGTCAAGCGGACCAAGCGGTTGCCGGACCGGCGCACCACCCTGGCGGTGCTGACCGATGCGGGGTTCGCGGCGCTCGCTGCCGCCGCACCCGGCCACGTCGAGGCGGTTCGCCACTACATATTCGATCGGTTGACCGCCGACCAAGTGCGGGTGCTGAGCGACGTCTTCGCCGCCCTCCACGAAGGACTTGATCCGGAGCGGGCGCAGCGCATCAACGCGCTGTCGTACCGCCCGGCGACGGCACCCACCGCGGCGGAGCCCAGCTAACGCGCGCTGACCTGGTGGTGGGCGGCGGTCGGCGCGTCCAGCAGTACCGACGCGAGTTCGTCCTGACCAAGCACGGCGGCGCGCCGCCGGTCTCCGCGCATCAGCTCGATCCCGGTGTAGAGCTCCACACTGTCCCATTCGCCGAGCGGGCAGGACTCGCCGCGCAGCTGCCGGGTGGTGCCGTGGTCGTCCGGACCCTTGCGCTGCCAGATCACGGTGCCGCGGTCGCTGACGTCGGTCACGATCAGGCCGTCCTCGCTAGCCTCCAGGCGGACGTGGACCGGGCTGATCCAGGCCGCCGCCGCCCGGTGCAGCCACGGTGCGACCGAGGTCACCTCGGGGTCGCCGCCGACGGCAGCGCCCGGGCCGTCGGCGCCCCGGCCGACCACCAGCGGCTGTCCACTGCGGACCACCAGCCGGCGGCGCGGCAGGTCATCGACCACAATGGAGATCGGGTACGCGGGCTCGCGCGGCCCGGCGTCGACGACCGGCGCCTCGTGCCGGGGACAGGTCGGTACGCCGGACCGCAGCCTCGGCACCGGTTGACCGATCCGGCGATGTTCGCCGAACACCGGGCACTCGAACTCGTTGCAGCGCCACCGCCGGCGGAGCAGGGTGGCGTGCGCCCGGTTCGGCTCGGTGGGCAGGAACCGGTGCCACGAGATCCGGGTCCGGGCCACCGGCACCGCGCTCCGGCTCGCGAAGATCGCGAGCGGACCGGCATCCTTCGGCTCGCTCGCCGCCGCCGGCCTGGCGGCCTCCTTCGGCTCGCCGGCGTCCTTCGACTCACCAGCGTTCTTCGACTCAGCGGCCTCCGTCGCCGCAACCGACTCGTCCGCCTCAGCGGTCTCCTTCACCTCAGCTGACTCGTTGGCCTCGACTGACTCGTTGGCCTCGGTCGACTCGGTAGGCTCGGCGGACTCGTCCGCCTCCGTGGCATCCTTCGCCTCCGCGGCGTCGGTCGCGTCGCCGGCGGCCGACTCGTCAGCGTCCGCGTTCGCGGCCGGCCGCTCGCCGGCCTCCGCCGTCGCGGGCGTGTCCTTCGCGGCCGGCTGGCCGGGGTCCCCCGTCCCGTCCGCCGGCGCGCCGCTGTCCGGCTCCGGGACCTTGGCTCGCCCGATCGCCGGCGCGGTCGGGTCCGCGCTGGGCGTGGCCGCGTCCATCGGGGCCAGCACCGCGATCCCCGCGCCCGGGCTGAGCCGCAGCAGCCGGCCGGCGTCAGTGAGCCAGCCGAACCGGCTCCGCAGCGCCTCGTCCACCGGACCGTCCGGAACGATCACCGGCAGCCCCGTGATGTCGGCGATCTCGAACACCCGGTCGCTGAGCGTCGGGATCACCTCGATCAACCCGTCATCGGCCCAGCGGCCGAGCACCATCCGCTCCTTGGAGGTCAGCGCGGACTCGGACAGCAGCGACCGCTCCACCACGCCGTAGAGCATCGCGCCGCCGTCGACCAGGTAACGGCCGAGCGCATCGATCACCATCCCGACGCGCACCAGGTTGACCGGCCGACCCCGGTCAAGCTCGACATTCCTGACAATCTGCCCTAGATCTACCACGGCC
>DATCKZ010000092.1:0-70012 GCA_036564175.1 Natronosporangium sp.
CTCCTCCAAGCTCACCGCGTAGAGGTCTTCCAGCAGCCGGGCCTGCACATACGACGCCAGCCGGTTGCGCGCCCGCGCCAGGCGCAGCCGGTCGGCACCCGACAGGGTGTTGCGGTCGATCGAGTCCAGCAGCGCGGCCAGCTCGGCACCTGGTGGCATCAGCTCCAGGTCCTCCGGCAACCCGGTCCGCACCCGCTGCTCGCTCACATGTTCGAGTCTAGTCGTGAGACCCGTTTCTCCAAGGGCAAAACCGGACTGTCTACACGGGACTAAAAACGGCTCATGTCGTACCGCCGCCAACCCACCTGACCCGGCACTCAACGGCGCGTTAGCGGGGGGCGCTACAGCTTGCCAGCCACCGGCCGCGGCCCGGCGGCTTCCGGTCCGGCACCGGCAATGCCCGGCTGGCCGCCGGCAACGCTCGCCTGGCCGGCGAGTTCCGGCTGGGCGCCGGCGGTCGCCGGGTGGGTGGCGAGCTGGCCCTGCCGCTCCCGCTGCGCGCAGAACTCGGCCAGCCGCTGGTAGGCCGCCTTCCCGATCAGCGCGGTCAGCTCCGCTTCGTAGGAGACGTAGAGCGGTTCGCCGGCGGTGTGCGCCTCCGGTGACGACGTGCACCACCAGTGGTGGTCGTGGCCGCCCGAACCCCATGCTCGCCGATCGAACTCGGTGATCGTGGTCACCAGCACCTGCGTGTCATCCTGCCGGGTGACCCACTGCTGCTCCCGGCGGATCGGCAGCTGCCAGCAGACGTCCGGCTTGTACTCCAGCGGGTGGACGCCGTCCCGGATCGCCTGGGCGTGCAGCGCGCAGCCGTGCCCGCCCGGGAAGTCCGGGTCGTTGTGGAACACGCACGGTCCGTTCGCGTCCCGCAGCGCGGTCCGGCGGGCCGGGTTGGTGCCGTCAATGGTGTCCATTTCGGTCCACCGCTCGAATCCGCGCCGGTAATGCTGCCAGGTGGACCGGTTCAGCCGGCGGACCGCCTGCCGGACCCGCTTCTCGTCGTCCTTGTCGGTGAAGAACGCCCCGTGCGAGCAGCAGCCCTCGTCGGCCCGGCCGGCGATCACGCCGTGGCAGGACTTGCCGAACACACACGCCCACCGGGACAGCAGCCAGGTCAGATCGGCCCGGACCACGTGCTCCGGGTCGTCGGGGTCGGTGAACTCAAGCCACTCGCGGGGGAAGTCAAGATCGACCTCGCGCACCCGCGGCATCCCGAGTGCAATCGTCTGGCGGCCCATTCGCACAGCGTACGGCCATCGGTTGCGGGGCTGCCACGGCGCGCCGGGTTACCGTTGAGGCCATGCGGCTGGGGGTGCTCGACGTCGGATCCAACACCGTGCACCTCCTGGTGGTGGACGCCCGGCGCGGCGCCCACCCGTGGCCGGCGCACTCGGAGAAGACCGTGCTCCGGCTGGCGGAGCGGGTCGGCAAGGACGGCGCGATCTCCAAGGCCGGCGTCGACGGGCTGGTCGAGGCGGTTGCCGCGGCTCGGAAGGCGGCGAAGAAGCTCGCGGTCGACGACTTCCTCGGGTTCGCCACCTCGGCGGTTCGGGACGCCCGCAACGGCGCCGAGGTGCTCGAGCTGGTGCGCGACAAGACCGGGGTCGAGCTGCAGGTGCTCTCCGGCGAGGACGAGGCCCGCACCACCTTCCTGGCGGTCCGGCGCTGGTTCGGCTGGTCGGCCGGCAAGCTGCTGGTGGTGGACATCGGAGGCGGCTCACTGGAGCTCGCCGCCGGCATGGACGAATGGCCCGAGCTGGCGTTGTCGCTGCCGCTGGGCGCCGGCCGACTGACCCGGGAGCGGCTCGACGGCGGCGACCCGCCGAGTGCCAAGGCGGTCGCCAATCTCATCGAGTACGTCGAATCGGTGCTGGACCCGGTGGTCGGTGAACTCAACGCGGTGGGCTGGGACCGGGCGGTCGCCACCTCCAAGGCGCTCCGGTCGCTGGCCCGGCTCGCCGGGGCGGCGCCCAGCAAGGCCGGCGCCTGGGTGCCGCGCCAGCTCACCGACACCGGCCTGCACCAGGTGCTCGGGTTCATCCGGCACATCCCGGCCCGAGCGCTGGCGACCATGGACGGGGTGAGCGCCAGCCGCGCGCACCAGCTGCTGGCTGCGGCGGTGGTGGCCGCGACCGTGATGGACCGGCTCAAGATCGACGTCTTTCACCAGTGCCCGTGGGCATTGCGGGAGGGCGTCATCCTGCGCCGGCTCGACCTCACCTGACTCGACCCGACCTGACAGGATTGATTGATGAGCATTCCGGTGTTGCTGTCGACGTCGTCGGTGTTTCCGGAGCCGACCGCCGCCGGCTTCGAGGTAGCGGCGAAGCTTGGCTACGACGGCGTCGAGGTGATGGTCTGGACCGACGCGGTCAGCCAGGACGCAGCCGCGCTGCGCGGGCTGGCCGGCCACTACGGCGTGCCGGTCCGGTCGGTGCACGCGCCGTGCCTGCTGGTCACCCAGCGGGTGTGGAGCTCCGACCCGGCGATCCGGCTGCGGCGGGCCGCCCAGCTAGCCGAGGAGCTGGGCGCCGGCACGGTGGTGGTGCACCCGCCGTTCACCTGGCAGCGGGAGTACGCCCGCGGCTTCGCCGGCCTGCTGGAGGTGCTCGCCGGCGAATACCGGAGGCTCAGGTTCGCGGTGGAGAACATGTTCCCGGTCCGGATGGCCGGCCGGGACCTGGTGCCGTACTCGCCGGGCTGGGATCCGACCCAGCCCGGGTACGACGCATACACATTGGACCTGTCGCACTGCGCCGCGGCCCGGACCGACGCGCTGGCGATGGCCGACGCGATGGGGTCGCGGCTGTCCCATGTGCACCTCGGGGACGGAGGGCGGCCCGGCCGGGACGAGCACCTGGTGCCGGGGCGCGGGAACCAGCCGTGCGGGCAGCTGCTGGAGTCGTTGCCGGCGCGCGGGTTCACGGGCACGATCGCGGTCGAGGTGTCGACCCGCCGGGCGGCCAGCCGGGCCGACCGGGAAGCCGACCTGGCCGAGGCGCTGGCGTTCGCCCGTACCCATCTCTCGGCGGCGCCACGGACCGCGCCGACCCCCTGACGACCAGCCGGCGGTCAGTCGGCGGCCGGGGTCGTCGCCGAGGTGGGCGCGAGCGCTCGCTTGCGCGCCCGGTGCGCGGCGACGTGGGAGCGGGTGGCGCAGCGCTCCGAGCAGAACCGGCGGCAGTTGTTGGAGGAGGTGTCCAGGTAGACGTTGCCGCAGCGCTCGTCGGCACACACCCCAAACCGGGCACTTCCGTACTCACATACCCAAACCGCCAGGCCCCAGGTGGCCCGGGCGAGGTACTCCGCGCTGACCGACGACCCCCGACCGGTGACGTGCATGTGCCAGTCGGTGGCGTCGTGGCCGGAGATCCACGGCCGGACCGGGAACGCCGCGAGCAGCGAGTTGAGCTCCTCGACCACCTCGGCGTCCTTGCCGAGCTTGCCGAGCGTAAAGACGTCCCGCAGCCGGCGCTGCGCCCGCCGGAAGACTCCGAGATCCCGGTCGGTGAGCGTCTGCCCCTCGGGCGCCAGCAACGCCCGCAGATCGTCCGGAGTCGCCAGTCGGGCGTTCACCAGCTCGACGGCCGTCCGGGCGTACGCGTCGAAGTCCACGACATAACGGTAGACGATACGCTCGGCTCATGCTGCGTTCGGTAATCCTCGCTGCCTCCAGATCACCCAGGATCGAGCGGCTGGTCACGACCGCACCGGTGTCCCGCAACGTGGTCCGCCGGTTCGTGGCGGGGGCGACCGCCGACGACGCGCTGCGCGTGACCCGCGAGCTCGTCGCCGACGGCCTCACCGTGACCCTGGACCACCTCGGGGAGGACACCCGCAACCCGAGCCAGGCCGCCGCTGCCCGAGACGAATACATCGCGTTGCTCGGCAAGCTCGCCGAGGCCGGGCTCACCCCCGCCGCCGAGGTGAGCATCAAGCTCTCCGCGCTCGGCCAGCGGTTCGACGAGCAGCTCGCCTACGACCACGCCGCCGCGGTCTGCGCCGCCGCGGCCGCGGCCGGGACCACCGTCACCCTGGACATGGAGGACCACACCACCACCGACTCCACCTGCGAGATCCTCGCCAAGCTGCGGCAGGACCACCCGTCGGTCGGGGTGGCGCTGCAGGCATACCTGCGCCGCACCGAGGCCGATTGCCGCGACCTGGCCGGGCCCGGGTCCCGGGTGCGGCTGTGCAAGGGCGCGTACGCGGAACCGGAGTCGGTCGCCTATCAGGCCAAACTGGAGGTTGACAAGTCCTATGTGCGGTGTCTGAACATCCTGATGTCGGGTGAAGGCTACCCGATGATCGCGACCCATGACCCGCGGCTGATCGCGATCGCCGAGGACCGGGCGAAATGGTTCGACCGCACCCCGGACCGGTTCGAGTTCCAGATGCTGTACGGGGTGCGCCCGACCGAGCAGCTCCGGCTGGTCGACGAGGGGTATCGGGTACGGATCTACGTGCCCTACGGCACGCAGTCGTACAGCTACCTGATGCGGCGGTTGGCGGAGCGGCCGGCGAACGTCGGGTTCTTCCTGCGCGCACTCCGGTCCAAAGGGTAGGGCCGATATGGAGTTTCGCGAGGTGGTCCGGAGGCGGCGGATGGTCCGCAACTACGATCCGGACCGGCCGGTGCCGCCGGCGGTGGTGGACCGGTTGCTGGCCCACGCGATCCGGGCGCCGAGCGCCGGCTTCTCCCAGGGCTGGGGGTTCCTGGTGCTGGAAGAAGCCGCCGACCGGGACCGGTTCTGGGCGGCCACCTCCGAGCCCGGCGCGGCGACCAGTTGGCTGGCCGGGATGCGGCGGGCGCCACTGATCGTGGTCGTGCACTCGCACAAGGACGCCTACCTGGACCGGTACGCCGAGCCGGACAAGGGCTGGACCGATCGCGACGAGGCCCGCTGGCCGGTGCCGTACTGGCACATCGACGCCGGGATGGCGGCGTTGTTGATGTTGCTTACGGTGGTCGATGAAGGACTCGCTGCGTGCTTTTTTGGCATTCCGCCCGAAAAGATCCCTGGGTACCGGGCCGCGTTCGGCGTGCCGGCGGGGTTCACGCCCATCGGTGCCATCACCGTCGGTTATCCTGCTCCGGACCGGCGGTCACCGTCACTGAAACGCGGTCGTCGCGGGGTGGACGAGGTGGTTCATCGCGGCCGGTGGGCTCCCGTGGTTCGGGACGGTTAGGCTGTCGGCGGTTGCTGGGCACGCGTCGGACCGGGGAGGGAGGTTGAGCCGGCGTGATCTTCAAGGCGGTGCTCGGCGAGCGCCCGTACCCTCCGCATGGCCTCAGCCTTCGGGACTGGGCCGAGATCCCGCCCCGCCAGGTGCGGTTGGATCAGCTCACCACCACCAAGCGTGAACTCGCGCTCGACAAGCTGTTGGCGGAAGACTCCACATTCTACGGTGATCTCTTCCCGCATGTGGTGGAGTGGCAAGGGATCATGTACTTAGAAGACGGGCTGCATCGAGCCCTGCGCGCAGCGTTACAACAGCGGACCCAGATCCACGCGCGTGTCCTCGTCCTTCAGTGATTCGTTACCCTATGTGAGACGCTTGCAGCACAACGCTTTCGCCATCGAACGGTGACCGGTCGCCATCCTCCGTTCGACGGATCTGCCGCATGCCCAACATGGCAGTGCTAAAGACATGAATAGCCGAGATCTCGAACATGACGTACGGGATCGGGTCCGGTAAGCTCGGCTGCGGCCTTCGTCTAGGAGGCGGCCCAGCCCCCGGACCGCCGACGATGGCTCCGCCGAATCGCCGCAAGGCGAACCGGGGACCCGGTTACATTGGGGTGAATCCGCGAAAGCGGTAGGGAGTGTTCCGTCCCGAACCCGTCAGCTAACCCGGTAGGCGGCCGACGGAAGGAACGCGCGACCGTGCTGACGACGGCACTTCCCCGCCGTGGTGTGGCGCTTTTCGTGGCAGCTCTCCTGTCCACCGTGCTGTCGACCCTGCTGCTTGTCCTGTTTGGTCTGCCCGGGCAGGCGCTGGCGCAGGAGGAAGAAGACAACGGCACGCAGTCCCTGCGGGAGGCGCTCGACGAGGCGGCCGAAAAGTACGAGGCCGCGCGGGTCGAGCTGGAAGAGTCGGAAAAGCGGGAGCTGCGGCTGCAGGTGCAGCTGGAGGAGCTGGAGGCGGAGCGGGACGACCTGGTTCAGGAAATCCAGGTGGTCGCGGCCGCCGCCTACCGGACCGGCCGGGTGGGCACGGTCAGCGCGCTCATCAACGCCAGCTCACCGTCGACGTTCCTGGAGCGGGCGGCGGCGGTCGACATGATCGCCAAGCGTGACGCCGAGGCGCTCAAGCGGTTCGATGAGCTGAGTGCGGAGATCGAGGCGCAGCAGGCCCAGATCGCGGAGGAGATCGCGATCCAGGAGGCCGAGGTCGAGGAACTCGAGGACGCCAAGAACCAGGTCGAGGAGGCGTTGCAGGCGATCGGCGGTGGCGCCACCGGCGACTTCGAGCCGTTCGAGTCGCCCGACGCCGAGCCGGCGCCGCGCAACGCGGACGGTTCGCTGCCCTCCGAAAGCTGCACAGAGGACGATCCAACCACCACCGGTTGCCTTACCCCGCGGATGCTGCACGCTTGGAACGAGGCGCAGATCTTCGGATTCACGCGGTTCTCGTCCTGCTACCGGGCCGGCACGTTCGGCGAACACCCGATCGGTGCGGCGTGCGACCACGCCTGCTCGCCGAACGGGTTCGGGGGCGTGGCGTCCGGCAACGACAAGGAGTACTGCGACCGGTTGGCGTCCTTCTACGTGCACAACGCGACCGCGTTCGGGGTGAAGTATGTGATCTGGTTCCGCCAGATCTGGTTCCCCGGCACGGGTTGGCGCGCGTACGGCCAGGTTGACGGCACCCCGTCCGGCGACCACACCAACCACGTCCACATCTCGGTCCTCTGAGCTGAGTTCGCCGAATTCAGCCGGGGACCGGGATGCCGATCTCGGTCGCCAGCTCCGTTGCGGCGCGCCGGAGCCGGTCTGCCGCGTCGCGATCGCCAACGGCAGCGCGGATCCGGGCCTGGAGCGCCAAGGCCCGTACGGCTCCGGGGCGGCGACCGGTCTCGTGGTGACATGCGAGCGTCCGCCCGGCGTAGTCGTCGGCCTGCACGGGCCTTCCCACTCCAAAGTAGAGTTCGGCGAGCACGGTCAGCGCCAGCCCTTCGTGCAACCGGTACTGGGCTCCGGTGGCGATCTCCAGCGCCTGCGTGGCGTGCTGGTGGGCGGCGGCGTGCCGAGCTCGTCGGTGAGCAGCCGGTGCAGCCGCCGGTACACCGAGAGCGCGTCGGCCTGCCGGCCAGCCCGGTACAGCGCGAGCATCAGGAAGCCGTGGAACGTTTCCCGATACGGATACTGCCGGGTCAGCTCGGTGAGCTCGCCGACCAGCTCGCCGGCCCGGCCGAGGTCAAGCTCGAGCTCGATGCACTCCTCGAGCGTGTGCAGCCGCTCGTCGTCGATCCGGGCAGCCGCGTCCCGTACGGGTCTACTTTCGACACCGATCAGGGTCGGCTCCCGCCCAGATCGATAGCGCCTCCCGGTAGCGCGTGGCCGCGAGTCGACGCTCCCCATCCCGAGCCGTGTCGCGGGCCGCGGTCCGGCGGGCACGGAACTCGAACAGATCCAACCCGGATTGGTCAACGTGGAGCCGATACCCGGCGCTCTCGGTCACGATGAGCTGCCGGCCCGCCGTTGGGGTCAGGTCACTCCCATCGACCAGGACGCGGAGCGGGCCCAGCATCTCGAATCGCAGACCAGTTGTCGCTGCCGCCATCGGTTCCACAGCGTACCGCCGTGGTCACCTGATCGCAGTCAAGAATCGGCTAGCTGACCGCGGCGAACCGCTCGACGTCCGGGGTCTTCCCGGCGACGATCAGCAACGCACCACCGTAGACGGTGGTTTCCGGCCGGGCGTACGTGAAGTCGGAGCCGGACATCTTCACCCCGACCACCGTGATCCCGTACTTGGTACGCAACGCGCTTTCGGCCAGTGTCTTGCCGACCGCCTCCGACGGCGCCCGCACCTTGGCGATCGCGTACCCGTCGTCGAACTCGATGAAGTCGAGCATCTGGCTGGCGATCAGGTGGGCCACCCGCTCACCCATCGCCGCTTCCGGATAGATCACGTGGTCGGCGCCGACCGAGGAGAGGATCTTGCCGTGCTTCGCGGTGATCGCCTTCGCCCAGATCTCCCGTACCCCTAGATCCTCCAAGGCCAGCACGGTGAGCACGCTCGCCTCGATGTCGGTGCCGATCCCGACGATCGCCCGGTCCAGGTCCTGCACTCCCAGTTGCCGCAGCGTGTCTTCGTCGGTGGCGTCCGCCTGCACCACGTGGGTGAGCCGGTCCGACCACTTCTGCACGATCCGCTCGTCGTGGTCGATGGCGAGTACCTCGTGGTTGAGCCGGACCAGCGACGCGGCGACCTGGCCGCCGAACCGTCCCAGCCCGACCACCAGGATGCTGCTGGCCCTGCTGTCACTGGGCATCGCGAGTGGCTCCTTCAGCCGACGTGGCGCCCCTAGCCGACAATGGGGCGCTCCTCCGGGTAACGGTACAGCCGCTGCCGGGTGTTGAGGGCCAAAGCGGTGGCGACCACCACGGGGCCGACCCGGCCGATGAACATGAGCGCGGCGAGCACCAGCTGGGCCGGCAACGGGGCCTGGCTGGTCACCCCGGTGGTGAGCCCGACCGTGCCGAACGCGGAGATCACATCGAACATGACGTGCTCGAACCGGAAGCCGCTGGACAGCGTCACCACCAGGAGGGTGCCGATCGCCACCAGTCCCACCCCGAGCAGGGCCACGCTCAGCGCCTGCCGCTGCACCGAGACGGGGACCCGCCGCTGCGCCACCGTGATGTCCGGCTCGCCTCGGATCTCCGCCCAGATCACGTACCCGAGCAACAGGAACGTCGCGACCTTGATCCCGCCGGCGGTGGAGGCGCTGCCGCCGCCGATGAACATCAGGATGTTCGTGATGGTGATCGTCTCCGGGCGCATGTCGGCGAACTCGACACTGCTGAACCCGCCGGAGCGGGGCATGGCGGCGTTGAAGAAGCCGGCGACCAGCTTGTCGTGGACGCTCAGCGGCCCGAACGTACCCGGGTTGGTCCACTCGAAGATCAGTAGCGAGCCGATCCCGGCCACCAGCAGCCAGCCGGTGCCGACCAGGGTGAGCCGGCTGTGGATCGACCACCGGCGGGGCCCGCGCAGCCGGCGGCCCAGCTCGATCAGCACCGGGAAGCCGAGGCTGCCGGCGATCACGCCGAGCGCGATCGGGGTGCTGATCCACCAGTCGCCGACAAACCCGGTCATCGAGTCGCGGTAGAGCGAAAACCCGCCGCTGTTGAAGGCCGAGATCCCATGGAAGATCCCGTACCAGGCGGCCTGGTCGAACGGCATCCCGTACCCCAGCCACCAGCGGAGCGTGAGCGGCAGTGCGATCGCCAGCTCGAACCCGAGCTGGATCAGCGCCACCCGGGTCAGCACCCCGCGGACGTTCGACATGTCCAGGCTGCGGCCCTCGCTCACCGCGAGCATCCGGACCCGCAGCCGGAGCGTCCCGGCGACCAGCATGGCGAGCAGGGTCGCGGCGGTCATGATCCCGTAGCCGCCGGCCTTCACCGAGGCGATGATCACGAGGTGGCCGAACGTCGACCAGTGGTCGGTGTCGACCACGATCAGGCCGGTGACGCAGATCGCCGAGGTGGCCGTGAACAGTGCCTCAACCAGGCTGGTCGAGTCCTCGGGCTCGGCCCGGGCCTCCGGCAGCAACAGCAGGAACGTGCTGATCAGGATCGCGAGCAGGAACGCGATTGGCAGCAGCCGGGCGGGGTGTTGCAGCGCACGGCGCACTCGCCACCCCCGTCTGACGGATCACCGTTGAAGGATTGCTCTGTCATACACCACCGTACCGATGGCGGGTGATACCCAAGGGGGGTATCATCGGGGCATGACTACCGAACAGCGCACCGAGCAGCGCGCCGCGGCCGGCGAGAAGTACTGGTACGGCCGCGAGCAAGCGGACAAGCAGGCGCTCCTCGGGCGGCTCCGCCGGATCGAAGGTCAGGTCCGGGGCGTGCACCGCATGATCGACGAGGATACCTACTGCATCGATGTCCTGACCCAGATCTCGGCAGCGACCCGGGCTCTGCAGGCGGTCGCGATCGGCCTGCTCGAGGGTCACCTCGCCCACTGCGTCGTGGACGCCGCTCGGGAGGGTGACCCGACCCCCAAGGTCAAGGAAGCCACCGACGCGATCGCCCGGCTCGTTCGTTCCTAGGAGGACCGCATGCCTGTCACGACCACCTACCAGGTCACCGGGATGACCTGCAGCCACTGCGTGGCCGCCGTCACCGGCGAGCTGAACCAGCTGCCCGGTGTCCGCGACGTCTCGATCGACCTGTCCACCGGCAGCGTAACCGTCACCTCCGACGCCCCGCTGCCGATCGACGAAGTCCGGACCGCGGTCGACGAGGCGGGGTACGAGCTGGCCGGCACCGATGGCTAACCAGCCGCCGGCGGTGAACGTCATCGACCTGCAGGTCGGTGGCATGACCTGCGCCAGCTGCGCGGCCCGGGTGGAGAAGAAGCTGAACCGGCTGGACGGGGTCACCGCCACGGTCAACTTCGCCACCGAGACCGCCCACGTCCAGTTCCCGGACACCGTGGACGTGTCGGAGCTGGTCGGCGTGGTCGAGTCGATCGGCTACACCGCCACCCCGCCGCCACCGCCGGCCGCGCCGGACCAACCGGCCGCCTCGGCGGCGCCCGCGGACGACCGGGCCCAGGCCGAGCGGGTGGCTCGGACCCGGCTGGTGTGGAACGCGCTGCTCACCGCGCCGGTGTTTCTGCTGTCGATGGTGCCGGCGCTGCAGTTCGACAACTGGCAGTGGCTGGCGCTCACGCTGGCCACTCCGGTGCTCACCTGGGGCGCCTGGCCGTTCCACCGGGCGGCGTTGCTCAACCTCCGGCACGGCGCGGCCACCATGGACACGCTGATTTCGCTCGGCGTGGTGGTTACGTACGGGTGGAGCCTGTACGCGCTGTTCCTCGGGGCGGCCGGTGAGCCGGGCATGTCGATGGGGTTCTCGCTGCTCGCCGAGCGCGGCACCGGCGGTGAAGAGATCTACCTGGAGGTGGGCGCGGCGCTCACCACCTTCCTGACCGCCGGCCGGTACTTCGAGGCTCGGGCCAAGCGCCGCGCCGGTGCCGCCGTGCGGGCGCTGCTCGAACTCGGCGCCAAGGACGTGACCGTGCTGCGGGACGGCGTCGAGCAGCGGCTGTCGATCGACGCGTTGCGGCCGGGTGACCGGTTCGTGGTCCGGCCGGGCGAGAAGATCGCCGCCGACGGGGTGGTGGTTGAGGGCGCCTCCGCGGTCGATACCAGCATGCTCACCGGTGAGAGCGTGCCGGTCGAGGTCGGCGAGGGCGACGCGGTGGTCGGCGCCACCGTCAACACCGGCGGTCGGCTGGTGGTGCGGGCCACTCGGGTCGGCGCCGAGACCCAACTCGCCCAGATGGCGAAGCTGGTCCAGGAGGCGCAGGCGAGCAAGGCCCCGATCCAGCGGCTGGCCGACCGGGTCTCCGGCGTGTTCGTGCCAGCGGTGATCGCGGTCGCGGTCGCGACCGTCGGGTTCTGGCTCGCCACCGGTGCTGGCAGCGGCTTCGCGATCACCACCGGCGTGGCGGTGCTGATCATCGCCTGCCCGTGCGCGCTCGGCCTCGCCACGCCGACCGCGCTGCTGGTCGGCACCGGCCGGGGCGCCCAGCTCGGGATCCTGATCAAGGGGCAGGAGGCACTGGAGTCGACCCGCCGGGTGGACACCGTGGTGCTGGACAAGACCGGCACCGTCACCACCGGCCAGATGACCCTTGTGGACACCGCGCCGGCCGGCGGGTTCACCGTCGAAGAGTTGCTGCGGTACGCGGCGGCGGTCGAGCACGCCTCCGAACACCCGATCGCGCGCGCGATCGTCGCCGCCGCACCCGGTGACCCGGCGCCGGTGACCGAGTTCCAGGCCCTGCCCGGGCTGGGCGCGCAGGGCACCGTCGACGGCCGGAAGGTGCTGGTCGGCCGGCCGGCGCTGCTGGCCGAGCGGGGGATCGAGATCCCAGCGCTCGACCCGGCCGGCCGGACCCCGGTGATGGTCGCGGTCGACGACGGGTACGCCGGCGCGCTGCTGGTCGCGGACACGGTGAAGCCGACCTCGGCTGCGGCGGTCGCGCAGCTGCGCCGGCTGGGGCTGGCGCCGGTGCTGCTGACCGGTGACACCGAGGCGACCGCCCGGGCGGTCGCCGCCGAGATGGGTATCGACGAGGTGATCGCCGAGGTGCTCCCGGCCGACAAGGTGGCGGTGGTCCGGCGGCTGCAGGCCGAGGGGCGGTCGGTGGCGATGGTCGGCGACGGCGTCAACGACGCGGCCGCGCTCGCCACGGCTGACCTGGGCCTGGCGATGGGCACCGGCACCGACGCCGCGATCGAGGCCTCGGACCTCACGCTGGTGCGCGGCGACCCGCTGGCGATCCCGCAGGCGATCCGGCTGTCCCGGGCCACCATCGGCACGATCCGGAGCAACCTGTTCTGGGCGTTCGCCTACAACACCGCGGCGATCCCGCTCGCGATGGCCGGGCTGGTGACGCCGGTGCTGGCCGCGCTCGCGATGGCGCTGTCCAGCGTCGCGGTAGTCACCAACAGCCTGCGGCTGCTCCGGTTCGAACGCCACTGACGACGCACCCGCCCGGACCGGTTGGCCCGGCGCCCGGTACCTGTGGACAACCCTGTGGATAACTGGGTCCGCCGGGTGGGTGCTCAAAGCCGCTACGACTCTGCTCAGCAAAACGAGCGGCCCAGTCGGCGCACGGCCCGCCCGCGCGGGCTTGCTCAACTGGTCGAGCGACTGCTCAGTTTGCTGAGCAGAGTCGTAGGCGGTGGTGAGGTATACCGGCGGGTGGCGACCGGTTGCGGCCAGGCGGATCAGCGGGAGCCCCGGGGTGCTCAGCGGGCGGGGTGCGCTGCGGCCGGGGTGCTCAGTGGGCGGGCAGCGGGTCCGGCAGCTCCGCGAGCAGCGTGGCCAGCCGTGGCGTCACCGACCAGGCGGCGACCAGCTCGTCGTACTCGCGCTGCTGTTGCGGCGTCGCCGGGGCCCCGGTGTCGGCGGCTCGCAGCAGCAGGTTGCGGGGCGTGTGCTTCGAGTCGATGAACTCGACCACCTCGACCCGGTAGCCGGCCCGCCGCAGCAGCGCCGCCCGCAACGCGTCGGTGAGCACGTCGGCGAACCGCTCGCGCAGGATGCCGTGCCGGACCAGCGCCCGGTACGGCGCCGGGGCGGGCGCTCGCCGCAGCTGTGCGGCGAGGTCGTGGTGGCAGCACGGGGCGGCGAGAATCCACCGGGCCCGCCAGCCGACCGCTCGCGCGAGCGCCTCGTCGGTCGCGGTGTCGCAGGCGTGCAGCGCGAGCACCAGCTGCGGCGGGGGTTCGATCGAAGCGTCCAGGATGGTGCCGGCGACGAACCGGACCCGGTCCTGCCAGCCGAGTTTCGCGGCCAGCTCGGTGTTGCGCCGGCGCTGGTCGTCCCGGACGTCCACGCCGACCAGCTCGACCTCGAGGCCGCGCGCGGTGGTGAGCCAGTGGTAGGCGGCGAAGCTAAGGTAGGCGTTGCCGCTGCCGAGATCGGCGACCCGCAACGGTTGCGGCAGGCCGTCGTCGGGGAGGGTGGCCGCGAGGGAGCGGAGGAACGCGTCGACCTGGCGACGCTTCGCCGCGTCCCCGCCGATCACATTGAACAGCGGGTCACCCGGGTCGAGCAGGTGCGCCGGTGGCCGGTCGTGTCCGGTGGCCGGCGGGGCCGCGACCCCGGCACCGCGGTGCACCTGCGCGGCGCCCGACTTGGTCACCCGCAGCTGCAGCGTGACCGATGTGGACTCAACATGCCAGTTGCCGAACGGCTCGGCCAGCAGCGCGTCGACCGCCTGCTCGGCCGCTGGCCCGTAACCGAGGTTCCGGGTGGTCGGTCGCTGGCCGTCCGATGTGATCAGTTGCAGGCGCCGGCCGTCCTTCAACGACACCGGCCGCAACTCCGCCCGTACCACCGAAGGGGTGTGGCCGCGCCGGCGGCCGGCGGCGACCGCCCGGACCAGCTCCGGCCCGAGCAGCAGCTGGCGGACCTCCGCCAGCGCAGTGTCCAGTGGCTCCGGCATGGCTGCTCACAGGGTCCGGGTCTCGCCGACCGCGAGATCCCACAGGTCTTCCCGAGCCCGGCCGGCCTCGGCCCAGGCCTTGGCGGCCCGCTCGGGCGGCTCGGTGACTCGCTCGCCGGAGAGGATGAACGTGCCCCAGTGCATGGTCGCCATCCGGGCCGCGCCGAGGTCCTGGCAGGCCTGGACCGCCTCCTCCGGGTTGGTGTGCATCGACTTCATGAACCAGCGCGGCTCGTAGGCGCCGATCGGCAGCAGCGCCAGGTCGATCCCGGGGTAGCGGGCACCGATTTCGCTGAACCAGTGCCCGTAGCCGGTGTCGCCGGCAAAGTAGACCCGGCTCCGGTCCGATGTGAACACCCAGCCGCCCCACAGCGTCTTGCAGGTGTCGGTGAGGGTGCGCCGGCTCCAGTGGTGGGCCGGCACGAAGTCGAACTGGACCGACCCGATCCGGTGCGACTGCCACCAGTCGAGTTCGGTGACGGTGGTGAAGCCGCGCTTGCGGAACCAGCGGCCGAGCTTGGCCGGGACCAGGATCGGGGTGGTCCGGGGCAGCCGGCGGATGGTCGGCGCGTCCAGGTGGTCGTAGTGGTTGTGGCTGATGACCACCGCGTCGATCGCCGGTAGCGCCTCCCAGGCCACCCCGACCGGGGTGAGCCGGGCCGGCACTGCCGGGATCCGCCGCGACCAGACCGGATCGGTGAGGATGGTCAACCCGCCGATCCGGACCACGAACGTGGCGTGCCCGACCCAGGTGACGGCGGTCGCGCCGGGCTCGATCGGCGGCAGGGCACCGTTGGCCACGGCGACCGGCAGCGCACCGGCGTCCGCCACGAGTTCCCGGGTTGGGCGGCGTTCCCGCGACATCCGCCAGACATCCCGGAAGCCGGGCAGTGGTGCGGTGAGCCGGTCAGCGTAGGACATGCTTCCAGGCTACGGTGCCGGGCTGTGCCGGACCTGAGGTTAGGCGGCCTCGGCGGAGGTGGCCGGCTTGCCACTGCGCCGCCGGCGCCGGCGCCGCCGCGGCCGGTCCTCGCCGCTGCCGGCCCGGGCACCGCCGCCTCGGCGGCCGCGCCGCCCGCCGCTGGACCGGCCGCCGAGGTCCTCCTCGGACTCGGCCGCCAGGCCGGCCCGGGACCGCTGCCCGGGCGGCAGCTCGCCGGTGACGTCGGTCGGGATGTCCAGGTCGGTGTAGAGCCACTTGGAGGTGTGGTAGGTCTCCGGCGGATCCGGAGTCTCCAGACCCAGGGTCTTGTCGA
Source organism: Natronosporangium sp. (assembly GCA_036564175.1). GTDB lineage: Bacteria > Actinomycetota > Actinomycetes > Mycobacteriales > Micromonosporaceae > Natronosporangium. Next base: position 15,471 of record DATCKZ010000092.1, read on the forward strand.
TCAGCCGCCACCGGGCCACGTCCTCCCAGTCCACGAACGTGACCGCCACCCCGGAAGCGCCGGCCCGGCCGGTCCGCCCGATCCGGTGGGTGTAGGTGTCCGGGTCCTCCGGGCAGTCGTAGTTGATGACGTGGGTTACCCCGGCGACGTCCAGCCCGCGGGCGGCCACGTCGGTCGCGACCAGCACGTCCACCTTGCCGTTACGGAACGCCCGCAGCGCCCGCTCCCGGGCCGCCTGGCCAAGGTCACCATGGACGGCCGCGACCGCGAAGCCCCGGAAGTCGAGTTCCCCGGCGATCTTGTCGACGCCGCGCTTCGTACGGGAGAAAATCATGGTCAGGCCGCGGCCCCGGCCCTGCAGGATCCGGGCGACGATCTCGATCTTGTTGAGCGAGTGGGTGCGGTAGACGATCTGCCGGGTCTGCGGCGCCTGGTCGCCGGCGGCCTCCGGGTGGCTGGCGTGGACGGTGATCGGCGAGCGCAGGAACCGCCGGGCCAGCGCCACGATCGGTTCCGGCATGGTCGCCGAGAACAGCATGGTCTGCCGGTCCTCCGGCAGCATCGCCAGGATCTTCTCGACGTCGTCGAGGAAGCCGAGGTCGAGCATCCGGTCGGCCTCGTCGAGCACCAGTTGGCGGATCTCGCGGAGCTTCAGCTTCTGCTGCCGGGCGAGGTCGAGCAGCCGGCCGGGCGTACCGACCAGGATCTCCACGCCCTTGCGCAGCGCCGCCACCTGCGGCTCGTACGCAACGCCGCCATAGATCGGCAGCACCCGGACGCCCCGGGTGGCGCCGGCGGTCGCCAGGTCCTTCGCGACCTGCAGGCCGAGCTCGCGGGTCGGCACCACCACCAGCGCCTGCGGGGCACCGGTCGCGCCCTCGCTGGGCGCGAGCACCTTCTCCAGCAGCGGTACGCCGAACGCCAGGGTCTTCCCGGTGCCGGTCGGGGCCTGCCCGATCAGGTCGTTGCCGCGCAGCAGGATCGGCAGCGCGTACTCCTGGATCGCGAATGCCTGGGTGATGTTCACCGTCGCCAGCGCTTCGACGGTTTCGGGGCGGGCGCCGAGCTCGGCGAACGTGGGACTATCGGGTCTGATCGGCTTGGCTTTGTCCAGTTGTTCGGTCATCAGGGTGTTTCGCGTGCCCTTCTTGGGCGCCGGCGCGGTCATCGCCGGCGGTTCGATGCGCCCCATTTTGTCCGAAGGGCGCGGAATCTGTTCTCGAGTGCATATGTCGGTGCGCCTCGCGCGGCCATCCCGGCCACGGGCACACGCTGCGAGCGGTGCCGCCCGCAACGACTAACGCCCATCCTACGGGAGTGATCGGCAGATCGACGAACCGGGCGGGATCGGGCCTGGCCAGCCACTCCGGCAGCGGTGCGGCTCGGCGGCGGTATAGCCTCCCGGTGTGCCAGACGAACACCCGCAACCGCCGCCCGAGGCGGTGATCGAGTTGCTGGGCATGCTCGGCTACGGCGAGCTGCTCGCGTTCGAGCGGATGGCGGCCGATGCCAAGCTCGCCCCGGATCTGCATCGCCGGGCGGTGCTCTCGGAGATGGCCGCGGCGGAGATCACCAACTACCGGAAGCTGGCCGACCGGCTGACCGAGCTCGGCGCCAGCCCGGAAGCGGCGATGACCCCGTACGTGGATCCGCTGCGCGCCTACCACGACCGGACCCAGCCGCGGGACTGGCTGGAGGCGCTCACCAAGGCATACGTGGGGGACAGCATCGCCGACGACTTCTTCCGGGAGGTGTCGGCGTTTCTCGGCGACCGGGACCGGGCGCTGGTGCTCGAGGTGCTGCACGACACCCGGTACAAGGAGTTCGCGGCGGCCGAGATCCGGTCGGCGATCGAGGCCGACCCGAAGGTCGCCAACCGGCTCTCGATGTGGGCGCGCCGGCTGGTGGGCGAGGGGCTCTCGCAGGCGCAACGGGTGGCGGTCGAGCGACCGGCCCTCACCGCCCTGATCGTCACCGGGTCCGGGGACCAGGAGGGCGTGCAGGCGCTGCTGAAACGGCTCACGCAGGCCCACGGGGCGCGGATGTCCACCGTGGGCCTGAACAACTGAGCCGGCCGCCAGCAACACCGGTAGCCGCCGGCCGGGTCCGTTACGACGACGGGGTGAAACCGACCGGCCGGTGCGACTGCTCGGCGATCTCCACGTACGCGAGCTTGTCGACCGGCACGATCACCCGCCGGCCCTTCTCGTCGACCAGCTGCAGCACGCCCGAGCCGCTCTCGATCGCCTGGGTCACCTGCTTTTCGACCTCGGCAGGCGACTCCGCGCTCTCGAGCACCAGCTCGCGGCCGGCGTACTGCACCCCGATCTTGACCTCCAAGGCCTGCTCCTTCGCTCTCTCACCGTTCGCCGCACGCTCACGGGTTCGCCGCCGACGATACCCGCGCGATCGGCTCGTCGGCTTCGGACTGTAGCGGGAAGCTCGCGATCCCCCGCCAGGCGAGCGCGGCGAGCAACGCCTCCGCGTCCGCCTTCGGCACCCGCCGGCCACCGGCCAGCCAGAACCGGGCGGCGGTGTGGGCGATCCCGACCAGCCCGGCGGCGAGCAGCTCGGCGTACGCCCGGGGCACCCCGGTGTCGGCCATGATCGTGTCAGCGATCGCCTCGATCGACTCCCGCTCGGCCCGCTCCACCCGCTCCCGGGCGGCCGGCTCGTTGCGCAGATCCGACTCGAAGACCAGCCGGAACGCCTCGCTCTCGTGGTCGATGATGTCGAAGTAGGCGGTCATCGCCTCCCGGACCCGGGCCTTGTTGTCGGTGGTCGAGGCCATCGCCGCCCGGGTCTTGGCGACCAGCGCGTCGCAGTGGGTGTCCAGCAGCGCCAGGTAGAGCTCGAGCTTGCTGGGGAAATGCTGGTAGAGCACCGGCTTGGAGACCCCGGCCCGCTCGGCGATGTCGTCCATCGCGGCGGCGTGGTAGCCCTGAGCGACGAACACCTCCTGGGCGGCGGCGAGCAGCTGCTTGCGACGCGCCGGCCGCGGCAGCCGGGTCGGTCGCTCGGTTTCGGATGAGGCCATCGGTCCTCCCAGCCATCTGCGCACCCAGCAACTACTACATCATCTCGTACCGGTGATCGGCGCCATCACCGCCGCCGCGGCAGCGCCGTCCCGCAAGGCACGCACGTTATGCCGCAGGGCGCACGCTCGTAGCAGGGCGTACCCGCAAGCTCGCACCTGCGCGGTAACCTCACTGTGGGCGACAAGGAGCACGTGGTGGATGAACAGCGGCACACCGACGACGAGATCGCTCATGCCGAGACATCGGCATGGCGCGTGAACGGCAACCGGGCGCCAGCTCGGAGCGCGGACCACAGCTGGTCCAGCGCTGGCGCGGCGCTTGAGCCGTCGCCGGAGCCGCTCGCCCTGCTCACGGCCGCGCAAGCCGGCGAGGGTGAGGCCCGGCACCGGCGGGGCTACACCCCGGGTCCGGATGACGACACCCCGGCCGGTGGCGTGCCGGTGGTGGAGCCACCGCTGTGGCGCGAGGCCGTGCGGTACGCGAAGCCGCCAACCAACCAGCCGTACCAGCCGGCGGAGCCGGCCGCGGATGCGACCCGGCCACCGGACCCGCCGCCGCCACCGCCGCCACCGCCGGCGCTGACCCCACCGACCCAGCCGCCGACCCCGGAGCCGCCCCGCTCCTCGGCGGCCCAGCCGGCGCAGCCGTCCCAGCCCGCGGAGCGGGCCGGCGACCAGCGGGGCCTGCCGCAGCGGGTGCCGGCCGAGCCGGACGTGCCGGTCTCCCGGGACCCGGACACCGGCGCCGGGTCGGCGGAGTCCGGCACCGGTCGGGACCGCTGGACCGCGCCGGAGCTGGCCTGGATCGCCGACCAGCTACGCCGGTCGGACGTGCCGAGCGAGCGGCCGCCGGAGTCGCTCGACGTGGCCGCGGTGGTGGCCGCGGTCGAGGCGGTCCCCGGGGTCCGGTCCGCGAGCGTCCGCCCGAACCCGACCGGCGTCCACACGCTCCGGCTCGACCTCCACGACGACGCCGATCCCGGCCAGGTGAGCCGGACCGTCGCCCGGTTGCTGCTGGAGAAGATGGGGCTGTCGGCCTCCCCGCAGCACGTCCCGCAGGCCCGGACCTCGCAGGAGAGCGAAGCCGCCACCGCGGCGACCACCGAGGAGGTGCGGCCGCTGGAGCCGCTGCGGACCGCGCCGACCCCGGCTCCCGCGCCGGCCCCGGAGCAGCCGCCGGCCGAGCAGTGGACGCCGCCGGCGCCGCGGCCCGGCTGGCGCGCCGAGCCGGAGTCCGGCGCCGAGGTCGACCAGGCCGACCAGTACGACGAGCTGACCGACCCGGTCGAGGAGCAGCAGCCGGAGCCGGTGTCCCGGCCGTTGCCGACCCGCGGCCAGGCCGCCCCCCGGGTGGTCATCAACCAGGTGTTCGTCAGCACCTCCGGGCTGGAGGCGACGGTCGAGGTGCGGCTGTCGGCCGGCGGCCGGCAGGCGACCGGCGTGGCCAGCGGCCCGGCGGTCGACTCCTACCTGGTCCGGCTGGCGGCGGTGGCGGCGGCGAAGGCGATCGACGAACTGCTCCGGGCGGTGGTTGAGCCGGGTGGCCCGTCCCGCTGCTTCGTCGAGCACACCGGGGTGGTGTCGTTCGGCAAGACCGAGGTGGCGGTGGCGGTGGTGCTGCTGGTCTGCGGTGGTTGGGTGGAGCAGCTCACCGGTTCCGCACTGGTCGACGGCGACCCGCGGCAGGCGGTGGTGCGGGCCACCCTGGGCGCGGTGAACCGGCGGCTCGAGGCGCTGCTCGACTAGCCGGCGCGCGCCGGCGCCCGGCCGGCGGACAATGGGTGACGTGCTACCGACGCGTCCCGTCCACGGGCGGGTGACCCCCGCCCTGCGTACCAAGCGGGCGGTGCTCGCGCCCGACCACGCGCTGCCCCGGCTGGACGGGCTGGTGCCGCCCTGGCCGGGCCGGGCGGTCCGGCTGGATGGCTCGATCCTCTACGTGCGGGAGACGCCGGCCCGCCGGCCGGACGCCGAGCCGGCCGTCTACGTGCACGGGCTGGGTGGCTCGTCGACGAACTGGACCGACCTGGCGGCGCTGCTCGTCGATCATTTCGACGCGACCGCGATCGACCTGCCGGGCGCAGGTCGCAGCGATCCGGCCGACCGGTACTCGATCGCCGCGTTCGCCGACCGGGTGATCCGGTGGATCGAGTACCAGGACCGGGGACCGGTCCACCTGCTCGGCAACTCGCTCGGCGGCACCATCTCGGTCAAGGTCGCCGCCACCCGGCCCGATCTGGTCCGGACCCTCACGCTGGTTTCGCCGGCGCTGCCGTTCCTCAACCCGCGCCGGTCGCTGCAGGCCCGGATGGTGCCGCTGCTCGCGGTGCCGCGCGGGGACCGGGTGGTCCGGTGGCTGATGACCTGGGTGCCGCCGGAGCGGATGGCCCGGCGGGTGATCGATGCCTGCTTCGCCGACCCGGCCCGGATCCCCGAGCAGCGGTTCCAGGAGGCGCTCGAGGAGATCCGGTTGCGGTACTCGCTCGAGCACTACGTCGGTGCGTACGTCCGGACCATGCGCGGGCTGGTCGGCAGCTTCCTGCGCGCCTACCTGCCGGGCGACGGCTCGTTGTGGCGGACCGCGACCGCGGTCCGGGCGCCGACGCTGGTGATCGGCGGCCGGCAGGACCGGCTGGTCGACATCCGGGTGGCGCCGCAGGCGGCCTGGGCGATCCCGGACAGCCGGCTGCTGATGCTGGACCGGGTCGGGCACATGGCGCAGGTGGAGGTGCCGCGGCTGGTCGCCCGGGCGGTGGTCGGTCTGCTCGCCGAGGTGAACGGGTGAGTTCCGGGCCGAATGCGAGGTATGGCAGACTAGCTGCCACTATGCCTTCGGCCCGCCATAGCGTCACCGTCACCACGTTCCGGAGGCTCGCGTTCGTGGCGGCGGTGATCGTGGCCCTGCTCGGGGCCGGGGCGGTGGTGCTGGACCGGCTCGCCGACGCCGGCGCCGGGCCGGCCGATCCGATCTCCTTGGCGAGCTCCGCGCCGCCGGCCGCGGCCGGGTACCCGGCGCCCGATGAGTCCCCGGCGCCCGCCGAGTCGCCGACCACCAAGGCGCCGCCGGTGCTGTCGCTGCCCGGCGACTTCCCGACCGAGGGGCCGGGGGAGTTCCGGTTCGCCGACGGCGAGGGCGAGGTGCTCGGCGAGGCCGGGCCGCTCTGGCGGTTCCGGGTCGCGGTCGAGGAGGGGATCGACGAGGACCCGGATGAGGTGGCCGAGTTCATCGAGGAGACCCTCGGCCATCGGCAAGGCTGGACGGCGGGCGGGGACCTGCGGCTGCAGCGGGTGCCGGGGGACGGCGGATACGACTTCACGGTGTTCCTCGCCACCAGCGGTACGGCGGCCCAGCTGTGCGCGGCCGGCGGGCTGGAGATCATCGGGCCCGGCCTGCCCGAGGGCGGAGTCTCGTGCCAGTCCGGCGGTCAGGTGGTGCTCAACTTCAGCCGGTGGCGGCTGTCGGTGCCGGAGTATGTGGACGCCGAGGTGCCGCTGGCGGACTACCGGCGGATGCTGGTCAACCACGAGGTCGGCCACCAGCTCGGGCACGGGCACGAGGGGTGCCCTGGGGAGGGCGAGCCGGCGCCGGTGATGCAGCAGCAGACGATCGCGCTCAACGGCTGCGAGCCGAACTCGTGGCCGTACCTGGACGGGGAGCGGTACGCCGGGCCGCCGGTAGCAGGGGTGTGAGTCACACTGCCCCGCCGCCCGGTCCGAGCAACAATGGAACAGTACGAATAACCACCGCCCTGTCAGGAGCCTCACTGTGACCCTGCCGCCCCTGGTCGAACCGGCCGCTGAGCTGACTACCGACGAGATCCGCCGCTACTCCCGGCACCTGATCATCCCCGACGTCGGGGTGACCGGGCAGAAGCGGCTCAAGAACGCCCGGGTGCTGGTGGTCGGGGCGGGCGGGCTCGGCTCGCCGGCGCTGATGTACCTGGCCGCCGCCGGGATCGGCACGCTCGGCATCATCGACTTCGACACGGTCGACGAGTCCAACCTGCAGCGGCAGGTCATCCACGGCCAGTCCGACATCGGCCGGCCGAAGGCCGAGTCGGCGGCGGCGTCGATCCGCGAGATCAACCCGTACGTGAACGTGGTCATCCACAACACGTCGCTGGACCGCGACAACGTGATGGAGATCTTCAGCGGGTACGACCTGATCGTCGACGGCACCGACAACTTCGCGACCCGGTACATGGTCAACGACGCGGCGGTGCTGCTCGGCAAGCCGTACGTGTGGGGCTCGATCTACCGGTTCGACGGCCAGGCGTCGGTGTTCTGGGCCGAGCACGGGCCGTGCTACCGGTGCCTCTACCCGGAGCCGCCGCCGCCCGGGATGGTCCCCTCCTGCGCCGAGGGCGGGGTGCTCGGGGTGCTCTGCGCGTCGATCGGCTCGATCCAGGTGACCGAGGCGATCAAGCTGCTGACCGGGATCGGCGAGCCGCTGGTCGGCCGGCTGACCGTCTACGACGCGCTGGAGATGTCGTACCGGACGATCAAGGTCCGCAAGGACCCGAACTGCGTCCTGTGCGGACCGAACGCGACCCAGAAGGAGCTGCTGGCCGACTACGAGGAGTTCTGCGGCGCGATCTCGGCCGAGGCGCAGGCGGCGGTGGTCGACTCGACGATCACCGCGACCGAGCTGGCGGAGTGGCGGGCGGCCGGCAAGGACTTCCTGCTGGTGGACGTCCGGGAGCCGGCCGAGTACGAGATCGTCAAGATCCCGGACAGCGTGCTGATCCCGAAGGGCGAGATCACCTCCGGCGAGGCGCTGGCGTCGCTGCCGCAGGACCGGCAGATCGTGCTGCACTGCAAGTCGGGTGCCCGGTCGGCGGAGGCGCTGGCCGCGCTGAAGGCGGCCGGGTTCAAGGACGCGGTCCACCTGCAGGGCGGCATCCTCGCCTGGATCAAGCAGGTCGACCCCTCGCTGCCGTCGTACTGACGCGTTGATGCGTGGATCATGGAGTTTTCGGCGGGTCGTACGGCGCGTCGGCCACCAACTTCATGATCGACTAGCCCGGGCGGGAGCGGATATCCTCCATCCGTGGGGGAGGTAAGCCCGTGGGGGAGGTAGACCTCGAGGCGGCAATCGGCTTCGTGGTCGCCCACGGTGACGACGTCGACCGCGCCCGGCTGGCGTACCTGCGGACCGGCGCCGAGCCGGCGCCGGAGCTGCTTGCGGTCGCCGAAGCCGGCCAGATCGCCGGGGCCGGTTGGCCCGGTGAGCAGGGGGGCGTGATCGCCTCGATCGACGCCACCTGCTTCCGCCTGGCTGAGCTGGACGACCTGGGCGCGCTCGGCCGGCCGCCGGTGCGGCAGGCGCTCGACTGGCTCGCCGCCACCCAGCGCCCCGACGGCACCTGGGAGGAGGACGCGGCGCTCGCCGAGGACGCGCCGCCGTGGGCGCGCCCGGGCGACGAGGCGGCCCGGCTCTACCTGACCGCGAACGCGGCGTTCTGGCTCTCCGCGGCCGGGCTGGCAGCCCGGCCGGCCGGGCCCCGGGACACCCGGGTCGGCGGCGCCTACGCCGGGGTGGTGCGCCGCGCCGCGGACCTGCTCGCCGGCTGCCTGCGGGAGGATGGCAGCTGGCCGTCCTTTCTGGTCACCGGCTGGCTCGGGGCGGCGGTGCTGTATGCCCAGCACAAGTTCTACGAGGCCGCGCGGATGCGGCTGGTGCTGGAGAAGCGGCTGCCCGAGATGACCGCGGCCGACGTGGCCTGGTTGGCCTGCGCGCTGCGCCGGCTCGGCCTGGACGACCACGACCCGCTGCTGGTCGGGGCCAGGAACCGGCTTGCCGAAACCCAACGCACCGACGGCTGCTGGCCGAGTGACGACGGCGACGCGTTCACCGTCCACACCACCCTGATGGCGATCCGTGCCTGCCGGAAAGCCGGCTAGCGTCCGTGCTCGCCGGAACGCCAGCTAACGTCCGGGCTGGCGGAAGCCGACTAGCGGGGACTGACGAGCCGGGCCGGCAGCCGGATCCGCCGGCTGCTGCCGTAGATCAGTGCGAGCAGCGCGGCGAGTGCGATCAGGCACGGGCCGAGCGCTTCCGGCCCGGTGTGGTCGATCAGCACCCCGATCGCGGCCGGCACCGCCGCGCCGCCGAGCGCCGACGCGCCGGTCTGGACGCCGATCGTCCGGTCCGCGTGCTCGTCGCCGACTCGCTCCTTTGTGGTCAGTGTCAGTAGCGGGAACATCGGCGCGGCGGCGAACCCGAGCACGACCAGCCCGACCACTGCCAGCCAGCCCGGCGCCGGCACGGTCACCAGGACCGCGCCGAGCAGCAACCCGGTCACCCCGGCGGCGAGCAGCCGGTGTGGCCCGAGCCGGTCGGTCACCGCCCCGGACACCAGCCGGCCGACGAACATGCAGCCCCAGTACGCCGAGACCGCCAGGCCCGCGAGCTCCTCAGCCATCCCGCGGCGCTCGGTCAGCAACAGGAACGCCCACAGCGCGGTGGCGATCTCGATCGCGACCTGCACCGCGAACCCGGCCGCCCCGAGCCACAAACCCGGCAGCCGCCAGGTCTGGCGGCTCGGCGGCTGCACCGGCGCGACCGCTGACCCGTCGACCCACCGGCCAGCGGTGAGCAGGAACGCCAGTGCCAGCAGCCCCAGCCCCGCCGCGAGCGACCCGTACCCCCACCGCCAGGCCAGCCCGGCGGCGATCATCGCGGTCATCACCAGCGGACCGGCGGTGGCGCCGGCCCCGAAGCTGGCGTGCAGCCAGCTGATGTGCCGGGCGGCGAAGTGCCGGGTGACGTACGCGTTCAGGCCGGCGTCGACCGCGCCGCTTCCCCAGCCGAGCAGCAGCGCCGCCACCACCACCGCGACCAGCCCGGGCGCGGTCGCGTAGCCGACCAGCGCCAGCGCCGACAGCAGCGTGCTGCCGGCGAGCAGCCAGCCGACCCCGATCCGGCTGACCAGGAACCCGGCCGCGACGCTCGCCGAGACGTAGCCGGTGGTCCCGGCGACCAGGATCCACCCGACCGAGCCCACCGGCACCCCGAAGTCGGACGCCATGTACGGCCAAGCGACGCCGTGCGCGCCGTCCGGCAATCCCACGCTGACGAACCCGAGGTACGCCAGCACCAGCAGCACCATGCGCCATACCCTGCCGTACCCGGCCGGCCGCGCCAACCAGGTTTGGTCGCGCCAACCAGGTTTACAGCTGCTCGGCCGACCGGAGCCGCACCGTCACCCGGACCGGCCAGTGGTCGGACGGCAGCCGCCAGCCCGTGTAGTCCCGGGCTACGAACGCCTCCTCCATCGTCCAGTGTGGGCTGATGAAGGCGTGGTCGATCTGCGGCCCGTCCACCGCGCCAGTGAACCCGTGACTGGTCCCGCCGGCGACCGGTGCCAGCAGGAATCCCGCGTCGGTGAGCGGGCCGAGCACCGCGGTGTCGCTCGGCACGGTGTTGAAGTCACCGATCACCACCGTCGGCACCGCCGGGTCGAGCCAGCTCACCAACTGCTTGACGCTCTCGGCCCGGTTGGCGGCGCTCCGCTCGTCCAGGTGGGTGTTGGCGACCTCGAACTCCACGCCGGCGGTCCGCAGCCGGACCAGCGTCGCGATCCGCGGGAACGACGCGCCCGGCAACCGGCAGCCGCGGCGGTCCGGCTCGGCGCCGTACCACCGGGTCCGGGCCGACACCACCTCGAACGACGGGTCGGTGACCGCGACCGGGCACTGCTCGCCGGCGCCGGTGCCGTCCCGGTCCTCGCCGAACCAGCGCAACCCCGGCAGCCGCCGGGCCAGGTACCGGCGCTGGTACTCGAACACCTCCTGCAGGCCCAGCACGTCGGCGCGCAGCGCGGCGATCGCGGCCGCCGTGAACCGCCGCCGCACCGGCCACGAGTGCCGCCCGTCCAGGCCCCGGCCGTTGCGGATGTTGAAGGTGGCGAACCGCAGAATCATCAGTCGCTGACCCAGCGCATCCTCACTCGGCGGTCGGCAGCGGCGGCCCGAGTACGTCGTCAGCGTCCACTATGGTGTATGCGTAGCCCTGCTCGGCGAGGAACCGTTGCCGGTGCGCGGCATAGTCGGTGTCAACAGTGTCCCGGGCGACCACCGTGTAGAAATGCGCCTGCCGGCCGTCGGCCTTCGGGCGCAGGATCCGGCCCAGCCGCTGCGCCTCCTCCTGCCGGGAGCCGAACGTGCCCGACACCTGGATCGCCACCGTCGCCTCCGGCAGGTCGATCGAGAAGTTGCCCACTTTAGACAACACCAGTGTGGACAGCTCGCCGCGCCGGAACGCGTCGAACAGCTTCTCCCGTTCCCGGTTCGTGGTCTGCCCCTGCACGATCGGTGCGTTCAGGAACTCGCCCAGCTCGTGCAACTGGTCGAGGTAGGCCCCGATCACCAGCACCTGGTCGCCGCGGTGCCGCTCGACCAGCGCCCGGACCACCGGCAGCTTGGTCCGGGCGGTCGCCGCCTTCCGGTACTGCTCGTCGGGGTCGGCGACCGCGTAGGCCATCCGCTCCGCGTCGGTCAGGGTCACCCGTACCTCGGTGCAGTCCGCCGGCGCGATCCACCCCTGCGCCTCGATGTCCCGCCACGGTGCGTCGTACCGCTTCGGGCCGATCAGGCTGAACACGTCGCCCTCCCGGCCGTCCTCGCGGATCAGGGTGGCGGTGAGGCCGAGCCGCCGGCGGGCCTGCAGGTCGGCGGTGAACCGGAAGATCGGGGCCGGCAGCAGGTGCACCTCGTCGTAGATGATCAGCCCCCAGTCGCGGGCGTTCAGCAGGTCGAGGTGCGGGAACGCGCCCTTGCGCCGGGTCGTGAGCACCTGGTAGGTCGCGATCGTGATCGGCCGGATCTCCTTGCGCTCGCCGGAGTACTCACCGATCTCCTGGTCGGTGAGCGAGGTGCGGGCGAGCAGCTCCCGCCGCCACTGCCGGCCGGCGACCGTGTTGGTCACCAGGATCAGAGTGGTCGCCGAGGCCCGCGCCATCGCCGCCGCACCGACCAGGGTCTTGCCGGCGCCGCACGGCAACACCACCACGCCGGAGCCGGCCGCCCAGAAGTGCTCCACCGCCTGTTGCTGGTATGGCCGGAGTGACCAGCCGGTCTCGGCCAGCGCGATCGGGTGCGCCTCGCCGTCGACGTACCCGGCCAGGTCCTCGGCCGGCCAGCCCAGCTTCAGCAGCGCCTGCTTGAGCCGGCCGCGCTCGCTGGCGTGGACCGCGATCGTGTCCTCGTCGATCTTGGCGCCGAGCATCCCGACCAGCTTCTTGCTCTTCGCCACCTCGACCAGCACCGCCCGGTCCAGCCCGCGCAGCACCAGCCCATGGGCCGGGTCGTTGATCAGCTGCAGCCGGCCGTACCGGTCCATGGTGTCGGCGACGTCCACCAGCAGCGCGTGCGGCACCGGATAGCGCGAGTAGCGCAGCAGCGCGTCCACCACCGACTCGGCGTCGTGGCCGGCGGCCCGCGCGTTCCACAGCCCGAGCGGGGTCAGCCGGTAGGTGTGGACGTGCTCGGGGGACCGCTCCAGCTCCGCGAACGGGGCGATCGCCATCCGGCACGCGTCGGCGTCCGGATGGTCGACCTCCAGGAGCAAGGTCTTGTCCGATTGCACGATCAGTGGTCCGTTGGTCACGGCATCCCCTCTGCGAGCCTGCCCCGGGCAGCTCGGCGAGCCTGGCAGGCACCAAGTTTGGCACGGGATTCTGACCGTGCAGGCTGGGCTCTGGCTGTGTAACCGGTCACGAAACGGGAAACTGTGCCGGATCGACGAAACCTTCCCGGGAGCTACCTCGTCCAAGCAAATATCGGCGCCGCGCAGGGCGCGTCCGGCTGGGGGCAAACGGGGGCGGGCGCGCCCGCGTGGGGCGCCGTGCCGGTGGGATGCCTGACCGGGTTCCCGGGATTCCGGGTAGGCCGGGAACCCGGGAGGCCCCCACCGAGCCCCGCGACGCCGTCAGTCCTCGAGCGAGGCCGCGGTGATCCGGTGCAGCGCGAACGTGTGCAGGGTGTCGGTCCGCTCGTCCTCCGCCCGCAGGTAGCCGGCGCCGATCGAGACCGGCCGCACCAGCCGGGAGCTGCTGCCGCCGTGGGCGTCGACATAGCGGACCCAGACCAGCGCCTTCTCCCGTACCGCCTGCTGCAGCACCGCCATCGCCTCGGTGTGTGCCTGCGCGTTCACGGTGGTGCCGTTGGTGCGGATGGTGGCCGGTGCCCGGCGGGCCGCCCGGGCGGCCGCGTCGCCGCGCCGGATGTCCTCGATGATCCCGAGCAGCCGGGGCCGGCTCATCCGGGCCGCGCCGAACGGGTCCGGCGGTGGGGTCACCGGCGACCGGGCCGGCGCTCGCCGCACCCGCGGCCGGAACAGCACCGCCGCGCCGCTCGCGTCCTCCGGCACCGGGACGTAGCCGGCGTCCCGCAGCGCCGCCAGCAGCCGGCCGGTCGAGACCGCGCTCACCAGCACGGTCGGCGCCAGCCGGCGCAGCTCCAGCGCCGCCAGTTTGCGGTCGGCCAGCACCTGCGCCAGCAGCGCCTCGTCGTCGCTGCGCAGGTACGCCTGGGCGGCGCCGACCCGCAGCCCGCCGTGCGCCCGGGCGACGTCGTCGATCAGGTAGCTCAGCCCCTGCGGGACCGGCGTCCGCGACCGGCGGGCGAACAGCTCGTGCAGGTCCTCGGCGGCGTAGCCGGCGTCGAGGGCCCGCCGCAGGCTCTCCCGGGTGACCCGGTAGACGCTGGCCCCGCCGGCCGACTCGGGGTCGGCGACCAGCTCCAACTCGGCGGCGAGCGACGGCTCCGGTGGCCCGGGCACGATCACCGTCAGGTCGGCCTGCAGCACCAGCTCGTCGACCGGCGGTGGCAGCAGCGCGTCGAGCTTCGCCGCCGCCCGGCTCAACCCGGCCGGCGTGTCCCCGGCCCGGATCCCGAGCGGGTCATCGTCGGGCGAGTCGCCGCGCGGCCGGTCGTCGAGCAGCGCCGCCCCGTACGAGGTGAGCGCCCCCAGCCCGAGGATGCCGAGCGCCGACGCCTCGGTCAGCACCGCGTCGACGTCGATCGAGCCGGCCCGGCGCGGCGCGTGCCAGCCGACCAGTTCCCGCAGCTCGTCGGTGCTGGCCGGGGTGCCGGCCGGCAGGCCGGCGAGGATCCCGAGCACGGTCCGGCGGGCGGCCGGCGCGGTGGTCCGCCCGGCCTCCGGCCCGAGCGGGGCGATCACCCGGTCGGACCGGTCCCGCTGGCCGATCAGGGACGGCTGCCGCGGCATCGCCAGCCACGCGGTCACCAGCGCGTGCCACCGCTGCGCGAGCGGCGCGCCGGTCCAGGTGTCGTAGTTCACGGTCGGCCGGAACGCGCCGTCGATGCCGACCCCCCGGGGCGGTTCCGCCTCGCCGATCAGCCCGGCCGCGTACGCGGTCTCGACCAGCAGCGCCGCCACCGGCTCGGCCAGCTCGGCCGCCTTGGCGAGCCGGCGCAGGTCCCGGATGCCCAGCCCGCCCGAGCGCAGCACCGGTGCTGGCTCGGCGGCCAGCGCCTCCAGCAACGCCCCGGTCTGCCGGACCGCCTCCAGCGCCTGCCCGACCCCGGCGCTGTCGACCCGCTCCTGGTCCTGCGGCGGTTGCGCGGGGGTCGGCGGCGCCGGATGCAGCTGGCCCAGCGGATCGTCGCGGCGCAGCACCAGCGCCACCTCCCGGGGCAGCTCCACCGACCCCGGGCCGGTCGCGACCAGCAGGTCGTGCTCGACCAGCCAGGCGACCGGCTCGCCGTTGCCGGAGGTGGCGCCGACCGGCGGCCCGGCGGCGAGCCGGTCCAGCACCGCCCGGGCGGCCGGCGGCGCCGCCAGCAGCGTCCGCCGCAGCCGGGCCGGGTCGGCGGCGAGCTCGCCGGCGCCGGGCGCCAGCTCGGCGGCCGGCCGGCCGAGCCCGGCCGGGTAAGCGCCGAGCACCTCGTCCACCGCGGCCACCACCCGCAGCGCGTCATCCTCGCCATAGATCAGCAGGTACGCAGCGAGCTCCCGGACGGCCGCGCGGACCGCGGCGGCGTCGGCGCCACCGGGCGGGGCGGCGGCGATCGCGAGCGCCTGGTCGACCGACGTGACCCCGTCCGGGTCCCGGGTCAACCGGAGCGCGTCGAGGATCTCCAGCTGGAACCGGTTGAGCCGGTCCAACACCCGGGCGACCGAGATCCGCGACTGGGCCCGAGCCGCCAGCGCGGCGAAGTCCGCCGGCGCCGGCACGATCAGGTCGGGCCGGGCACGGACCAGCGCGGCCAGCGCCTCGTCGGACTGGCCGCGCAGCAGGTCGGTGAGCGTGGCAACCATCGCCGTCCCACGCTACCCGGTCGGGCAGACCGGCATCCGCTCCGCGCCGGCGGGCCGCGGTTCCACCCCGGCCCGCCGGCGCGGTTCCCAGTGGGCTAGAGGTTGTTACTGATCGCGGTGATGAGTTCGCCGTTGCTGGTGTCGCCGGAGAGCTCCCAGAAGAACGTGCCGCCGAGACCCTGGCTCTCGACGTAGTCCATCTTGCCGGCGATCGTGGCCGGGGTGTCGTAGCTCCACCACTGGTTACCGCAGTGGGCGTACGCGGTGCCGGCCACCGTGCCGGTCGCCGGGCAGCTGTTCCGCAGCACCTTGTAGTCCTCGACTCCCTGCTCATAGGTGCCCGGGGCCGCGCCGCTCGCGGAGCCGCCCGGCGAGCTCTGGCTCACCCCGGTCCAGCCGCGGCCGTAGAACGGCACCCCGAGCAGCAGCTTGGAGCTCGGGATCCCCTTGCTCTTCAGCTTCTGGATCGCCGCGTCGGCGTGGAAGCCGGCGATCGGAATCCCGTTGTACGACTGCAGCGGCGAGTGCGGCGCGGTCGGGCCGGTCGGCGCCCACGCGCCGAAGAAGTCGTACGTCATCACCATGTAGAAGTCGACGTACTGGGCCGCGCCGCCGTAGTCGGCCGCGTCGATCTTGCCGCCGCTGGTGGCGTCGGCGGTGATCGCGGAGGTCACCAGCTGGTTGCCGAACCGGTTCCGGAGCGCTTGCATCAGCCGCCGGTACGCGTCGAACCCGCTGCTGTCACAGGTGAGGCCGCAGGCGTTCGGGTACTCCCAGTCGATGTCGATGCCGTCGAAGACGCCCGCCCACCGGGGATCGTTGACCAGGTTGTAGCAGGAGTCGGCGAACGCGGTCGGGTTCGCCGCCGCCTGCGCGAAGCCGCCCGACCAGGTCCAGCCGCCGAACGACCAGATCACCTTGAGGTGCGGGTACATCTGCTTGAGCTTGCGCAGCTGGTTGAAGCTGCCCCGCAACGCGCCCGGGTCCCAGGTGTCGGCCACCCCGTCGACACTCTCGGCGGCGGAGTAGAACCGGTCGTAGTCCGCGTACGAGTCACCGATCGCGCACTGTCCGTTGGTGACGTTGCCGAACGCGTACATGATGTGGGTCAGCCTCGCCGCCGCGCCGCTGGTGTGGATGTTCTTGACGTGGTAGTTCCGGGCGTACACGCCCCACTGTGCGAAGTAGCCGACCACGTAGTGGTCGCCCGGTGGGTCGACCGGTGGTGGGGTGGTGGACGGCGGTGGGCTGGTCGGCGGCCCGCCGGTACAGGCCCCGAGGTCTTGCCAGACCCCCCATTCGCCGGTGGTGCCCGGTTCCTCGCCCTGCGTCCACCACTTGGCCCGCCAGGCATGGCCGTTGTGGCTGACCTGGTCGCCGCCGACATAGATCGCGCTGGCCTGCCAGGCCGGATCGGTGCAGGTCTGCTGCACCCCGGACGACTGTGCGTAGAGCGCCGGCTGGGCGACCACCATGGTCGCCGCCACCACCACGCCGGCCACGCTCGCTGCGATGAGTGCTCTGGTGGTGTGGAGTCTCATGTCCCCTCCCGAACAGTGAAGGTGGCTCCCCCGTGATTAGGAAAGACTCCTAACAGTAAGTGTGACGCTAGTCTCGACTGCGGCGCTTGTCAATGCATGTATTCGCAGGTCCGCGCGGGACGTTCCGACCGGGACGGGTTAGCCTTAAGAGCAGACGAGGTTCGCCACGCAGCGAAGCCAGCAAGTCTCCCCAAGCCAGGATTAGCCAGAAGTAGAGGTTGCGGTGCCAACGGGTCGAGTGAAGTGGTACGACGCTGCCAAGGGCTACGGGTTCGTCACCAGCGACGAGGGTGGTGACGTGTTCCTGCCGCGCAGTGCGCTGCCCGCCGGGGTTACCGAGCTCAAGAGCGGACAGAAGATCGAGTTCGGGCTGATCGAAGGGCGTAAAGGCTCGCAGGCACTGGGGGTGACCCTGGTCGAGACGCCGCCGTCGGTGGCCCAGTTGCGCCGCCGGCCGCCCGAGGAGCTGCATGGCGTGATCGAGGACATGATCAAGGTGCTGGAGGCGAAGGTGCTTCCGGACCTGCGCCGCGGCCGCTACCCGGACCGGCGCACCTCCCAGAAGGTGGCGCAGGTGGTGCACGCGGTCGCCCGCGAGCTCGACACCTGACCCCGTCAGCTCAGTAGCGGCGGAACCGTCAGCTCGGTAGCAGGGCGGCGGCCCGGCCGAGCAACGCGTCGACCGCGGCCCGGCCCGCCTCGCCGAGGTCCTCGGTGAACTCGTTCACGTAGAGAGCGATGTGCTGGTCCACCACCTCGGGCTCCATCTCCTGTGCGTGCGCCAGCACGTACTCCCGGCTGGCGGCCGGGTTCGCCCAGGCGGCGCGTACGGACGCCCGTACCCACTCGGCGGCCTGGTCCGGGTCGACCGCGCCCTTCCGGGCGAGGATCGCGCCGAGCGGGATCGGCAGGCCGGTGTCCTGCTCCCACCACTCGCCGAGGTCGACCAGCGCGTGCAGGCCGTACCGGGGGTAGGTGAACCTGGCCTCGTGGATCACCAGCCCGGCGTCGTACCGGCCGGCCGCCACCCCGGGCATGATCTCGTGGAACGGGACCACCTCGATCCGGCCCGGCGGCCGGTCCCCGAGCCAGAGCCGGAACAACAGGTACGCGGTGGTGAGCTCGCCCGGGATCGCGACCGTGGCGCGACTGAGGTCAGGGGTCCCGGCGCCGGACTTGACCAGCAGCAGCGGCCCGCAGCCCCGGCCGAGCGCACCGCCGCACGGCAGCAGCTGATACTGCGAGCGCAGCCCGGGCAGGGCGGCGTAGCTCACCTTGACCAGGTCGAACTCGCCGCGGGCGGCGGCGGTGTTGGTGACGTCCACATCGGCGTAGGTCACCTCGACCGGCGGCGCCCCGGGCACCAGCCCGTGCACCAGCGCGTGGAACACGAACGTGTCGTTCGGGCAGGGCGAGATCGCCAGCGACAGCGGCACCACACTAGGCACCGCTCTACGGTAGCCGCCAGACCTCGACCGTGGTCCCGGCCTCTGGATCGCGGGTCTCGACGTTCGTGACACAGACGACGTGCCCCGGCGACGGTTGGCAGTAGGTCCCGTACCCGGACTCGTCCAGCGCGGCGCCCTCGATCAGGCCCAGCGGGTCGATCCCGCTCAGGTCCGGCCGGGCGGTGCCCACCCAGGTGCCGGTCTCGGTGGCATAGGTCACGGTCACGGTTGCCAGCCCCGGTCTCGCGTAGTACCAGCTGAACGGCTCCCACCGCCCAAAGTCCAGCACCGGGTCACCGGTGGCGAGATCGATCAGCCAGCTGCGCAGCCAGTCGGCTGTCCACAGGGTCCGGCCGGAGGCCGGGTCGACGCCCTGCGGCGGGTCCGCCGAGGAGAGGCGGCACAGCAGCTCGCCGCACGACACCGGCCACGGATACTGTTCGTGCGCCGGCCGCCAGTCCGGGGCGGTCCATCGCCGTTGCAAGGTGGTCGCGTCAAACGCGACGGTCGCCGGCTCGCCGTCGACCGCCTCGACGACCAGCACCAGCGAGCCGGCCACGGTCACCAGGTCGCCATGGAACTCGTCCGGCGGGGCCGGGATACTGACCGACCTCGCCGCCAGCCGCTCGCCGGTGATCAGGTCGAAGCTGGTGAGCGTGCGCTCCTCCATGGTCAGCAGCACCTCGCTGGCCGGTTCGTGCAGCCACCAATCGGGCGCCATCCGCCACACCTGCTCGCCGGTGGTGAGATCGACCATGGTCAAGCTGCTGGCCGCCGGTTCGACCGGGTCGGCGGGAATCTCCTGCCGTTGGATCAGCAGCCGGTCGGATCGGTGCCGCGGCAGCACCACCGGCCAACCGAGCATAGTCCACAGTAGTCTGCCAGTGGCGGCGTCCAGCGCGAACACGGTCTCGTCCGTGGGGTACCCCACCTCCGCGATCGACCGGTACGCCGCTACCACCAGCGCGCCGCCGTACCGGTCGATGCCCGCCCCGGCGCCGGCGACCTGGGTACGCCAGGCCAGCGCCCCGTCGGCCAGCCGGTAGGCGGCTACCACGGTCTCGCCGTCCCGGAGTTCCTTGAAGACGTAGAGGTGCTGCTCGTCGGCGATCGCGTTGTGGTCGACCGCCCGGACGGTCAGCACGAGTGTCAGCGCGCCCGGCGGCTCGGCGCCGGCGGCGACCGCGGTGGTGAGCACCAGCCCGGCGGCCACCACCGCGGCGGCCAGTCGCCGGGTCCGGCGGTTACCCCAGTGCCAGCGCCCGGTGGGCGGTGGTGTGGGCTCGGGCGTGGGTCTCCACGCGCTGGGCAGCTCGCCGAGGTCGATCGTGCCGGCCGGAGGTGTCACGGCCACCACCGTACCTAGTAGAGCGGTTCTGGCCGAGCGCCGTTTGACGGTACGGCGGCGGCCCGCTATGGCAGCCGCCAGACCTCGACGGTAGTGCCGGACGCCGGGTCGCCGGTCGCGATGTCGGTGACGCAGATGACGTGGCCGGGGACCGGGTTGCACTGGGTCCCGTAGCCGTACTCGTTCAGCGCCGCTGCCTCGATCAGGCCAACCGGGTCGACCCCGGACAGGTCCGGCCGGGCGGTCCCCACCCAGGTGCCGGTCTCGGAGGCCCAGATCAGCGTCGCGGTCACCGCTCCGGGCCTGGTCTCATACCAGCCACGCGGCTCCCACCGCCCAAGCTCCAGCACCGGGTCACCGGTAGCCAGATCGACCAACCAGCCGCGTTGCTCGTCGCGCGCCGAGGAGTAGGCGAGCAGGACGCCGTAGCCGGTCAGATCCTGGCTGATCGGGGTGAAGATGTGGTAGCCGGTGTCCGGGCTGACCTCCGACAACCAGTCGGCGATCCACACCACCCGGCCGGTCGCGGGATCGACGCCGCGCGGCGGCTCCACCGGCGCGAGCAGGCACAGCAGCTCACCGCAGGACACCGGCCACGGCGAGAGCCCGTACGTCCGCTCCGGGCTCGGGATCGACCAACGCCACTCCAATGTGGTCGAGTCATACGCGCTGAGCGTCGGCTCGCCGTCGACCTCCTCGGCGACCAGCACCAGCGACCCGACCACGTTCAACAGGTTGTGGCCGAGCTCCGCCGGATCGGTCAGATCGGTCGGCGTGCCGACCGTCGCCTCGGCCAGCCGCTCGCCCGTGACCAAATCGAAGCTGATGAGTGTGTTCTCGCCGGCCAGGGTCACCAGCCGCGCGCTGGCCGGATCGTGCTGCCACCACAGGGTCACGATGCCCCACAGGTCGGCGCCGGTCGCGAGATCGACCATGGTGAGGTTGCTGTGGGCCGGCTCGAGTCGATCAACGATCACCTGCTGGTGGATCAACACTCGGTCGGTCCGGTCGCCGGGTTGGCCGAGCGGCCAGCCACGCCGGGTCCAGCGCACCCGCCCGGTGGCGGCGTCGAGCGCCGCCACCACGTCGTCCGAGGGCAGACTCGCGTCTGGACTCGGCTGGTACGCCATCACCAGCAGCGTGTCGCCGTAACGGGTGAGATCCACCCCGGTGCCGGCGACCGTGGTGCGCCAGGCGAGGGCCCCGTCGGCCAGCCGGTAGGCGGCGACCACGGCCCGGTTGTCGCCGAGTTCATCGAAGACGTAGAGGCGGTGCTCGTCGGCGACCGCGTGGTAGTCGGCGGCCCGGACGGTCAGCGCCAGTGTCAGCGGGGCCGGCGGCTCGGCGTCGGCGGCGACCGTGGTGGTGAGCACCAGCACCCCGGCCGCCACGGCTGCGGTGAGCCGCCAGGTCTGGCGGTCGCCCCACCGCCACCGCCAGCGGCGGGCGGGCGGCAGCGCCGGCTCGGACCCGGGTGCCCACCGGCTGGGCAGCTCGCCGAGGTCGATCGTGCCGGCCGGGGGAGCCGGGGGTGTCATGGCCCCACCGTACCTAGTGGCCGCACCCGGCGTCCGGGTCGGCTAGGTCAGCCGCCACACCCTGGACGCTGGTCCCGCGCGCCTCGCCGCGCACCACGGTCTCGGTGATGCAGACGTGGGCCGGCAGCGGGGTGCAGCCGGCGGTGTACCCGAACTCGTCCACCGCGGTGCCCTCGAGCACGCCCACCGGGTCGAATCGGACAGGTCCGGCCGGCTGGTTCCGACCCAGGTGTCGGTACCGCCGGTTGACACCTCACCGAGGTCGATCGCGCCGACCGGGGAGTCATGGCGTTCACCGTACCTAGTAGAGGCTCGTCGCGGCGGCGGTGAGCGCGGCGAGCGCCTCGCCGATCCGCCAGGCCGCCCGGTCCCTCGGGCCGACCGGGTTGGCGATCGTCCGGAGCTCGGCGAACCCGGCGCCGGCGGCGGCCGCCGCGTACGCCACTGCGTACCCCTCCATCGCCTCGGCCAGCGCCGCTGGGTGGGCGCTGGCGAGCGCGGCCGCCCGGTCGGCGGTGCCGGTCACGGTGGCGACCGTGAGCACCTCGCCGACCAGCGCGTCGGGCAGCCGGGCCCGCAGCGCCGCCAGCGCGTCCGGGTCGGCCGCCGCCGCGCTGGTGCCGAACCCGAGCTGGTCGATCGGGAGGAAGCCGGCCGGCGAGTCCGCGCCGAGGTCGGCCTGCCGGCTGCGGCTGGCCAGCACCACCGCCCCGACCGGCGCCCGGCCGGCGAACCCGCCGGCGATCCCGGCCGAGATCACGGTCCGGTACGGATCGCCGGCCGCCTCGGCGAGCGCGAGCCGGCGGGCGGTGCCGGCGGCGGCCGCGGCCGGCCCGACCCCGACCGTGACCACGGTGACCGGGGCCGAGTCGGCCGGCAGACCGGCCAGGACCGCGTCGCGTTCGGCGTCGACGGCGGTGGCGACCAGGATCGGCGGCCGCAGCGCCGGCTCCGGGGCGGGACTCACCCGGTGGCCTCGACCGTGCCGAGGGTGGGCCGGCCGGAGAGCCGGTCGTCGCGGAGCACGAACGCCACCCGGGCGGTCCGGGCCACCGCGAGCACCACCAGCCCGGCGGCGATCGCGAGCCCGAGCCGGCCGGGCATCGGGATCAGCCCGACCGCGCTGCCGGCCACGAACGCGAGCATCAGCAGCGTCTCCGAGTGCGCGAACGCGGTCGCCCGCAGCCGCTCGTCGATCTTCTCCTGGATCGCCGAGTCCACTGTGACCTTCGCCAGCCCGCTGGCGACCGCCACCGCCAGGCAGAGCAACACCACCAGCGGCAGGGTCAGCCAGATCGCGGCCAGCACCGCGAGCAGCATGCTCACCCCGAGCCCGACCGCCTGCATCGCCACCGGCCGGCGGATCCGCAGCCGGCTGCCGGCCAGCACCGCCAGGAAGGTGCCGGCGACCAGCGCGCCGCTGACCACCCCGAGCGCGGTGCCCTGGCCGAGTTGCCAGCCGCCGATCCGGGTCGGCAGCTGCTCGGCCCGGATCGCGAACGCCAGGAAGATCAGCAGGAACCCGTAGAGGGCGCGGTGCGAGGCGCTGCCGGCGACCGTCGCGGTGACCAGCCGGCCGCTGAGCACCCGGGACTGGCGGCGCCGCCACCGGCGCAGCGACGGTGCCGGCTCCGGCTGGTCGGAGTCGGCGGCGGCCGGCAGCCGGAGCGCGACCACCATCCCGACCAGGAAGATCAACGACGCCACCCGAAGCGGCCACTGTGGACCAAACCAGAACGCGGCCAGCCCGAGCGGCAGCACCACCCCGCCGGCGATCGTCCCGTAGACACTGCCGCGGGCGTTGACCTGGGACAGTCCGAGCTTGTCCGGCAGCAGCCTCGGCACCGCCGCCGCGCGCGCCACGCCGTACGCACGGGACAGCACCAGCACCCCGAACGCGGCCGGATACAGCGCGATCTGGTCCATGTGGTCGGCGATCAGCCAAGCCAGGAACGCCCGGCCCAGCATGGTCGCGGCCAGTGCGTACCGCCGGCCGTGCGGCACCCGGTCCAGCAGTGGCCCGATCAGCGGGGCCAGCAGCGCGAACGGCACCATCGTGACCAGCAGGTAGAGGGCGACGTTGCCGCGGGCCTCGCCGGTCGGCACCGAGAAGAAGATGGTGCCGGCTAGCCCGACCGTGATCAGGGTGTCGCCGGCGGCCGAGATCGCGTGCAGGTCGAACAGGCGGGTCATGCCACGGTCGTCGCCGGCCATCCGGGAGCGGGCTCGCCCGATCGTGCCTGCGGCCCGCCGCACGGTCCGGCCGGCGGCGGCGGCGCCGCGAGCGAGCCGGCTGCCGAGGCCCGGCCCGTCCTGCGACTCCAACACCGGCATGGGCACCATCCTCCCGCATGCGAGAATGTCCATCATGCCTGGGACGAGCAATCTCCGCAGCCGTACCCCGCGGCTCGACGCGGTATGCGCCGACGCGGTCGAGCTTGCCCGCGCCGCGATCACCGAGGTCGAGCCGGAGCAGGTCGGCGAGCACTTGGGCACGGTCGCGGAGGCCGACCGGGTGGTGACCCATCTGTTCGACTGCCGGCTGCCCGGCTACCGGGGTTGGCGGTGGGCGGTGACGGTGACCCGGGTCCCGCGCAGCCGCAAGGTGACCGTGAGCGAGACCACCCTGCTGCCCGGGCCGGAGGCGCTGCTGGCACCGCCGTGGGTGCCGTGGGACGAGCGGCTCAAGCCCGGTGACCTCGGGGTCGGTGACCTGCTGCCGACGCCGCCGGACGACGACCGGCTGGTGCCGGGCTACCTGCAGTCCGACGACCCGGCGGTCGAGGAGGTCGCCTGGGAGCTGGGGCTGGGCCGGGTCCGGGTGATGTCGCGGTCCGGCCGGCTGGACACCGCCCAGCGGTGGTATGACAGCGATCACGGCCCGAACGCGCCGATCTCCACCTCGGCGCCGCGCGACGCCCGGTGCGGCACCTGCGGGTTCTACCTGCCGCTGGCCGGTTCACTGCGGGCGATGTTCGGGGTCTGCGGCAACCTGTACGCGCCGGACGACGGCCGGGTGGTGAGCGCGGACCACGGCTGCGGCGCCCACTCGGAGGTGCTCGCCAACCCGGACAAGCCGGTCGACGAGCTGCCGACCGTCTACGACGACAGCGAAGTCGAGCTCGTCAACTAGCCGCGCCCGGGTCTTCGGCTGCTCGCCGCCGGCGCCGGACCCGGTCCCGGACGATCATGAGGACCAGCAGCCCGAGGCCGAGCAGCACGCCGGCGAGGCAGGTCCACAGCCACCGGTCCGGCGCGTCGGCGGCCAGCAACACCAACCCGATCACCGCCCAGCCGGCGGTGCCGGCGAGCGCGAACGGCACCATCGGCGGATCGAGCGGGCGCTGCGGTCCGGCTGGGCGGGCGGGCCGGTCGGGACGGTCGGGCACACCCGAAGGGTACGAGTCGGCGAGCCGCGATTCCGCTCGGTACGCTGCTACAACCGGGGTGACCGTGGTCATAAACAGTGGTCGTTAGCCAGGCTTATTAGCTAGGCTAACTAGTCGTGACGGAGCGGACGGTGATGGCGAAGCGTGCGACTTCGGCGCAGCTGGCCGCGACGCTGCGCGACGCCATCACCCGGCTCAATCGGCGGGTCCGCCAGACCCGCCCGGTGGGCGATCTGACCGCGACCCAGCTCTCCGCGCTGGCGACCCTCGAGCTCGCCGGCGCGATGACGCCTCGGGAACTCGCGGATGCCGAGCGGGTCCGGCCCCCGACGATGACCAAGATCGTCGCGCGGCTGGAGGAGCGTGCGCTGGTTCAGCGCACGCCCCACCCGACCGACCGGCGGCAGGTGATCCTCGCCGCCACGCCGGCTGGGCGGGCGATGCTCGCCCAGTTCGAGCGCGCGCGGGTGGAGTGGCTGGCGCAGCGGCTCGCCGAGCTGACCGCCGACGAGCGCGAGGTGCTGCGGCGCGCCGCTGAGCTACTGCAACGGGTCGCGGAGGCCTGACGCCGACCGGGGTACCGAGCCGGGGTTCGTTCCGTCCACCGTGGAATTTCGGCACGACCCCGGAGGAGGCGTTTCCGCGTTGCGGACCCGGTTGCACTTGACGTTCCAGTCCCTGACGGTCCGGAACTACCGGCTGTTCGCTACCGGTCAGCTCGGCAAGCTGATCGGGATCTGGATGATGTTCGTCGCGCAGGACTGGCTGGTCCTGCAGCTGTCCGGCGACTCCGCCAGCGCGGTTGGTCTCACGGTGGCGATGCAGTTCACCCCGGTGTTGCTGCTCACCCTGATCGGCGGAGCGCTCGCCGACCGGTACGACAAGCGCAAGCTGCTGGTGATCGCGAACGCCGGGGTCGCGGTGGTGGCGACCACGCTGGCGGTGCTGGTGGTGACCGGCGCGGTGGAGCTGTGGCACGTGTTCGTGTCGGCGGCGGCGCTCGGGATCGCGAACGCGATCGAGAACCCGGCCCGGCAGTCGTTCATCTCCGAGCTGGTCGGTTCGACCCTGCTGCCGAACGCGCTCGCGCTCAACTCGGCGGTCTTCAACTCGGCCCGGATCATCGGGCCGGCCGCGGCCGGCGGTGCGATCGCGCTGTTCGGGCTCGGCCCGACCTTCATCATCGCCACGGTCGGGGTGGTGGCACCGCTGATCAGCCTGACCCGGATCCGGCCGGCCGAGCTGCTGCGCGAGCCGCTGCCGCCGCGCCGCGCCCGGGCCAAGGTCCGGATCCGGGACGGGATCCAGTACGTCTGGCACCGGCACGACCTGGTGCTGCCGATCGTCATGATCGCCATCGTCGGTGGTGCCGGCTTCAACTTCCAGGTCACCCTGCCGGTGCTGTCCAAGGTGGAGTACGGGACCGGCGCGGCCTCGTTCGGGTTGCTCGCCACCGCGCTGGCGGCCGGCTCGCTGGTCGGCGCGCTGGCCGGGTCGTGGCGGCGGTCCCGCCCGTCGTCGTACGTGGTGCTCGGCGCCGCGATCGGGTTCGGGGTCAGCGCGATGGCGGTCGGCTTCGCCTCCCCGTACTGGCTGGTGCTGATCCTGCTGCTGCCGACCGGGTTCTTCGCCATCTACTTCGCGCAGGCCGCCAACCAGCGGGTGCAGCTCGGGTCCGACGCCGCCTTCCGGGGCCGGGTGATGGCCATCTACATCCTGGTCTTCCTCGGCACCACGCCGGCCGGCGCGCTGGCGGTCGGCTGGTGGGCGGAGCGGTTCGGCGCCGAGTCGGCGATCTGGCTGGGCGGGCTGGCCTCGGTGGTCGCCGCCGGGCTGGCGCTGATCTGGCAGCTGCGCCGGCACAACTCGCAGCTCAAGCTGCAGGTCCGGCCGCCGCGGCTGGTGGTGGTCGCGCACGAGTCGCGGCAGATGGCCGGCGCCGGCACCCGCGGCTGACCCCGGCCCGGCCCGACTCCGGCCAGCCCGCCGCCGGGGGATAGTGGTGGCGTGAGGCTGTTCGTAGCGCTGTACCCGGCCGAGCCGGCGCTCAACCACGTCGCGGCCGCGATCGCCGAGCTGCGGCTGGGAGCGGCGGCCGCCGGTGGCACCAACGTCCGGTTGATCGCCCGGCCACTGTGGCACGTGACGCTGGCGTTCCTCGGCGAGGTGGTCGACGAGCGCGGCCCGGCCGCGGCCGCCGCGGTGCGGGCCGGGGTGGACCGCTGGCAGGCCGGCGGATCGGCACCGCCCAAGCTGCGGCTGGCCGGCGGCGGCCGGTTCGGCCGCCGCCAGTCCACCGTGGTGTGGGTCGGCCTCGACGGCGAGGTCGACGGGCTGCGGGCGCTGGCTCAGGCGGTCCGCCGGGAGCTGCGCAAGGCCAAGCTGCCGTGCGACCCCAAGCCGTTCCGGCCGCACCTGACGCTGGCCCGGCCGGGCGAGCGGCTACCCGCCGACGACCTCGCCGCCGACCTGGCCACCCTCAAGGGGTACGAGGGACCGGGCTGGACCGCCGACGCGGTGTACCTGGTCCGCAGCCAGCTCGGCCCGAAGCCGGTCCACGAGCGGATCGCCGAGGTGCCGCTCGCCGCCGCGCCGGGTTGACCGGACCCGGCTACCAGGCCCACGCCTCCGGGCCCGGCCCACCCTTGCCGATCGGCGGGAACAGCTCGTCCAGCTTGCGCAGGGTGGCCTCGGCCAGGGTGATCTCCAGCGCCCGGAGCGACCCGTCCAGCTGGTCCACCGTCCGCGGTCCGATGATCGGCGCGGTCACCGCCGGTTGCGCCAGCAGCCAGGCGATCCCCACGTCGGCCGGGTCGTGGCCGAGGTCCGCGCACAGCTTCTCGTACGCCTCGATCGCGGCCCGGTGGGTGTTGAGCACCTCGTCGGCCCGGCCCGAACTGGTCCGGCCGGCGGTGCCCTCGGCGAGCTTGCGCAGCGCACCGGCGAGCGCGCCGCCGTGCAGCGGCGACCACGGGATGATCCCGATCCCGTACCGCTGGGCGGCCGGCAGCACCTCCAGCTCGACGTGGCGGGTCAGCAGGTTGTAGATGCACTGCTCGGAGACCAGCCCGAGGAAGTGCCGGCGGGCGGCCGACTCCTGCGCCTGCACCAGGTGCCAGCCGGCGAAGTTCGACGACCCGACGTACCGGATCTTGCCCTGGCTGACCAACGCCTCCATCGCCTGCCAGATCTCCTCCCACGGGGTCGTGCGCTCCACGTGGTGCATCTGGTAGAGGTCGATCCAGTCGGTCTGCAGCCGGCGCAGCGAGTCCTCGCAAGCCCGGATGATGTGCCGCGCGGACAGGCCACGGTCGTTGGGCCAGTCGCTCATCTTGCCGTACACCTTGGTGGCGAGCACCACCTTCTCCCGGCGGCCGCCGCCCTGCGCGAACCAGCGCCCGATGATCTGCTCGGTGACCCCCTCGCCGAGCTTCCACCCGTAGACGTTGGCGGTGTCGAAGAAGTTGATGCCGTGCTCGAGCGCTCTGTCCATAATGGCGTAGCTGTCCGGCTCGCTGGTCTGCGGCCCGAAGTTCATGGTGCCCAGACAGAGCCGGCTGACCTGCAGCCCGGTCCGGCCAAGATTCTTGTAATCCATGCCCCCAGGTTGCCACGCAGCCGCGCAACCGGCTGACCGGTGGCCCGGTGCCGGCGCAGAATCAAAAGATGGCGACCGACGTTGCGGCTCGCGGCGCCGCGGCCCTGCGGGCCGGCGACTGGGAAGCGGCGCGGTCGGCGTTCGAGCGGGCGGTGGCGGAGGCCGAGCCGCCGGAGGCGCTCGACGGGCTGGCCCGGGCGCTGTGGTGGCTCACCGATGTCGAGGGCGCGGTCAGCTACCGGGCCCGGGCGTTCACCGGCTACCGGCGCCGCGGGGACCGGGTGACCGCGGCCCGGATCGCGTGGTGGTTGGTGCGGGAGTACGCCACCGTGCTCCAGAACCGGCCGGCCGCCAACGGCTGGCTGGCGCGGGCGCGGCGGCTCACCGAACCCGAGCCGACCGCGGCCACCCGTGGCTGGCTGGCGCTGGCCGAGGCCGAGCTGGCGCCCGACCCGGCCGACCACCGGCGGCACGCCGAGGCCGCGTACACGCTGGCCCGCGAGGCGGGCGACCCGGACCTGGAGATCTACGCGCTGGGCCACCGCGGACTCGCTCTGATCACGGCTGGCCAGGTCGTCGCCGGCATCACCGACCTGGACGAGGCGATGGCCGCGGCCGGCGAGGCGAACGCGCCGGAGACGATCGGGGACACGCTGTGCCGGTTGATGACCGCCGCCGAGCTGGTCGGCGACCCGGACCGGTTCAGCCGATGGAACCGGGCGCTCGAGGTGTTCATGGCCGAGCACCGGCACGTGCCGCTGTACGGGTTCTGCTTCACCTGCTGCGGCGAGGTGGCCGCGGGGGCGGGCCAATGGGAGGAAGCGGAGGGGTTCTACACCCGGGCGGTCCGGCAGCTGGCGCAGGCCGGGCACGGGGCTCGCTGCGCCCACCCGGTGACCCGGCTGGCGCTGCTCCGGATCCGGCAGGGTCGGTTCGCCGAGGCCGAGGGCCTGCTGTCGGCGTACCGCGACCTGCCGGAGGCGGTCGAACCGCTGGCCGCGCTGCTGCTGGCGCGCGGGCAAGCGGCGGCGGCGAGCCGGTTGTTGCAGCGCCGGCTGGCCCGGCTCGGCCACCACACGCTGCCAGCGGCGCCGCTGCTCTCGATGCTGGCGCGGGCCCGCGCGGCCAGCGCCGATCTCGACGGCGCCCGGGACGCCGCCGGGCAGCTGGCCGAGCTGGCCGAGCGGTCCGGTCTGGACTGGGTACGCGGGTTGGCGGCGCTCGCGGCCGGCCGGGTCGCCGCGGCGCAGCCCCGGACCGACGACGCGGATCAGCACTTCGACCGGGCGATCGCCGCGTTCGAGGCGGCCAACCGGCCGCTGGAGCGGGCGGTCGCCCGGCGCGAGCTGGCCCGGCTCTGGGCCCAGCGCCGGCCGGACCTGGCCGCCGAGGAGGCGCGGGCGGCGTACCAGGAGTTCGAGCGGCTGGGGGCCCGGCTGGAGGCGGACGAGACCGCGGCGCTGCTGCGCAGCCTCGGAGTCCGGGGCCGGACCGGGCCGAAGCGGCTGGGTCAGCTCAGCCAGCGGGAACGGGAGGTGCTGGAGCTGGTCGCGGAGGGGCTGACCAACGCCGAGATCGCCGCGCGGCTGTTCATCTCCACCCGGACCGCCGGCAACCACGTCAGCAACCTGCTGATGAAGCTCGGCGCTCGCAGCCGCACCGAGGCCGCCGCGATGGTGCTGCGCGACCCGGCGCGATCGGGTAGCGGAACAGGTATTTCTCCTCATGCTCCGCGGCGTTGACCGGCGCAGGCTGGGCTGGTCGGAGTCGGACTGAGGGGAGTGAGTCAGATGAGCACCAAGCCGGCCGCCGACCAGCTGGTCGAGCAGTACGTGCTCGGCGACCCGGCGGGGTTCGTCGCGGCGTTCCGTCCGGACGCGCTGGTGGACATCAACATGCCGAAGTGGCGTTACCAGCGCCGCCCGGACGCGCTGCTCGCC
The DNA here is from genome assembly GCA_036564175.1 of Natronosporangium sp. Classification (GTDB taxonomy): domain Bacteria; phylum Actinomycetota; class Actinomycetes; order Mycobacteriales; family Micromonosporaceae; genus Natronosporangium. Next base: position 45,596 of record DATCKZ010000092.1, read on the forward strand.
GAGCTGAAGGCGGTTTGCGCGCTGCCCGAACGCAGGGTCACGATCGGCTACCACGAGCCCACCGCCGACGGCGCGGTGGTGGAGCTGGTGACCGAGGCCACCGTCGACGGTGAACCCCGCATGATCCGGGAAGCCTGGCTGATCCGTACCGGCGGTGAACTGGTCACCGCGCTGACCATCTACTGCACCGCGATGTGGGAGGCGGCCGATATCGCCCGCAACCGGGCCGAGGAGCCGCTACCGCGGCCCTGACCGGGCGCGCCCGCGCCAGCCGGCGGTCGGCGGGTCAGGAGGACTCGCGGGCCGCCGGCGGCGCGCCGAACAGCACCTCGTCCCAGCTCGGGCCGCGCTTGCGGCCGCTGTCCGGACCGGACTCGTTGCCGGTGGTCCGGCGCGGCCGGAGCACCGCCAGCGACGGGACCGCCGGGACTTCCTTCGGCGCGTCCGAGTCGTCCTCGAACGGCGAGACCCCGCGGCCGGTGCGGCCGGAGCCGCGCGAGGTGTCCGCGATCGCCGCGGCGGCGGCCGGCGCGTCCAGCCCGCGCCCGGCGGCGCCGAGCGGCCGGTCCAGGCTCGCCAGCAGCGCGTCCCGGCCGGACCGGATCGGGTCCCGGCCGGCTGGCCGGGCCGCCGGCTCCTCGGCCGGCGTGGGCAGCCCGTGGCCGCCCCGGCTGGGCTCGCGCAGCAGCTTGCCGCGGCTGGACCGGCGCGGCTCCCGCTCGGTCGGCGGCTCCTCCTGCCCGAGGATCTGGGTCGGCCGCTCCGCGCACAGGTACTGCGCCATGTCGTCGAACGGCGTGACCAGCGTCCGGGCCTTGTCCAGCTCCCAGACCGCCTGTGCGGTCGCCTTGCCGGACGGCCAGGTGGCGACCACCCGCCAGGTGCCGTCGTCGCGCCGGTACGCGTCCCAGGAGATCTTCTCGGCGTCCACCCCGTGCTGGGCCAGCCGGCTGTCCACCACCTCGGCGAGCGAGGCGCCGGTCTCGGAGGTCTTCAGCCGGGTCCGCCGGGCGTGCTGGGCGAGCATCGCCCGCTCCTGCAGCACCGGGCCGGCGTACCGGAGCACCCGGTCGACCGCCACGCCAGCGATCCGGGCCACGTCATCGGCCGACTCGCCGGCCCGGATCCGGGCCTGGATGTCGCGCGGGGACAGGCTCGGCGTCTCCGCCCCGTGCGCCGCCGTGGTCGTACCGGTGGGCTTGCCCTCACCGCGGAGGGCGGCCATCACCCGCTCGTCGCGGGGCAGCGCCAGCAGCCGCCCGACCTCGTCGGCGAGCACCAGCGCCTGGCCATCTTCGGAGAGTGCGACGAATCGTACCGGCCGCATCGATACCTCCCTCCGCGCACGACCATCGGCTTCCGCCCACGGTACGCGGTCTCGGCCAGCGAAGTGGGGAGGCCACGCCGAGCAGCCAGAATACGGTTTGTCACGGCGGCTACCGTTTGCGTATGGATGGACTGCTGACCCGCCCGTACCAGCCGGGCGATGCCGAGGCGATTGTCCAGCTCGCGCGGGAGGCGGCCGGGCACGCCGGCGGGCATTTCGGCAAGTCCGCCGCCGACCTGGCGGCCTACCTGGCCGGGCACCTGGCCAACCCGGAGACCGACAGCCGGCTGGTGGTCACCGCGGACGGCGACCTGGCGGCTATGGGGTTCGTCGGCACCCCGCCGCCCGGTGGCAGCCACGTCGACCTCCTCGGCGGCGTACATCCGGCCTGGCGCGGCCGGGGGATCGGGCGGGAGCTGCTGGCCTGGCAGCTCGCCCGGGCCGGCGAGCTCCACCGGGCAGTAGCGCCGAATCGCGAGTGGGAAGCCGAGCTGTCCATCAACACCGGCGACCAGCCGGCGGTACGGCTGTTCGAGCGGTTCGGGTTGGCGCCGGTGCGCTACTGGTTCGACATGGTCGCGCCGACCGGGCCGGTCGACGCGGCGGTGCCGGCCGAGTTGCGGGTCGAGCCGTACGACGCCCGGTACGACCGCGACCTGCACGCTGTCCACGTCGGAGTCTTCGCCGAGCACTGGGGGTACCAGCCCCGGCCGTTCGACCTGTGGGCGCCGATGACCATCCGCTCGGCCTCGTTCCGGCCGGACCTGTCGGTGCTGGCGTTCGACGGTGACGAGATCGTCGGGTACGTGCTCGCCTACACCGAGAACGACCCGGACCGGATCTACATCGGGCAGGTCGGGGTGGTCCAGCGCTGGCGCCGCCGGGGCGTCGCCGGCGGGTTGCTGGCCCGGGCGCTCGCCACCGCCGGGAAGGCCGGGTTCGGCCGGGCCGGGCTGGTGGTCGACGCGGCCAGCCCGGTCGGCGCGGTCGGGGTCTACGAGCGGGTCGGCTTCACGGTCGAGTCCCGCACCGTCACCTACCGCACCAAGCTGTAGGCCGGGTCAGAGCCGCTCCACCACGTAGTCGATGCAGGCGGTGAGCGCCTCCACGTCGGCCGGGTCCACCGCCGGGTACATCCCGATCCGCAGCTGGTTGCGGCCGAGCTTCCGGTACGGCTCGGTGTCCACGATCCCGTTCGCCCGCAGCGCCGCCGCGATCGCCTTGGCGTCCACGGTGTCCACGAAGTCGATAGTGCCAACCACATTGGACCGAAGCGCCGGGTCGGTGACGAACGGCCGGGCCACCTCGGACCGCTCCGCCCACCCGTAGAGGATGCTGGCGGACTCGGCGGTGCGCTTGCTGGCCCAGGCCAGCCCGCCATGCGCGAGCAGCCAGTCGACCTGCTCGGCGGCGAGGAACACGGTCACCAGCGCCTGCGTGTTGAGGGTCTGCTCCAGCCGGGAATTCTCGATCGCGCTCACCAGGCTCAGGAACGCCGGGATGTACCGGCCGGACTGCTGGATCTCGTACGCCCGGGCGATCGCGGCCGGCGACAGCAGCGCGATCCACAGCCCACCGTCGGAGCCGAGCCCCTTCTGCGGCGCGAAGTAGTAGACATCGGACTCCCGCAGATCGACCGGCAGGCCGGCCGCCGCGGAGGTGGCGTCGTGCAGCATCAGCGCGCCCGGGTCGGCACCGGCCACCCGAACCACCGGCACCGCCACCCCGGTGGAGGTCTCGTTGTGCGGGGTCGCGTAGGCGTCCACCCCGGCCTCGGCGGTGAGCGTCGCCGCGCTGCCCGGCTCGGCCTTCCGCACGCTCGGGTCGGCGAGGAACGGCGCCGCCTTGACCGAAGCCGTGAACTTGCCACCGAACTCGCCGAACGACGCGCACTGGGCCCGCTCCCGGATCAGCCCGAACACCGCCACTTCCCAGAACGCGGTGGTGCCACCGTTGCCGATCACCACCTCGTAGCCGTCCGGCAGGTCGAACAGCGCGGCCAGCCCGCGCCGTAGCCGGGCCACCTGGTCGCGCACCGGCCGCTGCCGGTGGGAGGTGCCGAGGTAGGTGGTGGCGACGCCGGGCAGCGCCTGGATGGCGGCCGGCCGGATCTTCGACGGACCGGAGCCGAACCGCCCGTCGGCCGGCTTGAGGTGAGCAGGGATCGAGATCGTGGTGGTCACGACCGTCAACGCTACTGGATCGGGGTCCGGCCCGGTGACGGTGGGTGCCCCGCTGATAGCCATCTCGCAACCAGATATCAGGGCAGCTCGGCAACATATCAGGGCGGCTCGGCAACCCGCCGGAAGGCTGGTCCAGACCGGCCGGCCGGGGCTTGCGGCCAGGCGGAGATATCAGCTCCCGATATCGATATCGGTGGTGGAGACGCGATTTCCAGCCAGCCAACCGGCCACGCCGGCGAGCAGCCGCTCCCGCACTGCCGGCGGCGCCGCCGATCCCTCGATCGAGTGCCGGGCGATCGCCGCCAGTTCCTCGTCGCCGCAACCGATCCGGCGAGCGATCTCATATTGGTCCAGCAGCCCGGCGCCGAACAGCAGCGGGTCGTCGCTGCCGAGCGCCACCGGCACGCCGGCCGCCAGCAGGGCCCGGATCGGCAGGTCCGGAAACACCCCCAGCGGCGGGTATGAACTTGGACACACCTCCAGGGTGACCCGGCGGTCGGCGAGTAGCGCCAGCGCCGCCGGGTCGGCGCAGGCGGTCAGCCCGTGCCCGATCCGGCGGGCGGCCAGCAGCGTGACGCAGTCGCGCACGTGCCAGGCCGGCTGGTAGAACCCGGCGTGCGGGACCACCGCCAGCCCGGCCTCGGCGGCGATCCGGCACGCCGGCACGAACTCCGCCACCCGACCCCGTCGCTCGTCATTGGACAGTCCGAACCCGACCACGCCGGCGCCGGCGTACCGGACGGCGACCGCCGCCACCCGCTGCGCCACCGCCGGTGGCTGCGCCCAGCTCGCCGCCAGCACCACTCCGACCGGCCCGCCGGCGGCGCCGGCCAGCACCGCCTCCACCACCGGCTCCAGACCGCCCAGCAGGGCCGCGTACGAGGTCGGGTCGACCTGCAGCTCCAGCCAGCCGGCGCCGTCGGCGAGGTTGTCGGCGACCGCCTCGGCCACCACCCGGCTGATGTCGGTGGCGGTCCGGATCGCCGCCCGCGCGGCGTCGTACCGCTGCTGGAACGCCGGCCAGTCGTGGCTGGTGGTCGGATCGAGCGGCGGCGGCACCGGCACCCCCGCCCGGGCGGCGAGCTCGGCGAGCGTTGCCGGCCGCATCGACCCGGTCAGGTGCAGATGCAGGTTCGCCTTCGGCAGCGCCCGCAGCGACCTCATCCCAGGTGCGCGATGGTCTGCCAGCCGTTGACCTCCTCCGGCTTGCGGGGACCCGGCCCGACGTACCGGGCCGACGGCCGGACCAGCCGCCCCTGCCGCTTCTGCTCCAGGATGTGGGCGCTCCAGCCGGCGGTCCGGGCGCAGGTGAACATCGAGGTGAACATGTGCGGCGGCACCTCGGCGAAGTCGAGCACCACCGCCGACCAGAACTCGACGTTGGTGGCGAGCACCCGGTCCGGCCGGCGCTCCTGCAGCTCCGCCAGGGCCGCCGCCTCCAGCGCCTCGGCCACCTCGAACCGGGGCGCGCCCAGCTCCCGGGCGACCCGCCGGAGCACCCGGGCGCGCGGGTCCTCGGCCCGGTAGACCCGGTGCCCAAACCCCATCAACCGTTCGCCCCGGTCCAACACGCTCTTCACGTACTTCCGGGCGTCGCCGGTCCGCTCCACCGCCTCGATCATGTGCAGCACCCGGGACGGCGCGCCACCGTGCAGCGGGCCGGACAGCGCGCCGATCCCGGAGGAGATGCAGGCGGCCGCGTCGGCGCCGGTGGAGGCGCAGATCCGGGCGGTGAACGTGGACGCGTTCATGCCGTGCTCGGCGGCGGAGATGAAGTACGCGTCGACCGCGGCGACGTGCCGCGGATCCGGTTCGCCGCGCCACCGGATCATGAACCGCTCGGTGATGGTTTCCGCTTTATCGATTTCCCGCTGGGGCACCGCCGGCAGTCCGAGCCCGCGCGCGGATTGGGCCACGAACGACAGTGCCGTCACCGATGCCCGAGCCAGGTCGTCGCGGGCCTGCTTGTCCGAGATGTCCAGCAACTGCTGGAACCCGTAGTACGGCGTGAGCATCGCCACCGCCGACTGCACGTCCACCCGGATGTCGCCGGAGTGCACCGGCACCGGGAACGGTTCGGCCGGCGGCAACCCCGGCCCGAACTCGCCGTCCACCAGCAACGCCCAGACGTTGGCGAACGAGACCCGTCCGATCAGGTCTTCGATGTCCACTCCCCGGTAGCGCAGCGACCCCCCTTCCTTGTCAGGTTCGGCGATCTCGGTCTCGAAAGCGATCACACCTTCCAGACCAGGCTTGAAGTCGGACATTCTGCTCTCCCGGATTGTGTCTCCGCGCAGGCAACGTTGCCGGCCGCGAGGGTTGCTCGTCTGGTGCCATCTTGCCCTACCGATGAGTAAGGATGTACGCGTGACCCACGACCCGCCCGATCCGGCGGCGCTGCGCCGGGAGTACGAGACCACCGGGCTCTCCGAGGAGCAGTTGGCGGAGGACTGGCCGACCCAGTTCGGCCGGTGGTTCACCGACGCGGTGACCGCCCGGATCGCCGAACCGAACGCGATGACGTTGGCCACCGTCGATGACCGCGGCCGGCCGAGCGCGCGCACCGTGCTGCTCAAGCACTACGACGAGCGCGGCTTCGTGTGTTACACGAATCTCAAGTCCCGCAAGGCGACCGAGGCGCTGCGCAACCCGTACGCGAGCCTGGTCTTTTGCTGGCTGGCGCTGCACCGGCAGGTGGTGGTCTGCGGCGCGGTGGAACCGGTGTCCCGGGCGGAAACCGAGGCCTACTTCGCGCAGCGACCGCGCGGCGCCCAGCTCGGTGCCTGGGCCAGCCCGCAGTCGCAGGTGATCGCCTCCCGGCAGGAGCTGGACCGGCGGTACGCGGAAGCCGCCGCCCGGTTTCCGGAAGGCACGCCGGTGCCGGCGCCGCCGCACTGGGGCGGGTTGCGGATCGTTCCAGAAACGGTCGAGTTTTGGCAGGGCCGGCCGGATCGGCTGCACGACCGGTTGCGGTACCGGCGGGTTACCGAGGGCAGCTGGGTCGTGGAGCGGCTGGGACCGTGACCCGACAGCAGGGTGACTATAAGGTTACGAGCATGGATGACGCAGCGCGCCCATCGGGTGCACAGTGGATCATTTCGCACGGCGACCAGGAGGCGATCCTGGTCGAGGTGGGAGGTGGCCTGCGCCGCTGGCGGGTCGGTGGGATCGACTTGGTGGACGGTTACGACGCCGACGAGCTGTGCGAGGGCGGCGCCGGGCAGGTGCTCGCACCGTGGCCGAATCGGATCCGCGATGGTCGATATCAGTTCGACGGCGAGTGGCACCAGTTGCCGCTCAACGAGCCGCAGACCCACACCGCCTTGCACGGGCTGGTGCGGTGGATGCCGTGGCGGCTGGTCGAGTCGTCGCCGTCGTCGATCAGCTGCGAATGCCTGCTGCCGGCGCAGCCCGGCTACCCGTGGCCGCTGTCGCTGCGGACCACCTGGACGCTGTCGGAGGCCGGGCTGGCCGCCGAGCACCAGGTCACCAACCTCGCCGAGCGGCCGGCGCCGTTCGGGTTCTCGGTCCATCCGTACCTGCAACTGCCCGGGGTGCCGGTGGCGGAGCTGCGGCTGCGGGTGCCGGCCCGGTCCCGGCTGCTCACCGATGGCCGGCTGCTGCCGATCGGGGCCGCCAAGGTGGAGGGCACCGAGTGGGACTTCACCAGCCCGCGCCGGATCGGCGACCAGGTCCTGGACACCGCGTTCGGGTGGCTGGTGCGCGAGCCGGACGGCGGCTCGGCGGTCACCGTCACCGCCGCCGACGGGCACGGGGTCCGGCTCTGGGCGGACCAGCACTTCTCCTGGTGGCAGGTGTTCACCGGCGACACCCTGCCCGGTGACCGGCGCCGCCGGTCGGTCGCGGTGGAGCCGATGACCTGCCCGCCGGACGCGTTCCGGTCCGGCCGGGACGTGATCACGCTGGAGCCCGGCCAGACCTGGCGGGCCGGCTGGTCGCTGACCCCGATCCCGGCCGCCGGCTAGCCCCGGCCTCGGCCGGGGTTTCCGCCAGCTCACGGGCTGGTCGGCGGCTGGATCGGCGGCGCTCAGGGCGGCGCTAGAGTGGCGGGGTGCGCCGCGCACCCCTCGCGCTGTCTGCCGCGCTGACGGTAACGCTGCTGCTGACCGCCGTGTCCTGTGACGACCGACCCGATGACGTGGTGGTCGGCGAGGTCGGGCTGGCGGACGTGGTGGAGGTGGTGGACGCCCCGGCGACCGTCACCGCGACCGCCGCGGCCACCCTGACCGCGGTCGCCGACGGCACGCTCGCCGAGCTGTGGGTGGAGCCCGGCGAGCGGGTCGAGGAAGGCGACATCCTGGCCGTGATCGACTCGCCGGAGGCGGAGCGCCGGCTGGCCCAGGCCGACGAGGCGCTGGCCCTCGCCGAGCAGGCCAGCGGCAGCCCGCTACCGGCGACCGCGGATCTGTCGGCCACCCAGGACGCCACCGACGACGCCGCGGCCGAGGCGTTCGACCAGGCCCAAGCGGCCGCCGACCGGATCGCCGACGAGCGGCTGCGGGAGGCGCTGCTGGCGCAGGTGGAGCTGGCCGAGCGGCGGTACGAGGCGGCGGCCGAGGCGGCCCGGGCGGCGGTCGACGCGGTGCAGGCCGGGGTCGCCTCGCTGGCCACCGCGGTGTCCGCGATGACCGAGGCGCAGCGGGTGCAGGCGCAGCAGGCGTACGACCTGGCCGCGGCGACCGTCGACGAGCTGACCCTGCGGGCGCCGTTCGACGGGGTGGTGCAGCTGGGCGGGGTGCCGGGCGGCGGCTCGCCGGACGCGCTCGGTGACCTGCTCGGCGAGCTGGGCGAGCTCCCCGGCGGGGTGCCGGAGCTGCCGCAGCCGCAGCAGCCGCCGCCCGGGGTCGATCCGGCGCTGGCCACCGGCAGCCCGGTCACCGCCGGCACCCCGGTGCTGACCGTGGTGGACGTCTCCGAGCTGCGGCTGCTCGCCGAAGTGGACGAGACCGACGTGTTGCTGGTCGAGCCCGGGGTCGACGCGGAGGTCGAGCTGGACGCGGCTCCCGGCGCCCGGTACGAAGCCACGGTGACCGCGGTCGACCTGCTGCCGACCCCGTCCGATCGGGGCGGGGTGGCTTACCGGGTCCGGCTCGACCTCGGCGACGGGCAGCTGCCGGACGGCGCCCCGGCGCCGCCGCCCCGGCCCGGCATGAGCGCGGTCGCCCATCTGCGGGTGGCCGAGGCGACCGGGGTGGTGGCGGTGCCGGCGGCGGCGATCCTGCGGGTCGACGGCACCGACGTGGTCTGGCTGGTGCGGGACGGCCGGGCGGTCCGGACCCCGGTGACCGTGGGCGTGCAGGGACCGGAGCTGGTCGAGATCGTGGCCGGCCTCCGCCCCGGCGACCGGATCGTGGTCAGCGGTGCCGACCTGGTCAGCGAAGGCGACCGTGTCTGAGACCGGCGGCTCGACGCCGGCGGCGATCGAGGCGGTCGGGATCAGCCGGACCTACCGGATGGGGGAGGGTTCGGTGCCGGCGCTGCGCGGGGTCTCGCTGCGGATCGAGCCCGGCGACTACGTGGCGGTGGTCGGGCCGTCCGGGTCCGGCAAGTCCACGCTGATGCACCTGCTCGGCGGGCTGGACCGGCCGACCGAGGGCCGGCTGGTGATCGGCGGCGAGGAGGTGGGGAAGCTGACCGAGAACCAGCTCGCCCGGCTCCGGAACCGGACGATCGGGTTCGTGTTCCAGTCGTTCCACCTGCTGCCCCGTACCTCCGCTGTGGAGAACGTGGCGCTGCCGCTGGTCTACCGCGGGGTGCCGGCGCGGACCCGGCGGCAGCGGGCGGCGGCGATGCTCGGCCAGGTCGGGCTGGCGCACCGGCTGGACCACCGGCCCAACCAGCTCTCCGGCGGCGAGCAGCAGCGGGTGGCGATCGCCCGGGCGCTGGTCACCGACCCGTCGGTGCTGCTCGCCGACGAGCCGACCGGCAACCTGGACAGCGCCACCGGCGAGGCGGTGCTGGCGCTGCTGGAGCAGCTCAACCAGAGTTCGGGCGTGGCGGTGGTGCTGGTCACCCACGACCGGGAGGTGGCGCAGCGGGCGCGCCGGCAGATCGTGATCCGGGACGGTCGGATCCTCGAATGAGGCGCGAGCGGGCCGGGCGGGTGATCGGATGAGGCTGGCTGAGGCGTGGCGGGTGGCGCTGGGCGCGCTGCGGGCCAACCGGCTGCGCAGCGGCCTCACCATGCTCGGGGTGGTGATCGGGGTCGCCGCGGTGGTGGTGCTGGTCGCGATCGGCACCGGCACCCGGCACGAGGTGGAGCGGCAGGTGGAGGGGCTCGGCTCCAACCTGCTGCTGGTGTTCCCGGGCGAGGCCAGCATCTCGGCGGCGCCGGCGGTTTCCCGGCTCACGCTCGCCGACGCGGACGCGGTGACCCGGGTGGTCGGCGACCGGAACCGGGTGGCGGTGCAGATCGCGTCCGGGGAGACCGTCCGGGCCGGCACCGCCTCCCGGTTCACCAGCGTGCTCGGAGTGCTCGACACCACCCCGAACGTGTTCGTCCGGGAGCTGCGGCGCGGCACCTACCTCACCCGGTCCGACGTGGACACCGCCCGGCGGGTGGCGGTGCTCGGCGCCCGGGTGGCTGAAGAGCTGTTCGGCGACCGGGACCCGATCGGCCAGCAGATCACCATCGCCGGGGTCCGGTTCCGGGTGGTCGGGCTGTTCGCGCCGGCCGGGCCGAGCCTCGGCATCGACCGGGACGACCAGGTGCACATCCCGGTCACCACCGCGCACCGGCTGCTCGGCACCGACCGGATCGACGCGCTGGCGGTCCGGGCGCCGGACCGGGAACGGATCCACGAGCTCGGGGACCAGATCGTCGCCGAGCTCGCCCGCCGGCACCCGGACAGCGAGTTCAGCGCGGTCACCCAGGAGGAGATCATCGGCGTACTCGGCGACATCCTCGGCATCCTGACCTGGGTGCTGGCGGCGATCGCCGGGATCTCGCTGCTGGTCGGCGGGGTCGGGGTGAGCAACATCATGCTGGTCTCGGTCCGGGAGCGGGTCCGCGAAATCGGACTGCGCAAGGCGGTCGGGGCCCGGAACCGGGACATCGGGCTGCAGTTCCTGCTCGAGGCGGTGATGCTCACCTCGATCGGCGGGCTGCTCGGGATCGGGCTGGGGATCGGTGCGGCGCTGCTCGCCGCCGAGCTGTCGCCGGTACCGGCCGCCGTCACCTGGTGGTCGATGGCGCTGGCGTTCGGGGTGTCGGCGGCGGTCGGGATCGTGTTCGGGGTGGTGCCGGCGCAGCGGGCCGCCCGGCTCGACCCGGTTACCGCGCTTCGAAGTGAATAACCCGATTAATGAGATTCACGCGAATAATGAGAATCATTCGCGCTCGCACCATGTGCCCCGGTACCGTGCTAATGGAACGCCCGTTGCGAAGGGGGTGAGGAGTCGTGACCAGTCCATCCCGCTCCGAGGGTTCGCTGGCGCAGGTCAAGTTCCTGACCGTGGCCGAGGTAGCCGCGCTGATGCGGGTCTCGAAGATGACCGTCTACCGGCTGGTGCACTCCGGCGACCTCGCGGCGGTACGGGTCGGGCGGTCACTCCGGGTGCCGGAGCAGGCCGTCCATGCGTACCTGCGCGAGGCGATCCCCCCGAGCGGTGACACCCGCGGAGGCAACCGCTAGTCTTAACGCCGACCGCGCGGGCCTTCCGCGTGCCGGCCGAAGTCGAAAGGTTGTCTCTAGATGGGCTCGGTGGTCAAGAAGCGCCGCAAGCGCATGGCCAAGAAGAAGCACCGTAAGCTGCTGCGCAAGACTCGCGTCCAGCGTCGCCGCCTCGGCAAGTAACCAACCCCGGGAGGGGCCATGAGCGCCGACACGGTCGTCGTGACCGGCGTCGGGCGGTTCCTCGGCGCGCAGGTCGCGGTGAGGCTTGCCGCGGACCCGCGGGTCGGCCGCGTGATCGGGGTCGACCCGTCCCCGCCGGCCGAGCTGCCCGGGGTGACCCTGCGGCGGGTCGATCTCACCGAGTGCGCCAGCCACGTCGCCGGTCTGGAACCCGACGTGGTGGTGCACCTCGGCATCATCACCGCCCCGGAGTCCGGCGGCCGGGAGGTGATGAAAGAGCAGAACGTCATCGGCACGATGCAGCTGCTCGCCGCCGCCCAGCACGCCCCCGGGCTGCGCAAGCTGGTGGTCCGGTCGTCGACCGCCGCCTACGGCGCGTCGTTCCGGGACCCGGCGGTCTTCACCGAGGAGACCGAGCCGCGGGAGGTGCCGCGCGGCGGGTTCGCCCGGGACATCCTGGACATCGAGGAGTACGTGCGGGCGTTCCAGCGCCGCACCCCCGGGGTCACCGTCACCGTGCTCCGGCTGGCCCCGCTGATCGGGTCGGCGGCGGACACCACGCTCACCCGCTACTTCGCCCAGCCGGTCGTGCCGACCGTGCTCGGCCGCGATCCGCGGCTGCAGTTCGTGCACGTCGACGACGCGCTGGAGATCCTGCACCGGTCGGTGGTGGAGGACCACGCCGGGACCTTCAACGTCGCCGGTCCGGGGGTGCTGACCCTGTCGCAGGCGATCCGGCGGGCCGGCCGGCTGGCGGTGCCGGTGGTGGAGCCGGGCCTGTCCGGCGCGGCGGCGCTCGCCAAGCGGCTCGGCCGGTGGGGGTTCGGGCTCGACCAGGTCGACCTGTTCGTGCATGGCCGGGTGGTCGACACCACCCGGCTGACCAAGGAGTACGGGATGACGCCGCGGACCACCGCCGAGGCGTTCGACGACTTCCTGCGCGGTCGGGGTGCCAGCGGCGCGCCGCTCGGCCGGGACCGGTTGGTCGCCGCCGAGCAGGCGATCCTGGCCGGGATCAGGCGGGTCCGGGAGGCGCGTGCCGGTGGCCGATGAGCTGATCGCCGAGCCGCGCGAGCCCGCCGAGCCGGGGTCTGGTCAGCCGGCGGCCGGGCCGGACGAGTGGGAGCGGCGGGTCGCGGCCGGGCTCGCGTTCCTGCGCCGCCGGCTCGCCGGTGAGTACGAAGTGGACGAGTTCGGGTTCGACCCGGACCTCGCCGAGCACGTGTTCTACCCATTGCTGCGGCTGCTCTACCAGCGCTGGTTCCGCACCGAGCTGCTCGGCGCCGAGCGGTTGCCGGAGACCGGCGCCGGGCTGGTGGTCGCGAACCACTCCGGCACGATCGCGCTGGACGCGCTGATGCTGGCGGTCGGGATCCACGACGCCACACCGGCTCGGCGGCAGCTGCGGTTGCTCGGCGCCGACTTCCTGTTCCGGGCCCCGATCGTCTCCGAGCTGGCCCGCAAGTCCGGTGGCACGCTGGCCTGCAGCCCGGACGCCGAGCGGCTGCTCCGCGCCGGGGAGCTGGTCGGGGTGTTCCCGGAAGGCACCAAGGGCGTCGGCAAGCCGTACCGTGAACGGTACAAGTTGCAGCGGTTCGGCCGGGGTGGGTTCGTTTCGGCGGCATTGCGTACCGGTGCGCCGATCATCCCGGTAGCGATTGTCGGTGCCGAAGAGATATATCCCAAAATCGGCGACATTCCGCCGCTCGCCCGGTTGCTGGGTTTGCCATACTTCCCAGTCACGCCAACGTTTCCGTGGCTCGGCCCGCTCGGGATGATCCCGCTGCCCAGCAAATGGCTGATCGAGATCGGCGAACCGGTCGATACCACCGCGTATGCCGGCCAAGCCGACGACCCGCTGGTCGTGTTCAACCTCGCCGATCAGGTCCGGCACACCATCCAGCAGGCATTGCACCGGTTGCTCACCGTCCGGCCGAACCCGTTCTAGCCGCAATCCCTTGTACTGTCGGCAATTCGACAGTTCAGCTGTCCGGATCGCCGGTTCTCGCCAATCACCCCGGCGTTACGCTCGCGATACGGGGGGCGGAGAGGGCTGGTCATAGTGGCACAGGTGCTTGGCGGCCGGTACCGGCTGGTGGAACGCCTCGGACGAGGCGGTATGTCGGTGGTCTGGCTGGGCTACGACGGAGTGCTCGGCCGGCCGGTCGCGGTGAAGTTGCTCACCCCCCGATACGCAGCCCACGGCCCGGTGGCCGACCGGATGCGGATCGAGGCCCGGGCGGCGGCCCGGTTGAGCCACCCGCACGTGACCGCGGTTTACGACTACGGGGAATCCATTTCGGATACCGGCGAGCGGCTGCCGTACGTGGTGATGGAGCTGCTGACCGGGCGGACCCTCGCGGACCGGCTCAAGGAGGGACCGCTGCCGGTGCCGGCGGCGCTGCTGGTCTGCGCCCAGACCGCGAGCGCGCTGGCGGCCGCCCACGCGGTCGGGCTGGTCCACCGGGATGTCAAACCGTCCAATGTCATGCTCACCCCGTCCGGCGTGAAGGTGCTCGACTTCGGGCTCGCCGCAGAGGCCGGTGCCGCGACCGAGTCGCTACTGGACGGTGAGGTGCTGGGCACCCCGGCCTACCTCGCGCCGGAGCGGCTGATCGCCGGCGAGGTCGTCCCCGCCTCCGATGTATACGGTCTCGGGTTGCTGCTCTACGTCGCGGTCACCGGGCGGCTGCCGTGGCGGGCCGAGACGGTGACCGAGATGCTCTCCGCCCACTGGTACGCCGAACCGGCGCCGTTGCCGCCGTCGCTCCGGCTGCCCCGCAGCGTCCGCCGGCTCTACCAGCGCGCGCTGGCAAAGGACCCGCGGCACCGCCCGACCGCCCAGGAGTTCGCGACCCGGCTGGCCGAGGCGACGGTCCGGCGCCGGCACGGCCGGTCCTGGGCGGCGGCCGCGGTGAGCAGCACCGCCCGGCTGCCCGACCCGCTGCCGCTGACGGTCCGGGCGGCGGTGCCGGCGAGCGTGCGGGCACCGGTGCCGATGGTGGCACCGGCGCCCGGATCGGCGGTCGCCGACCCGGCGCTGCCGCGGCACCACCGGTGGGGCGCGGTGGCGCTCGCCGGCTCGGCCGCGGTGGTGGTGGCGGCGCTCGCCGGCGGCCTGCTGGTCCCGCAGGAGGAGGCGATCCTGCCCGACCTGCCGGTCCCCGGGGTGGCCGCGCCGGAGCCGGAGTCCGCATCGGAGCCGGTCGACGGTGACGCGCCGCACCAGCAGGCCCGGCAGACCACCACGCCGGTGGTCGCCCAGCCGGACGACCTGCTGCCGGTCGCCAACGACACCGCCACCGGCCCGGGCAGCGGCGCGGTCGAGCCGGAGCAGTCGCCGTCGGCCGGCAGCGGTCGGGACGAGCCGGCCGGGTCGGCCCCGACCACCGCCGATCCGGGGTCGTCCGACCCGGCGCCTGCCGACCCGCCAACCACCGGCACGCCGCCGACCACCAGCCCGGACCCGGAGCCGGCCGAGGAGCCCAGCCCGCAGTCGAGCAGCGGGCCGCAGGATCCCGACCAGGCCGATCCGGGCGATCAGCCGAGCGAGCCGACCACCGAGGCGAGCCCAGTGGACCCGCCCGCCAGCGAGCCGACCCCGCTCAGCTCGGTCGAGCCGGGCGCCACCGAGGGCCCGGCCGGGGATTCGACCATCCCGATCACCGGCTAGTCGATCCCTTCCCGGGTGCGGCGCCGGCGGAGCGCCACCGCGGTCCCGACCGCGCCCGCCGCCGCCCCGGCGATCACCGCCGCTGGCACCCCGATCCGGGCCGCCTTGCGGGCGGTCCGGAAGTCGCGGATCTCCCAACCCCGTCGGCGCGCCTCCCGCCGCAGCGCGGCGTCCGGGTTGACCGCCACCGGGTGCCCGACCGCGGTCAGCATCGGCAGGTCGTTGATCGAGTCGCTGTAGGCGGCGCAGCGCGCCAGGTCCAGCCCTTCGGCGGCGGCGAGCTTGGTGATCGCGTCCGCCTTCGCCGGCCCGTGCATCAGGTCCCCGACCAGCTCCCCGGTGTAGGTGCCGTGCTCGACCTCGGCCACCGTACCGATCGCGCCGGTCAGCCCGAGCCGGTTGGCGATCACCCGGCCCAGCTCGACCGGGGCCGCGGTGACTAGCCAGACCCGCTGGCCGGCGTCGAGGTGGAGCTGGGCCAGCGCCCGGGTGCCCGGCCAGATCCGCTCCGCCATCAGCTCGTCGTAGATCTCCTCGGCGAGCCGCTCCATGTCGTTGACCCGCCAGCCGGCCACGAACGCGAGCGCGGACCGGCGGGCGATGTCCATGTGTCCGGTGTGCTCGGTGGCGACCACCCGGAACCGGAGCTGCCGGGCGGCGTACCGGAGCAGGTCCCCGGCGGAGATGTACTTCCGGGCGGCCAGCCCGCGCGCGAACCAGTAGATCGAGGCGCCCTGCAGCAGCGTGTTGTCGACGTCGAAGAACGCCGCCGCGGTGGCGTCCGGCGTGACCGCGACCGCCTCGGCGAGCTCCGCTTCGGACGGCACCAGTGGCTGCGGCTGCACGGGCATCCCCTTCCGCTGCTCCACGAAGGCGCCTCCCCGCAAGGCGCCGCTGGCGGCGCTCCTCGGCTAGGCGCTTCTCCGCGAAGGGTAGCGGAACCCGGTAACCGGTAAGCCTCGGCCGGTCAGCCGCCCAGCAGGTCGCCGAGCAGCCGGTTCACGCCGGCGAGCAGGCCACCGTCGTCCTCGGTGTCCGGGTCCTCGCCCGGCGCCGGCTCCTCCGGCCCCGGCAGCGGTAGCTCGGCGGTCGGCGTGTCCGCGGTCGGGACCACCGGTTCGTCGGCGGGGGTACCCGCTGACGAACCGGCCGCGCCCGGCGCGGCCGGGGCCGCCGGCTGCCACACCTCGGTCGGCACGCCGGTGCCGGGCTGGCCGGCCGGCGCCAGGCCGGACTGCTCGGCGGGCTGCGGCGACAGTGAGGCCGGCGGGGGCAGCGCCACGCAGTCGCGGGGCATCGGGCCGAGCGAGTCCAGCTGGACCGGCTGGCCGGCACAGGTCTCCAGGTCGTCGCGCAGCTGGGCGGTGCGGTCCTCGATCTGGTCCAGCAGTGCCAGCGAGCTGGCCACCCGGTCGGCGTCCGTGCCGGTGACCTCGCGGGCCAGCAGTTCCAGCGCGATCCGCTGCTCGTCGGCGAACTCGTCGATCAGGTCCAGCGCGGCGTAGTCCTGCCGGCTCGCGGCGGCGGTGGTGAGCAGTTTCACCCCTTGGATCGCGTCCCGGTCCATGTCGTCGAGCACCTGGCTGATGTCACCGTCGAGCAGCCGGGCCTCGGCCAGCCGGGTCTGCGCGAAGCTCAGGTACAGCGCTCCCCGGCCGACGTCCGAGCCGGCGAGCGCGAGCTGTGCCCGCTCGGTGGAGCGCTTCACTCCGTACAGCGCGTCGCCGGGCATGGCGTTCTCGCTCGCCGCCGACATGCCGGTGAACGCCACCGCGCCGATCGCCACCCCGGCGATCACCGCGGTCCGGGCCCGGGGGGTACGGACCGCTCGGGCGGCCCGGATCGCCGGGGTACGGATCCGGGGCGTGGCCGGGTCGGCCGGTTCCGGCTGGGCGGTAGTGCCGATGCCTTCCCGCTCCGCGGTCGCCACCAGCATCGCCCGCAGCCCGGCCCGGAACTCGGGGTCGATCGGCGGCGGTGCGGCGCTCGCTACCAGCTTGTGCCGTAGCGCCACCAGGTCGGCGAGTTCCTCGTCGAGCGGATGGCGCCGACGTTGCCGCTTGCCACCACTCGCTTCTTCCAACAGCTGTGCGAACCGTTCGGCCCGGCGTCGGTGGCGGAGGGAGGCCGTCATCGCCGGCACCTCCTTTCGTCACCGTGGTATTCATCAGCGGGGCCGCCCTGTGGGATTGACGACACCGCTACGACCGTGGCCCGATACACCGCCGGTCGTACCTCCACTAACTGCCGTCCGGCATCGCCGGTTACGGCTGGAAAGCGATTACCGATCATGCCTGAAGCCCGGCCGGCGCTCATGTCCGGAACCCGTCCGGCAGCAGCCGCGCCAGCGCCCGGACCGCCCGGTACTGCAGGGCCTTGATCGCGCCTTCGTTCTTTCCCATCGCCTTGGCGGTCTCCGCCACCGAGAACCCTTGCAGAAACCGCAGCACGATGCACTCCTGCTGCTCCGGGTTCAGCTGCTTGACCGCGCCGAGCAGGGTCACGTTCGTGATGTGGTCGACCACCGCGGTCTCCGGCGTCCCCTCCGGACCGCGGTCTTCCTTGTCCGCGTCCAGCACGTCGCCGGTGGTGATCTCCAGCCGGTAGCGGCCGGACTTGAAGTGATCGGCGACCAGGTTGCGGGCGATCGTCACCAGCCAGGCCCCGAGGTCCCGGCCCTGCCAGGTGAACGAGCCGATCCGCTTGAGCGCGCGCAGGAACGTGTCGGAGGTGAGGTCCTCGGCCAGTTGCCGGTTGCCGACCCGGAAGTAGATGAACCGGAACACGGTGTCCACGTACCGGTCGTAGATCAGCCCGAACGCCTCCGCCTCGCCGGCCTGCGCCCGCTCGACCAGCGCCCACACCTCGGCCGCGGCGTCGCCCGGTTCCGGCCGCGCCCGCTGGCTGGTCGCCGGTGCCGCCGGCTCGGCCGGCGCCGCCGACGCGACCGCCGTCCCGGCGGTCCCGGCGGTGGCCGACTCGGTGATGGCCGGCCCGGTGAGGGCCGCGGCGGTTTCCTCGGCGGCGGCTGGCGCGGTGACCCCGGCCGCGGCGGCTGCCGGCGGCGCCGCGGCCCGGCTCGCGTGAGCGGCGGCGGTCCGATTCACCGCCGCGATCGGCGGGGAGGTTTCCGCGCCTTCGGTGGCTGGCGGCCCCACCTGAACCGGCGGGACATTTCGCGAAACCTGTTTGGATTCATTTCCGGACGCGTGTGGAACGGAATTGACACGGGTTCGCGAAGCCTGCTGCTGTTGACCGAGTCCGCCATTTCTGGTTCGGCGAGCGGCCGCGACGGCGTAGACCTCGGCACCAGCAAAGACGTGTGCTTCGCTCACGTCCACCGCCCTTTCTCCACAAACCTGGCCTCAGGCAGGTGCGTAACATTACCGGGCACATCGGCCTCCTTGGTCTGAGGCACACCACTTCACCGCAAATGAGACTAAGTGTGACCTTCCAGATGATAGGCGCCAGCGCGCCTTCGTGTGCGGAGTCTGGTGACACAACGGAAAGATCCTTTCCGGCACGACCCCGGCCGTACCGGACAGAATGTGCGATTACTCCAACCGGGGCTAGCTGTGCCAGACTCGCCGGTTGTGGAACCGGTTGTGGAAACCGTGCGGCTGACGTTGTTGACCCGGCCCGGCTGCCACCTGTGCGAGTACGCCCGGGACGCGGTGGCCAGAGTCCACGCGGCAACCGGGGCCGGCTGGCGCGAGGTGGACGTGGAAAGCGATCCCGAGTTGGAGCGGGACTACGGCAGCCGGGTGCCGGTGGTGCTGCTCGATGGCCGGGAGCACGACTACTTCCGGGTCGACGAGCAGCGGCTGATCGACGCGATACGGTCGAGTTCGTGACGAACCCCCGGCACCTGGTGTGGGACTGGAACGGCACGCTGCTGGCCGACCTGCCGGTGGTGGTCGAGGCCACCAACGCGGCGTTCGCCAGCCTGGGCGGGCCGCAGGTCTCCGCCGAGCACCACCGCCGCCGGTTCCGCCGCCCGATCGCCGAGTACTACGCCGAGGTGCTCGGCCGGCCGGTGCCGGCGGCCGAGTTCGCCAACCTGGACAAGGTCTTCCACGACGCGTACCTGGCCGGGCTGCCGTCCTGCCGGCTGGTCGACGACGCGGTCGACGCGCTCACCGGGTGGCCCGGCAGCCAGTCGCTGCTCTCGATGTGGCTGCACGACGAACTAGTGCCGACGGTGGAAGGGTTCGGCCTGGCAAAGCACTTCGTCCGGATCGACGGCCGGCGGACCTCGGACGGCAAGGGCGGCACGAAGGCCCCGCACCTGTCCGCCCACCTGGCGGCGCTGGGGTTGGCCGGCGACGAGGTGGTGCTGATCGGCGACACGGTTGACGACGCCGACGCCGCGAAGGCGGTAGGGGCCGGCTGCGTGCTCTACAGCGGCGGCTTCACCGACGCCGAGCTGCTCCGGGCGACCGGCGCGCCGGTGGTCGACAGCCTGCGGGCGGCGGTCGCGGTGGCCGCCGAGCAACGGCGGTCCGGATGGCGTTAGTTGCGTAATTGAGGATAATTGCCTACCGGGGTGCCTTCTCGCGCGCGGCGTTCAGAGGGTGGCCCGGCCCACCCGCCGCAGGGGTCGATACGAGGAATGGAGGGGCACCGGTGATCCGCACCCGGCTCCGGGTAGCCGGGGCGTGCAGCGCCGGGGCTGCGGGGGCATTTCTCGCACCCGGGCCCGTGGCGGGTGGGCATCAAGATCACGATTTGTGCATAGCTTCACAAACGCCTACCCTGTATCGCGTGGCGGGACCGACACGGGGTGGCACCGCGGCGGTCGCCGCAGCCACTCGCCACGGCCGGTCGCGGTGGATGATGGCCGGGCCGAGCCGATCCGACCTTTGGCACGGAGTCGCATGAGCCAGTTCGCCAACGATGGCGCGGGAAACCCGGACGGCGCGGTGCTCCCGGGGCTGCCGCGGCAGAGTCTGCAGCCGGAGTTGCGGGAGCTGCCGGACGCCACGGTGGCGCGGCTCCCGGAATACCTGCGTGCCCTGCACGACCTCGCCCAGAACGGCCACGACACGGTCTCCAGCGAGGCGCTCGCCGCCGCGGCCGGGGTGAAGTCCGCCAAGGTACGCAAGGACCTGTCGCAACTCGGTTCATACGGTACCCGCGGCGTCGGCTACGACGTGACCCTGCTGATCCAGAAGATCGAGCATGTGCTCGGGCTCACCCAGCGCCGGAACGTGGCCCTGATCGGGGTCGGCAACCTCGGCCACGCGCTCGCCGGCTACGCCGGGTTCGCCAGCCGCGGCTTCCGGATCGGGGCGCTCATCGATATCGACCCGAACCGGGTCGGCGAGAAGCTGGGTGACCTGACCGTCCGGCACATCGACGAGCTTGCCGAGACGGTGGCCGCCGAAAAGATCGCGATCGGGGTGATCACCACCCCGGCGAAGGCTGCCCAGATGGTGGCCGACCGGTTGATCGAAGCTGGGGTTAGGAGCATCCTGAACTTCGCCCCCTGTGTACTCGCTGTTCCTCCCGGGGTGGAGGTCCGCAACGTCGATCTCGCCATCGAACTGCAGATCCTCTCGTTCCACGAGCATCGGCGGGTACTCAACGCGAAGGGAACGCAGTCATGAATCTGCTGGTGGTCGGCGCCTCGCACCGGACCGCGGACGTGGCACTGCTGGAGCAGCTGTCGATCCCGGCGACCGAGGTCGCCGGCGCGCTCGACCGATTGCTGCGCCGGGAACACGTCACCGAGGCGGTGGTGCTCTCGACCTGTAACCGGGTCGAGGTGTACGCCGGGGTGACCGCGTTCCACGGCGGCGTGGCGGACGTGTCGGCCGCACTCGCGGAGCAGGCCGGGCTGGACCCGGCGGCGCTTGCCGCGCACCTCTATGTCCACTGGGACGCGGACGCGGTCAGCCACGCGCTCCGGGTCGCCGCCGGGCTGGACTCGATGGTGGCCGGCGAGGCGCAGATCCTCGGCCAGGTCCGGGAGGCGTACGCGGCGGCCGCCGAGGCCGGGGCCACCGGCCGGCTGCTGCACGAACTGATGCAGCAGGCGCTCCGGGTGGGCAAGCGGGTGCACGCCGAGACCGGCATCGACGCCGCCGGCCGGAACATCGTGACCGCCGCCCTGTCCGCCACCTCCGCGACGATCATGGGGGTTTCCCGGCGGGTCGACGGCGGGTCGGACGCGAAACTCCATGATCGACGCGAGCAGGCGCCAGCCGAGACCCTCGCCGGCCGGAGCGCGTTGGTGATCGGGGCTGGCTCGATGGGCGCCTTGGCGCTCGCCACCCTGACCCGGGCCGGCGCCGGCCCGCTGTACATCGCCAACCGGGATCCGGAGCGGGCGCAACGGCTCGCCGCCAGCTACTCCGCGGAGCCGGTCGAGCTGGCCCGGATCGGCCCAGTCATGTCGACAGTGGACATGGTGGTCTCGGTCACCGCCTCGGTCTCACCGGTGCTGTCCGCGGCCACGGTCGCCGCCGCGGTCGCGGACCGGCCGGCCGACCGCGGCCCGCTGGTGATCTGCGACCTGGCCATCCCGCGCGACGTCGAGCCGGCCACCGCCGACCTGCCCGGGGTGGTGCTGATCGACCTGGAGCGGCTCGCCGCCTCCGCCCGCGGCGCCGACGGTGCCAGCGACGAGGTGATGGCCGCCGAGCGGCTGGTCGCCGCCGAAGCGGCCACGGTCGGCAAGACCCTGCGCGACACCCAGGTCGCGCCGACCGTCGCGGCGCTGCGGGCGCGCGCCGACGAGGTGGTCACCGCCGAACTGCAGCGACTGGCGCAGCGCTGCCCCGACCTCACTGACGAGCAGCGCGCCGAGGTGGCGCACGCGGTCCACCGGCTGGTGCAGCGGCTGCTCCACCAGCCGACCGTCCGGATCCGGCAGCTGGCCGCCGGACCGAACGGCGAGAACTACACCGCGCTGTTCGCGGAACTGTTCGACCTGCAGGTGCCGCAGCCCCGCCGGGCCGATGAGCTGCCATCGCTGGAGCGGGGGGCGGCCACGTGAGAATCGGCACCCGGGGGAGCGCGCTCGCGATCGCCCAGACCCGGACCGTCGCCGACGCGATCACCGCCGCTACCGGCGAGCCGGTCGAGTTGGTGGAGATCACCACAGTTGGGGACCGGTCCACCGCACCGGTGGAGCGGCTGGGCATCGGGGTGTTCGTCTCCGCGCTCCGGGACGCGCTAGCCGCCAAGGAGATCGACGCGGCGGTCCATTCGTACAAGGACCTGCCGACCGCGCCCGCCGACGGCCTGCTGGTCGCGGCGGTGCCGGAGCGCGCCGATCCGCGCGATGTGCTGATTTCCCGCGACTCGCTGCCGCTGGCCGAGCTGCCGGCCGGGGCCAGGGTGGGCACCGGCGCCCCGCGCCGGGTCGCCCAGCTGCGGGCGGCCCGCCCCGATCTCGAGGTGGTGCCGGTACGGGGAAACGTGGACACCCGGCTGCGTCGGGTCGCCGCCGGCGACCTGGACGCGGTCGTGCTGGCCTGGGCCGGCCTGGCGCGGCTCGGTCGGGTCGCCGAAATCACCGAGACGCTCGACCCGGCGGTGCTGCTGCCGGCGCCCGCCCAAGGGGCGCTGGCGGTGGAGTGCCGGGCCGGCGAGTCGGACCTGATCGAGGTACTCGCGACACTCGATCACCCAGCCACCCGCGCGGTGATTACCGCTGAGCGGGCGTTTCTGTCTACCCTGGAAGCGGGGTGCAGCGCGCCGGTTGCGGGCCTGGCAGAGCTCACCGACGACGGCGAGCTTCGCCTTCACGGCGCGGTTTTCAGCCCGGATGGTCAGCGCACCATCCGGCGCGTCCGCGGCGGCCCAGCCGCCGCGCCAGCCGAGCTCGGACGGGAGCTCGCCGCAGAACTGCTCGCCGCAGGTGCCGGGACTCTGATGGGTGGCGGCGCCCGCGCGCGATGAAACTCAGAGGAAAGAGGAGATGACCCGTACGCGTAAGTCCGCTGGCCGGATTACCTTCGTCGGGGGTGGGCCCGGCGATCCCGGCCTGCTCTCCCGGCGGGCGCTCGCCGCGCTGGCCGAGGCGGACCACATTGTGCACGACCGCGCGATCCCGGAGATGCTGCTCGCGGAGGTCCGGACGCAGGCGAAACCGGACGCCGAGTTCAGCCCGGCCGAAGGGGGCCCGGGGGACGTGGCGAAGGTGCTGCTGTCGGCGGCCCGGTCCGGGCTCAACGCGGTGCACCTGGTGACCGGCGACCCGTTCGCCCGCGACTCGGTGGTCAAGGAGGTACAGGCGGTCGCCCGGACCGCGGTGACCTTCGAGGTGGTGCCCGGCGTCGACCACGCCGCCGGGGTGGCGACCTACGCCGGCGTGCCGCTGGTCGGGGTCCGCACCACCGCTGATGTCGACGATGTCTCCACACTAGACTTCGCCGCGCTCGCCGGTGCGGTGGTGCGCGGCTCGCTTGCGCTCACAGTGGACGCTGGTGACCTGGCCGAGGTCCGCGATGGCCTGCTCGCGGTCGGAGTAGACGGTACGGCGCCGGTTGCGATCACCGGTGACGGCACCGGCGAGACCCAGTACACGATTACCTCCACTGTCGACAATTTCGTGGCCGCCGCGCTCGGGTTCACCGGCCGGGTGGTGCTGACGATCGGCCCGGAGGTGGCTGAGCGGGAGCAGCTCAGCTGGTGGGAGAGCCGGCCGCTGTACGGCTGGAAGGTGCTGGTGCCGCGGACCAAGGAGCAGGCCGGCGCGATGAGCGCGCTGCTGCGCCGGTACGGCGCTATCCCGACCGAGGTGCCGACGATCGCCGTCGAGCCGCCGCGGACGCCGGCCCAGATGGAACGCGCCATCAAGGGCCTGGTCGACGGCAGGTACGCGTGGATCATCTTCACCTCCGCCAACGCCGTGAAGGCGGTCTGGGAGAAGTTCAAGGAGCACGGGCTGGACGCCCGCCACTTCGGTGGGGTGAAGATCGCCTGCATCGGCCCGGTCACCGCCGACGCGGTGCGGGCGTTCGGGATCGAGCCAGAGCTGGTGCCGGAAGGGGCGCAGACCTCCGAGGGCCTGCTCGCCGAGTTCGCCCCGTACGACGACCTGCTCGACCCGGTCGGTCGGGTGCTGCTGCCGCGGGCCGACATCGCCACCGAGACGCTCGCCGCGGGCCTCATCGAGCGCGGATGGGAGGTCGACGACGTCACCGCCTACCGTACGGTGCGGGCGGCGCCGCCGCCGGCCGAGATCCGCGACGCCATCAAGTCGGGTGGCTTCGACGCGGTGCTGTTCACCTCGTCGTCGACCGTGCGGAACCTCGTCGGCATCGCCGGCAAGCCGCACCAGCGGACGGTCGTCGCCGTGATCGGACCGAAGACCGCCGAGACCGCCAAGGAGTTCGGCCTGCGGGTCGACGTGCAGCCGGCCCACGCCTCGGTGCCGGACCTGGTGGAGGCGCTGGCCCAGTACGC
>DATCKZ010000093.1:0-2106 GCA_036564175.1 Natronosporangium sp.
TCCTGTTCCTGTTCTTCGGCGACACCGAGGCCTACACCGAGGGACCGGACGCCTCCGGCGAGCCACCCGGCCGGCTGCTGCTCTGGATAGCTCTACAGGTGGCCGGCACGCCGTTCGACCTCGCCGGAGTCACCGCCCGGACCCATCTCGGCCAGGTGCTGTGGGTGGTCGCGCTGATCGCGGCCGGACTGATCGTGTTCGCCTCCGCCAGCCGGCGTGCCCGCGCCACCAGCATCCTGGTGGTGGCGCTCGGCGCGGCGGCCGCCCTGCCGGTGCTGCCGGACCGGTACGCCGACGCCTACTACCTCGACCCGGACGCCACCGAGCCGGTCTGCACCGCGGACGCCCCTCAGGTCTGTGTGCTGCGGGCGCACCGGCGCGCCTTGACCGATCTGCGCCAGCCGGCTCGGCACGCGCTGGCGATCCTGGCCGCGAAGCTGCCCAACGCCCCCACCTCCGTGGTCGAGATCCCGGATCCGTACGGCGCCCCCCTCCCACCGGCCCGGGCGGAGAGTGTCTACATTGTTCTGTGGCCGGGCGGGGACGGCCGGGACACCCGGCCGGCCGCCGATATCACCTGGACACTGCTCGCCGGCGCGGGCACGACCGGATGCGCCAATGCCCCGGCATTCGGTACGCCGGAACGGCGGCGGTACGAGACCGCCCGGATCGTCGCCGCCGCCTGGCTACTCGACCAGGAGCCGCCGGCACCGGCGAACCCAGACAATCCAGCGCTGCCGCGCCGGGACGAGACCCTGCCCGCGTACCAGGCACTGCGCGCGTGGCCACCCGACGAGCAGCGGGCGCGGGTCGCGGCGCTGCGCGAAGCCGAGCTGACCTGCCCGGACACCGACCGGCTGGACATCCTGATCGCCCCGCGATGAGGCTGCTGGTGCTCTACCTGCGGTCCCGCCGGGTGCCGCTGTCGGTAGCCGCGGCGGTAGGCAGCGCCGCCGCGCTGTGGTCGATCGACTGGGCGACCCAGCACCGGGCCTCCGGCGCGGCCGCCCTGCTGGCGGTGGTCGCGGCCACGCTCGCCGCCGGCCCCGGGCTGGCCGGCGCGGACACCAACCTGGACCGCACGGCCGCGATCGCGTGGCTGCCCCGGCGGGCGGTGCACGCCGTCGCCGCCTGCGCCGCGGTGATCGCCATCGTCGCGGCCACCGGTCTTGGCGGCGAGCCGCTGGCACCGACCGGGCAGATCGTCCGGGACGCCGCGGGAATGAGCGGCCTGCTCGCGGCGGGGGCGGTCGGGCTTGGCGCCAGCCGGGCCTGGATCCCGCCGCTGTCCTGGCTCATGCTGGCCTGGACGCTGGCCGTGGCCGACCGGCGCACACTGCCCGAAACCGCGCTGGCCGCGCTCACCTGGATGCTCCAGCCGGCGGGTTCGACCTCGGCCGCCGTCGTCGCCGCGGTACTCGGCACCGCCGGTACGCTCGGCTACGCCGTCCTTGGTCCGCGTCGCTGACCGGGCCGGCCGGCACGGGCAGTCGACCGAAGTGGAGCGTCATTCATGACAGAGCTGATCCAGACGACGCTCGAAGTGCTCGACGAGCGCTTCCGCGCGGTCAAGGGCGACCACTGGATGCAGCGGCTGTACACCGGCTGCCGGTGGACCGAGGGTCCGGCGTACTTCCCCGCCGGCCGCTATCTGGTCTTCAGTGACATCCCCAATGACCGCATGCTGCGCTACGACGAGACCACCGGAGCGGTCGGCGTGTTCCGGGCGCCGGCCGGATACACCAACGGCCACACGGTCGACCGGCAAGGGCGCCTGATCAGCTGCGAGCACGGCAACCGGCGGGTCACCCGCACCGAGCCGGACGGTTCGATCACCGTGCTCGCCGACCGGTACCGCGGCAAGCGGTTCAACAGCCCCAACGACGTGGTGGAGCGCGCGGACGGCACGATCTGGTTCACGGATCCCAGTTACGGCATCGACAGCGACTACGAGGGACACCAGGCGCCCAGCGAGATCGGCGGGTGTCACGTCTACCGCGTCACGCCCGAGACCGGGGAAGTGCAGCTCGTCGCGGACGACTTCGACCGCCCCAACGGGTTGGCGTTCTCCCTCGACGAACGGCGGCTCTACATCTCCGACAGCCG
>DATCKZ010000094.1:0-10130 GCA_036564175.1 Natronosporangium sp.
CCGGTCGCGGCGCGAACGGGGCGACCGCGCTGACCGCGGCACCCAGCATCGCCGTACCCGCCCCGCCGACGGTGGCGCCGGCCGCACCGGCGCCGGGGGCGCCGCGGCCGCTGGCGAAGCCGCCGGTCCGCAAGCTCGCCCGCGACCTGGGGGTGGATCTGACCACGGTGGTCGGCACCGGCCCGGCCGGCTCGATCACCCGGGAGGACGTGGAGGCGGCCGCAGCCGGCACCACCGCCGGCGCGCCGGTGACCTTCGCCACCGGCGATCGGGAACACCGGATCCCGGTCAAGGGCGTGCGCAAGCTCACCGCCGAGCACATGACCGCGTCCGCGTTCACCGCCCCGCATGTCACCGAATTCCTGACCGTGGACGTGACCCGGGCGATGCGGGCGCTCCGCCGGCTGAAGCGGCACCCGGACTGGGAGGACGTCCGGGTCTCGCCGCTGCTGCTGGTCGCCAAGGCGGTGCTGCTGGCGCTGCGCCGCCACCCGATGGTCAACTCGACCTGGGCCGGCGACGAGATCGTGGTGAAGGAATACGTCAACCTCGGGATCGCGGCAGCGACCGAGCGCGGCCTGATCGTTCCGAACATCAAGGACGCCGGCCGGCTGTCGCTGCGCGAGCTCGCGGACGCGCTGACCGCGCTGGTGAAGACCGCGAAAGCGGGCAAGACCACACCGGCGGACATGGCCGGCGGCACGTTCACGATCACCAACGTGGGCGTGTTCGGGGTTGACACCGGTACGCCGATCCTGCCGCCCGGCGAGGCGGCGATTCTTGCGTTCGGGGCGATCCGGGAGCAACCGTGGGTGCACAAGGGCAAGGTGCGGCCACGGCAGGTGACCACGCTCGGGCTCAGCTTCGACCATCGAATCATCGATGGTGAGCTGGGATCGAAGTTCCTCGCCGACGTCGGCGCATTCCTCACCGACCCGGAGACCGCGCTGCTGGCGTGGGGGTGAGGTAGGTCTCGCGACGGGTCCCGGCCGGTGTCGCGCGGCACCGGCCGGGATTCCATCGCTCGACTCGGCCCGGTACGGTTGGCAACGGTCATCGCTATCAGGAGGCGCGTGCAATGACGTCCGAGGGCCAGCCGGATTACCAGCCGACCAGCGCCCACCAGGACCGGGGCGCCAGCCTGTTCGAGTACAAGCCACCGACCCAACCGCCGGCACCCTACGGTTACCCTCCGGAAGAGAACAACGACTCTTCGTCGCAGCGCGACATCGTCCCGCCGGCTCCGGACCGGGTCCGGGGAAGCGCGACCGTACGCAGTGACGCCGACTCGCCGCGGCCGGGGTCAGGGTCGGGTGAGGGGTCGCGGCCGGGGCCGAGCGAGGGCTTCTGGCCGCCGCCGAGCAGCCAATCACCGCCTCCCACGGAGAACCGTTCCGGCGACTGGCCCGCGCCGTCCGCTTCGCCGGACTCCTCGGCCTCGTCGCACTCCTCGGCTTCGCCGCACTCCTCAGCCTCGTCAGTTTTCTCGGCTTTGTCGCCTTCCTCGCCGGCGCCGGCCCGCCCGGCCGAGCCGCCGGCGACCCCCGCTGGGCCAGCCGCTGAACCGTCGCCGCCGAGCGGCTCGGCGGCCGCGCCGCACAGCCACGCCGCCCCGGAACCGGTCAGTCCGGGCGGGTTCCACTCGGCCTCGGCGGATCCGCCATCGGTGGATCCAGTCCCGCGGCCGGCGGCCTTCCCGGTCCCGCCGCAGTCGGTGTCGCAGCCGGCCCCGCCGCCCCGGGTGCCGATCGACGAGCCGCCGACCGCGTTCACGCCGGCCGGTGACCGGAAGCCGGCCCGGGCCGCCGCTTCCGTGCCGTCCGCCAACCGCGCCACACCGGTGGCCGGCGAGCAGCTGCCGTCGGTGAAGTCACAGCCGCGGGTCTACCAGACCGGCGCCGGTGCGCCGCAGCCGGTCAGCCCGGGCTGGTCGAGCCCGGCGCCACCGGCTGAGCCGACCCAGCAGGTGAGCCCACCCCGGCCGGCGAGCCCGGCCCCGGCGTTCGGGGCGCCGGAGCAGAGCGCGCCGCCGGAGCCGCCGACCGCCGCCGGGCCGCTGCCCACGCGCAAGCCTGGCGAGACGCCGCTACCGACTCGCAAACCCGGCGAGACCCCGCTGCCGCCCAGCGCACCCGCCGACAGCGGCCCGCCGCCACCGCCCCGGCCACCGTGGCCGCGGCAGCCGGAAGCCGGGCCGCCGGTCTACAGCGACCTGCTGGCGCCGTCGAGCGGGCAGGCCCAGCCGTCGTCACCCCAGCCGGCGTCACCGCCGCCACCGGCGCCGCCGCAGCCGAGCCAGGAGCCGCCCCGGTTCGGGCCGCAGGAGTTCAGCGGGCCACGATCCGACGGGCCCGGGTTCGGCGGGCCAGGCCCGGAGACGCCCGGCTTCGGCGGCCCCGGCGCCGAGCAGCCGGGCTTCAGCGGCCAGGCGTTTGGCGGCCCGCCGCAGAACCAGTTCCCGCCGCAGAACCAGTTCCCGCCACCGCCGTTCCAGCAGCAGGCGGCCGGACCACCGCCGCCGGCACCGCCGGCCGCCCCGCCGATGCCGCCACCGCCGCCGATGTCGCCGCACCCGCTGGCGCCGCCCACCGACTCCGGCTGGCCGGGCGGCCCGGACCAGTTCGGCGCGCCGGCCGAGCCGTGGATCCCGCAGCAGCGGACCGGCTTCGAGCCCGGCTCGCCGCCGCCACCACCCGCCCCGCCCGCCGGCGACCAGCCGTATGGTGGGCAGCCGCAGCAGCCGCCGGGCGGGCAGCAGTTCGGCGGGCAGCAGTTCGGCGGGCAGCCGGTCGACGCCCCGGCGCCAGCCGACCAGGCCAACGACGAGGACGACCAGCCGGGCAAGTCCGGCCCGTCGACCGGGGTGATCGTCGGCGCCGTCCTCATTGGAGCCACTGTGCTGGTGGCGCTGGCGCTGAGCGTGCCGTGGCTGCTGGAGCAGCTGCGCGGCGACTCCGGTGGCGCGGGCAGCTACACGGTCGGCGAGTGCGTGGTCCAGGACGGCGGCGACGCGGCGCCGGCCGACTGTAGCGCCCCGGACGCGTACCAGATCGTGTCCCAGGTGGAGAGCCAGGAGGAGTGCGACCCGACCCAGCCGGCGATCCGGGTGGAGGGCCCGCCGGTCGAGGTCTACTGCCTCACCCCGGCCGCCGGCGACCCCGGCGCCTCCGCTCCGCCGGAGAGCCCGTCGGAGGAGCCGGCCGGGGAATGAACCAGCCGGCCCAACCCCGGGTACGCGCGCCGGAGCTGGCCGGTCGTGGTTGGCTGAACACCGGTGGCCGGCGGCTGAAGCTGGCCGACCTGCGCGGCACCATCGTGGTGCTCGACTTCTGGACCTTCTGCTGCATCAACTGCCTGCACGTGCTGGACGAGCTGCGGCCGCTGGAGGAGCGGTACGCGGACGTGCTGCTGGTGATCGGCGTGCACTCGCCGAAGTTCGAGCATGAGCGCGACCTGGCGGCGTTGGCCGCGGCGGTGGAGCGGTACGGGGTTACCCACCCGGTGCTCGACGATCCGCAGCTGCTGACCTGGCAGCAGTACACGGCCCGGGCCTGGCCGACGCTGGCCGTGATCGACCCGGAGGGCTACCTGGTCGCGTCGATGGCCGGCGAAGGTCACGCGGAGGGGCTCGCCCGGCTGATCGACGAGCTGGTCGCCACCCACGAGGCGAAGGGCACGCTGCGCCGCGGCGGCTGGCGCGGTGAGGTGGCGGCGCCCGCGTCGGGCCCGCTCCGGTTCCCCGGCAAGGCGATCGCCCTACCCGACGGCGGCCTGCTGGTCTCCGACTCCGCCCATCACTCCATCGTGGAGCTCGCCGCCGATGCCGGGACGGTCCGGCGACGGATCGGCACCGGCGAGCGCGGCGGCGCCGATGGACCGGCCACCGTGGCGCAGTTCAACGAGCCGCAGGGGCTGTGCCGGCTGCCAGCCGAGATCGCCGAGGCGGCCGGCTACGACGTGGTGGTGGCGGACACGGTCAACCACCGGCTACGCGGCCTCCGGCTCGCGGACGGGACGGTCCGGGCCGTCGCCGGCACCGGCCGGCCGTGGCGCGGGACCGTCGACTACCAGCCACAGTCGGCGGACGCCGTCGACCTGTCCTCGCCGTGGGACGTGGCCTGGTACGACAACCGGGTGATCGTCGCGATGGCCGGCATCCACCAGCTGTGGTGGTTCGACCCGGTGCAGCGGACCGCCGGCATGTACGCCGGAACCACCGTCGAGGGGCTGCGGGACGGCCCGCTCCAGGAGGCTTGGCTGGCGCAGCCGTCCGGCCTGTCGACCAGTCCGGACGGTCGCCGGCTGTGGATCGCCGACAGCGAGACCAGCGCGCTGCGGTGGGTCGAGGACGGCCAGCTGCACACCGCGGTCGGGGTCGGGTTGTTCGACTTTGGACACGCCGACGGCCCCGCCGACAAGGCGCTGTTCCAGCACCCGCTCGGCGTCGCCGCGCTGCCCGACGGCACCGTGCTGGTCGCCGACACGTACAACGGTGCGGTCCGGCGCTTCGATCCCGGGGCCGGCACCGTGTCCACTGTCGCCACCGGGCTCGCCGAGCCGAGCGACCTGGTGCCGCTGCCGGATGGCGAGGTGCTGGTGGTGGAGTCCGCCGGGCACCGGGTTACCCGGCTGGAGTCGACCGCGGCGGCCCCGGCCAGCAGCCGCATGCGTACCGAGCGGCCGCCGACCGCGCTCGCCCCCGGCGAGGTGCGGCTGGACGTGGTGTTCACACCCGCGCCCGGCCAGAAGCTGGACGCCTCGCTCGGGCCGGCGACCCGGCTGGAGGTGACCGCGTCCCCGGCCTCCCTCCTGCGCGACGGCGCCGGCACCAGCACCGAGCTGTCCCGCACGCTGGTCCTGAACCCGGACGCCGGCGGTGGCGTGCTGCAGGTGGTGGCGCAGGCCGCGACCTGCGACATCGACGCCGAGCACCCGGCCTGCCACCTGACCCGGCAGGACTGGGGCGTGCCGGTCACGATCGAGCCCGGCGGCGCCACCCGGCTGCCGCTGGTGCTCCGCGGCCTCGCCTGAGCTGTTCCCATCGGCCGCCAGCCCGATGCCCAACGTGACATCAGGGGTACCCACAGTCGCCAAAATCATCGATGATGGTAACCGAGCCATGCTTCGATGACCCGAGTGC
This sequence comes from Natronosporangium sp., assembly GCA_036564175.1. GTDB lineage: Bacteria > Actinomycetota > Actinomycetes > Mycobacteriales > Micromonosporaceae > Natronosporangium. The sequence goes on from DATCKZ010000094.1 coordinate 5,141, forward strand.
GGCGCTCACCTGACCGCCTGACTGACGCTCCCCCCGTCGAGGTGACCGATGACCGAGCCGACCCCGGCCACCCGCCCGGACGAACCGCCCGCGCCGGCCATCGCCGCGGTGAGCGGCAGGATCTTTCTGCTGGACAAACCCGAGTTCATCCGGCGGGTGCCGGAGTTCCTGTCGCCCGACCGGAGCGGCCTGGCGGCGTCTGGGAAAGGCGGCATCATGAAGATCGACGCCCTGCGACCGTACGCCACCAGCCCACTGCTGTGCGATCCCGCCGCCTACCTCGATCAGGTCGCGACCCCGAAGGAGCCGTTCGCACTCCCCGATGACGACGGCGCCTTGTTCGGCACCGGTCTCGACGACGTGTTGCAGGGCCAGCGTCAATGCGGCGCCGCGGCAGCCATCACGCCGACCTGCTATGTCCAGGAAGGAGACTTGGCCGCGCTCAACGCCCTGGCCGACGCGGCCGCGGCGATCGACCGCGACGATGTCATCGTCGCGGTACCGGTGGCCTTGCCGTGGCTCACGGAGCAGCGGTACCTCTCGCGGCTGATCGCCTGCCTGCAGCGGATCCCGCACCCGAAGGCGGTCATGTTCGGCGCGCAGTGGAACCCGTTCAACTACGCATCGGCACACGCGAACTTCCGGCGGCTGCTGGCTGAGACCACCAACGTCGGGCTGTGGCGGGCGGACGTGCTGGCGGCGTTCGATTGCATGGCCTACGGTGGCGCGTTCGCCGTCATCGGCGCGGGCGGTTCGTTGCGCCACCTCGTTCCTCCGGAGGTCAGGGCACGAGCGAGCAACTGGGGGGCGCACAAGCCGGCAGTCCTGTTGCCCGCGATGTTGAGGTATGTCCAGGCTGACGTGATCGCCGACCGGTACGCCAACACCCCGGCCCCGCGCTGCGACTGCCCGGTCTGCGAGGGACGACCACTCGATCGGTTCGACAGCCTCGACCAGGAAACCCGCGCGGAAGCTCACGATCACAACGCCGCGGTGTGGACCGGCTGGCTGCCCGACCTGTTCGGCCACGCCACGGACGCCGACCGGCGGCGCTGGTGGCGAGGCCTCTGCCAAGCCGCGGTCGACGCCCACCAGCTCGAGAATCTCCGGTTAGGTCAGAAGGACGCGTTCAAGGTCTCGACGTCGCTGCGGAAACTCGCCGAGCTGCCGCTCGCTTGACACCGGCGCAGGTCGCACGAATCAGGCGACCCGCCGGTAGACCTCCTCCAGGAACCGCCAACCCGCCGCCGTGAACCGGCGCCGCCGGAATGGCGCTGGTTCGACGAGCACCTCCGCCGGCCGATCGTCCACCAGGACGATCACTCCTACCCCGTAGAAGCCGGCTTGCAGGCGTACCTCGGCCAGGTCCGCCGGGCGGCGGCGCAGCACCATTGCCCGGGCCGCGAACGGTGCGAACCGCCCGGCCATCGTCAGGCCACTGCGCCACGAACGCGCCGCAACCAATGCCAGGTCCACCGTCACCGGCGGCACCACCTGTCGAGTGGCTTCGCCATCGCGGACCACAACCGATCCGGGTGGCGCGACCACCAGCGCCGCCTGCTCCCGCCGGGTCAGCGACGCGACCGGCACCGGGATCCCGACCGGCAGGCCGAGCAGCAGTTCCAGGACGTCCGCCGCGCGGATCGATCCAGTGCCGGCACGCTGCCGGCGAACGTGCTCGCGAGCGTCCAGCCGGTAGCAGATCAGGGCCTCAACGCCCATCATCTTCACCATCGCTCGCCGGGCCTCGTCAATGGGCGGGGCGAGTGACAGCGCCCGCGAAGCAGCGACGAACGAGTCGACGGGTCCACTCACGACTGGCACCATCCCGCCACCATGGCACACTCGGTGCGCTCGGGCCTCGGACACCCGACCGCCGGGTCGTCAGCCATGGCCGCGGACCGCTTGCCGTGCCCGAGCATGCAGCTCGTCGAGGCTGAGGTCAAGGGCTTCGGCGAGTCGGGCGATGGTCAGGAAGGCTGGCATGGCGACTCGCCCACTCTCCAAGCTTCGGACCGTGTCGATAGCGACAGCTGACTCCCGGGCCAGCTCGGGTGCGGATCGTCGCCGCTCCCGGCGCCGGTCTGCGATCAGCATCCCCAGCTGACGGCCGTGCTCCCGGTCGGCGGCCGAGACCGTTCTGCGTCCCATGGTGAAACAATACATGTATTGTAACCGTGGATCTGGATCCGACCCGCGGATCGGTACCCTCTCGCGGTTCGCTACGCACCGGTCCCAAAGCACCCCCAACTTCCGACCACCCCGGTTCCGCATGGCGCCGATCCATTGGAACCGTTGATCGGGTTTCCGGTTCCGCACCGGTTCGCCCTTGCATTGCACCGGCCCCGACGCCCACTTTGATCACATGACCGGATGGCCGGGATTGGTGGCGCGACTTGGTCGCATCCACCACAGTGGAGAAGAGATCGACCAGGCCGACCCGGAGCGGGTCTGCCAACACGCGCTCGGCCTGCTGCCGGTGCAGCAGCGGGTGCTCGGGCTGATGCCGGACGCGGGCCGGCGACCCCCGGCGGTGGTCCGCTGTCTGCGGCCCGCTGGCCACCGCGGCCGGCACATCAGCGACGCGGTCGAGTCGGTCAGCACCGACCAGGCCCGCTGGGTCAGCTGGCACCGGCGCCGGACGTGGATCTTGGATCGCCCACTGTGCCACAGCCGGTCCGGCGACGAGTGCTGCCACCTCCCGGACCGGCACCCCGGTCCGCACACCTACGCGTACCTGCCGCAGGACCTGCGCTGGTGGTACGGCGAACCGGTGCTCGAGGTGAGCGACTACGGTCACCACCCCGATCCCGGCAATGGCGGATAGGCTCGGAGCATGGCGGCGAATGCGACCCCATGGGCCGATGCGGTGGCGGCCGCCTGGGCGGCCGGCCGGGACGCGGCACCGTCGCCGGTCCGGCTGCCGCTGGCTGAGGCCGACCGGCTGGTGCTGGCCGAGCCGCTGATCGCCCGGACCGACCTGCCGGCGTTCCCGACCTCCAGCGTCGACGGCTACGCGGTGCGCGGCGCCGGTCCGTGGCGGATCACCGGACGGGTGCTCGCCGGCGGCGAGCCACCGCCGCTTGCCGCCGACGGCGACTGCGTGGAGATCGCCACCGGTGCGATGGTGCCGGCCGGGACCACCGCGATCGTACGGGTGGAGCACGCCACGGTCGGCCCGGACGGCCGGGTCAGCGGGGTGCCCAGGGACAAGCCGGAGTGGCGGGAACCCGGCGAGGAGGCGGCCGCCGGCGAGGAGCTGATCCCGGCCGGGGCGGCGATCACCCCGGGGCTGCTCGGCCTCGCCGCCTCCTGCGGCTACGACGAGCTGGCGGTACGGCCGCCGCCGCGGGCTGCCGTGCTGGTGTTCGGCGACGAGTTGCTGCCGGCCGGGCTACCCGGCGCCGGCCGGGTGCGCGACGCGCTCGGTCCGCAGGTGCCGGGCTGGCTGCAGCGGCTCGGCGCGACCGTCGACGCCCCGGCGGTCGGGCCGGGCGTGGACACGCTCGCCGCCCATGTCGGCGCGATCCGCACCGCGCTGGACAAGGGCGCGGACCTGATCTGCACCACCGGCGGCACCATGCACGGCCCGGTTGACCACCTGCATCCGGCGCTCGCCGAACTCGGCGCCTCGTACGTGGCGAACACCGTCGCGGTCCGTCCCGGCTTCCCGATGCTGCTCGCCCGGCTGCCCGCCCCGGGCGGCCGGACCGCGCTGCTCGCCGGCCTGCCCGGCAACCCGCAGTCGGCGGTGGTCGCGCTGGTCACGCTGGTTGCGCCGCTGATCGCCGGGTGGCTCGGCCGACCCGAGCCGCCCCGCTCGGCGTACCCCAGAATCACCCTGGCCGCGCCGGTGCGGGGCCGCGGCAGTGACACCCACCTGGCGCTGGTCCGGCGCGATCCGGCGACCGGCCTGGCCGAGCCGCTGCCCCACGCCGGCTCCGCGATGCTGCGCGGGCTGGCGCAGGCGATCGGCTTCGCGGTGATCGCTCCCGGCACCGACGCCGCGGCCGGCGATGAGGTGCCGCTGGTCCCACTACCGTTGCTGCCTCGGGAGGTGCCATGATCGCCGTCACCGACGCCAAACTGGAGCTGGCCGCGCACGAACGCGCGGTGTCCGACGCCGCGGCCGGCGCGGTCGTCTCGTTCGCCGGCGTGGTCCGCGACCACGACCACGGGAAGGCGGTCACCCGGCTGGAGTACGAAGCCCACCCGAGCGCCGAGGCGGTGCTCAAGGAGGTCGTCGCGGAGATCATCGCGAGGCATCCAGCGGTACGCTCGATCGCGGTCTCCCATCGAGTGGGGGCACTCGAAATCGGCGATATCGCGCTGGCCGCCGCCGTCTCGACCGCGCACCGGGCGGAGGCGTTCGCGGCCTGCGCCGAGCTGGTCGATGAAGTGAAGGCCCGGTTGCCGGTCTGGAAGCACCAGATCTTCGCCGACGGCACCGACGAATGGGTCAACTGCCCGTAACCCGCGAGGCATCGCCGAGTCGGACACGGCGTCCATACCGGAGGCGGGTCTGCGTCGAGGACTACGACGCAACCCACCTACCCCGGAGGTGTGACGACCATGCGGCTGCCGTGGAAGCAGGAACCGGCACGCGAGACCAACCACCCAAGCCGCTGCCGGACGGCGACGTGTACCCGGTGGCCGGCCCACCCCGCTGGTCCGAGCTGATCCAGCAGCACGCCGACGCCCGGCCGGAGCCGGAACGGCGGGAGCGGCAGCGGTAACCGACACCGGCGAGACCAGGCGACACCCGGTGGCACCGGGCGGCGTGCGCAGCCGGCAACCGCGTACCGCGCCGAAGAAGGAGCCCGACTGCCCTGATCGGGGCTTTCGTACCCGGCGCCGATCAGGCACGCTGTCCCAATGACCGAACGGAGCCTGGTTCTGCTGCGCCACGCGAAGGCGGAGACGCCGCCTGGGGTGGCCGATGACAAGCGCCCGCTGTCGCCCCGCGGGCACGCCGACGCACAGGCTGCCG
>DATCKZ010000095.1:0-32031 GCA_036564175.1 Natronosporangium sp.
GTGTGGGCGTCCACCACCAGCGTCGCCGAGCCGTCCGGAGCCACCGGCGGTGGGGCCGGCTCCGGTGCCGGATGGCGACGGCGGTACCGCCGCAGCACGGGTGCGCTGATCGCCGCCACGACCAGCGCCAGGAAGGCGGCCACGAACCATTGGTCTGCGAACCGACCCAACGGGCCGGTGAGCAGCTTCGCCCGCTGGCAGAACACGTTCGCCTCGCCGTCGAACCAGGCCCGCTCCACCTGGATTCTGAGCGAGCCACTGCGCGAGCGGCTGCTCTGGAACGTCCGTGGTTCGCCAGCGTCGGGGTTGACCTGGCACCAGGAGGCCTCGGTCAGCCCGGGATGGTGCGAGATCACCAGCGGGGCCGGTGGCCGCCACCGGTACGGGTCGGCCTCGTCCGGCGTCGTGCCACCGAATCTCCCGTACCCGTAGAGAACCACCGCAAGGAGCAGAAGCAGGCCGGCCGGGACCCACAGCAACCAGACGCGGACCGGGTACCCACCGCTCACTTCTCCCGCTCCTCCGATTCCGCCTCCAGCTGCTCCTTCGCCGCTTGGATGGCCTGGCGGAAGTCATCGGCGTGCTCGGTCAAGCCCTCCTGGATCTTGTTCCAGTAGACCTCGGATTGCAGTACATCGCTCGGCCGGATCCGGCCCTCGCGCAGCTGCTCACCGATCTCCCGCCACAGCGGATCGTCGCTGTTGGCGAGCGCTTCGAACAGCCGGCGGCGGCGCCCGCTCACGTCCGAGAGCAGGTCACGGTAGCGGCTCTGTTCGGCGAGCCGCATCATCTCGTCGGGATCCGGAAACCGGCCCGGTTCGCGGTCACGGGTCATGACGGCAGCACATCTAGGGCGCTGGGCTCGTCGTCCACTAGCGGCAGCTTGGGCAGGTAGAAGTCGGACGCTTGGAGCTGGCCGAAGTCGTTCATGGAACCCTTCACCGCGGCGATCACCGCGTCGATCCGAACGTGCAGGTCGACGATGGTCCGGATGATTCTAATAATCGTGTACGCCTCGGCGAGCCCGACGATGCCCCCGATCACCGCCCCGATGCCGGTCCAGGAGGTCGCCGAGCCACCGGCGATGGCGATCGCGAGCACGATCGCGGCGTCGATCAGGTCGCTGATCAGCGTCGCGACCGTGGTGCGGAACTCGGCTTGGCCGTTCGCGGCTTGCTCGTACTCGTCGGCGATCGCCCGAAGTGGCTGGTACGCGTCGGCGATGCCGTCGTGCAACCGACCAAGATGGACATTACAGGCGTCCGCTGCGTTCCCGCGCCACGCCGTGGACATGCACAGCTGGGCGTGGTAGAGGTTGCTACACATGTCGATCAGCGCGTCCGCGATGTTGCGGAACACGTCGGCGCACCGGCGGAAGCCCGCCCAGTCGCCAACCACCGGCTTGAGCACCAGCTCATACGGATCGTAGGCGCGTTCCAACCAGCCGATGCTGGCCAGGAACTCGGTCGCTTTGAAGATCGCGTCCCGGGCCATGGACGCGATGCTGATCATGTCGTAGTAGGTCGGTTGGTATCGGAAATCCTCGTGGTCGTTGTAGTCGGGCGGGGTCGCGTAGGCGTCCTCCGGCTCGACCACGTCGCCGAACGCGGGCACATCGGCGTGGCGGATCCAGTAGTCGGTGCCGGGGTTCGAGATGTCGAGCATGGAGGCATAGGAGTCAATGGTGGCATCGAGCTGCGCGGCATTCGCCTGGTCGGTGCCTTTGTAGTAGGTGAGCGCCCGGTCGACCGCGCCCGCGGAGACGCTGGCCGCCGGGTTCTCCAGCTCCGACAACCACTCCTTGGTGTGGTTGACCACGCTCTCGTGCGCACCGCTGAGGTCGTTGAGCCAGCCCTCGCCACCGGCCATCCCGGTGTTGCCGACGACATAGTGGACACCGGCGTCCGCGTCCCCACTCAGCCTTTCCAGTAACCGCACAAGTCCGTTTAATGCGTCTGTATCCACATAAAAGGACATCACGCCCCCTCAACGGCCCGAGGCCAATAGCGTCCGGATCGTACTGATTGGACCACGCGGCCGCAAACCCTGCCGCCAACCACGGGGGGAAACCGCGAGGTGAGACGGCCCGACGCGGCCAGCGGCTCAGCGGGCTCGAACGCAGATCAGGCCAAGCCCGAGTGATGATCGAGCCGGAGTGAAGATAACGAATTGGTCACGCCGCCGACACCCGCCTTGACCAGTGGCGCTGGCGGTGCCAGCCTCAGAGCACTCCGTTCGTAACACGTTGTTCATCGATCGGAGCTAACGTTGCGCGTTTGTCGAAGCGCTTCGACGGTGGTGAGGGAAGCGCTTCGACAGGCGAGCAATCGGCCCCCGCCCCTCGTCCCAGGGAGGTCCCCCGATGACCGGTCTCCCCTTCACCGACACCGGGCTTCCGGTTGCGGATCGCGTCAACGACCTGCTGTCCCGGCTCACGCTGGCAGAGAAGGTCGGCTTGCTCCACCAGCGACAGGCGCCGGTGCCCCGGCTGGGCATCGCTGAGTTCCGCACCGGCACCGAGGCATTGCACGGGCTGGCCTGGCTCGGCCCGGCCACCGTCTTCCCGCAGGCGGTCGGGCTGGCCACCAGCTGGGATCCGGAGCTGGTCAAGGCGGTCGGCGCGGCGGTCGGTGACGAGGTACGCGGCTTCCACCACAAGGACCCGGCCCGCGGCGGCCTCAACGTCTGGGCACCGGTGGTCAACCCGCTACGCGACCCGCGGTGGGGCCGCAACGAAGAGGGGTACGCCGAGGACTCCTGGCTGACCGCGGTGATGGCGACCGCGTACGCGAGCGGGCTGCGCGGTGACCACCCGCGGTACCTCAAGACCGCGCCGACCCTCAAGCACTTCCTCGGCTACAACAACGAGACCGACCGGGACCGGACCTCCAGCAACCTGAGCCCGCGGGTGCTGCACGAGTACGAGCTGCCGGCCTACCGGATGCCGCTGGAGACCGGCGCGGCGGTGGCGGTGATGGGCTCCTACAACCTGGTCAACGGCCGGCCCGCGCAGCTGAGCCCACTCATCAACCAGCAGCTGCGGCAATGGGCCGGCGACGACCTGTTGGTGGTCAGTGACGCCCACGCACCGTCCAATCTGGTCAACACCCAGCACTACTTCGACGACCACACCGAAAGCCACGCCGCAGCGCTACGGGCCGGACTGGACAGCTTCACCGACCAGGACGGGCAGTCCGAGTTCACGGTCGGCCGGCTCACCGAGGCGCTCGACCGCGGCCTGATCAGCGAATCCGATGTCGACGCCGCGGTCCGCCGGATCCTGACGCTCCGGTTCCGGCTCGGCGAGTTCGACCCGCCGGAGGCGAACCCGTACGCCGGGATCACCGAGGAAGTCATCAACTGCCCGGCGCACCAGGCCCTGGCCCGGGAGGCGGCGCGGCGCAGCATCGTGCTGCTCACCCACCGCGGGCTGTTGCCGCTGCGGCCGGAGCAGCACCGGACGGTGGCGGTGATCGGGCCGCTCGCCGACGCGGTCCACGCCGACTGGTACAGCGGCACCCTGCCGTACGCGGTGACCGCGCGGGCCGGCCTGGTCGAGCGGCTCGGCGCCGACGCGGTCCGCTGGTGCGAGGGCGCGCACCGGGTGGCCCTGCGGATCCACGGCACCGACGACCAGCTCGCCGCCGGCGACGACCCGACCGAGCCGGCGGTCCGGCTCGGCACCGCCGCCCCGGCGATCCATTTTGACCTGATCGACTGGGGCGGTGGGTCCTGCGTACTCCGGTCCGCCGCCTCCGGCCGGCACCTGCGAGTGGACGAGCAGGGGGTGCTGGTGGCCGACTCCCCCGGCCCGAACGGCTGGGTGGTCCGGGAGACCTTCCGGCTGGTCGAGCGGGTCGACCGGACGGTTGCGCTCCGCAACCTCGCCACCGACCGCTACCTGCTGGTCAACCCGGACGGGACGGTGACCGCCACCGCGACCGGGCCGGATCAAGCGACCGGGTTCGTGGTCGAACTGGTCGCCAGCGGTGAGACCGCCGCCGCCCAGGTGGCCGCCGAGGCGGACGTGGCGATCGTGGTGCTCGGCAACCACCCGATGGTCAACGGCCGGGAGACCGAGGACCGCGCCGACCTGGCCCTGCCGGCCGAGCAGGAGGCGCTGCTCAAGGCGGTGCACGCCGCCAACCCGAACACCGTGCTGGTGGTGGCCAGCAGCTACCCGTACGCGCTGGGCTGGGCCGACGAGAACCTGCCGGCGGTGCTGTGGTCCGCCCACGGTGGACAGGAGTACGGGCACGCGCTCGTCGACGTGCTGTTCGGCGACGCCGATCCGGGTGGCCGGCTCACCCAGACCTGGTACCGGTCGGCGGCCGACCTACCGGACCTGTTCGACTACGACATCATCGGCAACGACGCCACCTACCTCTACTATCGAGGCACGCCCGTGTACCCGTTCGGGCATGGGCTCAGCTACACCAGCTTCGGCTACGAGAACCTGCGCTTGAGCGCGGACGAGCTGGCGGCCGACGGAGCGATCACGGTGAGCGTGGACGTGGTGAACACCGGTGACCGGCCCGGGGACGAAGTGGTCCAGCTCTACACCCACCAGCTGCGGTCCCGGGTCAAGCAACCGGTCCGGGCGCTGCGCGGGTTCGCCCGGGTGAGCCTGGCGCCGGGCGAGCGGACCACGGTCACGCTGCCGCTGCGCGCGGCGGACCTGGCGTTCTGGGACGTCACCAGCGGCCGGCCGGTGGTCGAGGCGGCCCGGCACCGGGTGATGGTCGGCCGGTCCGCCACCGACGTGGCGGTCTCCGCGATCATCACCGTCCACGGTGACCAGATCCCGCCCCGCAGCCCGACCCGATTGCGGGCGGTCGACTACGACGACTGCTACGGGGTGACGCTGGCCGATGAGTCGCCGACCGCCGGGGACACCGTCCGGGCCGTCGAACCCGCCGGCTGGCTCGAGTTCCGCCAGGTCGATCTGTCGGCCGAGCCGACCGCGCTGCGGGTGCGCGCCGCCCGCACCGCCGCCGACCCGGCGGCGGTGACGCTGCGCCGCGACGACCCGCTCGCCGGCTCGGTGCTGGCGACGGTCACCGTCCCGCCGACCGGCAGCCGGCACCGGTTCACCGAGCTGACCGCCGCGGTCACCGGCGCGAGCGGAGTCACCGACCTGTACCTGGTGTTTGACCAGCCGGATACGATCGTCGCGGAGGTCGCGCTGGGATGACGGTCACGATCGCGGACGTGGCCCGCCACGCCGGAGTGGCGGTCAGCACTGTGTCCTATGTGCTCAGCGGGAAGCGGGCGATCTCCGCCACCACCCGGCAGCGGGTGCTGGCGAGCATCCGCACCCTCGGCTACCACCCGAACGCCGGCGCCCGCGCGCTGGCGAGCAAGCGCGCCAACGTGATCGCGCTGGTGCTGCCGCTGCGCGCCGGCATGCACCTGCCGGTGCTGATGCAGTTCGCCACCACCGTGGTCACCACCGCTCGGCAGCACGACCACGACGTGCTGCTGGTCACCGCCGATGAGGGCGAGGCCGGGCTGCGGCGGGTGGCGGCGAGCGCGATGGTCGACGGGCTGATCCTGATGGACGTCGAGCTGCACGACCGCCGGGTGCCGCTGCTGCGGGAGCTGCCCCGGCCGAGTGTCCTGATCGGATTTCCGGCGGACGCCGCCGGGCTCACCTGCGTCGACCTCGACTTCGCCGCGGCCGGCGCGCAGTGCGTGGAGCACCTCGCCTCGCTCGGCCACCGCGAGATCGCGCTGCTCGGCGCGCCGCAGGTGGTCTACGACCGGAACACCGGCTACGCGGTGCGGACCCGGACCGGCTTCAAGCAGGCCGCAGACCGGCTCGGGCTGGCCGCGGTCGCGTTGCCCTGCGAGGAGAGCGCCGACGCTGTCCACGCCGAGGTGGCCGAGCTGCTCGCCCAGCGCCCCGGCCTGACCGGGCTGGTCGTCCACAACGAGGCCGCGGTCAGCCACGTCCTGACCGCGCTGTCCACACTGGGCAGACAGGTGCCGCGGGACGTGTCGGTGGTGGCGATCTGCCCGGACGAGCTGGCGGAGCGCACCAGCCCGGCGTTGAGCTCGGTGCTGGTGCCGGCCGAAGAGGTCGGGCACCACGCGGTGACGCTGCTGATGAACAAGCTCGCCGAGACGCCGGTCGAGGTGCCGGACGCCACGCTGCTGCCGCCCCGGCTGACGGTCCGGGCCAGCACCGCCGAGGCGCCGGCATCGGGTGCCGCGGCAAGCTGACCCGGCGTTCCCGCTTGGCCGGATATCACCCGCGGGTCGCGGACCGCGCGTGCTGGACCACCGCGCACTTCGATGTCAAGGCGTTTCGCTATCAGCGAAGCCGACGCCCCTGGCAAACATGCCCATTTCCCGCCACGACCGGGCCCGCGACCTGGGCCATCGCCCGGCCCGGGTCGCATCTCCCGTCCACCGTGTGGCAATTCCCACGACGATCGGCGAACTTTGCCGCCCACCCACTGCCATAGCATCGGCACATGGCCGGACATATGACGCCTGACCAGTTCCGAGCATACGGGCACCGGATCGTGGACTGGGTGGCGGACTATTGGGCCGGGTTGGAAGAGCGCGCCGTCCAGCCCGGTATCGACCCCGGTGCCGTTTCCAGCGCGCTGCCGAGCAGTCCGCCCGAGCAGGGTGAGCCGTTCGAGACGGTGATCGCCGACCTGGACCGGATCGTGGTTCCGAACACCACCCACTGGCAGCACCCGTCGTTCTTCAGCTACTTCCCCGCCAACACCTCGGGTCCGAGCGTGCTCGGCGACCTGGTCAGCTCGGCGATCGGCGTGCAAGGGATGCTGTGGTCCTCCGGTCCGGCCTGCACCGAGCTGGAGACGGTGATGCTGGACTGGCTGGCCGACCTGCTCGACCTGCCCGAGAAGTTCCGCTCCCGCAGCAGCGGTGGCGGCGTGATCCAGGACTCCGCCTCGTCGGCGACGCTGGTCGCCACGCTCGTCGCGCTGCACCGGGCATCCGGCGGCCGATGGCGGGAGTCCGGTGTGGATGGCGAGTTCACGGTCTACACCACCGATCAGGGGCACTCGTCGATCGAGAAGGCGGCCCGGATCGCCGGACTCGGCAACCGATCGATGCGGCTGGTCGATGTGGACCCGGAGACGCTGGCGATGCGGCCGGAGGCGCTCCGGACGGCGATCGAGGCCGACCGGGCGGCCGGCGCCACGCCGGCGCTGGTGGTCGCCACCATCGGCACCACCTCCACCACCGCGATCGACCCGCTGCCGGCGATCGGCGAGATCTGCCGGGAGTTCGGGGTCTGGTTGCATGTGGACGCCGCCTACGCCGGCGCCGCCGCGATCTGCCCGGAGCTGCGCTACACCCACGCCGGCGTCGAGCACGCCGACTCGTACTGCTTCGATCCGCACAAGTGGCTGCTGACCGGGTTCGACTGCGACGCGTTCTGGGTGGCCGACCGGGCCGAGCTGATCACCGCGCTGACCGTGCTACCGGAGTACCTCCGCAACGCCGCCACCGAGACCGGTGCGGTCATAGACTACCGGGACTGGCAGGTGCCGCTGGGCCGGCGGTTCCGGGCGTTGAAGCTGTGGTTCGTGCTGCGGTGGTATGGCGCCGAGGGGCTCCGGGCGCACATCCGCACCGGGGTGGCGCTGGCGAGCCGGTTCGCCGAACTGGTCCGGGCGGACGACCGGTTCGAGATCGTCGCGCCCCACCCGCTCTCGCTGGTCTGCTTCCGGCTCAAGGCCGACGACCAGACCAACGAGCAGCTGCTGCACCGGCTCAACGCCTCCGGCAAGCTGTCGCTGACCCACACCCGGGTACGCGGGGACTACGTGCTCCGGCTCGCGATCGGCAGCCCGGCCACCCAGCAGCGGCACATCGACGCCGCCTGGCAGCTGATCCAGCAGACCGCTACCGAGCTGCTGAGCCAGCGCGCTGCTCGATCCCACTGAGCGCGGCGATGTTCTCCGCCTCGTCCGGGTCCGGCTCGGTGGTGTCGAGGAACGCCTTGGTCACCTCGACCGCCACGTCCGGGGCGAGCCGCTTCAGGCTCATCGCCAGCACGTTGGCGTCGTTCCAGAGCCGGGCGCCCTTGGCCACCCACGGGTCCCAGGCGAGCGCGGCCCGGACCCCGGGCACCTTGTTAGCGGCGATCGCGGTGCCGGTGCCGGTCCAGCACATCACCACCCCGAGCTGCGCGGTGCCGTCGGCCACCGCCCGGCCGACCGCCTCGCCGATCGCCGGCCACTGCTGAGCGGTGGCGACCGGCACCACCTCGTGACCGGCGCTGGCCAGCGCGTCCACCACCGCCCGGGTGGTCTCGTTCTCGTCGTCGGCGCCGAACGCTATCTTCATCCGCTCCACTCCTCGACGGTACTCAAGAACTGCCGGGTTCGCGGCTCGGTCGGGTCGCCGAGCACCCGCTCCGGCGGGCCCTGCTCGAGGATCCGGCCACCGTCCAGAAAGCACACCCGGTCGGCGACCCGCCGGGCGAAGCCCATCTCGTGGGTGGCGATCACCATCGTCATCCCCTGCTCCTTCAGGTCCCGGATCATCGAGAGCACCTCGCCGACCAGCTCGGGGTCGAGCGCCGAGGTGACCTCGTCGAGCAGCAGCAGCCGCGGCTCGACCGCGAGCGCCCGGACGATCGCGACCCGCTGCTGCTGGCCGCCGGAGAGCCGGTCCGGGTACTCCCCCGCCTTGTCCGCCAGCCCCACCCGGCCGAGCAGCTCCCGGGCTCGCCGTTCCGCCTCGTCCCTGCGTACCTTGTGGACCCGGCGGGGCGCGAGCGTGATGTTGTCGAGCACGGTCATATGCGGGAACAGGTTGAAGGCCTGGAACACGATCCCGATCCGTTGCCGGACCCGATCCGGGTCGACCCGCGGGTCGGTGATGTGCTCGCCGTCCAGGTGGATGGTGCCGTCGTCGATCGTCTCCAGCAGGTTCACGCACCGCAGCAGCGTCGACTTGCCGGAGCCGGAGGCGCCGATCAGCACCACCACCTCGTGCTCGGCCACCTCCAGGTCGAGATTGTCCAGCACCACGTGGTCGCGGAACACCTTCCGGACCCCGCGACAGGCGAGCACGCTCACGCCGCACCCTCCGCCGACTGCCGCCGGGCCGCCCGCAGCGTCACCCAGTCGGTCACCGCCACCAGCGGGATCGCCAGCAGGACGAACAGCCCGGCCGCCACCACGTACGGGGTGTAGTTGAAGGTCTGGGCGACGTTGATCTGGGCAGCCCGGATCGCGTCGATCGGCCCGGCCAGCGAGATCAGCCCGACGTCCTTCTGCATCGCCACCAGGTCGTTGAGCATCGGCGGGGTGACCCGGCGGACCGCCTGCGGCAGCACCACGTACCGCATGGTCTGCCGGTAGCTGAGCCCCAGCGACCGGGCGGCGGCCCGCTGGCTCGGGTGCACCGACTCGATCCCGGCCCGGAACACCTCGGCCAGGTACGCGCCGTAGGTGATCACCAGCGCGATCCCGCCCAGCACCAGCACCGACGGGGTGCCGGCCAGCCGCAGCCCGGGCACCCCGAACGTGAGCAGGTACAGCACGATGATCAGCGGCGCGCCCCGGAAGATGTAGGTGTACGAGGTGGCGAGCGCCCGCAGCGGGAAGAACACCGCCGGCCGGAGGGTACGCAGCAGCGCGATCCCGAGCCCGACCGCGAGCGCGCCGATCGCGCAGAAGAACAGCAGCCGGATGTTGAGCCACAGCCCGCGCAGCACGTCCGGGAACGACTCCCGGGCGATCTCGGGGTCGAAGAAGCTCGCCTTCACCCGCTCCCAGCCGGGCGCGCTGGTCACCAGCGCGTACAGCAGCGCGCCGATCACCACCGTGGAGACCGAGGCGATCACCACCGACACGATGGTCTGCCGGCGGCGGTACGCCTGCCGCTGCAGCTGCAGCGGCGACGGCTGGTAGGTCAACGCAGCTCGGGCGCGTCCGCCACGTCGGCCAGCCACTGCTGCTCGAGCTGGGCCAGCGTGCCGTCGGCCCGCAGCGCGTCGACCGCTTGGCTGACGCAGTCGGTCAGCGGCGAGTCCTTGTCCAGCACCAGCCCGAACTGCTCGACCTCACCCTCGGCGAGCGGCGGTAGCTGCCCGACGATCACCGAGTTTTCGATCTCCGCGGAGGTCATGTAGAACGCGGTCGGCAGGTCCAGCACGAGCCCGTCGATCGAGCCGTTCTCCAGCGCCGCCTTGGCGTCGTCGTTGGTGTTGAAGACGGCCGGCTCCGGGCCGGGCCGGATGATGTCCACGATCGCCTGGTAACTGGTGGTCCCGACCTGGGCGCCGAAGGTGGCGTCGGCGAGCTCCGAGAGCGAGCTGGCCTCGGCGATCGGCGCGTCGGCCAGCGCGATCACCGCCTGCTTGACGTCGTAGTACGGCGAGGAGAAGTCGACCGCCTGCCGGCGCTCCTCGGTGATCGAGAACTGGTTGATGTCGAAGTCGAAGTCCTTCGGCCCGGGGGCGATCGCGTTGTCGAACCGGACCTGCGTCCAGACCACGCTGTCCCGGTCGAACCCGAGCTGTTCGGCGACAGCGTAGGCGACCGCGCTCTCGAACCCCTCGCCGTTGCTCGGGTCGTTGTCCACGAACCACGGCGGGTAGGCAGGGTTGTCGGTGCCGATCGTGAGCGTGCCCGGCTCCAGCGTGGGCAGCTGATCGGCGGTGCAGGACGCCGAGGCGGGCGGGTCGCCGGCCGGCTCGTCCTCGTCGTCCTCGGGGGCGCAGGCGGCCAGCGCCAGCACGGTCAGCGCGGCGGCGAGCGCCGCCCTCGTTCTCGCGGTTGTCACAGCTTGCAGCATAGGAGCCGGGGCCGACGACCCGGCGGCTGGTGGGTCGCCGGCCCCGATCGGGGGCGCGAGCCGGCCGCGCCGGCTCATGCCGAGAAGCTGTCGGCTCATGCCGCGAAGTTCCGGAACAGGATCGAGGCCACCCCGAGCGCGAGCGCCAGGTTGAAGACGGTGGCGCCACCGAACACGGCGATCGGCCGCCAGCCGGCCTCCCGCAGCGAGCGCAACCGGAACTCCAGCCCGATGCAGACGAACGCCAGGATCAGGAACCAGCTCCGCAGGTCGTTGACGACGCCGATGGTCTCCTTGCCGGCGTCGCCGGCCGCCTCGAGGTAGAGGGTCCCGATCACCGAGGCGGTGACGAAGCCGAGCACGAACTTCGGGAACCGCTGCCACAGCGCGGCCAGGCTCGGCCGGTTCGCCGCACTCCGGTCCCGCTCGACGTAGAGCGCGAAGTAGGCGGTGAGCGCCACCGCCACCACGCCCATCAGGACGTTCTGGGCGGCCTTCACGATCGCGGCGATCTCCAGCGCCCGGTCGCCGACGATCGCGCCGGCGGCGGCCACTGCCGCGGTGGTGTCGATGTTGCCGCCGATCCAGGCCCCAGCCACCTGGTCCGGGAGCCCGAACACCCCGGCCAGCCAGGGCAGCAGGAAGATCGACGGCAGCGCGAACAGGATCACCAGGCTGGCGGTGTAGGCGAGCTGCTCGCGCCGGGCCCGGACCGCGCCGGCGGCCGCGATCGCCGCGCTGACCCCGCAGATCGCCACCGCCGAGGCGAGCAGTGCCCGCAGCCGGTCGGCCAGCCCGAACCTTCCGGCCAGCCACCAGGTGGCGAAGAACACCGAGGTGACCAGGATCAGGGCCTGCAGGATCGCCGGCCCGGCGGCGCTCACGATCACCGACAGGTTGATCGAGGCGCCGAGCAGCACCAGCCCGGTTTTGATGAAGAACTCGGTCCGGAACGCGCCGGCGACCCGGTCCCGGATCCCGGTCAGCGTGATCACCAGCCCGCCGAGCAGGCCGAGTGCGATCGCGTACACCGGGTATTCGATGGCCTCGACGAACTCGGCGGCGTCACCCTCGAACCAGCCCGGGGCCTGCTGCTCCAGGAACCGGGTGGCGGCGGCGAGCGCCAGCACGATCAGCAGGCCGGCGGCGGTCCAGCCGGCGGTGGCGGTGCCGGCGGGAGCGGTCGCTCCCACCGGTGCCCGCGACTCGGTGGCCGGCGACTCCGGTGCCGGCGACTCCGTGGCGGGCGCGGGGTGGACGGGGTCGGTGCTCATCAGGGAATCACCCCGGTCGGGATCGCGCCGACCAGCACCAGCACCAGCAGCACCAGCCCAAGGATGGTGGCCGCCCAGTCCTCGTCGATCCGCCGGCCCGCCGGTGGCGGCTGGGCAGAATTGGGTTGGGTGGGTTCGCTCATCGGATACTCCTTGTCCGACAGGGGTCGTGCTGACCTATTTTCATATCTGACCTATAGGATTAGCGGGAGTCAGGGCCGGCTGTCAACGGTGATCCCACCTACTGGCTACCCGGCCGGGCCCGGCGCGGCCCGGGTACCTGACCAACCCGATCGGGCGAAGGGGCATGATGACCACATGCAGGTATCGGCTCGTGGTGACTACGCGGTTCGGGCGGCGCTCGGGTTGGCGGCCGCATACCCGGCGATCGCTTCCGCCCAGACCCTGGCGGAGGCCCAGGACCTGCCGTACAAGTTCCTGGAGGCGGTGCTGGCCGACCTGCGCCGAGCCGGGCTGGTGCAGGGCATCCGCGGGCCGGAGGGCGGCTACGTGCTCAAGCGCCCGCCCAACGAGATCACGATCGGGGACGTGCTGCGGGCGGTCGACGGGCCGCTGGCCGGGGTCCGCGGCCTGCGGCCAGAGGAGACCGTCTACGACGGGGCGGCGGCGCACCTGTCCGAGCTGTGGGTGGCGGTACGCTCGGCGATCCGCTCGGTGGTCGATGAGGTGACACTGGCCCAGCTGGTGAGCGGCCGGCTGCCGGCGCGGGTCCGGCGGCTGATCACGGTGCCGGACGCCTGGCAGCCCCGCTGACCGCCAGCGGCCGGGCCAACCGGCCGGCGAGCGTTACCGGGTTTCCAGAGGCTCGCCGCCGGCCGGGTAGGCGCGGGTCTCGGCGGCCTTGACGGCGACCCAGACCCGGGCACCGGTGGTCAGCCGGAGCTGGGCCGCGGCGGCCGGCGTGACGTCGGCGGCGGTGACCACCGGGCCGGCGAGCTGCACCCGCAGATTGTCGCCGTGCGGCTGGATGCCGGTGATGGTGGCCTGCCAGGTGTTGCGGGGCGAACCCGCCGGCCGGCTCGGGTGCAGCGCGACCGCCGCCGGCGGGAACGCGACGAACACCTCGCCACGCGCCGGCTCGGCGACCGTCAGGCTGAGCCGCCCGGCGGCCCCGGAGCCGGTGATCGTCACGGTGTGCCCGTCGGCGTGTCCACGGTAGAGGTTCAGGCCGACCAGCCGGGCGACGTAGTCGGTGCGCGGTTGGGCGGTCACCGTGGCGGCGTCGCCCTCCTGCACGATCCGCCCGTCCTCGATGATGACCAGCCGGTCGGCGAGCACCAGCGCGTCGAGCGGGTCGTGGGTGACCAGCAGGGTCGCACCGGGGTGCTCGGTGAGGTGGCGGTGCAGTTCGGCGCGGGTGTCCAGCCGGGCCCGGGCGTCCAGCGCGGCGAGCGGCTCGTCCAGCAACAGCAGGTGCGGGTCGACCGCGAGCGCCCGGGCCAGCGCCACCCGCTGCGCCTGGCCACCGGAGAGCTGCCGGGGCTTGCGGCGGGCGTGCTCGGCCAGCCCGACCCGGGCCAGCCAGTCGGCCGCCACCGCCCGGGCCCGCGCTCGGGAAGCGCCGTGGCAGCGGGGCCCGAACGCCACGTTCTCCAGCGCGGTCAGGTGCGGAAACAGCAGGTAGTCCTGGAAGACCATGCCGATCGGCCGGCGCTCGGGTGGGACCCAGATCCGGCGGGCCGGGTGGTCCACGGTCTCGCCGGCCAGCCGGATCTGCCCGGCGGTCAACGGGATCAGCCCGGCCAGCGCCCGCACCGCGGTGGTCTTGCCGGCACCGTTCGGCCCGAGCAGCGCGACCACCTCACCGGCGGCGACCGCCAGCTCGAGGTCGAGCCGGAACCGGCCCCGGTCGACGATCAGGTGGGCTGCCAGCGCCTCGGCTCCGGCGGTCATGGGCTGTTGAGCCATCGGTCGCGGAGGCTGGCCAGGATGGTCACCGAGACCACCAGGAGGATCAGGCTGAGCACGATCGCCGCCTCCAGGTCGGTCTCCAGTGCTAAGTAGACCGCCAGCGGCATGGTCTGGGTCCGGCCCGGGAAGTTGCCGGCGAACGTGATGGTGGCGCCGAACTCGCCCAGCGCCCGGGCCCAGCACAGCACCGCACCGGCGGCGATCCCCGGCGCCACCAGCGGCAGGGTGACCCGGCGGAAGCTGGTCCAGCGGCTCGCACCGAGCGTGGCAGCCGCCTCCTCGTAGCGCGGGTCGGCACCGCGCAACGCGCCCTCGACCGCGATCACCAGAAACGGCATGGCCACGAATGCCTCGGCCAGGATCACGCCGGCGGTGGTGAACGGCAGGGTGATCCCGAAGGTGGCGGCCAGCCAACTGCCGACGATCCCGCGCCGGCCGAACACCAGGAGCAGCGCCACCCCACCGACCACCGGGGGCAGTACCAGCGGGACGGTGACCATCGCCCGCACCACCCGCCGACCGGGGAACCGCGCCCGCGCCAGCAGCCAGGCCAGCGGCACCCCGAGCAGCAGGCACAGCAGCGTCGCCGCGGTGGCGGCCAGCAGCGACAGCCGGAGCGCGTCAAGGATGCCCGGCGCGGTGAGCCGCTGCGGCAGGCTCGACCACGGGGTCCGGATCAGCAGCCCGGCCAGCGGCAGCACCAGCAGCGCCAGCCCGGCGATCGCCGGCACGACCAGCAGCAGCGGTGCCCGGGAGCCGGGCCGGCGACGAGCGGTCACAGGGTCTGGAAACCTGCCTGGGCGAGCACGGCCTGGCCGGCGCTGGCGAGCACGTACGCCACGAACGCCGCCGCCGCTTGCGGGTTCGGCGCGTCGGCCAGCACCACGATCGGGTAATCGTTGACGGCACTGGCCGCCTCCGGGAAGTCGATGCCGGCCACCGCTGACCCGACCGCGGCGACGTCAGTGCGGTAGACCAGCGCCGCGTCTACCTCGCCGAGGGTGAGTTTGGACAGGGCGGCCCGGACGTCCTGTTCGAGCGTGACCGGCGTGAGCTCGACCCCGGCCGCCGCCAGCGCGGTCTGGGCGGCGGCGCCGCAAGGCACCTGCTCGGCGCAGAGCGCTACCTTGACGTCCGGGTCGGCGAGGTCGGCCAGCCCGGTGATGCCCAGCGGGTTGCCGGCCGCTACCGCGATCACCAGCTGGTTGCGGGCGAACGTGGTCGGCTCGCCGGCGGCGTTGCCGGCATCGGTGACGGTCTGCATGTTGGCCGGGTTGGCGGAGGCGAACACATCCGCCGGCGCGCCTTCGTTGATCTGCTGCGCGAGAGTGGAGCTGCCGGCGAAGTTGAAGGTCACCGCCACCCCCGGGTTGGCGGCCCCGAACTCCTCGCCGATCTGGGTGAACGCCTCGGTCAGCGAGGCCGCGGCGAACACGGTCAGGTCACCGCTGAGCGCGCCCGGGCTGGCGTCGCCGGCCGGTTCGTCATCGCCGCCGCAGCCGACCACGGCGAGTGCCACCGCCAACCCCACCGCGATCCGCGCCGGCACGGTCAGAAACCCGGTCATGGGCTGCTCCTTCCCTTGGCCGGCCCGGGCGGCGGCTTCTCGACCACCACGGTGGTGGACTTGATGACCGCCACCGCCACCGACCCGACCTCGATGTCGAGGGCGTCGAGCGCCTCCCGGCTCATCAGCGCCACCACCCGGAACGGGCCAGCCTGCAGGCTCACCTGCGCCATCACCCGGTCCTTCACGATGTTGGTGACGATCCCCGGCAGCCGGTTGCGGGCCGACGACTGGTCGGAGCCGGTGTCGGAGGCGCCGGACCGGGCATGCGCGAACGCCGCCAGGTCTTTGCCCTCGATCACTCGGTGACCGTGCGGGTCGCGGCGGGCGGCCAACCGGCCGTCGTCGACCCACCGCCGCACCGTGTCCGCGCTCACTCCGAGCAGCTCGGCGGCCTCGCCGATCCGGAACACCGCCATTCACCCACTGTAACCATCGCATCTGCAAACCCACAAGGCTGGTTTGCATCGAATCTGCGAGATCAGCACGGACCGACCCGTCGCATCCGCGCCGCCTAGGCCGGCCCCGGGGCGGCCGTCCGAGGCCAGCGTACGAGCGCGAGCCGGCCCGGCCCACACCCCTAGGGGAAGCGTGTCATTCAGCGGCCGGATCGGCCGTCCTACACTTTCAACAATCTCGATGGGTGTCCGGCCAGGCCGGCAACCTTCGCGACCGACCCGAGTCAGCCGTCGGCCACCGCCTGATGTGATCCGGAGGTGCCATGTTGGTAGCAAGCGCACCGGCCGTCGGGTCGACCAGTCTGAGCCACGCGGGTGCCGATCACGTACCCGCGGCGCGCGCACCGGTGGCCGACGCCGGTGCGCGGATCATGAGCCCGCGGCGGTGGTTACGAGGCAGGCCGCTGCCGCTCCGTTCCGAGGAGGCAAGGCACCCGCGTGTGGACCGGGTGACCGGCCACGCCTGACCACGGAGGATGGTCCGGCTGGGTTGATCTGGTAGCCGCAGGCGGGCTCACCCGTGGCTGGTCAGCGAGGACGTCGTGGTCCGGCTGGTGGCTGGCTCGCGGCCAGCAGATCGGCCAGACTGGTGCGGTCGACCACCGCCTCGATCGCGGCGTTGACGGCCCGCCAGACGTCGGTCAGGCCGGCGGCCACGCCGTGGTAGACAACCCGGTCGGCGGGCAGCCCGCTGACGGTGACCAGCGGGCCGGCCACCGCGCGCAGCACCGCCCCGACCGTGATCTCGGAGGCGGGGTAGGCGAGGCTGAACCCGCCATCGGTGCCGTGGTGACTACGCAGCAGCCCGGCCGACCGCAGCTCGGTGAGAATCGCGCGCAGGAGGCTGTGCGGGATGGCCTGCGCGGCCGCGAGCTCCGTTGCGGTCGCGGCCCGCTGCTCGCCCGCCGCCCGAGCCCGCTCGGCGGCGGCGATCGCCAACATCGCCCGCACCGCGTAGTCGGCGCGAGCGCCGATCCGCGCGTCGGGCTCCGCTCGGTCTGCCGGCCGGCCACGCGAGACCGGGCGGTCAACCTTATCTCGTCGGTACGGGTAGTAGGTCGTTGGTCGGCGACTGGCCACTGTGCTCCTCCTGGTTTCCGGTCAGGGTCGCTCGGCCGGTACGAACTCACCCGGCACGATTGCCAGGTCGGCGTGCTCGGCCAGCCGGTAGCCGACCCCGCGCACGGTGGCGATCAGTGGCCGGCCCGGCGAGCCGAGCTTGGCGCGCAACCGGTGGATGTGGACGTCGACCGTGCGGGTGCCGCCTTCCCCTGCCTCCCACACCTGCCAGAGCAGCTGCTGCCGGGTGAAGACCTGCCGCGGGTGGCGGGCCAGGAACAGCAGCAGGTCGAACTCCCGCCGGGTCAGACCGACCAGCTTGCCGCGGCGCCGGACCGTGCGCGACCGCGGGTCGACCACGACCGACGCGGTAGTGATCGCTGCCGGGACGCGGGTGGCGGCGGTCGGCGCGATCCGGACCCCGCGGGCGGCCTGAGCAAGCTCCTCCAGCGTCCACAACAGCCGCCGGACCCGCTCATCCGGCAGCCCTGGGCCCAGGTCGAGCTCGATCCGCACCACCGTCGACCCGGCGGGCGCGGGCGCCGGCGCTGGTGGCTCGGGCACCGACACCGAACGCTCGATACCGGACACCGGTGGGGCAACCGCGAGTGGCATGGCTTCCTCCATCCCTTGGTGGCAGGTCAGTCGGGCGAGGCCGGGGTCACCGGCAACCCGGCCTCCCGCCAGGCGGCGAATCCTCCAATCAGGTCGGTGGCCCGGAACAGCCCCAGCTCCTGGAGCGCTGCCGCGGCCAGCGACGAGGTGTAGCCGTCCTGGCAGACCACCACCACCGGCAGGTCGTAGCGGTCGGCGATCGGCAACCGGGCATCGCTGCGCGGGTCGAACCGCCACTCGAGCACGTTGCGCTCGATCACCAGCGCGCCCGGGATCTCGCCGTGCGCGGCGCGCTGGGCGGCCGGCCGGATGTCCACCAGCACCGCCCCGGCCTGTTGCGCCTGATGCGCGGCTTCCGGTGGCAGTCGGGTCAGCCGGGCCCGGGCGGCCGCCAGGATCTCGTCGATGCCGCGGGACCCGGCCGGCGGGGGCGCGCTCACCACGCCACTCCCGCCCGCTCGACCGCCACCGCGGTCAGGCCGCCGGCGTCGAGCCGGTAGCGGGTCATCGTGGTCAACGCCGGGCCGTACACGTGGACGCTCACCGCCGGTCGGTCGCCGCGGTTGCTGACCCGGTGGATGTGGTGCGGCCCGAACCGCCGGCCGGTGCCGGCGGACAGGGCCTGGGTCACCAGCCGGCCGGCCTCGGCCTGGTAGCTGTCCTCGGTGAGCTGGCCGGACTCGACCAACATCGCGCCGGCCGCGCCGCCGTGGTCGTGCAGGTCGGTGCTCTGCCCGGGTAGCCAGGTCAGCAGCCACACCTCGTGGTCGTCGGTCTGGGCCAGCCGGTGGTACCAGCGTTGGTGGGGATCGAACCGCGGCGCCACCGGCCAGTCGTCGGGTTGGGCGGCGTAGCCGGCGGCGATCGTCAGGAAGTCGGCGCGCGAGGCGACCGTGATGCTCATGGGTTGCTCCTGTCGGTGGTCGGGAATCCGGCTTCTCCTACCGGGTTGATAGGTAAAACGGGATGCCGCCGAGCCAGATACGGTCCGTCAGGAGTGGCGCAGAGGAATCGAACGACGGGCAGGCAGGCGCGGCGAGCGGAAAGGCTCAGCGGGGACAGCGCGAGCTGGCGCACCGCACCAGGTCGATGACCAGGCGCACGGTGAGCTGGACAGCCGGCCGATGCATGGGCTGACCGTAGCCGACGGTGGCCGCCGGCGTCAAACCTCCACGCGGGTTTCGAGAGCCAGCTCACGCCCGGTCACGCCGCGGGCCGGGCGGAGGGTCCACCGATGTGGACGCTCCGCCCGGCCCGCGGGTCGAGGTGGCGCTAGAACCCGATCGGTTCCTGGATCAGGACCACCGTGCCGCGATCGGGGAACAGTTCCCGTTCCAGGATCAGGATCTTGCCGATGAACGACTCCCAACCGGTCGCGCGGACCCGTTCCGCCTCCATCGGCAGGCTGTAGGTCCGGATCCGCCGCAGCGCGGTGTCGAGGTCGGCGACCACCTTCTGGGCCCCGACCACCCAGACCGCCTGCCGGGCGCCGGCCGCGTACGGCGCCAGCTGGCTGCCGCTCGCCGAAGCGACCACCAGCTGGCCGGTTTCGGTGACCGCGTGCACGCTGCCGACCACCACGTCCGGCGCCGCCCCTACCTTGATCTTCGCCACCGGATCGTCAGCCAGTTCCTCGAGCCGGTCCCGCAGCGACCGGAACTCACCGCTCTCCTCGATGTCCGCCGCGATCCCGGACAGCCGCAGCGTCTCGCTCAGCGCCGTGAAGATTTCCTTGTCCCGGGGCAGCAGCTCGCGCACGAGCCGGCGGGCGTCGGCCACCCTGTCGACGATGTGGACGGCGAAGTCGCGCTCCCGGAGCGCGGCCGCGGCCCGCCGGATCCGGTCGGGATCGGCGGGGACGGCGAAGGCCTCATCGAGGATCGCTTGCGCGGCGGTCATGAACTACCCTCTCTCGTTGTCGGTTCCGTTTGGTGACTGACCCCAGGATGCGGAACTATGGGCAAACATGGAAGAAGGCACCTTTTTCTGCCTTGGTCACCTGGAGGGAACCGTGAAGCTGAACGGAACCGCACCCCTGCCGGACACCGCGATCCAACCGGGTGTCGAGGCGGTCCGCCGGGCCCGGCAGATCCTCGACCGGGTCGGCGACAAATGGTCGCTGGTGGTCGTCCACCAGCTCGGCACGGCCACCAAGCGGTTCACCGAGCTGAAGCGGGAGATCCCGGGAATCAGCCAGCGGATGCTCACCGCCACGCTGCGGATGCTGGAGCGGGACGGGTTGGTGGCGCGGACCGTCCACCCGGTGGTGCCGCCTCGGGTCGACTACGCGCTCACCCCGCTCGGGCTCAGCCTGCTCGGCACCGTCTGCTCGCTGGTCGGCTGGGCATACACGAACGCCGAGGCGATCGAGAAGGCACGTGCGGCGTACGACGCACACTATTCCGACCTGGAAAATAGGGGTACGATGGCCAGCTAAACGAAGGGAGTCCCCCCGATGAGCGTCACCGATGAATTGCTGGCCAACGCCGAGACCTACGCGCAAACGTTCAGCAGCGGCAGCCTGCCGATGCCCCCGGCTCGCGGGGTGGCGGTGCTCGCCTGCATGGACGCCCGGCTGAACCCGTACGGCCTGCTCGGCCTGCGGGAGGGCGACGCCCACGTGATCCGCAACGCCGGTGGGGTGGTCACCGCCGACGCCCGCCGCAGCCTCGCGATCAGCCAGCGGCTGCTCGGCACCCGCGAAATCATCCTGATTCACCACACCGACTGCGGCATGCTGACCTTCACCGACGACGACTTCCGGAACGCGATCCAGGCCGAGACCGGGATCAAACCCGAGTGGGCGGCCGAGACGTTCACTGACCTCGATGCCGATGTCCGCCAGTCGATCAAGCGGATCCAGGCCGACCCGTTCATCCCGTACAAGGACAGCGTCCGCGGCTTTGTCTACGACGTGGCCAACGGGAAGCTGCGGGAGGTGGTGGCGTGACCGACGGCGCCCTGCGCCGGCTGTTCACCTTCCCGCATCCGGTCAACGAGGTGTCCGCCCGGCTGGTCGCCGCCGGGGTGGTGCTGATGTCGGTGGTGACGATCGTCACCGACCAGCCGTGGTTGCTCGCGATCATCGCGTACGGCTTCGTGGCCCGGATGCTGACCGGCCCGACCCTGAGCCCGCTAGGGCAGCTGGTCACCCGGGTGATCACGCCCCGACTGCCGGTGCCGGCAAAGCCGGTGCCCGGGCCGCCAAAGCGGTTCGCGCAGGGGATCGGGGCGGTGCTGACCGTCACCGCGGCGGTGCTGGCGCTCGGGTTCGGCCAGACCACCGCCGGCTACCTGGTGCTCGGCGCGGTGCTGGTGGCGGCCACCCTGGAGTCGGCGTTCGGATTCTGCGTCGGCTGCGCGATCTTCGGCGGGCTGATCCGGCTCGGGGTGGTCCCCGAGCCGGTCTGTGAGCAGTGCCGCAACTTCCGGCCGCAGCCGGCGCCAAGCTGAGCCGGTGCCGGCACCGAGCTGACCCGCTGCCGGCACCGCCGACCGGACCGGCCGGTCAGGCGCCGACCCGCCGCAACAGTCCTTCCTGGACGGCGGTGGCGATGTGTCGACCGTCCCGGGTGAGCATCCGGCCGGTGGCGAGCCCGCGCGCGCCCGCGGCCGACGGGCTCCAGCAGTCGTAGAGGAACCACTCGTCGGCCCGGAACGGCCGGTGGAACCACAGCGCGTGGTCCAGGCTGGCCCCGACCACCCCACCCGGGCCCCACACCTCGCCGTGCACCGAGAGCACCGAGTCGAGCAGGGTCAGGTCGGACGCGTACGCGAGCAGGCAGGCGTGCAGCAGCGGGTCGTCGGGCAGCTTGCCGTCGATCCGCATCCACACCCGCTGGTGCGGGTCGGCCGGCCGGTCCCCCGGCGGCACCAGCCCCGGCTCGCCGACGTACCGCACGTCGATCGGCCGCGGGATCATCCCCCAGATGCCGGCCCGGTCCGGGTACCGGGCCAGCCGCTCGGCCATCGTCGGCACCTCCTCCGGCGGCGGCACGTCGGTCGGCCCGGGCGCGTGATGGTCCAGCCCCTCCTCGTGCCGGTGGAACGAGGCCGACATGAAGAAGATGGTCTTGCCGTGCTGCTGCGCCAC
Source organism: Natronosporangium sp. (assembly GCA_036564175.1). Taxonomy (GTDB): domain Bacteria; phylum Actinomycetota; class Actinomycetes; order Mycobacteriales; family Micromonosporaceae; genus Natronosporangium. Next base: position 21,793 of record DATCKZ010000095.1, read on the forward strand.
GCACCGGCGGACCGAGAACGACCGGCCGTCCCGGATGTTCTCCACCGCGTAGTGGATCGGCTCGGACGGATCGCCCGGCCGGACGAAGTAGCCGTGCAGCGAGTGCACCCGCCGGGCCGGGTCGACGGTCCGGCCGGCGGCGACCAGCGCCTGGCTCGCCACCTGGCCGCCGAACACGCGCTGCGGGCCGACCGGCGGGCTGCTGCCCAGGAACCGCATCTCCTCGAGCTGCTCGAGATCGAGCAGGTCCAGCAGGTGGTCGACGGCGGCCTGGCCGGTGACCGGCCGGAGTTCCCCGAACATCACCGCTCCGCTCCCGCGCCGGCGAGCGAACCGACCCGGTGCACTCGCAGCGTGTTGGTGGATCCGGGTTCACCGACCGGCGAGCCGGCGACGATCACGACGTACTCGTCGGGCTGCGCCCGACCGAGGCTGAGCATCGCCTCGTCGACCTGCCGGAACATCTCGTCGGTGTGGCGCACCAGCGGCGCCAGGAACGCCTCCACCCCCCAGGAGAGCGCCAGCTGGTTGCGCACCGCCTCATCCGGGGTGAACGCCAGCAGCGGCAGCTCGCAATGCAGCCGGGCCAGCCGCCGTACGGTGTCGCCGGTACGCGTGAACGCGACCAACGCCTTGGCGTCGATCGCCCGGGCCACCTGCGCCGCCGCCGCCGCGATCGCGCCGCTGCGGGTGCGCGGCGCCCGCTCCAGCCCGGGCAGCCGGAAGTCGCGAGGCAGCTGCAGCTGGCCGGCTTCGGTGGTGGCGATGATGGTGGCCATGGTCCGGGTCGCCAGCACCGGGAACTTGCCAACGCTGGTCTCGCCGGAGAGCATCACCGCGTCCGCGCCGTCGAGCACCGCGTTGGCCACATCGGACGCCTCGGCCCGGGTCGGCCGCGGGTTGTCCATCATCGACTCGAGCATCTGGGTGGCGACGATCACCGGTTTGGCGTTCTCCCGGCACAGCTGGATCGCCCGCTTCTGGATCAGCGGCACCTCCTGCAGCGGCAGCTCGATGCCGAGGTCGCCGCGGGCCACCATCAGCCCGTCGAACGCCTCGACGATCGCCGGCAGCTGGCCGGCCGCCTCCGGCTTCTCCAGCTTGGCGAGCACCGGCCGGTGCACCGCTTCGGCCGCCATCAGGTCGCGGACCTGCTTGACGTCCGCCGGCGACCGCACGAACGAGAGCGCCACCAGGTCGACCCCGAGCCGCAGCGCCAGCCGCAGGTCGGCGATGTCCTTGTCGCACAGCGCCGGGGCGCTGATCGCCACGTTCGGCAACGAGATTCCTTTGTGGTCGGAGACCTCGCCGCCGTCCACCACCAGGCACTGCACGTCCTGCCCCTGGACCCCGGTGACCTCCACCGACACCTTGCCGTCGTCGATCAGCAGCCGGTCGCCGACCTTCACCTCGGCCGGCAGCCGGGGGTAGGTGCAGGAGACCCGGGCGGCGGTGCCGACCACCGGCTCGGCGGTGATGACCACCCGGTCACCGGCCCGCCACAGCACCGGCGGGTCCGCGAACGTGCCGAGCCGGATCTTCGGACCCTGCAGGTCGGCGAGGATGCCGATCGGCCGGCCCGCCGCCTCGGCGGCCTGCCGCACCAGGGAGAAGATCCGCTCATGGTCGGCGTGGCTGCCGTGGCTGAAGTTCAGCCGGGCCACGTCCATCCCGGCCTCGACCAGTTCGCGCAGCCGGTCCGGGCTCGCGCTGGCGGGGCCGATCGTACAGACGATCTTCGCGCGTCGGGTCACAGCAAGAAGGCTAACCTGCGCGCATCCGCCGGTCAGCGGGCCGGCACCGACAGCGGCTGGCTGGCCGGGGTGACCGGTGCCGGCAGGTCGCCGGCACCGCCGAGGTAGGAATGGATCGCGGCGGCCGCCGCCCGCCCCTCGGCGATCGCCCAGACGATCAGCGACGCACCCCGGTGGGCGTCCCCGGCGACGAACACTCCGTCGGTGCTGGTCTGCCAGTGCGGGTCACAGTCGATGGTGCCGCGCGGGTTGCGGGCCAGGCCGAGCTGGTCGAGCAGCGGGCCCGGCTCGGTGCCGTCGAACCCGATCGCCAGCAGCACCAGGTCGGCCGGCAGCTCCCGTTCGGTGCCCGGGATCGGGTTGACCACCCGCCGACCGTCCTGCATGGTCACGGTCACCTCGGCGATCCGGATCGCCTCCACCCGGTCGGTGCCGAGGAACTCCTGCACCGCCACCGCGAACACCCGCTCGCCGCCCTCCTCGTGAGCCGGGTACTCGCGCAGGATCCACGGCCAGGTCGGCCACGGGTCCCGCGCCTCGTCCCGGGACCGGGGCGGCAGCGGGTAGCGGTCGAGCTGCACCACCGACCTCGCGCCCTGCCGGTGGGCCACCCCGAGGCAGTCGGCCGCGGTGTCGCCGCCGCCGACGATCACCACCCGCCGGCCGGCGGCGTCGATCGGCGGGTGGTCGGCGAGCCCGGCCACCACCCGGTTCGCGGCGACCAGGTGGTCCATCGCCAGGTGGATACCGGGCAGCTGCCGGCCCGGCGTGTCCGGCACGTCCCGGCTGGCCAGCGCGCCGGTGGCGAGCAGCACCGCGTCGTGGGTCGCCCGCAGCTCGGCCGCGGAGACGTCGACTCCGACGTGGACCCCGGTGCGGAACGACACCCCCTCGGCGCGCAGCTGCGCCAACCGCCGGTCGATGTGGTGCTTCTCCAGCTTGAAGTCCGGGATGCCGTAGCGCAGCAGGCCGCCGAGCGCGTCATCCCGCTCGTACACGGTGACCGCGTGGCCGGCCCGGGCCAGTTGCTGGGCGGCGGCGAGCCCGGCCGGGCCGGAACCGACCACCGCCACCGACTTGCCGGACGGCGCCGGCGCCGGCTGCGGGACCACCGTCCCGGACTCGAACGCCCGGTTGATGATCTCCACTTCGACCAGCTTGATGCTGACCGGGTCGTCGCCGATCCCGAGCACGCAGGCCGCCTCGCACGGGGCCGGGCAGAGCCGGCCGGTGAACTCCGGGAAGTTGTTGGTGGCGTGCAGCGCCTCGATCGCCGGGTGCCAGGCGTCGGTGCGGACCAGGTCGTTCCAGTCCGGGATCCGGTTGCCCAGCGGGCAGCCGTCGTGGCAGAACGGGATCCCGCAGTCCATGCACCGGGTGGCCTGCTCCCGCACCAGCCCGGTCTCGGCCACCGGGTAGACCTCGCGCCAGTCAGTGATCCGGACCGGCACCGGCCGCCGCTCCGGCAGCCGCCGGCCGTACCGCAGGAAGCCCTTCGGGTCAGGCACCCGCCACCTCCATCACCGCGGCGTCGACATCCCGACCGGCCGCCTGCGCGGCCCGGATCGCCGCCATCACCCGCTGGTAGTCGCGCGGGACCACGGCGGTGAACTCGGCCACCGCCTCCGGCCACCGGGCCAGCAGCCGGGCCGCCACCGGCGATCCGGTCTCGGCCGCGTGCCGCTCCACCAGTTCGTGCAGGCTCACCCGCTGCTCAGCGGTGAGCGGTTGCAGATCCACCAGCTCCCGGTTGACCAGCCGGTGATTGAGCCGCCAGACGTATGCGGTGCCGCCGGACATCCCGGCCGCGAAGTTGCGCCCGGTCGGGCCGAGCACCACCACCGTGCCGCCGGTCATGTACTCACAGCCGTGGTCGCCGACCCCTTCCACCACCGCGGTGGCGCCAGAGTTGCGGACCGCGAACCGCTCCCCCACCCGGCCCCGGCAGTACAGCTCGCCGGCGGTCGCTCCATAGAGGATGGTGTTGCCGGCGATGATCTGGTCCTCGGCGCCGCCGAACTCAGACTCGCCGGTGGTGAACGGGGCCGCCTCGTCCGGCCGGAGCACCAGCCGGCCGCCGGAGAGTCCCTTGCCGACGTAGTCGTTGGCGTCGCCGAACAACCGGATCGTGATCCCGCGGACCAGGAACGCCCCGAACGACTGGCCGGCGCTGCCGCGCAGGGTGATCTCGATGGTGTCGTCGGGCAGCCCCTTGCCGCCGCACCGCCGGGTCACCTCGCCGCTGAGCATCGCGCCGACGCTGCGGTGCTCGTTGCGCACGGACCGGCTGATCGCCACCGGGGTGCCGTCCTCGAGCGCCGGCGCGGCGGCGGCGATCAGCGCGTTGTCCAGCGACTTGTGGAGGTCGTGCTGCTGGTCGCGGACCCGCCGGCGGGGGGTGCCGGCCGGCACCGGCGGCACGTGCAGCACCGGGCTGAGGTCCAGCCCGCGGCCCTTCCAGTGCTCGATCGCCGGCACCACGTCGAGCAGCTCGGTGTGGCCGATCGCCTCCTCCAGGCTGCGGAACCCGAGCTCGGCCAGGTAGCCGCGGACCTGCTCGGCGAGGAAGAGGAAAAAGTTCTCCACGAACTCCGGCCGGCCGGTGTACCGCTCCCGCAGCACCGGGTTCTGGGTGGCGATCCCGACCGGGCAGGTGTCCAGGTGGCAGACCCGCATCATCACGCAGCCGGCGACGATCAGCGGCGCGGTCGCGAACCCGTACTCCTCGGCCCCGAGCAGCGCCGCCACGATCACGTCCCGGCCGGTCTTCAGCTGTCCGTCCACCTGCACCGTGACCCGATCGCGCAGGCCGCTGCGCAGCAGCGTCTGCTGGGTCTCGGCCAACCCCAGCTCCCACGGCGTGCCGGCATGCTTGAGCGAGTTGAGCGGCGAGGCACCGGTGCCGCCGTCGTGACCGGAGATCAGGATCACGTCGGCCTTCAGCTTCGCCACCCCGGCGGCGACCGTGCCCACCCCGCTGGCCGAGACCAGCTTGACGTGGATCCGGGCGGCCGGGTTGACGCATTTGAGATCGTGCACCAGCTGGGCCAGGTCCTCAATGGAGTAGATGTCGTGGTGCGGCGGCGGCGAGATCAGCCCGACCCCCGGGGTGGCGTGCCGGGTCTTGGCGATCCACGGCCACACCTTCTTGCCGGGCAGCTGACCACCCTCGCCGGGCTTGGCACCCTGCGCCATCTTCACCTGGATGTCGTCGGCGTGGACCAGGTATTCGGTGGTGACCCCGAACCGGCCGCTGGCGATCTGCTTCACCGCCGACCGGCGCAGCGGGTCGTAGAGTCGGTCAGTGTCCTCGCCGCCCTCGCCGGTGTTGGACCGGCCGCCCAGCCGGTTCATCGCGATCGCCAGGGTCTCGTGCGCCTCCGCCGAGATCGCGCCGTACGAGATGGCGCCGGTACCGAACCGCTTGACGATCTCGCTGACCGGCTCCACCTCGGACAGCGGCACCGGCGGCCGGACCCCGGTGCGCAGCCGGAACAGCCCGCGCAGCGAGCCGGCCTGGGCGGCCAGCGAGTCCACCGTCGACGCGTACTTCTCGAACACCTCGAACTGCCGGGACTTGGTGGCGTGCTGCAACAAAAACACTGTCTCCGGGTTGAACAGGTGCAGCTCGCCCTCGCGCCGCCACTGGTACTCCCCGCCCGGGTCCAGGCTCCGGTGCGCGCGCTCGGCCGGATTCTTCGGGTACGCCCGGGCGTGCCGGGCTGCCACCTCGGCGTGGATCTCCGCCAGCCCGATCCCGCCGATCCGGCCCGGCGTGCCGGTGAAGTAGCGCTCGATCAGCTGGTTGTCCAGCCCGACCGCCTCGAACACCTGCGCGCCGCAGTACGACGAGACGGTCGAGATGCCCATCTTGGACATGATCTTCAAGATGCCCTTGCCGAGCGCCTTGACGTAGTTGCGGATCGCGGTGCCGGTGTCCACACCGGTGAGAGCGCCGGTGCGGACCAGGTCCTCAATGGTCTCGAACGCGAGGTAGGGGTTGACCGCGGCGGCACCGTAGCCGATCAGGCAGGCGGCATGGTGCACCTCCCGGCAGTCGCCGGACTCCACCACCAGCGCCACCTGGGTGCGAGTCTGCTCGCGCACCAGGTGCTGGTGGACCGCGGCGGTCAGCAGCAGTGACGGGATCGGCGCCAGGTCGGCGGTGGAGTCCCGGTCGGAGAGGACCAGGATCCGCACCCCGTCCTCGATCGCCTCCGAGACGTGCCGGCAGATCTCCACCAGCCGGCCCTTCAGTCCGGCCTCGCCGTCCCGCAGCCGGTACAGTCCGGAGACCCGGACCGCCTTGTAGCCGGGCAGGTTGCCGTCCTCGTCGATCGACAGCAGCTTCGCCAGCTCGTCGTTGTCGATCACCGGATACGGCAGCACGATCTGCCGGCAGCTGGCCGGCCCCGGCTCGAGCAGGTTCCCCTCCGGCCCCATGGTGGTGCCGAGGCTGGTCACCAGCTCCTCCCGGATCGCGTCCAGCGGCGGGTTGGTGACCTGCGCGAACAGCTGGTGGAAGTAGTCGTAGAGCAGCCGTGGCCGGGTGGACAGCGGCGAGATCGGGGTGTCGGTGCCCATCGACCCGATCGGCTCGGCGCCGGTCCGGGCCATCGGGGCGATCAGCAGCTTCAGCTCCTCCTCGGTCCAGCCGAAGGTCTGCTGCCGCCGCTGCACCGAGTCGTGGGTGTAGATGATGTGCTCGCGCTCGGGCAGGTCGGACAGCTCGATCAGGCCGGCGTGCAGCCACTCCTCGTACGGCGCGGCGGCCGCCAGCTCCGCCTTGATCTCGTCGTCGGAGATGATCCGGCCGGCCGCGGTGTCCACAAGGAACATCCGGCCGGGCTGGAGCCGGCCCTTGGCCACCACCGTCGCCGGGTCGACATCGAGCACGCCGGCCTCGCTGGCCAGCACCACCAGCCCGTCGCTGGTGCGCCACCAGCGGCCCGGCCGCAACCCGTTGCGGTCCAGCACCGCGCCGGCGAGCGTGCCGTCGGAGAACGCGACGCTGGCCGGGCCGTCCCACGGCTCCATCAGGCACGCGTGGTACCGGTAGAACGCACGCCGGGCCGGGTCCATGTCCGGGTCGTTCTCCCATGCCTCCGGGATCATCATCAGCACCGCGTGCGGCAGGCTCCGGCCGGCCAGGTGCAGCAGCTCCAGCACCTCGTCGAAGTTGGCCGAGTCGGAACCGTCCGGGTCGCAGATCGGGAACACCCGGCGCAGGTCGCCCGGGATCTTCGAGCTGGCGAGCAGCGCCTCCCGGGCCTGCATCCAGTTCTTGTTGCCGCGGATCGTGTTGAACTCTCCATTGTGGGCAACGATTCGGTACGGATGGGCAAGCGGCCAGGACGGGAAGGTGTTCGTCGAGAACCTGGAGTGGACCAGCGCGATCGCGGACTCGAGCCGGAGATCGGTGAGGTCCGGATAGAACGTCCGCAACTGGTCGGGCGTCAACATGCCCTTGTAGACGATGGTGCGGGAGGACAGCGACGGGAAGTAGGCGGGCACGCCGCGCTGCCGGGTCTCCCGCTCGGTCTGCTTGCGCACGCACCAGGTGAGCCGGTCCAGCTCGATCCCGGACCGGCCGTCGGCGGCGATAAACACCTGCCGGATCAGCGGCCGGGCCGCCAGCGCGGTCGCGCCCAGCCCGGTCGGGTCGGTCGGCACGTCCCGCCAGCCGAGGATCTCGACCCGCTCGGCCGCCGCGTACTTCTCGAACACCGCCACCGCCCGGCCGGCCTCGGTCGGGTCGGCCGGCAGGAAGACCAGGCCGGTCGCGTACTCCCCCGGGCCGGGCAGGGGGAAGCCGGCCACCGCCCGGCAGAACGCGTCCGGCACCTGCAGCAGGATGCCAGCGCCGTCACCGGTGTTCGGCTCGGCGCCGCGGGCGCCCCGGTGGTCGAGCCGGCGCAGCGCGGCCAACCCCCGGGCCACCACGTCATGACTGCGCCGGCCATGCAGGTCGGCGACGAGCGCCACGCCACAGGCGTCATGCTCGTACGACGGGTCGTACAGCCCCCGGTCGCCCGACTGCGGCGGAAGGTCCTGTCGACGGTGAGACGAAGCCACGGGCCCTCCTGACGTCTCTGCTCGCTTTCCAGCAGGGACGTCATCGGCCCTGGTCTTGTGAGTCTAGAGGTTGCCGACGGCCGGAACCAAACCTATCGGGGACTCGACTCGGCCGGCGGTTCCCAGCTGGCGACGGTGACCGCCGCCTGCTCCCGCCAGCGGGCCTGCAGCGCGGCCCGGCCGGCCAGCGGGCCGGTGCCGCCCAGCCGGCGGGACCGCCGCAGCACCTCCCCGATCCGCTTGCGGCGCAGCCGCTGGTAGCCGTCGACCGCCGCGTGTAGCGCCGGCCCGGGCGTCGCCTCGCGGACCAGCGCCACCAGGGTCGCGGCGTCCTCCAGTGCCAGCCCCGCCCCCTGGCCGAGCTGCTCGGGCATGGCGTGGCCGGCGTCACCGGTCAGCACCAGCGCGCCGGGACCGATCGGCACGGCGTACCGGTCCGGTGCCGGCCGCAGCGTGCGTAGCTCCTGCTGCACCAGGTCGCCCGGCTCGGTGGCGGCGAGCAGCTCACCGATCGGGGCGTGCCAGCCCTCGAACCACCGCCGCAGCAGCGCCAGCTGGGTCTCCGGCGGTTCCGGCCGGGGCGCCCCGACCACCGTGGCCCGCCAGAACCGGCCGCCCCGGCTGGTGGCGCCGGTGGCGCCGCGCTGGCCGAGCTCGGCCGAGTAGAACTGGTAGCCGCCGCCGGCCGTGTACCCGCCCTCGGCGAGGTCGGGCGGCAGCTGCGGCGCCCGGTACCACGGGATCACGGCCCGCCAGCTGGTGGCGCCGGCCGACACCGGCACCCCGGCGCGCGCCACCCGGGGCCGGAGCACGCTGTCCACCCCGTCGGCCGCCACCACCAGGTCGGCCTGCCAGGTGTGGCGGCCATCGGTGACCGCCGGCCGGTCGCCGGCTGCGGCCCGCCGGATCGCCGTCCCGGTGCGGATCTCCACCCGGTCGCTCAGCCCGGCCACCAGCGCGTCGTGCAGGTCCTCGGCGTGGATCAGGCGGGGTGGCTCGGCGGTCCTGGAGGGGCCGGGCTGGACCAGCCACTGCCCGTCCGGCCGGCGCAGCCCACGGTCGGGTGCCGGCGTGGAAACCGCGTCCAGCCCGTGGCCGACCCCGAGCTCCTCCAGCGCCCGCACCCCGGCCGGCCAGAGCAGCAGCGCGGTCGGCTCGGCGCGCAGCCGTTCGGCGCGCTCCAGCAGGGTCACCTGCCAGCCGGTCCGGATCAGGCCGACGGCGGTCGCGAGCCCGGCGACCCCGGCACCGACCACCACCGCGGTCCGGGCCGGCCTCACGAGTCGTCGTCGCGCGGCGCGGTCGAGCCGGCCGCTCCACCGGTCTGCGGATCGGGCTGCTCGGCCGAGTCGGGTTCGTCGGCGCCGGCCGGCACCCGGGCGGCGGGTTCGCCCTCGCCGCCCTGGTCGCCGTCGGCTTCGGGCGGGCCGTCGTCGCCGCCGGCCTCCGCCGAGCCGCCGGTCGAGGCCTCACCGTCGTCGCCATCGGCCTTAGCATCACCGCCGGCCGCGGCGGCGTCGGTAGCCGCCGGCTCCGCCCCGCGCAGCCGCTCGTACTCCTCCTCGGTCACCACCCGGTAGCCGGGGCCGTCGGTCGCCGGCAACAGGAACTCCTGCGGGGTGCGCACCCGGACGAAGTAGGCGAGCGCGGCGAGGAAGACCAGGATCGAGACCCAGGCGTTGAGCCGCCACGGCCCGATCATCGTCACCAGGTCCTCGGCGCCGGGGGTCGGCACCTCGGAGGTGTCGTCGATCCGCAGCAGCTCGATCCAGAACCGTCCGACCGTGTAGGCCATCACGTAGAGCGCGAACTGGCGGCCGCCGCCGAGCTTGAGCCGCTTACCCACCTGCCAGACCAGGATCGCCACTCCGACGTTCCAGAGCAGCTCATAGAGGAAAGTCGGGTGGTAGAGCCCGACCTCGGCGATCGGCTCGCCGTCCAGCGTCTGGGCTCGCCCGTCCTCCATCCGGTAGACCTGCAGCCCCCAGGGCAGGTCGTCGTCGCGGGCGCCGTACAGCTCGTTGTTGAACCAGTTGCCGAGCCGGCCGAGCGCCTGCGCCAGCGGGATCCCCACCGCGGCGGTGTCGGCCACCACCCGGAACGGCAGGTGCAGCTGCCGGCAGGCGAACCAGACACCGAGCGCACCGCCGGCGATCGCCCCCCAGATGCCCAGGCCGCCTTCCCAGACGTAGAGCGCCTTGATCGGGTCGCCGTCCGCGCCGAAGTAGTCGTGCGGTGTCGTGATCACGTGGTAGAGCCGGCCGCCGACGATGCCGAACGGCACCGCCCAGACCGCGATGTCGAGCACCGAGTTGGGTGGCGCGCCGCGGGCCCGCAGCCGCGCCTCGGTGACGACGCACGCCACGATGATGCCCGCGATGATGAACAGCGCGTACGCCCGGATCGGCAG
>DATCKZ010000096.1:0-26069 GCA_036564175.1 Natronosporangium sp.
CTGAACCTGTCGCCCGGTCCAGCTGCTCAACCGCCACTAGCACGTACCCCTATTCAAACAGCGAGTGGTCCGCACCCGGCGCCTCCCGGCGGCGAGCCGACCGCCGCCGCTGGATCACCACCAGGTCGACCATCGCGACGACCGCCAGCAGCGCGAGCCCGACCGCTAACACCGGCAGGCCAGCGCGAAACGAGACAAACGCTAGCACAGCACAGGCGAGAAGCCCGAAGCTGGCGAACATCAGTCGGAGGTTCAGGGGGCTGTACGGGTGACCGACGGTGCCCCGAGCACCGCGACGCTGTGACCGGATCGGCATGCTATGTCCGTACCCACGACGCCGGCTTCCTAACCTCCCGCCAACCGCGCCGGCCGGCGAGGTTTAGCGATGATGCCGGCTGGCAAATGGTAGGCCCTATGCGGATCGCGATCATCGCCGAGCAGGCCACCCCCATGTCCGACCGGGCGCCGACCGGCGCGCCCGCCTGGCACGCCACCGAGCTCGCCGGGGCGCTGGCGCGCGCCGGGCATGACGTACGGGTCTACGCCCGCGCGGACGCCCCTGGCCGCCCGCGCCGGTCCGACCTGCCCGGCGGCGCGTCGCTGCTGCACGTGCCGGCCGGCCCGGCGAAACCGCTGACCGAGGCGGCGCTGCTGAAGCACACCAAGCTGTTCGGCCAGCGGCTGGCCGAACAGTGGACCGGCGACGGCTGGCGGCCGGACATCGTCCACGCCCACTACTGGCTGAGCGGGCTGGCGGCGATGGTCGCGAGCCGGCCCCCGGCCGGCGGCTCGGCGATCCCGATCGTCCTCACCTACCAGGAGCTGGGTTCGCGGCGGCGCCGGTTCCTCGGTGAGGCCGACACCAGCCCGGCCTGCCGGGTCGGGTTCGAGCGCGAGCTGGGCCGCAGCGTCGACCGGATCATCACCCACTGCCGGGCCGAGACCAGTGAACTGATCCGGCTCGGCGTCCCGCGCCAGCAGATCACGATCGTGCCGCTCGGCGTCGACCCGGATCGGTTCGCCCCGGCCGGGTCGCTGGCGCCGGCCCGCCATCGCCCACCCAGGGTGGTGATGGTCGGCGCGCCCGGCGAGCTGCGGGAGCGGAAGGGGTATACCGACGCGATCCGGGCGCTCCGGCTGGTGCCGGACGCCGAACTGGTCGTCGTCGGCGGCCCGGCCAAGCGTGAGCTCCGGGCCGACCCGCAGGCCCGCAAACTGCGCGAGGTCGCCGCCGAGGCCGGGGTGGGTGACCGGGTGACGCTGGTCGGCCGGGTCTCGCGCGACGATGTGCCGAAGTGGTACCGCGAGGCAGACGTGATCACCAGCGCCTCCTGGTACGACTCGTTCGGGATCACCGCGGTCGAGGGGATGGCCGCCGGCGTACCGGTGGTCGCCACCGAGGTGGGCGGGTTCCCGGACACCGTTGTGGACGGTCTGACCGGCCGACTGGTGCCACCGCACCAGCCGAACGCGCTCGGTCGCGCGATCCGGTCGGTGCTCGCCGATCCGATCCAGCGGGTGGAGTACGCGGCAGCCGGGCTGGACCGGGTCCGCCAGGTGTACTCCTGGGACCGGGTGGCGAGCCGGGTCTCCGCCACCTACGAGCAGCTGCCCGGCTGATCGGGCAAGCCGGGGTTACCGGCAAGTAGCGGGCGCGGTAGGTTACCGGCATGCCTGCCGAGAACACCCGAGTAGCGATCGTCACCGGTGCCGGTCGCGGCATCGGTGCCGCCACCGCGCGCCGGCTCTCCGCCGACGGGATGGCGGTGGCGGCCGTAGACCTCGACGAAGCCACCGCCGCCGCCACCGCTGAGGAGATCACCGCCGGCGGCGGCAAGGCGATCGGGGTCGCCGCCGACGTCGCCAAGGCCGACCAGGTCAAAGCCGCCGTCGAGCGGGTCGCCAGCACCCTGGGCCCGCCGACCGTGCTGGTGAACAACGCCGGCGTGCTCCGCGACAACCTGCTGTTCAAGATGACCGAGGACGACTGGGACACGGTCATGGCGGTCCATCTGCGCGGCGCGTTCCTGTTCAGCCGGGCCGCCCAGGCGTACATGGTGGAGCAGAAGTGGGGCCGGATCGTCAACCTCTCCAGCCGGTCCGCCCGGGGCAACCGGGGGCAGGCGAACTACGCCGCCGCCAAGGCCGGGCTGCAGGGGTTCACCAGGACGCTCGCGATCGAGCTCGGGCCGTTCGGGATCACCGTGAACGCGGTGGCGCCGGGCTTCATCGTCACCGACATGACCGCCGCCACCGCCGCCCGGGTCGGCGTGGACTTCGAGGAGTTCCAGGCCCGGGCCGCACAGCAGACCCCGGTCCGCCGGGTCGGCCGTCCGGAAGACGTCGCCCACACCGTGTCCTTCCTGGTCAGTGAGGGGGCGTCGTTCGTCTCCGGCCAGGTAATCTACGTCGCCGGGGGCCCGGTGTGACCGAGCCGGCGAAGGCCGCGATCGTCACCGCCGCCAGCCGCGGGATCGGGCTGGCGATCGCCCGGGCGCTGGTCGAGCGCGGCGACCGGGTGCTCATCACCGGCCGGAACGAGCAGACCCTGGCGGAGGCGGCGGCGAGCCTCGGCCCGCCGGAACGGGTCCGCTGGGTCGCCGGCAAGGCGCACGACGAGGCCCACCAGGCGACCGCGGTGGCGGCCGCGCTCGAGGCGTTCGGCCGGATCGACTACCTGGTCAACAACGTCGGCACCAACCCGGTGTTCGGGCCGCTGGTCGAGACCAGCACCGACGCGGTCCGCAAGATCCTCGACATCAACGTGGTGTCGGCGCTCGGCTGGACCCAGCGCGTGCACGCGGCCTGGCAGGCCGACCACGGCGGGGCGGTGGTCAACCTGTCGTCGGTGGCCGGCCTGCGGCCCGCTCCGGGGATCGGCGGGTACGGGATGAGCAAGGCCGCGTTGAGCTACCTCACCGCCCAGCTGGCGCTGGAGCTGGCCCCGTCGGTCCGGGTGAACGCGGTCGCGCCGGCGATCGTGAAGACCCGGTTCGCGCAGGCGCTGTACGCCGGCCGCGAGGACGACGTGGTCGCCGGCTATCCGCTCGGCCGGCTCGGCGTACCGGACGATGTGGCCGGTGCGGTCGCGTTCCTGCTCTCCGACGCGGCGAGCTGGCTCACCGGCCAGACCATCGTGATCGACGGCGGCAGCACGCTGGTCGGCCCGATCGGCTGACCGGCGGCCGTGGGTGGTTACTGACCTGGGCGGATCAGGCCCCACGGTGCGCTCAGCAGGTGCCGAGCATGTCGGCGAGTGCCGAGCGTTCCGCGCTGTCGACCGACATGCCGTAGAACCACTTCACCTGCACCCAGGCCCGGGCGTAGGTGCAGTGGAACGAGCTGAGCGGTGGCCGCCATTGGGCGGGGTCGCGGTCACCCTTGGCCTGGTTGACGTTGTCGGTCACCGCCCACAGCTCCGGCCCGCCGAGATCGTTGGCGTACTGCTGCCGGCGCGAGGCCGACCACGCCCAGGCGCCCGAGCTCCACGCCTCGGCCAGCGGGACCAAATGGTCGATGTCGACGTCGGCCGGGTCGGTCCAGGTGGCGCCGTCGAACGGGCTGTGCCAGACCCCGCTGGTGGGCGCGCAGTTGCTGCCGACGGTGACGTTCGTGCCGTCCCGCTTGAGCACCTCTTCGCGGGTGTTGCAGCTACCGCTGATTGTGATCCAATGTGGAAAGAGGTCGCGGTCGTAGCTGTCGTGGTGGGACTCGGGGGCGACGGTGAGTTGGTTCAGCCGGGTGAGCGCGGTGCTCGCCGACGGGATGTTCGGCGGCCAGGCGGCGGCCGGTTCGGCGGGGGCGAGCAGGGACAAGGCGAGGAGGGCCACCGTCGCGACGGCGGCCCGGCGGATGCGGACCATCGGGGGGACTCCTGACAATCTGCTGGACTATCGAAGACTCCGGACTAACCGGGGCGAGATAGATCGATCATGCCAGATGTTTCGGGCGAGCGCGGTGCCTCGGCCGGGTGAAGATTGACGGCTGGCGCTGCGTGAGCCCGCCGCTAAACAGCGAGGCTCGCCAGCTGGGTGCGGATGGTGGCGACGGTGGCTTCGACGTCGTCGGTGTACTCCAGGTCCAGCTCAACGAGCAGGTCGATGGCGTGCTGCCAGTGCTGGCGAGCGAGGTCCAACCGACCGAGGGCGTGGTAGGCGTACGCAGCACCGTCATTCGCCCGCGCCTGGTCATCCGGCGGTCGGTGCTCCACCGCGAGCCGGAGCGCGTCGCGATGGTGCGCGAGCGCTTCGTCCGGCATGCCGGCCGGGCAATGGACCCGCCCCGAGCCGTGGCTGGCCTCGAACCGCCAGGTCCGGTCATTGATAGGCATCCGCGATGCGCGATCCCTCGTGGGACCCGGAAACGGTCCGGAACCGCGATTTACAGCACGTGCGGCGGAGTGTTGCCGGCGGCGACGATCGCCCGGCGGATCGGCACCAGCGCGAGCAGGACAAACCCGATCACGAAGAACCCGACCACCGACAGGATCGCCGACCGGTAGCTGCTGGTCAGTCCGTACGCCAGCCCGAACACCAGTGGCCCGAGCCAGCTGGTCGACTTGTCGGTGATCTCGTAGAGCCCGAAGAATTCGGCCTCCTTGCCCTTCGGGATCAGCTGGCTGAACAGCGACCGGCTGAGCGCCTGGCTGCCCCCGAGCACCACCCCGATCGCCACCCCGAGCAGCATGAACGGCACCACCTGGCGGGCCGGCAGGAAGTAGGCGGCGCCGATCACCAGACTCCACAGCAGCAGGCTGGCGAGCACGGTGGTCCGGGCCCCGACCCGGCCGGCGATCCGGCCGGCGAGCACCGCCCCGCCGAACGCCACGAACTGCACCAGCAGGATCGTCACTACCAGCGTCTGCGCCGACAGCTTCAGCTCGTCGCTGCCGTACTGCGCGGACAGCGCGACCACCGTGGCGATCCCGTCGCTGTAGACCAGGTAGGCCAGCAGAAACAGCAGCGTCAGCGGGAACCCGCGGAGCTGCCGCAGGGTGCGCCAGAGCTGCCGGAACCCGTCGGTGAGCACCGGCCCACGGGCCGCTCCGAGCAGCGGCGGCCGGTTGCGCAGCCGCAGCAGCGGGACGGTGGTGAACGCCGCCCACCAGATCCCGGCCGAGACGATGCTGTACTGCACCACCTCGCCCTGGGACAGGCCGAGCGGCTTTTGCAGCAGCAGCGCCACCAGGTTCAGCGCCAGCAGCAGGCCGCCGCCGAGGTAGCCGGCCGCCCAGCCGGTGCTGGAGACCTTGTCCCGCTCGTCCGGCCCGGCCAGCTGCGGCAGGAACGAGTTGTAGACCACCACGCTGGCGCCGAACGCGGTGTTCGCGATCAGGAACAGGACGGTGCCGAGCAGCACCCGGTCGCCGACCAGGAACAGCATCCCGATGGTCGCGCCGGCGCCGACGTACGCGAAGAACGCCAGCAGCTCCCGCTTGTACGGCGAGCGGTCGGCGATCGCGCCGACCAGCGGCAGCAGCACCACGAACAGGAACACTGAGAACGAGACCAGGTACGGGAAGACCTGGCCGGGCAGCAGGTCGAAGAAGAGCAGCCGGACCGGCTGGTCGCAGGGGTCGTCGCGGTCGGTCGGGCAACCGGCGGCCTGCTCGGCGATCGCGGTCAGGTAGGGACCGAGGAAGACCGTCACCACGGTGGTCTGGAACGCGGAGTTGGCCCAGTCGTACGCGTACCAGCCGACCCGCTCCCGACGGGTGCTCAGCGGCGCCGCCGGCTGCGGCTGCTCCTCGGTGACCGCCATCTGCCAGCCCGCCTTTCAGCCGCTCCGGCTGCGGCCGACCGCCCGCAGCACCTCCAAATGATCTGCCATGATGCCATCCAGGCCGAGTTTCAGCAGCCGCAGATCGGTCGCGAATCGACTACGCTGGCACTCCATCCGCAGGGAGGAGAGGCGGTTGGCGGAGAGCCTCGGCGACCAGATCGCGGCCCGGCTGCTCGACGAGATCGTCAACGGGCGCTACCCACCGGGGTCACCGCTGCCACCGGAGTGGGAGCTGGCCGAGCGGGAGGGCGCGAGCCGGCTCACGATCCGGGAAGCGGTGCGGATCCTCCGGCAGAAGAACGTGGTGGCGGTGGTCCGCGGCCGCGGCACCTTCGTGCAACCACGGTCGCGCTGGTCCCCGCTGGACCCTGCGGTGCTGGACGCGCTGGCCGGCAGCCCGGACGCGCTCACCGAGCGGCTGCAGGCGCTGCTGGAGGCCCGGTCGCTGGTCGAGGTGGGGGTGGCCGAGCTGGCCGCGGCCCGCCGCAGCGATCAGGACCTGGCGGCGATGGCCGAGGCGGTGGCGGCGATGCGGGAGGCGGACGGCGACGTGGCCGCGTTCGCCGACGCCGACCTGGCGTTCCACGACGCGGTGATGACCGCCGCCGGCAACCCGGTGATCACCGCGCTGTTCGACCCGATCACGCAGCTGCTGCGGGACACCCGGCGGCAGACCTCGCAGGACCCGGTCGCCCGCAGCCACGCGCTGCGGGCGCACGAGCGGATCCTGGCCGCGATCGAGCGGCGCGACCCGGTGCAGGCGGCCGGCGCGATGCGCGACCACCTCGCCCAGACCGGCGAGGACTTCGTCGCCCAGCGGGCGCCCACCTCGCAGCGGCGCGCCCGCCGGCCGGCGTAACGGTCAGAACCCCTGGGCGAGCCGGTAGTAGGCCTGGTTCCAGCGGATCTCGTTGGCGAACCGGCGCGGGTTGGTGTCGGCGTCGATCAGCAGCAGCTCCACCCCGACCATCTCGGCGAGATCGGTCAGCTCCTCGGCGGTCACCGCCGCGGAGAGCACGGTGTGGTGCGGCCCGCCGGCGAGCAGCCACGACTCGACCGAGGTACGGAAGTCGGGGCGGGGCCGCCAGACCGCCCGCGCGGTCGGCAGCCGGGGCAGCGGCTGGTCCGGCGGCACCACGTCGACCTCGTTGGCGACCAGCCGGAACCGCTCGCCGAGGTCGGCCAGCCCGACCACCACCGCCGGGCCGGGGGCGGCGTCGAACACCAGCCGGACCGGGTCCTCCCGGTTGCCGATCGACAGTGGATGGATCTCGCAGGACGGCTGGTCGGCCGCGATGGTCGGGCAGACCTCGAGCATGTGGGCGCCGAGAATCTTCTCCTCGCCGGGTACCAGGTGGTAGGTGTAGTCCTCCATGAACGAGGTCCCACCGGGCCGGCCGGCGGCGATCGTCTTGAGCGTCCGCACCAGCACCGCGGTCTTCCAGTCACCCTCGGCGCCGAACCCGTAGCCGTCGGCCATCAGCCGCTGCACCGCGATCCCCGGCAGCTGACGCAGCCCACCCAGGTCCTCGAAGTTGGTCGTGAACGCGTGGTAGTTGCCCTGCTCGAGGAAGTGCCGCAGGCCGAGCTCGATCCGGGCGGCGTACCGCAGCGACTCGTGCCGGTCGCCGTCGGGCCGCAGCTGCGGCACCACTCGGTAGGCGTCCAGGTAGTCGCGGACCAGCGCGTCCACCTCGGCGTCGGCGGCCGCATCGACCGCGGCGACCAGGTCGTTGACCCCGTAGCTGTTGACCGAGACGCCGAACCGGGCCTGCGCCTCCACCTTGTCGCCCTCGGTCACCGCCACGTCCCGCATGTTGTCGCCGAACCGGACCAGCCGGAGCGAGCGCAGCTGCGCCCGGCCGATCGCGGCCCGGGCCCAGGCGCCGACCCGCCGCGCCACCGCCGGGTCGCTGACATGGCCGGCGACCGTCTTGCGGGCCACCCCGAGCCGGGTCTGCACGTAGCCGAACTCCCGGTCGCCGTGGGCGGCCTGGTTGAGGTTCATGAAGTCCATGTCGATCTCGGCCCACGGCAGCGCCTGGTTGGCCTGGGTGTGCAGGTGCAGCAGCGGCAGCTGCAGCGCCTGCAGACCGGCGATCCACATCTTCGCCGGCGAGAAGGTGTGCATCCAGGCGATCACGCCGACGCAGGACGGCGTGGCGTTGGCCTGCAGGCACACGCGACGGATCGACTCGGCGTCGGTGAGCACCGGCTGCCAGACCACCCGGACCGGCACTTCGGCGCTGGCGTCGAGCGCCGCCGCGATCGGGCGGGACTGCTCGGCCACCTGACGCAGCGTCTCCTCGCCGTACAGTCCCTGGCTGCCGGTCAGGAACCAGACCTCCTGCTGCTCCATCAACGACTCCTCTGTCCGTACACGTGCTGGTAGCGCTCGTAAAGCCGGTCGATGTCGGCCGGTGCGATCGGGATCGGCTCGCCGCCGCTGCGAGCGATGTGGACAGTCCGGGCGACGTCCTCGCACATCACCGCCGCCTTGACCGCCGCCTTGGCGTCCTTGCCGATGGTGAACACGCCGTGGTTGCGCATCAGCACCGCGGGGGAGCGGTGGCCGGCGAGGGTCTCGACGATGCCGCGGCCGATCGAGTCGTCGCCGATGATCGCGAACGGGCCGACCGGGATCTCGCCGCCGAACTCGTCGGCCATCGCGGTGAGCACGCACGGGATCGGCTCGCCGCGGGCGGCCCAGGCGGTGGCGTAGGTGGAGTGGGTGTGGACCACCCCGCCCACTTCCGGCAGGTGCCGGTAGACGTACGCGTGCGCGGCGGTGTCGCTGGACGGCGCGTACTCGCCCTCGACCAGGTTCCCATTCAAGTCGCAGACCACCATCGAGGCCGGGGTCAGCTCGTCGTACGGGACGCCGCTGGGCTTGATGACGAACCAGTCGCCGCCGGGGACCCGGCCGGAGACGTTGCCGGCGGTCCAGGCGACCAGCTGATACCGGACCAGCTCGGCGTGCAGGTCGGCGACCGTCCGCTTGGTGGCCTCCACGGCGTCGCGCAGCGAGCTCGGGATCGCGGTGGCGGCACTGGTGCTCACGCTGTCAAACCTCCACTTCGTCCGGTTAGCGAACCGCGGTCGCGGCTTGCTCGGCGGCCAGGCCGGCCTGGTAGCGCTCGAGGTAGCCGGCGAATCCGGCGACGTCGGCCGGATCCGGCTCGACCACCCGCAGTTTGGCGTCGGCGAACACCCGCTCCCGCAGGTAGCCGCTGAGGTCCTGACCGCCGCCGGCGAGCCGGTAGGCGGCGAGCACCGCCATCCCCCAGGCGCCGCCCTCGCCGGCGGTCTCGCCGACCGCGACCGGCGCGCCGATCGCCGCCGCCAGGAACCGCTGCGCCACCCCCTCGGTGCGGAACAGTCCACCGTGGGCGAACATCCGGTCCAGCCCGACCTGCTCCTCGGCGAGCACCCGCATCCCGAGCGCCAGCGTCGCGAACACGCCGTAGAGCTGGCTGCGGGCGAAGTTGGCCAGGTTCAGCCGGCTGTCCGGGGTGCGCAGCACCAGCGGCCGGCCCTCGGTCAGGCCGGTGATCGGCTCACCGGCGAGGTAGTTGTAGGCGAGCAGGCCGCCGCCGTCGGCCTCGCCAGCGAGCGCGGCCCGCAGCAGCGCCTGGAACACCGCGTCGGGCTCGGCCGGCTGGCCGAGCGCGGCGGCGAACTCGCCGAGCAGCCCCGCCCACGCCCCCAGCTCGCTGGCGCCGTTGTTGCAGTGGACCATCGCCACCGGGTCGCCGGCCGGGGTGGTGACCAGGTCCAGCTCGTGGTGGACCTTCGCGAGCGGCCGCTCCAGCACCACCATCGCGAAGATCGACGTGCCAGCGCTGATGTTGCCGGTCCGGGGGGCGACCGAGTTGGTGGCGACCATGCCGGTGCCGGCATCGCCCTCGGGCGGGCAGACCGGGATCCCGGCCGGCAGCGCACCGGTCGGGTCGAGCAGCCGGGCGCCGGCCTCGGTCAGCTGGCCGGCGTCGGCACCGGCCGGCAGCACCTCCGGCAGCAGCCGCTCCAGCGCCAGCCCGGGCCGGCGGTCGGCGACCAGCTGGTTGAACCGCGCCAGCAGGGTCCGGTCGTAGTCGCCGGTGGCCGGGTCGATCGGAAACATGCCGGAGGCGTCGCCGACCCCGAGCACCTTCCGGCCGGTGAGTCGCCAGTGGACGTAGCCGGCCAGGGTGGTCAGGTGGGCGAGCCGGTCCAGGTGCGGCTCGTTGTCCAGGATCGCCTGGTAGAGGTGGGCGATCGACCAGCGCAGCGGGATGTTCTGGCCGAACTGCTCGGTCAGCTCGGCGGCCGCCCGGCCGGTGTTGGTGTTGCGCCAGGTGCGGAACGGCACCAGCAGCTGGTCGTCGGCGTCGAAGGCCAGGTAGCCGTGCATCATCGCGGAGACACCGATCGCCCCGAGGTTGGTCGGCTGCCAGCCGTGCCGGCGTTGCGCGTCGGCGAGCAGGTCGGCGAAGCAGGCCTGCAGGCCGGTCCAGACCTCCTCGATCGGATAGCTCCACAGCCCATCGACCAGCTGGTTCTCCCAGTCGTGGCTGCCGCTGGCGAGCGGTACGTGATCCGGGCCGATCAGCACCGCCTTGATCCGGGTGGAGCCGAGCTCGATGCCGAGCGCGTGGGTCGCGGCGGCCTGCCCGTCCGGTGTCATGGAACCCCCTGTCATCGGCTCAACTGGTGGGCGGAGCGGCGGTGCTGGCGCGGACCACCAGGTGGGCCGGTGCCACCACCCGGTCGGTGGTCGGCTCGCCGGTGGCGAGCTGGTCCAGCAGCAGCGCGATGCTGCGCCGCCCGACCTCCGCGAAGTCCTGCCGGACCGTGGTGAGCGGCGGGTAGAAGTAGGCCGCCTCCGGGATGTCGTCGAACCCGGCGACGCTGATCCGGCCCGGCACTTCGATGCCGGCCTCCTGGAACGCCCGCAGCAGCCCGAGCGCCATCTGGTCGTTGGCGACGAACACCGCGGTCACGTCGTCCCGGGTGGCCAGCTGCTGGCCGGCCAGGTAGCCAGAGCGCGGGCTCCAGTCGCCGGTGAGCACCGGCGGGACCGGCGCGCCGGCCTCGACCAGGGTCGCCTGCCAGGCCGCCTGCCGGGCCTGCGCCTCCAGCCAGTCGGGCGGGCCGGCGACGTGGACCACGGTCTCGTGCCCGAGCTCCAGCAGGTGCCGGGTGACCGCGCTGGCGCCGGCCTGCTGGTCGACGCAGACCACGGCCCGGCCGGGCGCCTCGCCGCCCTCGACCACCACCACCGGCTGCTCGGCGGGCAGGCTGGCCAGCGCCGCCACCGCCGCCCGCTGCGGGGCGATCACGATCAGCCCGTCGACCGACTGCTCGGCGAGGTGGTCGAGCGCCTGGCCGACGCTGCGCTCGGTGATCGCCTTGAGGCTGGCGATGCTGACGAAGTAGCCGGCCGCCCGGGCCGCCTGCTCGATCCCGAACAGCGTGCTGGCCGGCCCGTACAGGGTGGTGTCGAAGGCGATCACACCGAGCACCCGGGTCCGCCGGGTGGCCAGCGCCCGGGCGGTGGAGTTGCGCCGGTAGGACAGCTCGTCGATCGCGGCGAGCACCTTGGCCCGGGTCGACTCCCGCACGTTCAGGTGGCCGTTGAGCACCCGCGAGACGGTCTGGTGGGAGACCCCGGCGCGCTGCGCCACGTCGGCCATCACCGGGGCGCGCCGGATCCGCTCCCGCGCCACTGCGCCTCCCTTCCCAGCCGCGTTGTTAGCGCTAACAATAGCAGTCTGGGAACCGCGCCGGACCCGCCCGGCGCGCCGGAATCGGAGGACGGTAGCGGAATGCGCGCCTTCGTGGTGACCGCGCCTGGCGAGTACGGCTTGACCGACGCACCGGACCCGGTGCCCGGCCCGGGGGAGGTGCTGATCGCCCCGGCGGCGGTCGGGATCTGCGGGTCGGACCTGGAGCTGCTGTGCGGGCACCGGCCCCCCGGCTACGTGCGCTACCCGGTGGTACCCGGCCACGAGTGGGCGGGCACGGTGGTGGCGTGCGGGGAAGGGGTGGCCGGGCTGGCCGCCGGCGCGCCGGTGGTCGCCGAAGGGGTTCGGCCGTGCCGCCGGTGCGCCCGGTGCCGGGAGGGCCGGGCGAACTTGTGCACCGGACCGTACGCGGAGACCGGGTTCACGCACGCCGGCGCGCTCGCCGAGCGGCTGGTGGTACCGGCCTCGCTGGTGCACCAGCTGCCGGCCGAGCGGCCGGTGGCGCCGGCGGCGCTGCTGGAGCCGGCCGCCTGCGTCGCCAGCGGGCTGCTGGAGCTGGGGGTGCCGGAGCCGGGCAGCCGGATCGCGGTGGTCGGCGACGGCCCGCTCGGCCTGCTGGCGGTGCTGCTGGCCCGGCTCTGCTCGCCCCGCGAGCTGGTGCTGATCGGGCACCGGCCGGACCGGATCGGGTACGGCACCACCTGCGGCGCCACCGACGTGCTGATCGACACCGGCGGCGCCGCGCTGGACTGCCTGGACGGCGCGTTCGACCTGGTGATCGAGGCGGCGAACGCGGCCTCCGGGGCGGCGACCGCGCTGTCGCTGGCCCGCCGGGGCGGCAGTGTGCTGCTGCTCGGGATCTCCGGGGCCGGCCGGCCGGCGGTCGACCCCGACGTCATCAGTCTCGGGCAGCTGCGCGTACAGGGGGCGTTCGCGTCCTCGCCGGCGGCCTGGCGGTGGATGGTGTCGCTCTACGCCGACGGGCTGTTCGACCCCGGGCTGCTGGTCACCCACACCTACCCGCTCGGCGAGGTGACCACCGCGCTGTCGGTGCTCGCCGACCGGACCAGCGGCGCGCTGAAGGTGCTCATCCTGCCGTAGCGCCCGGCTGGTAGGCGAACTCCAGGATCGCGCCCGGCTGCTCGAGCGTCTGGGTCGGGACCCCGGAGCCGTCCAGCACCAGCCCGCCGCTGTCGGTGGCGACGTAGATCCGCAGGCCGTCGGGCGAGATCGCCAGGTCGCGGTAGCGGTTCGCGCTGCGCCACAGCGGCTCCGGCTCGCTGACCGACGAACCGTCGGCCGACAGCGGGAGGCGGTAGACCGTACCTTCCTTCAGCGACGGCATCAGCAGCGAGTTCGGCCAGCCCGGGATCGGGCCGGTGCGGTAGTAGTCCAGGCTGGACGGTGCCACGGTCGGCCAGCACAGGAACGAGGTCGGGCCGGGGCAGTCCGGGTCCTGGAACTGGTGGTCGTTGCCGACCGTGTGGAAGGTCGCCAGCGGGTCGACGAACGGCTCGGCGAAGGCGGTCTCCGGCTGCCGCGGCACCGCGGCCGGCACCTGGTAGTCGCTGTAGGCCAGGTCCTCGCAGGCCGGGCCGGTCGCCGCCGACCAGTTCGCGTACTCGTAGGCTTGGTCGTCGGCGTACCCGGCGACGTGCGGCCAGCCGTAGTTGCCGCCGGCCAGCAGCAAATTCAGCTCGTCGTCGCTCTTCGGCCCGTGCTCGGTGGCGTAGAGCTGGTTGCCCGGCCCGAACACCAGCCCCTGGGCGTTGCGGTGGCCGTAGGTGTAGACGTGACTGCGGACGCCGTCGAGCTCCGGGTTGCCGTCCGGGATCGAGCCGTCCACGTTGAGCCGCAGCACCTTGCCCTGGTAAGCGGTCCAGTCCTGGTTGACCACCTCCTCCCGGGTCGGCAGCCGCTGGGCCAGGATCGGCTCGCAGTACCGGCCGAACTGGTTGTTCCCCTGGTCGCCGATCGTGTAGTAGAGGGTGCCGTCCGGTCCGAACACCAGCCGGCCGGAGTTGTGGTCGTTGCTGGCCGGCAGGCCGGTGAGCAGGTCGACCGGCTCGTCGAGGGTGCGCGCGTCCGGGTCGTAGGTGTACCGGACCAGCTTGGTCCGCAGCTGCTCGGCCTCGTCCTCGTAGGTGTAGGCGAGGTAGACGTACGGGGCGCCGGCGGCCAGGTCCGGGTGCAGCGCCAGGCCGAGCAGCCCGTCCTGGGCCCCGTCGTGGTGGACCGCGTCCGGAATGGTCAACGCGGTCTGCGTGGTGCCGTCCTCGACCGACACCAGCGTCACCTCGGCGCTGCTCTTCTCGGTCACCCAGAGCAGCCCGTCCGGACCGAACGTGATCTCCCACGGGTCGGACAGGCCGGTGACCACCACCCGCTGCGCGAACTCCAGGCTGGACTCGCCGTCCTCCCCGGAGCTGAAGCAGCCACCGGCCACCGCTACCACCGCTGCCGCGAGGGCGGCACAGATTCGACGTCTCACGTGAGGCATCCTCACCGATATCGACCGGTGTGGCGAGTGTCCGTCCCGATTGGCGGGAGAAAGTTTCAGGATCGGCTGGGCTGGCTCAGGACCGGCCGGGTTTGTGGGCGAGCAGGCCGAACAGGTCCGGGACCCCGCCGGCGCCGGCCTCGGCCGTGCGCACGATGGACAGCCCGGCCTCGATCACCCCGTTCAGCAGGTCGGCCAGCGGCACGTGCCAGGCCCCGACCTGGGCCCGCACCCCGGCCGGGCACCAGGCGTCGTAGCTGTGCGACCGGTCGGCGTACCGCTCGTCGATCACCACCCGCGGCCGGTCCCGCCAGTCCGCGAACACGCCGATGAAGCACGGGTGGACTCCGATATGTACGAATCGGCCGCCCGGCCGGAGCACCCGGGCGATCTCGGTGAGCGCGGCCCGGTAGTCGGGCAGGTCGGTGTGGACCAGCAGGCAGGCGACCGCCGGCACCGAGCCGTCGCCGATCGGCAGCCGGGCCGCGTCGCCGTTCGCGACCGGCAACCGGGTCCGGGCGTACCGCAGCTGCTCGCGCGACAGGTCGATGCCGACCGGTGTCCAGCCGAGGTCGCGCAGCGTCCCGGCGTGCCAGCCGGTGCCGCAGCCGACCTCCAGACAGCGGCCGGCGCCCGGCCCGAGCAGCTCTCGCAGCAGCCGCCACACCCGGTCGGTGAACGCGACCACCCCCGGCTGCGCCAGGTAGTGCTCGTACCAGTCGGCGTGCGGGTCGTAGCGGGCGGCGACGGTCATGGCCGGACCATAACCCGCTGGCCCGCCGGCGGCCGGCGGGTTCGCGGTCGGCGGAACCGAGCCGCGCCCGCTGGGCCCGGTGCCTACCGGCGCATCCAGCGGGTGATCAAGGTCTGCAGGACCAGCGACAGCACGATCACCAGGCCGAAGAACAGCTCGGTGTAGAAGCCGTCCATGCCGGCGCTGACCACCCCGGCGTTGATCGCGCCGACCACGAACGCCCCGATGAACGTACCGACGATCGAGCCCATCCCGCCGAACACCGAGGTGCCGCCGATGAACACCGACGCGATCGGGTTGAGCAGCGCCCCGGTGCCCTCGGCCAGGGTGGGGAAGAAGGTCCCGATGTACATCGCGGACATCATCCCGGTGAACGCGGCGACCACGGCCAGGATCACGAACGTGGCGATCCGCACCCGGGCCACCCGCACCCCCATCAGCTGGGCGCTGGTCGGGTTGTCGCCGACCAGGAAGATGTGGGCCCCGAACCGGGTCCGGTTGAGCACGATCCACAGCACGATCGCCATCGCGATCGTCCACAGCACCTGGTTCGGGATGTCACCCACCTTGCCGGTCAGCAGGCTGCGCAGCCAGTCGAACTCCGGGTCCCGGAGCACGGTCGGCCGGCCCGAGATCAGCACCATCTCGATGCCCCGGAACAGGAACAGCGTGCCGAGCGTGATCACCAGCGACGGGATGTTGAGGATCGCCACCAGGAACCCGTTGAGCAGCCCGCACAACGCCCCGACCAGCAGGCAGGCGAGCACCGCCAGCACGACGCTGCCGGTCCATCCGTACACCTTGACGAACCCGACCATGCTCAGCGCCATCACCGACCCGAACGACAGGTCCATCTCCCGGGTGATGACCACCAGCGTCAGCGCCAGCGCCACCATCGCGAACAGCGGGGTGGTGGTGGCGAACGCGGTGTAGATCCGGGTGCTGAGGAACACCTCCGGCGCGGCCACGATGAACACCAACCACATCAGCAGCGCCACCCCGAGCGTGGCGAGGGTGAGCGCGTTGCGCCGGACCTGCCGGCGAAGGCTGGCGGTGGGGTCGAGCAACGGTGGCAGGTCGGTCACCGGGCCCGGGGTGGTTGCCAGCTGGGTCTCGTCGGCCATCGTCACTCCGTCAGCTTTCCGGTCCGGGCCACCAGGTAGAGGCGTTCCATCAGGTCGTCCATCGAGATCTCGGAGCGGGCGAACTCACCGGCGATCCGGCCGCGGTCGAGTATGACCAGCCGGTCGACCACCGGGTAGACGTGGAAGATGTTGTGGTCGATGAAGACCGCCGACCGGCCGGCCTCCTTGATCGACCGGACGAAATCGAGCGTCTTCGCGGTCTCCGACAGCGACAACCCCATGGTCGGCTCGTCGAGGAGCACCAGCCGGGCGTGGAAGTAGAGCGCCCGGGTGATCGCGATGCCCTGCTTCTCGCCGCCGGACATGGTCTGCACCATGTTGTCCGGGTGGACGGCGCTCGAGGTGAAGCCCATGTGCCCGAGCATCAGGGCGGCCGCCTCCCGGCGCATCCCGGCCACGTCGAGCAGGCCGAGCCAGTTGCGGCGCTCCCGGCCCATGAACATGTTCCGCCAGACCGGCTGCAGCTCGGCGAGCGCCCGCTCCTGGTAGACGGTCTCGATCCCGAGCGACCGGGCGCGCGGCACCGACCAGTCCCGCACCCGCTGGCCGTCGAACCACACCTCGCCGCCGGGGTCGGGGTGGTGGTAGCCCATCAGCATCTTGACGATGGTCGACTTCCCAGAGCCGTTGTCGCCGAGCAGCCCGACGATCTCGCCGCGGTTGACGTGGAAGTTGACCCCCGACAACGCGCGAACCTCGCCGAACGTCTTGGAGACATTGCGAAGCTCGATCACCGGCGGCGCCGCGTCATCGGTCGGTGGCAGGTCGGTCGGCGGCGCGGCATCGCTTGCCGGGGGCGGCGCGTCGGTGGGCCCGGTCGGCTCGGTCTGCGGTTCGGTCATAGGCTCCGTCCGAAGGTCGTGGTCTGGGGTGGTGGTGCGGCGGTGGGCGGCCGCGCCGGCCGGGCGCGGCCGCCCACCGCGGGTCAGCGGATCTCCTGGTCGGCCAGCGGCGCGACGAAGTCCACGTTCGACTGGTCGACGAACGAGCCGGCCGTGTCGACGTAGAGACCGGAGAACCCGTAGACCTGGGTCAGGCAGATCTGCAGGATCGGCAGGTAGCCCTGCAGGAACGGCTGCTGGTCGATGACCAGGTCGAGGTAGCCGCTCTCGATGGCGTCCACCGTGGCCGGTCCGAGGTCGAAGCCGGCGAAGTAGACGTCGTCCGGGCCCAGCCCAGCCGCGGTGGCGTAGGTCTCCGCGGCGGCGGTGAGCGCGCCGTGGTCGGTGACCACGATCGACACGTCCGGGTTCGCGGACATCACGCCGGTGAACGTGGAGACGCCCGCCTGCGCGTCGGCGTTGGTGGCCGCGTCGATCTCCTGGTAGACCACCTCCAGGCCGGCCTCCTCGAACCCGTCGATGATCCCCTGGGTCCGCTCACCACGGCCGGCCTCGGCCAGCAGCCCCCAGACGAACGCCTGCTCGCCGGCGCCGACCCCGGAGCGGGCCAGGGCCTCCTCGGCCAGCCGCTTGCCGGCGTCGTAGTTCGGCGCGCCGACGTAGCCCAGCCCCTCGGCCTGGTGGGCCTCGAGTGCCTGCGGCAGCTCGACGTTGACCACGGTCACCTGGACCCCCTGCTCGAAGGCCTGGTCGATGAGCGGGTCCAGCGCCTCGTCACCCGGGTGACCCATGATCGCCATGCCGTCCGGGTTGGTCGCCAGCGCCTCCTGGAACTGGGCGATCATCGTCTCGACGTTCCAGTCGGAGAAGTAGTAGGTCACGTCCGGGCCGAGGTCTTCGGCGGCGGCGAGATAACCATTGTGGACGTTGTTGGTGAACGGCGTGCCCTCACCGCCGCCGGGGAAGGCGGCGATCGAGATGTCCGAACACCACTTCCCGCCGGCCTCGGTGGTGCCGCCGTCGCCGTTGCCGTCGTCCTCGATACAGCCGGTCAGCACGAGGGTCGCGGCCGCGACCACCGCACCGATCCGTAGGTAGCTGCCAGCCATCTCGGGTTCCTCCTCATCGGGTGGTGGAGAACTGGTAGATCGTGGTGGTCTCGTATACCTCACCCGGGCGCAGCACAGTGGAGGGGAAGTTCGGCTGGTTCGGCGAGTCCGGGAAGTGCTGGGTCTCCAGCGCGAAGCCGTCGCCCTGCCGGTACATGTTGCCGCCGGTGCCGACCAGCGTCCCGTCGAGGAAGTTGCCGGCGTAGAACTGGATCCCCGGCTCGGTGGTGTGGATGGTGAGCACCCGGCCGGAGGTCGGCTCCACCACCCTCGCGGCGAGCTCGAGCTCGGTGTAGCTGTCGTCGCGCCGGTTCAGCACCCAGTTGTGGTCGTAGCCGCGGCCGATCACCAGCTGCTCGAACGAGCCGTCCCGGTTGCGCTCGCCGATCGCGGTCGGCCGGCGGAAGTCCATCGGGGTGCCCCGCACCGGCGCGATCTCGCCGGTCGGGATCAGCGTCTCGTCGACCGGCGTGTAGTGGTCGGCGTTGATCTGCAGCCGGTGGTTGTCGATCGTGCCCGTGCCCTCGCCGGCGAGGTTGAAGTACGCGTGGTTGGTCAGGTTGACCACGGTCGGCTGGTCGGTGGTGGCCCGGTAGTCCATCCGGATCCCGTCCCGGGTCAGCGTGTAGACCACCTCGGTCTCGAGCGTGCCCGGGTAGCCCTGGTCGCCGTCCGGGCTGGTGTGGGTCAGCCGCAGCCCGACCGTGTGCCGGGTGGTGAACGGGGTGGCGTCCCAGACGTGCTTGTCGAAGCCGACCTCGCCGCCGTGCAGGCTGTTCGGGCCGTCGTTGAGCGGCAGCTGGTAGGTCTCACCGTCCAGGGTGAACTGTCCGCCGGCGATCCGGTTGGCGTAGCGACCGGTGATGCAACCGAAGTACGGGCTGCTTTCCACGTAGTCGGTCAGGTTGTCGAAGCCGAGCGTGACGTTGGCGCGCTTGCCCCTGCGGTCCGGCACCTCGATGCTCTGCAGGATGCCGCCGTAGGTGATGATCCGCACCCGCAGGTCGCCGTTGGTGAGGGTGTACCGGTCGACCCGGGTGCCGTCGTCGAGGGTGCCGAACACGTCCTTGGTGATCCGGGGGGTGCTGTGAGCGGGCGCCGGAGCGCTGCTCAGCGCCCCGATGGTCGCGACCACCAGTAGCGAGACACCGATCCGGGCGGAGACCCCGACGGCGCGTCGCAGCATGGCGCGGGGTGGGTGGCTGAGGGGCATCGTTCCTCCCTGGGCTTTGAAATTGCAGGGGACATTCGACATCCCGAACGCAGTACGAAACTGCGTCGTCCGGTCACGGTAGGGTCGGAACCGGACAAGTGTCAATGCGGGGTCAGGGGTGTATCCGAAGCGTTACCTGGCGTGGGTCGCCGTCGAGCTGCCCGACGCCGGGCCGGTCGGTCGGGAGCTGGCGCTGGCGTGCGAGCGGTTCCGGGACGGGCCGTTCGGCCAGCCCGCCAACGCCACCACCAGCCTCGCGTTCTGCGTCGCGGCGGTCCTGATCGCCGCCGGACGGACGCCCGGCCGGCCCCGGCCGACCGGTGCCCGCTGGTGGTTCGCGGCGCTGGTGTTCGCGGTTGGAGCCGGGTCGTGGGTACAGCACGGCCCGCATCCGGCGTGGCAGGCGTACGCCCATGACCTGCCGCTGGCGACGCTGCTTGGGTTCGTCGCCGCCGACGCCGCCGCGGATCTGACCGGCCGCCGGCGGCCCCGGTACGGCTGGCTGCTCACGCCGGTCGCGATGGTCCCGGTGGTGGCGATCGGCCCGGTCGCGTCCAGCCTGACCCAGGGGGTGCTCGGGGCGGTCGCGATCGGGCTGAACCTGCTCCGGGCGAAGGCCCGGCCCCGGCTGCGGCGGGTGCTGCTGCCGGCCCTGGCGGTGCTCGCTGCCGGCGCGCTGCTCGGCTCGCTGACCGACCGGACCGCGCTGTGCGCGCCGGACCGCCTCTGGCAGGGCCACGCCGCCTGGCATGTGCTGGCGGCGACCGCGGTGTGGCTGCTGGCGCCGGCGATCGGCGAACGCGACCGGCCAGCGGACCGGCTCCGCGGCCGGTCGGGGTGGTTACGCGGCCGGCCGGCCGAGCGCCGGCTCGCCCCGGAAGCCGAGTCGGCGTGACAGCTGCAGGGCGCCTTGCCGGACCAGCTCGGTGAGCTCCGCCCGGCGCTCCGGTGACCAGCGCAGGGTCGGCACCGAGATGCTCATCGCCGCCACCATCGCGCCGGTGTGGTCGTAGACCCCGGCCGCGACGCAGCAGACCGCGTCGTTGGACTCGCAGTCGTCGTACGCCACCCCGGCCGCCCGCACCCGGGCCAGCTCGCTGCGCAGCTGCGAGAACGACCGGATGCTGTTCGGGGTCATCCCGGGCAGCGGCCGGTCGGCCGGGTAGCGCGCGGCCAGCGCCTCCGCCGACAGGCTGGTCAGCAGCATCTTGCCGACGCCGGTGCAGTGGGCCGGCAGCCGCCGGCCGACCGCCGAGACCATCCGGACCGGGTGGGTGCTGTCCTGCTTGGCGATGTAGACCACCTCGGTGCCGTCGAGCAGGGCCACGTGCACGGTCTCGTCGCAGGCGGCGGCGGTCTCGGCCGCGGCGGCCGCCGCCTCGCTGACCAGGTCGAGCCGTTCGGCGAAATGGCCGCCGAGCTGGAACAGCCGCATCCCGAGCCGGTATCGCACCGGGGCGCCCGGCTCGGCGGTCAGATAGCCGCGGTCGGCGAGCGTCGTGACCAGCTCGTGGACGGTGGTGCGGGGCAGCGACAGCCGCTGTGTGATCTCGGCGGCGGAGAGCGCGGAGTGGTTCACGAACAGCTCGAGAATGTCCAACGCTCGGCTCACCGCCGGCACCGCACGGGCCACGCCGGTGATTCTAGCGGCAGAGATGCGTACGATTACCCGTACCCCGTTCGAAATTTCAGAGGACCGCATGATCGCCACCCGTACCGACGCATTGCTGGCCCGGCTCGGCCTGCCGGCGCCGGAGGCCGCCGGGCTGCCGGCGGCCACCGGCCGGTTCCCGGACGGCGCCCATTTCCGGGTGGAGATCCCCAGCGTGGAAGGGCCGCGCTGCCTGGCCGCCGTGCTCGCCGAGGCGAAGCGGTACGAGGTGCCGGTGACCCGGGTGTCGCAGGGGACCGGGGTCGGGCTGCTCACCGACGCCGAGATCACCGAGATGGTGGCGATGGCCCGGGAAGCCGGGATCGAGCTGAGCCTGTTCGCCCGGCCGTGCGCCGGTTGGGACGCCTCGGCGGCGTCGACCGCCCCGGCCGGCGGCGGGCTGGCGGCGGCGGTGCGCGGTGCCGAGCAGCTGGCCGCGGTGGTGGACGAGATCCGGCGGGCGGCCGCGCTCGGCGTCCGCAGCGTGCTGGTCGCCGACCTCGGCGTGCTGAGCGTGCTCGGCCAGCTGCGGGCCGCCGGTGAGCTGCCGGCCGACCTGCGGGCGAAGGTGTCGGTGATGCTGCCGGTCGCCAATCCGGCCACCGCCCGGGTGCTGGTCGATCTGGGTGCGGACACCCTGAACCTGCCGACCGACCTGACCCTGCCGCAGATCGCGGCGATCCGGGCGGCGGTCGGCGTACCGCTGGACGTCTATGTGGAGGCTCCCGACAACCTGGGCGGGTTCGTGCGCCACTACGAGCTGCCCCGGCTGGTCGAGCTGGCCGCGCCGGTGTACGTCAAGTTCGGGCTGCGCAACGCGCCGGACCTCTACCCGTCCGGCAGCCACCTCGAAGCGACCGCGGTGGCGCTGTCGGCCGAGCGGGTCCGGCGGGCCCGGCTCGGGCTGGACCTGCTGGCCCGGTCCGGGTCGACCGCCGGCTGCTCCCGCCCGGGTGCGGCCGGGTTGGCGGTGCCGGCGGCCGGCCCGGGGTGATGCCCGAGCCGGCCGCGTTCCGGCTGCCGCGCTCCTGGCCGCCGCGTTCTGCGTTCCCGGCTAGTGCCCGACCGGCGCGCTGGCCACCGGGGCGGGTTCGGCGCCGTCGGCGTCGGCCGGGTTGGGCTCGGCCCGCTTCAGCTCCACCTCCGGGATGA
This sequence comes from Natronosporangium sp., assembly GCA_036564175.1. Classification (GTDB taxonomy): domain Bacteria; phylum Actinomycetota; class Actinomycetes; order Mycobacteriales; family Micromonosporaceae; genus Natronosporangium. The sequence continues at coordinate 21,874 of DATCKZ010000096.1, forward strand.
AGCACGCGAGCACCAGCGCCACCACCGCGAACGGCACCGCCACCAGGAACAGCTCCTGCACCGAGTTCACCCAGGCGCCCAGCACGACCTCCTTCACCGCCGGCGGTAGCGCTTGGATCGCCTGGACGTTGTTGGCGATCGCGGCCTCGTCGGTGCCGGCCGGCAGCTGATCGCCGGCACCCGAGCCGGCGAGGTGGTAGCTGAGCCGGTTCGCCAGCACCGCCCCGAAGATCGCGGTCCCGAACGCGCCGCCCATCATCCGGAAGAAGGTCACGCTGGAGGTGGCCGAGCCCATGTCCCGGCGCTCCACCGCGTTCTGGACTGCGGTAATCACGATCTGCATCGTGAACCCGAGCCCGGCGCCGAGCACGAAGATGAACACCGCCACCCGCCAGTACGGGGTGTCGACGTCCAGCGTGGACAGCAACAGGAACCCGACGATGGTGACGGCGGCGCCGAGGATCGGGTAGAGCTTGTACCGGCCGGTCTTGGTCATCAGCTGGCCGGAGCCGATCGAGGTGAGGAACACCCCGGCCATCATCGGCAGCAGCGCCAGCCCGGACTCGGTCGGCGACATGCCCTGCACTACCTGCAGGTAGACCGGCAGGAAGATGATGCCGCCGAACATCGCCAACCCCATCAGCGCGGTGAACGCGACGGTCGGGCTGAACACCCGGTTCCGGAACAGCCGCAGCGGGATGATCGGCTCGGCCGCCCGCGACTCCACCCACACGAACGCGCCGGCGAGCAGGATCCCGCCGATCAGCAGCGCGAGCGAGTACGGGTCACCCCAGCCGAACTCGCCACCGGCCCACGAGGTGTAGAGCAGGATCGAGGTGACCGAGCCGACGATCACGGCCGCCCCTAGGTAATCGATCGAGTGGTCCCTGCGTACCCGCGGCATCCGCAGCGCGAGCGAGGTGACCACCAGGGCGGCGAGCCCGATCGGGACGTTGATCCAGAAAATCCACTCCCAGCCGGGGCCGTCGGTGAGCCAGCCGCCCAGCAATGGACCACCCACAGTGGAGATCCCGAACACTGCCCCGAAGTAGCCCTGGTAGCGGCCGCGCTCCCGGGGCGGGATGACATCGCCGATGATGGACAGGGCGAGTGCCATCAGGCCGCCGGCGCCCAGCCCCTGCACCGCCCGGCCGCCGATCAGCACCGCCATGTCGCCGGCGAGCGCCGAGACCAGCGAACCCGCGACGAACACCAGGATCGCGGTCTGGAAGATCGGCCGGCGGCCGTACAGGTCGGAGATCTTGCCCCAGAGCGGGGTAGAGGCGGTGGACGTGAGCAGGTACGCGGTGACCACCCAGGACAGGTGGTTCAGCCCGCCCAGGTCGCTGACGATCCGGGGGAGGGCGGTGCCGACGATGCTCTGGTCCAGGGCGGCGAGGAACATCCCGGCCATCAGGCCGACAAGTACCACCAGGATCTGCCGGTGAGACAGGTAGCCCTGGTCCGAAGCTGCCGCTTGAGTCTGGACGGTCACGTGCGCTCCTTGCTGTCTGGTTTGCGGTCGAGCGGCCGGCCGAGGTCGTCGGCGAGCCGGTTGAGCAGGTCGGTGAGGGTGGCCAGGTCCTGGTCGGACCAGTCCACGGTGGCGCCGGCGAGCGCCCGGCCGAACCGGGCGAGCCCTTCGCGCAGGTAGTCGTCGCCGGCCGGGGTCACGGTCAGCAGGGTGGCCCGCTGGTCGGCCGGATCGGTCTCGCGGCTCAGCAGGCCGGCTGCCTCGAGATTGCGGACGTGCCGGCTGGTGGTCGAGATGTCCAGGAGCAGCTCGTCGGCCAGCCGCGAGATCCGGACCGGCCCGAGCCGGGACAGCACCGACAGGCAGCCCATCGCTGGATCTGCGGAATGTCGGGCCTTCAGCTGCCGGACCAGCCGTACGAAGGCCGCGGCGAGCCGGTCGGGCGGGGCGTCGCTGTCGCTGGTGGCCGGCTGCCGCTGGGCCGAAATTGCTTGCACCGGACAAGCGTCCACGGGTTGGTTGGCTCATGCAAGCTTTTTTGGTGGATCATGGTGCAGCTCACAGAGCTGTCCGGGTGGCCGCGCGGTGCGGTCAGCGTGCGGTGAGGTTGTCGGCCGAGGGCTGGGGGTGGCCACGCCCACCGGGCTGAGCGTGGCCACGATCGCCGCGGCTGGCCGGGTGCGCCGGCGCCTCAGCGCAGGCACCCGTTACGGCTACGGGTCCGCGACCACCGTCACGGTGGCGCGGGCCAGCAGGGAGGTGGTGTCGACCAACCCGCGCACCTCGAACGTGCCGGGGTTGGCGACCTGGTCTGGGCTGACCGGCTCCCAGACCACTGCCGCGTCGAGCTCTGCGCCACCCGCGTAGACCAGGGTGACGGTCGAGGGCAGCGCGGGTAGTTCGCCGACCGGGGTGGTCACCGTCACCGGCGCCACCGACTCCGGTGGCTCGGCGTAGACCCGCCACCGCCGAACCCCCACGCCTTCGGCGCTGGCCTGGTTCTCGCGGGCGATCAGGTTCGCCCGCAGGGCGGTGGTGGTGACCGGGTCGAAGCTGGCGTGGTTGAACTGGTCCAGCGCGGTGCCGAACCCGACCGGGTTGCTGACCGGCTGCCACGCCTCGCCGTCCCAGTACTCGATGTTCCAGGACGCGGGCGCCTGCACGCCGCCGTCGGCGCCGGGCGGCACGTCCTGGAAGAACCACATGTCGGCAGAGTCCACTCGCACCGGTTCCGGCCACTCCAGCTGCACCCACTGGTCACCGTTGGTCGGCCAGGTCCCGTACTGCGGCGGGGTGCTGCCGTCGGAGCTCAGGATGATCGCGTCGCAGCTCTCCCACGGTGAGGTGTTGCTGCAGGTGGGGGTGGCCCGCGGGGCGAGGTTCACCGGGCCGGTGCCGACCCCGGTGATCTCGATCGTGAGCTGCTCGGTGGTGGACGCCGCGCCGTCGGTGGCGGTCAGCGCCACCACGTACCGCCCGTCCTCGGCGACCCGCAGCCGCGGCCGGGCCGAGGTCGGGTCGTCGAACAGCGCCAGGCCGGGCCCGGAGACCAGCTCCCAGCGCAGCTCCAGGGTGCCGTTCGGCAGCGCGTCGTCCTTGGCGACCGCGGCCAGTTGCGCCTGGCCGGGCACCTGGACGCTCGGGTCGTGCCGGACCACCAGCTGCGGCGGCTGGTTCTCCGGCCGCGGTGGCGGGCTGGTGATCGGGCGGAACACCTGGATCTCCTTGAGCCCGGTCCCGTATCCCTCGCGGTGGGTCATCAGCACCCGCATCCGCTCGGTGGTGACGCTCCGGAACGAGACCACGTTGTAGTTGCTGCGCGGGTACGTCGGGCTCTTCACCTGGTCGGCGACGTCGACCCAGCGGTTGCCCCGCCACACCTGGATGGTGTACATGGCCGGCTCCCGGTACCGGTTCGAGTCGGTCACCACCCGGTGCTGGTCCGGCACGCCCATCACGTTGCGGTCGTTGAAGAAGTACAGCTTCACCTGGCTGAACGTGGTCGGCCGGCCGAAGTCCAGCTGATACCAGTCCTGGTCGTTACCGGAGCCGGCGCTGCCCCAGAACGGCAGGTTGATGGTAGCGCCGTCGATCGGGCCGGTCAGGCTGGTCGGGCCGTACGCGTCGGTGTCCTCGGCCTGGTCTACGTAGGACGCCGACGGGGTGGCGCCGAGCGCCAGGTTCGGGGTCGGCCGGACGCCCGGCTGCGCCGAGATGTCCACCCCGGCCTTCTGGAAGATGTCCACCACCCGCTCGCCGGTCAGCCGCACCTCGGTCGGTGCCGGCGCGTCCGGGTCGGCGGCGTTGTGCAGCACGGTCGCCGGCGCGTCCGGGAACTCGACCGCGCCGGTGTCCGGGTCCCAGACCAGGTGCGCCAGCCGGTCCACGGTGAGCACCCGCTGGCCGTCCAGGTAGGCCGAGTAACCCTGCGGCACGCCGGGGTAGTGGCCATCGCCGTTCCAGACGATGGTCAGGTCCTGGCCGCGGTAGTTGAGGTCGGTGACCGTGAAGTGCGGCCAGTCGATGTCGATCGGCCACAGCTCCAGCTTCGCGTCGGTGCGCGGTCGCAGCCCGGCGACGTCCTCGACGATCGTCCAGTTGCTACTGCCGAGCATCGTGTGGTGGATGAACGAGCGGCCGAACGTCTGCTGCTCCGGGTTCCAGTCGAACCAGAACTCGTTCGAGTCCGGCCACCGGGTGTCGCCGTTGATGAAGGTCGCCC